>JAJRXC010000064.1 GCA_024276495.1 Actinomycetes bacterium
ACGGCGCCGACCGAATGGCTCAGGTCCCACAGGACCAGCGCCCCGACCTCGTGGGCCTTCGCGGTGAGGCGAGCGAGATCGTAGCGGTAGCCCGACTTGAAGGTCACGTGCGAGAGGCTGACGAGCGCGGTGTCGTCGTCGATCGCGGCCTCGATCGCGTCGATCGGACCCTCGATCCCGTCGGATCCGATCACCTCGACGATCTGGCCCGAACCGGCCGCCCTCGCGGCCGATCGGAGGATGTAGAGATCGGTCGGGAAGTTGAGATCGTCGGTGAGGACACGGGGACGATCCGGCGCGGCGATCAGGGCGGCCGCCGCGAGCTTGAACAAGTTGACCGACGTCGAGTCGGAGACGAGCACCTCGTCGGGTTCGGCGCCGACGACGGGGGCGAGGAGCCGGCCGAGGTCCTCGGGCAGCTCCCACCATCCTTCCTGCCAGGATCGAATCAGTCGGTCGCCCCACTGACGACGGACGGCATCATCGATTCGATCGACGGCCGCGGTGGGGAGTCGGCCGAGAGAGTTCCCGTCGAGATAGACGACATCGGGATCGTCGACGACGAAGTGCGCCCGTTCGCCGGCCAGCGGGTCGGCCCGATCGAGGGCCGCCGCCCGCTCGTAGCCGAACACGTCGGGAAAGGCACCGAGGTCGAGACGGGGGGTGTCGTCCATCTGCGCACCGTAGGGCGTGGGAAGGGACACGGGCGGACAGCCGCCGCGTGACCCCTCTCGTCGCGCCGGCGTCAGTCGTCTCGCTCGACCGCACCGCCGTACCCGTCGGTGCCCGAGGCACCCGCCGCGGACCCGAGACGGTCGAGGGGCATGGTGTTGGTCGACGGTGTCGGCGTGAACTCCACCGGCAGGGCCTTCACGCCGCCGATGAAGTTCGAGCGCAGATACTCGGCCGGGCCGACCGGATGGATGTCGGATAGCCGCTCGGCGATCCCCTTGAACATCAGCGCGATCTCCATCTTGGCGAGGTTGGAGCCGAGACAGAAATGGGGTCCGCCGCCCCCGAAGCCGACATGGTCGTTCGGGTGGCGGGTGATGTCGAACGTCCACGGATCGTCGAAGGCACGCGGATCACGGTTCGCCGCAATGTGCCACATGACGACCTTGTCGTCGGCCTTGATCTTCACCCCGCCGAGCTCGTAGTCCTGCAGCGCCTGGCGCCGGAAGTTGAGCACTGGCGTCGCCCAGCGCACGACCTCGTCGACCATCGTGTCGCGGTAGCGATCGGGGTCGCTCTTGTAGAGCTCCCACTGGTCGGGAAAGTCGAAGAACCCCTGCATGCCCCGGGTGACGGAGTTGCGGGTGGTCTCGTTGCCGGCGACGCACAGCAACAAGAAGAACATGTCGAACTCGATCTCGTCGAGCCCTTCGCCGTCGACGTCGGCGGACAGCAGCGTGGTGACGATGTCGTCGCCGGGGGTGTCTCGTCGTTCGTTTTGCAACGCGTTGGAGTAGGCGAACAGCTCACCGAACGCGGCCATCACGTCCTCTTCGCTCTTCGCGTAGTCGGGGTCGTCGGCGCCGATCATGGAGTTGGTCCAGTCGAAGATCTTCGATCGGTCCTCGAGCGGGATGCCGACCATCTCGGCGATGGCCTGCAGCGGCAACTCGGCCGCCAGCTGGGTGACGAAATCGGCTTTCCCGTCCTCACAGACCCGATCGATGATCATCTGGGTGCGGTTGTGGAGATAGTCCTCCAGCAGGTTGATCATGCGTGGGGTGAAGCCGCGGCTGACGATGCGCCGGTAGCGGGTGTGCTTCGGGGGATCCATCGACAGCATGAGCGAATCGTTCTGGAAGCTGTCGAGGTCGTCGGCCCGGTTGCGTTCCTGCATCTGGGTGCCGCCCTTGTTCGACGAGAAGATCTCGGCTTGCCGGTTGACCTCCTTCAGGTGTTCGAGTCGGGTGATGGCCCAGAACCCGGGGCCCATGTCGCCTTCGTCGATCCAGTGGATCCCCGGATCGGTCTCCCGGAGCTGTTCGAGCATCGCGTGGTGCTCCTGGCGCTGGAACGCATCCATGTCCCAGAGGTCGACATTGTCCCAAACCGGTGCGTCGTCGTGAACCGTCATCTCTCCTGCTCCCCCATATACCTTCCCTGGAAGGAAGGCTAGGGCGTCGCGGCCGGGGAAGGTAGTCAAGGATCACCGATTCACGACGCCACCCCCACCAGCGGCGCCGGTCCGACATAGCGGGCGCTCGGTCGCACGATCTTGCCGACACCGTGTTGTTCGATGATGTGGGCCGTCCAACCGATCGACCGGCTGACCGAGAACGTTGGGGTGAACATCGCGCGGGGCAAGCCGGCGAGCTCGAGCACGACCGCGGCCCAGAACTCGACATTGGTGACGATTCGCTGTCCGGGCTTCCAGTCGGCGAGGACCGCGAGGATCTCCCGCTCGATCCCGGCCGCCCGGTCGACGAGATCGCCGCCGAGTCGTTCGGCCGCCTGCCGGAGAACCACGCCGCGGGGATCTTCGGCCCGGTACACGGCATGGCCGAACCCCATGATCTTGTCGCCGGCAGCCAGACGCGCCCGCACCCAGTCCGCGGCCCGGTCGGGCGTGGCGATCTCGTCGATCATCGAGATGCAGCGACTCGGCGCGCCGCCGTGGAGCGGACCGGTGAGCGCGCCGACGGCGGCGACCAGCGCCCCCGCCATGTCGGCGCCGGTGCTCGCGACCACCCGGGCGGTGAAGGTCGACGCGTTGAATCCGTGATCGACCGTGGCCACGAGATACTGCTCGACCGCCCGCGCCTCGTCGACGCCGGGGGTCGTACCGGTTGCCATGCGGAGGTAGTCGGCGGCGTGGCCGAGGAAGGGATCGGGATCGAGGGGGGCCTCGCCGGCCCGACGCCGGTGATGTCGGGCCAGGATCGTCGGAACGACCGCGGCGAGGCGCCGCGCGTCGTCGTCGATCTCGTCGGCGGTTCGGTCGAGCAGCGATCCGCGGCCCTCGAGGTCGGCCAACGCGAGCAGCCCGACCCGCAAGGTCGCCATCGGATCGGCGACCCGCGCCGCGGTCAGGTCGACGAGCTCTCCGACGACGGGCGGCAACTCCCGCCGGGCACCACCGTCGACCGCCGGTTCCGCCGGTGGCAGCGCACCGCGCAGCTGAAGAGTCCAGACGTCTTCGAGGCTGCGGGTTCGAGCGAGCTCGGCGGCGTCGTGCTCTCGATAGTGGAAGAACCCCTCCTGCCCCCGAACACCTCCGAGCACGGTGTCGGCCACAGTCAGTCCCTTCAGACCGGGTGGGGCGATGAGCGGTTGTTCGGCCATGGGGGTCTCCTCGAATCGGCGCGGGACGTCGACTCCCAACCTGCGCCATCGCGGATACATTGACAACGTTGATCGACTCAACGTTGATTGAATCAATATGACGAGCCCCGCACCGACCCGGATCAGCGCCACCGAAGCGGCCGCACGTCTCGGGGTGAAACGCGAGACGATCTACGCCTACGTCAGCCGAGGGCTGCTCCACTCGCAACGCCACATCGACGGCAAGTCGTCCACGTTCGATCCCGACGAGATCGACCGCGTTCGCCGCCGCAAGGGAGACGACCGGCCGGGTCGGCTCGAGGTGCCGGTCACGTCGGGCATCACCGAAGTGACCGACGGACACGTCCACTACCGAGGCCACGACCTCACCGAGCTCGTCGAACCGGGCCACACCTACGAGGCGATCGCCGAGCTGTTGTGGACCGGCGAGCTCGCGACGACCGAACCGTGGCCGACCAACCGGTCGGTGTCGAACGCGGTCCGCCGAGCCGTCCGGGCCCTCCCGGCCCACGCCACCCCCACCGACCGGATGATGGCGGGGGTCGTCGCGGCCGGAGCCCTCGACCCGTTCCGCGACGACCGCTCCCTCGACGGTGCCACCGCCACCGCCCGCCGACTCATCCGGGCCATCGTCGACTCGCTGCCCACCCACACCGAAACCGGCGGCGATCGGATCGCCGAACGGCTCTGGGTGCGCCTCACCGCGCGCGATCCCGCCGAGCAGGACCTCCTCGGCATCGCGCTCGTGGTCCTCGCCGACCACGGCATGGCCACCTCCACCCTGGCAGCCCGCCTCGCGGCGTCGACCCGGGCCGGACCCCACGCGATCCTCCTCGCCGGGCTCGGCGCGGTTACCGGGCCGCTGCACGGCGCGGCGAGCCGCACGGTGCACCTCATGTTCGAGGACGCCACCGCGCGCGGTGCCGACGCCGCCATCGCCGAGGTCATGCGCCGCGACGGAAAGCTGCCCGGCGTCGGCCACTTCATCCACCGAACCAACGATCCCCGCCACGACCTCCTGTTCGACGCCCTCGCCGACCGCCGAATCGACGAGGAACGCATGGACGTCGTCGCGTCGGTGGTCTCCCGCACCAGCGAACGGATTCCCGTCGCGCCCAATGTCGACCTCGCTCTCGGCGCCCTCACCTTCATCACGGGAATGAGCCACGACGCGGGCGAGGTCATCTTCGCGATCGCCCGCACCGCCGGCTGGATCGCCCACGCGCTCGAGGAGTACGAGGAGACCCCGATCCGCTTCCGGCCCGTCGGCCGCTATGTGGCCCGCCCTAGTCGCCCTCGCCGAGAAGCCGGTCGACCGCGATCGACGGGGTGATCTCACCGGCGAGAACCGCGGCCTCGATCCGGGCCCGGTGCTCGCCCACGGCCGGATCGGCGCGGAACCGGGCGACAAGCCGTTCGGTCAACAGCGTGTCCATCCACTGGAGTTGCTGCTCGCGCCGGCGGGTCGCCCGCTCACCCGACTCGGTCATCTTCGAACGATGCGACTCGACGTGTCGCCAGAACTCGTCGATGCCGTCACCGGTCAACCCGGAACAGGTCAGAACCGGCGGGGACCAGTTCGGGCTCACCGGACGGAGGAGATGCAACGCCCGCCGGTAGTCGCCGGCAGCCCGCGCCGCCCGCTCGACGTTGTCGCCATCGGCCTTGTTGACCGCCAGCAGGTCGGCGAACTCGAGTACCCCCTTTTTGATGCCCTGGAGCTCGTCGCCGGCGCCGGCGAGCATCAACACGGCGAAGATGTCGACCATGCCGTGGACCACGGTCTCGGACTGCCCGACCCCGACCGTCTCGACGATGACGACATCGTGGCCCGCGGCCTCCAGCACCAGCATCGCCTCACGGGTCGCCCGGGCGACACCACCGAGCGTGCCGGCCGACGGAGAGGGTCGAACGAACGCGTGGTCGTCGACCGCCAGGTTCGGCATGCGGGTCTTGTCGGCCAGGATCGAACCGCCGCTGCGCGTGCTCGACGGGTCGACCGCCAACACGGCGACCCGATGGCCCTGCGCGGTGAGAGTGGTGCCGAGACGGTCGATGAATGTCGACTTGCCGACGCCCGGCACCCCGGTGATGCCGACCCGGTGGGCTCCCCCGGTGTGGGGAAGCAGTCGTTCGAGGATTCGACCGGCACGGGCCCGATGTTCGGGGCGGGTCGATTCGACCAGGGTGATCGCCCGGCCGATCATCGCACGATCGCCCTCGCGAACCCCCGCGACCAGCGCGTCGTCGTGGATCTCGTCCTCGTGCATTTCTGCCGACATCGTCGCTGACGTTACCGTCTGGCCATGGCCCACGAACGAGCAGAGATCGAAGCAACCATCCAGCGCTACCTCGAACTACGGCGCGCCGCGATCGCCGGGGAGATTCCATGGCGCGATCTCAAGGAGGTGTTCACCGACGATGCCGTGTTCGTCGACTCGGTCTGGGGCCGCCATCAGGGCGTCGACGCGCTGGTGGAGTTCCTCGACAACTCCATGGCCGGCCTCGAGTCGTGGGACTTCCCCCACTTCTGGGAGGCGATCGACGGGAACAAGGTCTTCTTGCGTTGGAGCAACCGCCTTCCCGGCACCCGTCCCGACGGCAGTCCCATCGACAACATGGGGATGTCGTATCTGGAGTACGCGGGCGACGGAAAGTTCTCCTATGAGGAGGACATGTACTCCGAAAGCCACCTGATGCAGGCCATGCAACAAAGCGACTGGTCGCCGAGCGACGACATGAACTTCCCGCCGGCCGATCGCGACTGGGTGTCGCGGCCGACCCCATGATCCGCCACACCGTGTTGCTGTCGCTCGACGGGGCCGGCGAGGAAGCGATCTCGACGGTCATCGAGGAGTTGCGGGCTCTCCCGGCGCTGATCCCCGAGATCACGCGCTACTCGGTCGAACGTGATCTCGGGCTCCAGGCCGGGACCGCTCATGTCGTGATCGTCGGCGACTTCGCGTCGGCCGACGACTACCGGACCTACTCGGCGCACCCCGAACACGTTCGGGTCATCGACGACCACATCCGCCCCCACATGACGGGCCTGTTGCGGGCCCAGGTGGAGCTGCCCTGAGCGGCCGGTCAGTCGAGGCGGTCGAGCAACTCGGCCGCCGCGTCGGCGATGACCGTGCCGGGCGGATAGACGGCGACCGCGCCCATCTCCATCAGGGTCGGCACGTCGTCGGGCGGGATCACCCCACCGACGGTGATCAAGATGTCGGGGCGTCCGAGCCGGGCCAGTTCGTCGCGCAGCTCCGGCACGAGGGTGAGGTGGCCAGCGGCGAGCGACGAGACGCCGATCACGTGCACGTCCGCCTCGACCGCCTGCCGGGCGACCTCACCGGGGGTCTGGAAGAGCGGCCCGATGTCGACATCGAACCCGAGATCGGCGAACGCGCTCGCGATCACCTTCTGCCCGCGATCGTGGCCGTCCTGGCCCATCTTCGCGACGAGGATCCGTGGATGACGACCGTGGCGCGCCGCGAAGGTCTCGACCCTCGTTCGTATGGCGTCGACGGCTTCGGAATCGGCTCCCATCTCGGTTCGGTACACCCCTCCCACGGTTCGAATCTCGGCGACATGACGACCGTAGACCTTCTCGAGGGCGTCGCTGATCTCCCCGACGGTCGCCTTCTCTCGGGCCGCGTCGATCGCGAGGGCCAAGAGGTTGCCTTCGCCGCGAGCGGCGGCCTCGGTGAGCGCGGCCAGCGCCGACTCGACCGTCGCGGGGTCGCGCTCGGCCCGGAGCTGTTCGAGCTTCGCGATCTGCAACGCCCGGACCTCTGCGTTGTCGATCGTGAGAACGTCGATGTCCTCGTCCTCGTCGAGGCGGTAGGTGTTGACGCCGATGACGGCCTGACGGCCCGAGTCGATGCGCGCCTGTGTGCGGGCAGCCGCCTCCTCGATGCGCAACTTCGGGATGCCCGCTTCGATCGCGGCGGCCATCCCTCCCATCTTCTCGACCTCGACGATGTGGGCCCACGCCTTCTCGGCGAGCGCCCCGGTCAACCGCTCGACATGGTGGCTTCCCCCCCACGGATCGACCGGCCGGGTCGTGCCGCTCTCTTGTTGGAGGAAGAGCTGGGTGTTACGGGCGATGCGGGCCGAGAAGTCCGTCGGTAGTGCGAGCGCCTCGTCGAGGGCGTTGGTGTGCAACGACTGGGTGTGGCCCTGGGTCGCGGCCATCGCCTCGACACAGGTTCGCGCGACGTTGTTGTAGACGTCCTGGGCGGTGAGGCTCCAGCCGCTGGTCTGGCTATGGGTTCGCAGGGACAGCGACTTCGGGTTCTGCGGATCGAACTGCTTCATCAACTTCGACCAGAGCAAACGGGCGGCCCGGAGCTTGGCGACCTCCATGAAGAAGTTCATGCCGATGCCCCAGAAGAAGCTGAGTCGGGGAGCGAACGCGTCGACGTCGAGGCCGGCCGCGATTCCGGCACGGACGTATTCGACACCGTCGGCGAGCGTGTAGGCGAGCTCGAGATCGGCGGTCGCGCCGGCTTCTTGGATGTGATATCCGGAGATCGAGATCGAGTTGAACTTCGGCATCTGCTCACTGGCGAAGGCGAAGATGTCGGAGATGATCCGCATGCTGGGGGTCGGCGGGTAGATGTAGGTGTTGCGGACCATGAACTCCTTGAGGATGTCGTTTTGGATGGTCCCCGCCAGCTGGGCCGGCTTCACTCCCTGCTCCTCGCCGGCGACGACGAAGAGGGCGAGGATCGGCAGCACCGCCCCGTTCATCGTCATCGACACGCTCATCTCCTCGAGTGGGATCCCATCGAAGAGTTGGCGCATGTCGAGGATGGAGTCGATGGCCACTCCGGCCATGCCGACGTCGCCCGCGACCCTCGGGTTGTCGGAGTCGTAGCCGCGGTGGGTCGCGAGATCGAACGCGACGGACAGGCCCTTTTGTCCGGCGGCCAGGTTTCGGCGGTAGAAGGCGTTCGAGGCCTCGGCGGTGGAGAAGCCGGCGTATTGTCGGATCGTCCACGGCTGGTTGACGTACATCGTCGGGTAGGGCCCTCGAAGATACGGCGGCAGCCCGGGCAGGGTCGCCGGGAAGTCGAGGTCGGCGATGTCGTCGGCGGTGGTGAGGGCCCGAACACCGATGCCCTCGGCCGTTTCGGTGACGATGTGGCGCAACGGCGCCGGCGCGGGATCGATCGGCGCGCGGTCGCTCGACTCGAAGGCGACCGTCGAGAAATCGGGGATCACGCTCATGGGTCCACCGTACGGCGTGGCTCGACATGACCAAACCGAGCGGGGCGCACCGGCTACCTTCGACGTCGAACCGGGCACCGACAGCGAACCAGGACGCAGCCGCCCGCCCGGTCCCGCCCCCGATGAGATGATGTGACGCGCCGTGTCCTCCCTTTTCGAACGATCACCACAGGGTTTCGTGCGCCGCGCGATCGTGGCCGTCGGCGCCCTCGTCGTTGTCGTCATCGCCGGCGTCGTGGCGCTGAGCGGAGGACAAGACGGTGGCGGTGGCGGTCGCCGATCCGACGACGTCGATCGAGCAACGGCGCCGGCGAGTGCCGCGCGGTCCGACGAGGCTCCGCCCGCGACCGAGGTGACGAGCGAGCCCGCCCCGACGACGCCTCCGACGGAGCCGGTCCCGGGTCGCGAACCGCCGATCGTCCTCCATCCGTGCGACGTGGTCCCCGCCGACGACGTCCGCTCGGCGACCGGCGTCGCCGGTTCGAGCACCCGCCTGGTCGACGACGAGCCGCGCAAGGTCTGCGACTATCGGGAGATCGACGGCGACGCACCGATCGTCGTGCTCGAAGCGGGTCGTGACCGTGACGCGGCGAACCTCCTCGAGGAGTTCCGCAACCGGCAGGCCGATGCCTCGCAGGTGATTCCGCTCGGGTGGGGAACCGAGGGAGAGATCCGGGTCACCGCCGACCAGGTCTCCGTGTGGTCCTACGTGGTCGACGACGACCCGCTCGGCCGAGACCTCTTCGTGCAGTTGACGATCTCCAACACGGCGGACCCCGGCCGGTTCACCGAACCGATCGAGGTGCTGGCCGAGCAGTTGCGCGACGCGCTCCTCGCGGCTCGTCCGTAGCTTCGACCGTCGGTGTTCGGCCGGTCAGATTCCCAGGTCGTGATGCAGCCGGGTGAGAACGTCGAGCACGTCGACGCCGTCGTACCAGAACTCGTCGATGCCGGCCGCCACCAGCTCGTCGCGGCGGTCGCCGGGGTGTCCGGCGAGCACGACCCGGGAGGCGCCGGCTTCTCGCAGGGCGGTCGCGGTGGCGGCGGCCCGTTCGGCGTAGATCTCGTCGGAAGAGGTGATGACGGCCACCGACGAGCCGCTGTCGGTGAACCGGACCTCCGCTTCGAGCGGCGACATCGATCCGTCGTCGTCGCCGCCGGACGTGGCGATGCCGCCAACGGCCAGGAGGTTGGCGATCCAGGAGCTCCGGGTGGTGTGGGTGGCGAGCGGGCCGAGCGCGGCGAGATGGACCAGTGGGCGGTTGCCGGTCGAGGCCAGGGCCCGATCCGCGGCGTCACGAAGCGACTCGAACGACTCGGCCAGACGACGAACCGGAAACCCGGGCGCGGGCGGCCGGGGTGGGCGTTCGACGAGCGATTCGTCGAGGTCGGGATACTCCGAGACCCCGGTGACGGGACGTCTCCGGGTTCGCAGCAACGCATGGCGTCGGGCCCAGGCGTCGTCGATCTCGGCTGCGATCGAACCCGAGACGAGGGCCGCCTCCATCCCACCGGCGGCCTCGACGCGCTGAAGGACCTGCCACGCCGCAGCCGCGAGCCGTTCGGTGAGCGACTCGACGAACCAGGAGCCGGCCGCGGGATCGATGACGCGGGCGAGATGTGACTCTTCGATCAACAGGAGCTGGGTGTTGCGGGCGATCCGCCGCGAGAAGCCGTCGGGCATCCCGATCGCGTCGTCGAAGGGCAAGACGGTGATGGAATCGGCACCACCCACGCCGGCCGCGAACGCCGCCGTGGTGCCCCGCAACATGTTGACCCAGGGATCACGACGGCTGAACATCGCCCGGGCCGTCACCGCCTGGACGAGCTGACGCCGTCGTTCGGCTTCGACGCCGCTCGCGTCGAGCACCCGGCGCCAGAGTCGGCGGCCGGCCCGGAGCATGGCGATCGTCAGGAACTGGTCCGCCCCCACCGACACACGAAAGGCCATGGTGGCCGCCGCGGCGGAGGGGTCGAGACCGGCCTCCTCGAAGGAACGAAGGCAGGCGACGGCACTCGCGATGCTCCACCCGATCTGCTGTGCTTTGGTGGCGCCGGCATCGCCGTAGCGTGCGCTGTCGATCGTGACCGTGCGGCCATTGGGGAGCGTCGCGGCAAGATCAGCCGCGAATCCGATCACGTCGTTCGTCGATGCCGTGCCGCCCCGGGCGGTCTCCCCGATCGGGTCGAGACCGAGCCAGCAGCCGGTGGCGGCGAGATCGCCGCGTTCGGCGACGACCGTGTGCAAGGCCGCGGCGGCAGCCGGGTCGGCGTGGGGGGCCAACACCACCGGGGCGAGATCGAAGAGCACTCCCTGGGTCGCCGTCCGCATCGTGTCGGGGGTCCATCCGTCCGCCGGCGCGATGAGCTCGACAGAGGTGACCCCTCGTTCGAGCTCGGTGACGACCGCCCGCGCGCACTCGGCAGGATCGGCGCCGTCGTGGACCTGACGCACGTCCCATCCCCGCGTGACCCGTTCCGGGTCGAGCGATCCGAGCACCGCGGCCGGCGGTGCGTCGGCGGCGAGATACAGCGGCTGGATGTCGAGGCCGTCGTCGGTGGTCGACACGAGCACCTTCTCGTAGGACCTCCCCCGCAGGACCTTCTCGACCGCGTCGACCCATTCGGCCCGGTCGGGCGTGGGGAAATCGGCGCTGAAGTCGAGGTCGGTCATGAGTCCATCCGGTGGTCGGCAACCGGTGTCGACGGTACCGGGCTCTCTCCGCGGGCGCCGACCCGGCGGCCATTGTGCCGTTTGGCACACGAGATGGTGCGCGGGCTATCGTCCGCGCCACACCAACCGACCCGCGTCGACCTCGCCGAGTCGATCAGCCATGGAGGGGACCATGCTCAAGAGGACCGTGTCCGAGAAGGTTGTCGTCCGTTGGATCGCCGCCTTCCTCGCCCTGGCCGTGATCGCGTCGGCCTGTGGGAGCCGCGACGACGATCCGGCCGCGACGGAGACGGCCGACCCGGCGCCGGTCGCGTCCGAGGACACACCCTCCGACCCGCCCGAGGACACTCCCGATGGCACCGAGCCGGGCGTCACGACACCGGAAGTGACCGAGCCGCCCGAGGCCGACGTGTGCGACGTCGAGCTCGAGGCCACCGAGATCGGGGTCACCGCCGACACCATCAAGGTGATCGTGATGGCCGACTCCGACAACCCCTTGGCCCCCGGGCTGTTCGACGGTGCCCGCGACGGGGCCCTCGCCTGGGCCGCGAACCTCAACGAGCGGGGTGGCATCGCCTGTCGCACCGTCGAGATCGAGTTCTGGGACAGCCAGCTGAACCAGACGGCCACCACCAATGGCTTCCTGAGAGCATGCAGTGAGGCCCTCGCGCTCGTCGGCACGACCGTGCTCTTCGGCACCGACACCACCGACCTGACGACCTGCCCCGACCAGGCCGGCAACCCGACCGGTGTTCCCGATCTGGCCTACATCACCACCGAGGTCCCGCATCAGTGCTCGTCGGTGAGCTTTCACCTGAGCCGGCCCGGGGTCGAATGTCCCTACGAGGGCGGCGAACGGGACGCGGTCGCGGCGGTCGGTGCGGTGCAGTACCTCCTCGAGCAGAACGGGGGCGACCTGCGTGGTCTGTTCCTGGTCCCCGGCGACCTCCCCTCGACCACCGTCTCCGCCATCCCGCAGATCGCCGGGCACGAAGCCATCGGCGTCGTCTACGACAAGGCGTACGGGATCAGCGGCCTCGATCCCCAGTCGGCGTTCACCCCCTACGTGGCGACGATGCGTGAGAACGATCTGAACTTCGTCTACAACGGCTCCAACGACGCGGCGATGAGCAATCTCCTGAGCGAAGCCGCCGACCAGGGCTTCGACGTCGACAGCGTCACCTGGCTGTGTTCGTTGGCCTGCTACACGCCGTCGTATCTCGAGAACGGCGACAAGGTCGAAGGCACCTACGTGTGGCTTTTCTTCCTCCCCTTCGAGGAGACCGACACCAATGCCGAGCTCGCGGCGTTCATGGACGCGATCGACACCGACTTCCCCGCGGCGTGGGCCGCCGGGGCGTGGGGCGACGGCATCCTCTTCGAACAGGTGGTCAACCAGATCGTCGAGGCCGACGGGCCCAACGCCTTGACCCGGGCCCGTCTCCTCGATGAGCTGCGGGCCACCGACTCCTTCGACGTCAACGGCTGGTGGGGAAGCGCCGATTTCACCTCGACGCTGACGACCGCCGACTGCTTCGTCCTCCTGCAGGTGCAGAACAACGAGTTCGTGCGGGTCTTCCCCGCAGAACGGGGCACACTCGACTGCGAGACGGAACCGATCCCGGTGACGGTCAACCCCGACACATTCACCCCCGACAGCTGAGCCGGAGCCGCGGGTGAGGACCTCCGGGCTTCGCCCGTCATTGATCTTCGCGATCCTCGCGAGCCTCGGCTTTCTGGTTGTCGTCAGCTGGCAGAGCTGGGCCGGGAACACCGTCACGCTCGACAGCTTGTTGGTGGCCACGATCGCGGGTCTCTCCGTCGGCTCGCTCTACGCGATCTCCGCGACCGGGCTCGTCGTCGTCTACACCACCACCGGCACCTTCAACTTCGCCCATGGCGGCATCGGCGTCTTCTCCGCTTTTCTCTACTGGGAACTGGCCGAGAACAAGGACGGGATCGGCCTGCCCCGGCTGTTCGCCCTGATCCTGGTGGTCCTGGTGGTCGCCCCCGCGATCGGCGTGTTCCTCGACCTGATCCTCATGCGCCGCCTCCGCACTGCCGATCTCGTCGTCCAGCTGATGGTGACGGTCGGCCTGATGGTCTTCCTGCTCACCTTGACCGGCCAGCTCTGGCAGGCCGACCAGGCCCGCTCGGTCGGCTTCTTCTGGGAAGGCCAGGGCTTCTTCATCGGCGAGTTCAAGGTGACCTGGCACCGCTACATGGTGATCGTCGTCGCCGCCGCGATCGCCCTCCTCTTGCGGCTGCTCCTCTACCGGACCCGGATCGGTGTGGCGATGCGGGCCGTCGTCGACAACCGGGAGCTCACCGCGCTCAACGGGGCCCGCCCCGGCATGCTCTCGTCGTTCGCCTGGGCGCTCGGGTCGTCGCTCGCCGCCCTGGCCGGAATCCTGATCGCCCCGGAGGTCCAGTTCAGTCCGGCCAACCTCAACGACGTCATGTTGATCGCCGCGATCGCGGCCGCCGCGCTGGGTCAGCTCCGCAGCCTTCCCCTGACCGTCGTCGGTGGGCTCCTGATCGGGCTGCTGCAACAGCACAACGCCCAATGGCTCTCCCACGGCGCCGACTGGCCGTTCACCCGCCTGGCGATCGCGCCGATCGTGCTGTTCCTCGTCGTGCTGGCGCTGCCCCAGGCCCGACTCGAAGTCGGTCGGGTGGCCACCAACCTGCGTCCGGTCGAACGCACCACGAACTGGGCCGAGGGCGCGTTCGGGTCCGTCGCCCTCATCGTCGTCGCGATCGTCTTGGCCAACGGCTGGCTCGACTTCGGGGTGTGGGATCCGGGCCCGTGGAACCAGATCGCGTTGAACAACGGCATCGCCGCGATGGTGATCGCCCTGATCGGTCTGTCGCTGGTCCCACTCACCGGTTGGGCCGGGCAGATCAACTTCGCTCCCCTCGCGTTCGCGGGGTTCGGTGCCTTCCTCTTCCTGAAGCTGGCCGGCGAGTCCGGAAACGCCCTGTGGATTCCCGTCGTCGGTCTGCTCTGCGCACCACTCGGCGCGATCGTCGCGCTGTTCGCCGCCCGGCTCAGCGGCCTCTACCTCGCCCTGTTGTCTCTCGCGTTCGCGCTGCTCATGGCGAAGCTCGTCTACCCGCACCCGAAGATCTTCCCGACCCACACGTTCGCCGATCTCTCGGTCGGGAGCTACACGCTCGACAGCCGGTATCGGTTCTTCCTGGCGCTCATCATCGTCTTCGCGGTGATGATGTTCGCCCTCGTCTTGTTGCGCCGTTCGCGCTTCGGTCGGCGCTGGGTGGCGATGCAGGACAGCCAGGCCGCGGCGGCGACCATCGGGGTCAACGTCATCTTGACCAAGGTCATCGTCTACGCGACATCGGCCGCCCTCGCCGGAATGGCCGGCGTGTTCTGGGCGATCAGCAAGAACAGCATCGACAGCGGCCGCGACTTCGAACTGCTCGCCAACTTCGAGATCGTGCTCCTGATGGCCGCGGCCGGTCTCGCGATGCCCGCCGCCGCCCTCTTCCTCTCGTTCCGGTTCGTCATCGAGGCCCTCGGCGGACGACTCGACGAAGCCGGCTCGTTCGGCCCGCTCGTCTGGTTCCTCGACAGCTTCCTGGCCAAGTTCGGGCCGGGTCTGCTCGCCATCGGCATGGTGGTGAATCAGCGGGGAGCGGTCTTCGAGATGGGCAAGGGCTTCGCTCCGCTGCTCCCTTGGCGTCGCGACGCCCGTCGGGAGCTCGCGTTGGAGCGCGAGCGGGGCCGGGTCCGTGAGATCGGCGGCCTCGGCCTGACCGAGCCGTTCACCGGCGAGGCGCTGCTCGAGATCGATCACGAGCTCGGCGTCGTCGACGACATCACCCCGGCCGAGGGCTATCGCCACGCGGTCCACCCGGAAGTGGCCGATGTCTGAGATCGACCCGTCCGGCGCCGCCGTGTTGGAGGCCGAGGACATCACGGTGCAATTCGGTGGGCTCCGGGCCCTGTCGCACGCGACCATCACCGCCCACTCCGGGGTGATCACCGGGCTCATCGGCCCCAACGGAGCCGGGAAGACGACGCTGTTCAACGTGATCACCGGCCACCAGAACACCGTGACCGGCGCGGTCCGACTCGGCGGCCGCGACGTGACCCGGCTCGGTGTGCACCGACGCGCCCGCAAAGGGCTCTCCCGCACCTTCCAGAAGCTCGAGGCGTTCAACTCGCTGAGCGCGCGCGACAACGTGCTCGTCGCCGCGGAGATGTACGGCGCGGGGACCGGTCCGGCCCGCCTGGCCGACGACATCCTCGAACGGGTCGGGCTGGCCGACGTCGCCGACATCACCGTCGGCACGCTGCCGACGGGCACGGCCCGTCTGGTCGAGCTCGCCCGAGCGCTCGCGGTGCGACCCCGGGTGTTGCTCCTCGACGAAGCGTCGTCGGGCCTGACCGAGGAGGAGACGGCAGCGGTCGGCGACCTGCTCATCCAGCTCGTGGCCGAGGACGACCTCGCCGTTCTTCTCGTGGAACACGACATGAGCTTCGTGATGAACACGTGCAGCCAGATCCACGTCCTCGACTTCGGTCAGATGATCGCGGCCGGAAGCCCCGAGGAAGTCCAGGGGAACGAGACGGTCCGGGCCGCCTACCTCGGGACGGGGTCATGACCACCGCCGCTCCCCTCCTCGAGCTGCGCGGAGTGCGCGCCGGCTACGGCATCATCGACGTGCTCCACGGCGTCGACCTCGTGCTCCAGCCGGGCGAGGTGCTCGCCCTTCTCGGCCCCAACGGGGCGGGCAAGAGCACGACGCTCGCCGTGGCGAGCGGCCAGATCGAGCCGAGCTCCGGTCAGTTGCTGATCGGGGGCCGCGAGGTCAACGGCGCCCGACCCGATGCTCTCGCCCGCTCGGGTGTGTGTCTCGTTCCCGAGGGTCGGGGGATCTTCCCGAACCTCACCGTGACCGAGAACCTCCGCATGATGACCTTCGCGGGAACGTCGTTGTCGGCCATCCAGGAGAAGGCCTACGAGCTCTTTCCCCGGCTCGAGGAACGACGGCGGCAGCTGGCCGGAACCCTCTCGGGGGGAGAGCAACAGATGCTGGCGATGGCTCGGGCGATGGCCACCGATCCGGCCCTGCTCATGCTTGACGAGCTCTCGATGGGGCTGGCCCCGATCATCGTCGATGAGCTGTACAGCCAGGTGGCGACGCTGGCCCGTACCGGACTTTCGATTCTCATCGTCGAACAGTTCGCGAAGACGGTTTTGGGTGTCGCCGACACCGCGGCCATCATGCTGCACGGCCGGGTCACCCGCACCGGCCGCCCCGACGAGATCGCCGAAGAACTGACCGCTGCCTATCTGGGCATCGAATCCGGAGGACATCAATGACCGAGGAACGCCCGGGCGACGAAAGCCCACGGTTGCAAGAGTTCCAGACCCAAGTCGAGGATCTGCGGCTGAGCGGAGGGCGGGCCAACCCAGAGCGCGCCGCCGTCCGGCTCGCGCTGGTGCTCTTCGTCGTCGCGGTGGTGATCGAGATCGTCGCGTTCAACGGGTCGAGCAGCGCGTCGGATTCCCGCGACCAGACCGATTTCGTCATCCTCGCCCTCCTCGGCGTCGTCGTCGCGCTCGGCGCGGTCGGCTTGTTCATACGGGCTTCGCTCACCCGCTACTTCCGCTACTGGCTGGTTCGGCTCGTCTACGAGGACCGGGCCAACACCGACCGCCTGATCGACGCGTTGCGGCCCGGCCGGGAGAAGTGACATGCCCGTCCCCGACGGCATCGGCGCCATCGACTGCATGATCTCGTTCCCGGCCTCGGACTTCAGCCAGTACGACTTCATCCGCCGTCAGCTGAAGGACGCCGAGTCGACCGACTTCGAGTTTCCCGTCGAGTACATGTTCAAGGGGGTGCCCAAGGAGCTCTACGGTTCCGACGACCCGATCGCGCTGACCCTCGGCGAGATGGACCGTTTCGGCATCGACAAGGGCCTCATCGGCTGCGAGGGCGAGGTGTCGATCAAGGCGTTGACCGACCATCCGGATCGGTTCATCGCCCAGAGCAATGTCGACCCCAACGACGTGGTCGGTGCGGTCCGCAAGATCCGCCGCGAACACGACGAGTTCGGCACCCGCGCGGTCGGTGCGTTCCCGGCGGGCTGTGTTCCCCAGGTCGACATCGACGACCCGAAGTTCTATCCGGTCTACGCGACGTGTTGTGAGCTCGACCTGCCCATCTTCGTGTGTGCCGGCGTGCCCGGGCCCCGACTCCCGATGTCGTGCCAACACGTCGAACGCATCGATCAGGTGATGTACGACTTCCCCGAGCTCACCTTCGTCACCCGCCACGGATGTGAGCCGTGGGAGGACCTCGCGGTGAAGTTGATGCTCAAATGGCCGGGCCTGCACTACTCCACCTCGGCGTTCGCGCCAAAGCACTACCCCAGGGCGATCATCGACTATGCCAACACGCGCGGGGCCGACAAGATCATCTACGCCGGCTACTTCCCGATGGGGCTCTCGCTTGAACGGATCATGACCGAGATGGACGATGTGCCGTTTCGCGACCACGTGTGGGAACCGTTCCTGCGAGGCAACGCGGCCCGGCTCCTCAAACTCGACTGACCCACCCCCGCAAACAAGAACGTGACACTCCCGGGGTGAGCGCCCCGGGAGTGTCGACGTCGCGAACACACCTCGCCGACAGGTTGGTTCGGTGCGCTCCACGTTCCGATCGGACCGAAACCGGCCGATGTGAGGGTTCAGATCGTGCGGCCGGCGTCGGCCCAGTACTCGTCTTTGAGCAACCGCTTGTAGAGCTTGCCGGTCGGATGCCGGGGGAGCTCTTCGCGGAAATCGAACGTGCGCGGGCATTTCACATCGGCGAGGTGCTCGCGGCAGTAGGCGACCAGCTCCCGTTCGAGGGCTCTCGCCGCCTCGTCGTCGGCCGGCATCTCGACGGGCTGCACGACCCCCTTGACCTCCTCACCGAAGTCGTCGTTGGGCACGCCGATCACCGCCACGTCGACGACCTTCGGATGCATCGTCAGAAGGTTCTCGGCCTCCTGCGGGTAGACGTTCACCCCGCCGGTGATGATCATGTAGGCCTTGCGATCGGTGAGGTAGAGGAAGCCGTCCTCGTCGACCTTGCCGACATCGCCGAGCGTCGACCAACCGTTTGCCATCCGGGAATCGGCGGTCTTCTCGGCATCGCCGTGGTACTCGAACTCCGAGCCCCCCTCGAAGTAGATGGTGCCTTCCTCACCGACCGCCACCTCTTCACCGTCGTCGCCGACGATGTGGATCGTGCCGAGAATGGCCGAACCGACGGTGCCGGGATGGGCCAACCACTGCTCGCTGTTGCAGTAGACGAACCCGTTGCCCTCGGTCCCCGCGTAGTACTCGTGGATGACCGGACCCCACCAGTCGATCATGGCCCGCTTCACCTCGACCGGGCACGGAGCGGCGGCATGGATGCAGGCCTGCAGCGACGACACGTCGTATCTCGTCCGGGTTTCCTCGGGCAGCTTCAACATTCGCACGAACATCGTCGGGACGACCTGCGAGGCGGTGATCTCGTACTTCTCGATCAGCCGCAGATAGTCCTCGGGATCGAACCGTTCCATCACGATGACGGTGCCACCGCCGACGTGGATCCCCATGCAGAACCGCAGCGGCGCCGCGTGGTACAGCGGCGCGGGCGACAGATACCGCGAGTCCTCACCGAACCCGAACAACATCGCCCCGAGGGCGCCGACCCCCGACACCGACTCCTCGAGCGGCTGCGGCTCGATCTTGGGCAGAACCCCCTTGGGGCGGCCGGTGGTGCCGGAGCTGTAGAGCATGTCGGTCCCCGCGATCCGGCCGGGAAGCGGCGCCGCCGACGCCTGCTCGATCGCCGCCTCGTAGCTGTCGTAGCCGTCGATCGTCGAGTCGACCATCAATCGCATCTCGACCGCCGGCATCTGATCGCGCAGCTCGGCCGCCTGATCGGCCTTGTGGGGCGACGTGATGAACGCCCGGGCCCCACAGTTCTCGATGATGTACGCCATCTCCTCGGTGGTGAGACGGCTGCTCATCGCCGTGTAGATCAGCCCCGCGTAGTGGGCGCCCCAGCAGATCGCGAGGAAGCGGGGATGGTTCTCCATGCAGAACGCGATGTGATCGCCGGGTTCGAGCCCCATGTCTCGAAACACGTGGGAGAGCCGGTTGGCCTCGTCGTCGAGCTCCGCGTAGGTCGTGATGTCGCCCGTGCTCGCCTGGATGATGGCGGGATGATCGGGGCGGTTGGCGGCGTGGGCTCCGGGGTACAACGGGTCCTCCATTGGGATCGACCCCGAGAAACTAGCAACCCGCGGCGTCGGCCAACAGTGTCGGGAACCGAACCCTCCGGGCGGTCACAGCGTGAAACCGCCGTCGACATCGAGATGGACTCCGGTGATGAAACGGGATCTCGGTGAGGCCAGGAAGCAGACGGCTTCGGCGATGTCGGACGCCGAACCGAAGCGACGCAACGGGATGTTGGCGCGAGCGGCGTCGAGCGCTCGCTCGTCGAGATCTCCTGATGCCATGAGCCGCTCGGCCATCCCATCGGTGAGCATGCCCGGCCCGACGGTGTTGGCCCGAACCCCGAATCGACCCTCTTCGGCGGCCAAGCCTCGGATCGCCGCTTCGACCGCGGCCTTCGGAATCGACGACAGCCCGTCACGCACCGGGAAACGCCGGGTCGCCGCGGTGGTGACCGCGACGATGCTGCCCTCGCTGTCGCGAAGATGCGGAATCGACGGCTGGGCCACCGCGAAGAAGCCGGCCGCGTCGACATCGAGCTGCCATCTGACCTCGCCGGGGTCGACCGTGCTGAGGTGCTTTTGGGGCACGTGGGGGCCGGCCGCGTAGACGAGGGTGTGGATGCCGCCGGCGGCCTCGGCGATCGCGTCGACCGAGGCCCTGGCCTGCTCGTGGTCGGCCAGGTCGAGCCCGACGGTCCAGGCCCGTTGTCCCCAGTCGCCGATGTCCGCGGCGAGCGCCTGGGCCGCGGCCTCGTTGCCCCGGTAGGTGAGCGCGACATCACTGCCCCGCACGGCGAGCTCGCGACAGATCGCGGCCCCGAGGCCGCCGCTGCCCCCGACCACGAACGCGGTTCCCGGCCGGTCCCCGAAGTCGGCGGTGAGGTCGGTCCCGTGTTCAGTCACCCCGCCAGCGTGGCGCGTCTCGAGGCGTGGGGCCAACCTCCCGCTCGTGGGGGACGGTGGGTCGCTACAGTCCCGCCATGCGCCTCGGTGTCTCATTGTCCTCCACCCACCTCGTCGACGACCCCACCGAAGGTGCCCGTCGGATCATCGAGCGGGCCCGGGTCGCCCGTGACGTCGGCCTCGACTCGTTGAGTCTCGGTGACCACCACGCCACCCCGTGCCCCTACTACCAGGGCGTGCCCATGCTCGGCCGCCTCACCGCCGAATGGGATCCGGACCGTCCGCTCGGATGCCTGTTCCTGCTCCCGTTGTGGAACCCGGTGCTCGTCGCCGAACACGTCGGCACCCTCGCCGCGATCCATTCGGGCCCCTTCGTGGTCCAGACCGGCATCGGGGCCGGGGCCGAGCAGTTCGCGGCGATGGGGGCCGACATCGGCACCCGGGGCGCGACGCTCGACGAGTCGATCCGGGTGATCAAGGCGCTGCTGGCCGGCGACACGGTCGACAGCGAGCGATTCGGGTTCACCGGCGCCCGGATCAGCCCCCGTCCTCCGTCGCCGGTCGAGTGGTGGATCGGTGCCGGCGCGGCCGGCCCGTTGCGGCGGGCTGCCCGAGAGGGCGACGCCTGGTACGGCGGCCCTCAGGTCGTGCCGTCGAACGCACCCGGGATGCTGGAGACGTATCGCGGCGAAGCCGAACGGCTCGGCCGGCCGAGCCGGGCCATCGTCCGCAAGGACATCGTCATCTTGCGCGACGGCGCCCGGGCCGTGGAGATCGGCGACGAGCTCGTCGCGAAGGGCTATCGCGGCATGTCGCGCGAGGCGCTCGTCTACGGCGGGGTCGACGAAGTGATCGACCAGCTCGTGCCGTTTCGGGAGCTGGGTTTCGACGATGTGATCGTGCGTTGCATGGCGATCGACCAGGCCGAGGCGCTGGAGTCGTTGGAGTTGTGCGGCGAGGTCAGGGCCGCGCTGCTCGGCTGAGCTGCCACACCACGTTGATGCCGGCCTGGCGGGGGTCGCCGGGCTCGACGGCGTCGCGCGCCGTCTCGACGAAGCCGAGCTTCTCGGGCACACGAGCGCTCGCGTGGTTGGCGGCATCGTGGTGAATCTCGACGATCTCGATGCCGTCGAGGGCCAGGGCGGCGCGGGTCAACAGGGCAGCGGCGGCCGTGGCCACTCCGGCACCGGTGCGGTCGGAACGGACCCAGTAGCCGATCTCCAGCTTCCCTGGCCCCTGTCGGGCCATGAGGGCGCAGTTGCCGATGACCTCGCCCGTGAACGGATCGAGCATCGTGAAGCCGAACTCCTCGCCGTTCTCCCAGGCCTCCTTTCGAGAGGACAGATGCTCCCGGGTCGCGTCGCGTGGTTGGGGCTCCTCGTCGATCCAGTCCATCCAGGGCTGGAGCTCGACATGGCTGGTCTCGATCGCGGCCTGCAGCCCGTCGAGATGGTCCGGGGTCGCCCGAACGAGCACGACGATCTCGTCTCGGAGGAGTTCGGGTGGACGAGCCGCGATCACCCGATGATTCTCGGGCGTTGGTCCACCGGCGGCAAACCAGTTCTTTCGTTCCCGTGCCCGACGACCAGGCGACCGGGTCAGGCGGGGGCGACTTCGACGGGAATGCCGTTGAGCACCGCGTTGCCCGACAGCGGATCGATGATCGCGGGATCGGTGAGCACATTGCTGTTGACGCCGGCATGTTCGGCCGCGACACGCATCCGGATGCCGGGCAGATCGTGCCCCCACCCGTGGGGCAGGCTGACGACGCCGGGCCGCACCGAATCGGTCACCTCGACGGGGGCGACGACCGCACCGACCCGAGAGCTGATCCTGGCCGCCGCGCCATCGGTCAGCCCCCGGTCGGCGGCGTCGTCGGGATGGAGCTGCAGGGTGCATCGGGGCTTGCCCTTCACCAAGATGGGGAGGTTGTGCATCCACGAGTTGTTCGACTTCAGGTGGCGGCGGCCGACCAGCAGCAGCCGGTCGTCGGCCCCCCACTCGGCGACCCGCTCCGCGAGCCGCGACAGCTCCTCGGCGAACGGCCCGGCAAAGAGATCGATGCGACCGCCGGGCGTACGCAAGAGCGCGGGCAGGCGGGGCTCGAGCGCGCCGAAGTCGATGCCGTGGGGGTTCTCGCGCAGCTTGGCCAGCGACAGCCCGTCGGGGACCGAACCGAAGCCGTCGCCTCGCACACCGGTGCGCAACATGGCGTCGAGCACCCGCTCGCTTCCGGTGTCGCCGTCGACCATCGAAACCAGCTCGTCGAGGTCCCGGCCCGCAACCGGCGACTCGGGGGTCTCGATCTCCGCTTGGAGCAGGCCGGCGACGACCTGGTCGTGGAGATCGTTTGGGTCGGCCTCCGGTCCGAAACCGAGGGCGATCAGCGCCAGCGACGCGAGGATGTCCTCCTCTGTCGGCGCGTCGTTCTCGAAGACGGTCGGCGAGAAGTTGGCGACGTTGCGCACGCTCAAGCCGGTGAACGCCATGTCGTAGTGGCTCTTTTCGAGCGACCCGGGCGGGGGCAGGATCACCGAGGCGTGGCGGGTCGTCTCGTTGAGATAGATGTCGACCGCGACCATCGCGTCGAGCGCGGCGAAAGCTTCGTCCATCCGCGCGCCGTCGGGGCAGGAGAGCACCGGGTTGCCGGCGACGGTGAAGATCATTCTCAACTGACCCTCACCCGGCTCGAGGATCTCGTCGGGCAGGTCGGCGACGGGGAACTCACCTTGCACCTCGGGGCGACCGTTGACCCGGCTCGTCCAGCGACCGACCCGGAACGGACGGCCGGGCTTCTCGCCGCGCACCCGGGTGTGGGCCGCTTCGGGGAACATCGTGCCGCCGGGCGAGTCGAGGTTTCCCGACAGGATCGCGATCACGTCGAGCAGCCAGGTCGTCAACGTGCCGAACTCGACGGCGCAGGTGCCGATGCGGCCGTAGACGGCGGCCCGCTCGGCCGCGGCGATCTCGTCGGCCAGGGCGACGATGGCCGATTCGTCGATGCCGGTCGCCGGGGCGGCCATCTCGACGGTGAACGGGGCGAGCGCGGCCTCGATGCTCTCGAGGCCGTCGATGAGGTCGGCGACATGGCCGGTGCCGCGGTGTCCACCCTCGAGCAGCAGCCGGGCGATCGCCGCGAGGAGCACCGCGTCGGTGCCGGGCGTGATCGCGAGATGGAGGTCTGCCTGTTCGGCCGTTCGGGACCGGCGGGGATCGATCACGACGACCCGACCGCCCCGCTCCTGCACGGCCTCGATCCGACCCGGAAAGTCGGGCGCGGTGCAGATGCTCCCGTTGGACGCGTAGGGATTGGCGCCGAGGCAGACAAAAAGATCAGTGCGATCGATGTCGGGCACCGGCATCGATCCGCCGCTGCCGTAGAGGTAGCCGGACGTGACATGGCGGGGCATCTGATCGACGGTGCTGGCGGAGAACACCGCGCCGCCACCGAGCGCCTTCATGAGGTGGCGGGTGTGGGTCGCGGCGCCGAGCACATGGGCGCCCGGGTTGCCGAGGTACATCCCGACCGCGGCGTTGCCGTGCGTCTCCCGCACGGCCCGCAACTGCTCATCGACCACCCGGTAGGCCTCGTCCCAACCGACCTCCTCGAAGACCGGCGCGCCGGCGTCGTCGAACCCTCGCCGCACCAACGGGGCCCGCAGCCGATCGGGATCCTCGTGGAGTTGCTTGAGCGTCGATCCCTTCGGGCAGATGAAGCCGTGGGAGAACACGTCGGCCATGTCGCCGCGGATGCGCGTGACGGCGTCGTCGACGATCTCGATCTGCAGCCCGCAGGTGGCCTCGCAGAGCGGGCAGGTGCGAAAGACGGTGCGGTCGGCGGTATCGGTCATCTCGCCATCGTGGCACGTCACCGGGGGCAACGGCGAAGAGGCCGTGATCGGTCGACCGGACGCGTTCAGTACTCCAGTTGGCCCTTCAGGCTCTCGACCGCGTCGATGAACTCGTCGACCATCTCCATCACCACCGCGGTGGCGGACTTCCGCTGGTTCATGGTGCCGACGATCTGGCCGACGAAGTAGTTCGACAGCTTCTCCGCGCCGGACCCGGCGTGATGAGCAGACCGGTTGATGCGACGCTGGGCCTCTGCCGCCAGGATCGGCTGGAGGGGCATGCCGAGGGGGTCGGGGGTGTCGTCGCGGGCCCATTCCTCGGTCCACGCCGACTTGAGCATCCGCGCGTGCTTGCCGGTGAGCGACCGGGAGCGGATCGTGTCGGCCGAGGTGGCGGCGAGAAACTTCTCCTTGACCACCGGGTGGGTCTCGGCCTCGTCGGTGGTGAGCCAGACCGAACCGCACCAGACCCCTTGGGCACCGAGCGCCATCGCGGCGGCCATCTGTCGACCCCGGCCGATGCCACCGGCACCGAGCACCGGCAACGAGGTGGAATCGACGATCTCGGGGATGAGGACCATCGTGCCGATCTCGCCGGTGTGCCCGCCGGCTTCGGAGCCCTGGGCGATGATGAGGTCGACGCCGGCCCGCTCGTGGGCTTCGGCGTGCGACGGGCGGCCGGCCAGCGCGCCGACGAGCCGCCCGGCCCCCTTGACCGCTTCGATCAGGTGAGGTGGTGGCGGTCCGAGGGCGTTGGCGACGAAGGCGGTCTCGTGGGCGAGCGCGATGTCGATCTGCGGCCCGGCGGCGTTGGCCGAGAACGGTGCGGCGCCGGCGCGGTCCATCCCTCCCTGACCGGCGACGAGCTCGTCGTCGGCGGGCAACTCGGGAACCTCGTAGCGGGCGAGGATGTCGTCGATGAACTCCCGGTGCTCGGCGGGGATCAGCTTGACGAGATCGGCGGTCGTGTAGCCGCCTTCCTCGTCGCCCGCGTACTTCGCGGGGATGATCAGGTCGACGCCGTAGGGCTTGTCGCCGATCTCGTCCTCGATCCATTCGAGGTCGATCTCCAGCTGTTCGGGGGTGTGGGCGACCGCGCCGAGCACACCCAGTCCTCCCGCCTTCGACACGGCGGCGACCACGTCGCGGCAATGGCTGAACGCGAAGATCGGGAACTCGAGATTCAACATCTCGGTGACGTCGTTTTTCATTGTTGTCCCTTTCGTTCCCGGGCCGAGGATCCACCGCGAGACTACACAGGATGTGAACGCTCGCTAACTTCGAGGTACCGTGCACGGTATGAGCGAACGTGAAGTAGTCATCGTCGATGCCGTACGCAGCCCGGTCGGGAAACGCAACGGCGAACTGTCCACCATGCACAGCATCAACCTGCTGGGCGACGTGCAAAAGGCGCTGTTCGATCGCACCGGGATGGACCCGGCCGAGGTCGGCCAGGTCGTCGGCGGCTGCGTCGGCCAGGTCGGCATGCAGACCATGAACGTCGCCCGCAACGCGTGGCTCGCCGCGGGCCTTCCGCTGTCGGTCGCCGCGACCACGGTCGACGCCCAGTGCGGATCGAGCCAGCAGGCCACCAACCTGGCCTACGCGATGATCAAGGCCGGCGTCGTCGATTCGGCGGTGAGCTGCGGCGTCGAATTGATGAGCCAGATCAAGATGGGTGCCACCATCCCCGACCCCGACACCACCGGAGTGCCCGTCAACGCCCGCTATTGGGAGAACTACGAGTGGACGTCGCAGTTCGAGGGCGCCGAGCGCATCGCCGACCAGTGGGGCATCTCACGAGCCGACGCCGACGCATTCGGACTCCGGAGTCAGGAGCTCGCGGCCAAGGCGTGGGCGGAGGACGCCTACGGCAGTCAGATCGTCCCGATCGATGTTCCGGTGCTCGACGACGAGGGCAAGCCGACCGGCGAGACCGTCACGGTCACCCGCGACGGCGGCCTGCGCGAGACCACGCCGGAAGGGCTGGCGAACCTCAAGCCGGTGGCGCGCGAGGACGGTGTCCACACGGCCGGTTCGTCGAGCCAGATCAGCGACGGGGCCGGCGCGGTCCTGATGATGACCGCGGAGAAGGCGGCCGAGCTCGGGTTGTCGCCCATCGCGCAGATCGTCGACACCTGTCTCGTCGGCACCGACCCGGTCCTCATGTTGACCGGACCGATCGATGCGACGAAGAAGTTGCTGGCCGACAACGATCTCGAGATGGGCGACATCGGTGTCGTCGAGATCAACGAGGCGTTCGCGTCGGTCGTGCTCGCATGGGAAAAGGAGCTCGGTCCCGACATGTCGACGGTGAACCCCAACGGCGGCGCCATCGGGCTCGGTCACCCGCTCGGCGGCACCGGTTCGATCCTCATCACCAAGGCCGTGCACGAGATGCAGCGTTCCGACAAGGAGTACGGGATCGTCACCATGTGCTGCGGCGGCGGCCTCGGCACCGGCACCCTCCTGAAGAAGCTCTGAACCCGCCCACGCCCGCCCCCACCCCGCCCGCCCCCACCCCGCTTTTCTGACGCGTTGGTCGCGAATAGCGCGACCAACGCGTCAGAAAAGCTCGAGGGAGTCTTCGGGCGCGAGCTCGACCCAGGTGATGCCGGGGGTGAGCGCGACGGGGACGCCGTCGGGGGTCGTCCACGTGGCGACGGACCGGATCGACGGTTTCGTCCACGTCACCTCGATCACCTGCCCGTCGGTGAAGACCCAGCCACGTCCCGAACCGAGGAACTGTTGTTCGAAGACGGTCGAACCCGCGGTGTCGACCGATCCGGTGGCCACCTTGCGAACCTCGGCGACCACGACGTTGGCGGCGACGACCCGCTCGCCTTGGGCATCGACGTGTTCGGTTCCGTTCTGGGTCCGCGCCCATCCTTCGAGCGCGGGATCCCACGTCCACTCCGCCGTGGCCGACGGGAACGCCACGGTCAACCCCGCGACGGGCCGGGCCGACTCGGGGAGACCGATCGTCGCGTCGCGATACTCGAAGTGGGGAGGGGGCGGACCGGAGTTGTCGCGGTCGGCGGCGATGTCGAAAAGCGTCTGGGCTTCGGACATCAGGTTGTAGGTCCCCGGGCGATCCGACGCCCGGAAGTACTCGTTGCGACTCTGGGCGCCCAGGTCGATGATGTCTCGGC
Source organism: Actinomycetes bacterium (assembly GCA_024276495.1). Lineage (GTDB taxonomy): Bacteria > Actinomycetota > Acidimicrobiia > Acidimicrobiales > Aldehydirespiratoraceae > JAJRXC01. Next base: position 27,355 of record JAJRXC010000064.1, read on the forward strand.
GGCGGAGCAACGCGGCGTGCACGAGATTGGCGCCCGACCAGGCGAAGATCGGCTGGTTGAGTGAGCCGACAAGCGCGATGTCGGTGGTGCGTCCGGAACGAATCGGGCCGAGGAGCGGGGCATTGGTGTGGTACACGGCCGCCAACCGGGTGAACCCGCCCTCGATCATCTCCTCGTAGACGAGGTCGGCCAGGGCGAGCGCCTCCTGCGGGCGGCCCTTGCTGGTGTTGTCGATCTTGACGAGCAGCGCGGGCCGGTCGGCAACCGACGGATCGGCCAGCGGGAGTCCGGTCAGCGGCGCGATCCCGTCCGGTGCCGGCGCGGGGGGCAGCGCCACCGGGGCGACGATGGAACGGTCCGGGTCCAGTTGACCGAGAACACCGCGATACGCCGGCTCGCCCGACAGAACCGTGATCCCGCCGAGCCCGCCGACGGGCTGCACGGCGACCTCGGGAGCCGGACCCCGAGTCGTGGGTGGGCCGACCGGCACGGTGGAGCTCGTCGAGGAAGTCGACGACGATGTCTGCCCATCGCCGGCCGAAGCGGCGGTGATCGGATCTTGCGCGGCATCGGGATCGTCGCCACCGCCTCCGCAGGCTGCGGCGAGCAGCGCGACTGAGAGGGCGACGGCCGAGAGTCGAACACACATGGCGGGCAACGCTACGGCCTGTCGGCGCCGACGTGCGGTCAGCGGCTCGACCAGAACTCCTGCCAGGCCGGATCGCCGTACGGAATCGACCCGAGACCGACTTGGCGCTCGGGCCAGTTCGCCGGCGCCTGGCCGAGCGGATCTCGCTCATCGTGACGCCATCCCAACCACAGCTGGTGCCGCCGTCGGGTGAAGCGCCACTCGCCATCAAGGCGCACATACCGGTCGTCGTACTTGATGAGCTGCTGGATGAGTCCTTCGCCCTCACCGCGCGGACCGCCGTCGTCGACGAAGCCGTGGGCCCAGACCGTGCCCGTGGCGTTGTCGGCGTCGTCGAACTCGATCAGGTGGTTGGCGACCAGCAGGACGGCCATGCCGATCTCGGCGAGCGTCGACCCGAAGAACGACCGGGCATCGCCGAGAGTCCCGAAATGGGCATCTGGCCGGTACAGCGACACCAGCAGGTCGAGATCGCGGCGATCGACGGCGTCGGCGTACCGGTAGGCCAGCCGACGGATCTCGTCGCGGGCGACCAGTTCCTCCAAAGGGGTCATCTCGGCGACCATCGCGTCCTCCTCGCCATCGCCCGACTCCTCGGGCGCGACCGACCCGGACGCTAGCGTGCCGTCGGTGGAGACCACCGACGACCGACCCGCTGGTCCGGTTCCCGGCGCCTGCCGGTTCGCGGTGGTCGGTGTCGATCATCCGCATGCGGTCGTCCTGACCGCGGGGCTGGTGGAGGCCGGGGCCACCGGGATCGGTTGGATCGACACCTCCGGTGATGCCGGTACGGCGTTCGCGGCGTGGTTCCCGGACCTGCCGGCGACGACGCTGGATGCCGCCTTGGCTGCGGATCCCGACCTGGTCGTCATCGCCGCGGTGCCCGCGACGCGGGCCCGGCTGGCGGTCGCGGCGATGCACGCGGGCGCGGACGTGCTCGTCGCCAAGCCCGGGGTGACCGATCTCGTCGGGCTGGCCGAGGTGGAATCGGCGCGGGCGGCGACCGGTCGCCGCTGGTGGGTCGGCTTCACGGAGCATTTCGCCAGCCGGGCGATGATGCGAGCCGATGCGGTCGTCGCCTCGGGTCGGATCGGGACCGTGCGGCATGTGCTCGGGATCGGCCCGCACCGTCGGGGTCCGGGCCGGCCCGCCTGGTTCACCGACCCTGCCCGCTCCGGGTCGATGATCGCCGATCTGGCGAGCCATCAGATCCATCACGCGTGCCGCCTGCTCGGCACCACCGACCTGACCGTTCTCGCGGCGCGCACCACGGCGTCGGTCGATGGGACCCACCCGCCGGTGCTCGGTGAGGTGCTGCTCGAGGGTGGTGGCGGTTCGGCCTATGTTCGGGTCGACTGGTTGACTCCCGACGGACTGCCGGCGTGGGGCGACGTCCGGTTGATGATCACCGGCGACTCGGGAACGGTCGAGGTGCGGTCCAACTGTGACCCGGGTGGGCGACCCGGATCGGATCATGTGATCGTCGTCGACGCGGGCGGGGTCGAACACGTCGACTGTGCCTCCGACCCGCTGACCTGGGCCGAGACCGTGATCGGCGACGTGCACCGCGGTTCGGAAGGTCTGATCTCGACCGCCCACTCGCTCGACGTCACCCGCCTCGCGCTCGGCGCGGCGGCGATGGCCGGCCGCTGACCGGTCAGCCGCGCTCGGCCCGCCGCACGAGACGATCGAGGAACGCACCGGTCGACTCCATGACGGAGTCGAGGAACGCGGCGCCGGCCGGCGAAGGTTCGGGGTCGATCACCACCCCCCACGAGACGTGGCACTCGGAGCCGTCGTCGCGCAGCACGAATGTCCCTTCGAGCAGGTCGAGGTGGGTCCCCGCCCCATCGACGCGGGAGCTGCGCCGCCATGGCGGTTCGAGGGAGCGCACCGTTTCGACGAGCGTGGCGTCGGGGAACCAGGGGCCCTGCTCGATCTCGGCCAGCAGTGCCGCCCAGGTGCGCGCGCGGGGCGCGTCGACGTGGCGTTCGAGCGAACGGGAGATGTGGCGGACGTTTTCTGGTTTCTCCGGCATCGGCGCTCGGCTCAGTGGGTGCGGCGGGACATCGCGGCGACGATGGCCTCGGTGAGGTCGGGCTGACAGATGACGAGCCCGGGGGACCAGGGATCGAGCTTGTTGAAGTGCAATGGGCTGCCGTCGAGACGGCAGGCGACGAGACCGGCCGCTTCGGCCACGGCGACGGGCGCGCAGGAGTCCCACTCGTAGAGCCCGCCGCCGTGCACGTACGCGTCGACCTCGCCCCGAACGACGGCCATCGCCTTGACCCCGGCCGAACCGACCGCGAACACTTCGGCACCGAGGCCTTCTCGGAGCAGGCGGCCGTCGATGTGTCGACGGGAACGGGAGACGACGATCCGGGGCCGGTCCCCCACCCGCGACATGATCGGTTGCGGTGTCGGCTCCGTCGCCCAGGTCGTGTTCCAGCCGGGCACGGCGACGGCACCGGCGGTCGGACGGCCCGCTTCGACCAAGGCGACGTGCACCGACCAGTTGTCGCTCCAGCCGAAGTCGGCTGATCCGTCGAGGGGGTCGACGATCCACACCCGGTCGGCTCCGAGCCGGGCCGGGTTGTCGCGGCCTTCTTCGGAGAGCACCTGGTCGTCGGGCCGTTCGCGGGCGAGCTCCGCGACGATGAAGTTGTGCGCCGACCGGTCGCCGGTGTACTCGATCGAGCTCCATCCGTGTCTCGTCGCGTTCGGGTCGTCGAGCAGGCGGACGAGGAGGTCGCCGGTGTCCGATGCGATGCGCGCCGCGAGCGCGTGATCAGAGGAGTCGGCCATCGAGTGGCTCAGAGGTTCCTGATCATCGGCGGCGCACCGGCATCGGTCGATCCTCGCACGTCGGCCCGGCATCGAACGAACGGGTCACCGGCGACGGTGGGCCGACACGGCATAGTCACCGCCGTCGAAGGGCTGTCGGTCCCAGGTCGCCCAGCGATCGACGAGCTCGAGACCGGCCGCGGACAGGTGGCGGTCGAAGTCGGCGAAGGCGAGCCGTGCGTCGCCGGTGCGGAAGCCGCTGACGAGCAGCCCACCGGGGCGGAGGTGGCGGCCGAGGTTGGCGAGCACCGCTTCTTCGGCGCCCGGGGCCACGAAGACGATGACGTTGCCGGCCAGGATGACGACATCGAATGTCGTGCCGAGATCGACATCGGCGAGATCGCCGTGGGTCCAGCGAAGGCCGGGGTCCTTGGCGCGGGCCTCGGCCAGCATCGCCTCGTCGAGGTCGACGCCGACGACGTCGATGCCGCGGGCCGCCAGTTCGATCGCCACCCGTCCGGTGCCGCATCCGGCGTCGAACATCGTCGGTGACTCGCCGAGGTCGTGTTCGGCGGCCAGTTCGAGGACGAGGTCGACCTCGCCGTGGATCGGTTCGCCGGCTGCGGCCATCTTCGTCCATGCGGCGTCGTAGTCGGCGCCTCGGGGGACGTCGCGGCGTTCGTTCCAGGTGCTCATCCGGCTCGCGCCGGGGTCCGGATCCGGTAGACGCAGCGTTCGTCGCCGGACAGGAGGTGTTGGGTGCGTTCGATCTCGCCCGCCTCGCCGATGAACGCCCGGAACAGTTCGAGCTCGTTGCGGCACAGGTTTTGGCAGGTTGTGGCTGCGGCGCAGATCGGACAGTGGTGTTCGATGAACACGAAGTCGTCGCCGTCGGGCACGACTTCGGCCATGTATCCCTGTCGGGCCCGCTGGTCGGCGAGCAGGGCGACGCGGCCGCCGAGGTCGTCGATCGCGATCTCTTCTGCGGCCAGGCGTTCCCGGAGCTCGCGGAGGTGGGCGGCATCGCGGGCGGCGAGCACCTTGTCGATCGCTTCCTCGCCGAGCTCGCGGCGCATGGTGGTGAGCAGCTCGACGGTGAGGTCGCCGTGGCGATCGGGGAAGAGCTCGACGGCGAGGGGGGACAGGGCCCAGCCGATCGGGGGGCGCCCCCGGGTGCCGGTTGCGATGGTCTCGGCGTTGACCAACCCTCGTTCCTCGAGCTCGACGAGTTGGGGGCGCACGGCTTGGGTCGTGACGCCGAGGGCGTCGGCGATCGCGGTGGTGGTGCCGGCCCCGGACCGTTTGAGATGGTCGACGATGCGTCGTTGCGCGTCGCCGATTCCCGAGGGTTCGTCCATGGGGTCATCGTAGCGACTTTTCACAATGAAGCTCTTGACAATTGAGCCTCCAAGGTAAATATTGCAAGATACTACTTGTGAAATATCGACGGCAGGGACCACCCACATGAACCTCGAACACGCCAACGTCACCGTGACCGACCCCCAGGCCAGCGCCGCGCTGCTCGGCCGCATCTTCGGCTGGCACATCCGCTGGGAGGGTCCATCACTGCTCGGTGGACACACCGTCCACGTCGGCACCGACGACACCTATCTCGCCCTCTACACGCCGGGTGATCCCGACGACCAGGCCGACAGCGACCGCGTGGGCGGCCTCCAACACCTCGGCATCCTCGTCGACGACCTCGACCTGATCGAAGCCCGGGTCCGGGCCGAGGGCATCGAGCCCTACAACTTCATGACCTACGAACCCGGTCGGCGCTTCTACTTCAACGACCACGACAACATCGAGTTCGAAGTCGTCGCCTACGACGTGTAGCCACCGTGCGGGCCGGGGGCGGTGAGCATGGCCCCGTGCGCCCGCCCCGATTAGCGTCGGCGGATGCCCCGGGCTCGCGTCACCACGATCCCGCGACCGACGCCCGGCGATCTGATCGCCGGTCTCTCGGTTGCGCTGGTGCTCATCCCCCAGTCGCTCGCCTACGCCGAGATCGCCGGCGTTCCGCCGCATGTCGGCCTCTTCGCCGCCGCGCTGCCCCCGTTGATCGCCGCGCCGTTCATGTCGCTGCCGTATCTCCAGACCGGGCCGGTCGCGCTCACCTCGCTCCTCACGTTCGGCGCGCTGGCGGGACTCGAATCGACCGGCACCGCCGAGTACGTGAAGCTGGCGGCCCTCCTCGCCCTCGTCGTCGGCGTGACCCGACTCGTCCTCGGGCTCTTCAAGATGGGCACCCTCGCCTACCTCATGTCGCAACCGGTGTTGCAGGGGTTCACCAACGCGGCCGCGGTGCTCATCATCTCGTCGCAGCTTCCGTCGATGTTCGGTACCGCGCCCGACACCGACGGCATCCTCGAACGCGCCTGGTGGACGGTCACCAACCCCGGCGACTGGTCCGGCGGCGCCCTTGTGCTCGCGATCGCCACCACGGTCCTCGTGCTCGGCAGCCGCCGGATCCACATCCTGTTCCCGGGCGTCCTGCTGGCGGTGATCGGGACGACGATCTGGAGCGACCTGTCCGGCTACGACGGTGCGACGATCGGTGAGCTTCCCGGCGATTTCGTGTCGTTGAGCATCGACCTCCCGTTCGGACGCTGGACCAACCTGGTCGTGCCGGGCATCATCATCGCCCTCGTGGGATTCGCCGAGCCGGCATCGATCAGCCGCACGTTCGCCACCGCCGATCGCCTTCGTTGGAGCGCCAACCGCGAGCTCGTCAGCTCGGGGATCGCCAACCTCACATCCGCGGTGTCCGGTGCGTTTCCCGTCGGCGGTTCGTTCTCACGGAGCTCGCTCAACCGGTTCGCGGGGGCGACGAGCAACTGGTCCGGTGCGACCACCGGCCTCGTCGTGATCGCGATCCTTCCCCTCGTGTCGTATCTCGAGCCCCTCCCTCGGGCCGTGCTCGGGGCGGTGATCTTCACCGCGGTGCTGCGGTTGGTCCAACCCGCGGCGCTCGTCGCGATCTGGGGGCAGAGCGCGCCGCAGGGCACGATCGCCACCGGCACGTTCGTGGCGACGTTGCTCTTCTCGCCCAACGTCGAACGCGGCGTGCTCGTCGGGATCGTCGGCGCGATCGCCTTTCACCTCTATCGCGAGGTTCGGGTCGACCACGACTACCGGATCGAGGGCGACACCATCACGATCCATCCCACCGGGGTCGTCTGGTTCGCGTCGACGCCCGCTTTGGAGGACGCCTTCCGCTCGGCGGTGGCCGAACACCCCGAGGCCACCCACGTCGTCATCGACTTCGGCGCCTGTGGACGACTCGACTACTCCGGCGCGGCCACCTTGTCCGGTGTGATCGACGACCTGACCGCCGACGATCGCGAGGTCGACATCGTCAACGTCCCCCGCCACGCCCAGCGGGTGCTCTCGGTGTTCCTCGGCGGCAGCCACGGCGTGCCGGAGCTCGCCGATCTCCCCGCCGATGCCCGGTCGCAGTGGGCGACACCGTGGAGCCGCAGCGAATAGGCCCTCGTGGCCCGATCACGACCCGGTGCGGTCTCGCGTCACGAAGTGGAGGTCGACGAATCGTCGACGAAGGGAGCTCACATCGTCGGCCACGGCGGGCGGCTCGTCGTATAGACCTCGGGCGATCAGGACGGCGAGCTCGGGCATGTCGGCCGCGGTCATGCCCCATCGCACCGCCTCGTTGAGCCCGACGCGCAGGCCGCCCGCCGGCGCGTCGGGCGCGTCGACCGGGAGACCGATGGCGGAGGTCAACAGGTTCGCCCGACGGAGGCGCAGCGCGGCAGCGTGTCCGCCACCGATCTCCCGGACGTCGATAGCGAAGGCATGGGAACGGGTGGCGCCGCACTCGCTGATGTGGACGGGCACGTCGCGCGCCGAGAGCTCGGCGGCCAGCGCCGCCGCGGCGTCGACCATCTCGGCCGCATAGGCCGATCCGGCGGTGATCCAGTCGAGCAGGGAGATGGCCAAGGCCGCGGTCTTGCCGGCGTCGAAGTTCGCGGTGAGCCCCGGGTAGGCGATCGCATCGACGCGTTCGGCGATCGCGGCGTCGTCGGTCACCAGCAGCCCCGACGGTGGCCCGCCGAGGCTCTTGTAGGTGCTCATGGTCATGAGGTGGGCGCCGGCGGCGACCGGGTCGGGCCAGACGCCCCCGGCGATCGGCCCGGAGAGGTGGGCGGCGTCGAACAACACGATGGCACCGACCTCATCCGCGACCTCCCGGATCTCCGCGACGGGGTGGTGACACAGGTTGAGGCTGCCGCCGATCGAGATCACCTTCGGCCGGACCCGGCGGGCGAGCGCGGCCAGCCGGTCGACGTCGACGGTGTAGCGGTCCGCGTCGACGGGCGCGGCGTGCACGTCGAGCCCGTAGAGCCCGGCGACGCCGGCGTCGTGATGGGTGACGTGACCCCCGATCGACGCCGGCGGCGCGATGATCGTGTCGCCCGGTTTCGCGCCGGCCATGAACGCGTAGAGGTTGGCGATCGCTCCCGACGGCACCCGCACCTCGGCGTAGCGGGTTCGGAAGACCTCGGCGGCGAGCTCGGCCGCGATCACCTCGATGCGCTCGATGGCCTCGAGCCCCATCTCGTACTTCTCGCCCGGATAGCCGAGCGATGGTCGGGTCCCGAGCCCGGCCGCGAGCGCGGCCTCGGCCCGGGGGTTCATCGTGTTGGTGGCCGGGTTGAGGTTCAGACAGTCGTGGTCGTGGATCCGACGGTTGTCGCCGATCAGCGACGCGAGCCGGTCCGCGACCGTCTCGGGAGCAGCGATCGCGGTCTCCGTCGCGATCTGTTGCACGAGCGCCTCGACCGCGGCAGGCACCCATGGCCGCGTCGCCAGACCGGTCGGGTCGTTGTCGTCCATGCCAGTTCCTCTCACATCGGGGCCGGGTCGAAACCGTAACAATCGGTCGCCCTCCGCCGATTCTCCTGCGGTACGTCTACACGTCGGAGAGGCGGGAGCATCACATGACGATCGTGCCGCCGTCCGCGCCCGACGACACCGCAACCAGGCGGGCGCGGATGCGGTTGCGGGCCACCGCCGTCGTCGTCGCCCTGTTCGCGCTCGTGGCCTCATCGGGGTTCGGTCGACGCGACCCGTCAGTGGGGGATGCGTCGCCGGTGACCCCACCGGCCGCGTCCGCCGACGCGTCGGCGCCGCGGGTCGTGCCGCCGGACTCCACCCCGCCGGTCGTGACGACCACCACGGCGGCACCCGGACTCCCCGTCGTGGTGCCTGACCCCCGCCCCGGCGATTTGCGGGTCGACGACGAGGCCGATGTGCTCCCGGCGGGCTACGAACCGGGACCGGCGACCACGGTCGTGCGCGACGTCGCCTACGGCACCGACCCGGCCCAGCGGCTCGACCTCTACCTGCCGGAGAACGCCGGCGCGCCCGTCCTGTTGTACTTGCACTCCGGCGGATGGATCGGCGGCGACAGGTCGGCGGTGTCCGCCATGGTGATGCGGTTCGTCGAGCGGGGCTACGCGGTGGCGTCGGTCGACTATCGCCTGGCGCCGGACAATCCGTTCCCCACGCCGGTGACCGACGTGAAGCTCGCGATCCGGTGGCTCAAGGCGTACGCCGACCGGGACGGCACGATCGACGGTGGCCGGATGGTGCTCGTCGGCGCCTCGTCGGGTGGCCATCTCGCCGCGTTCGCCGCGGCGACCCCCGGGGAGTACGAGCCGACCGACCTCGGGCCGGAGCTCGCCGCGTTCGACTCGACCGTCGCCGGAGTCGTGTCGTTCGTCGGACCGACCGACCTGGTGCAGCTCTACGACCAGCCCCACGTGTGGGCTCGGGGGATCACGTCGGCGTTCGTCGGCTGTTTCCCGTGCGATGCGGCGCAGCTGACCGAGCCGAGCGTGGGCGCGCACCTGCATCCGGGCCTTCCCCCCGCCTATTGGGCCTACGGCACCGACGATCCGCTGATCGACGCGAGGAGTCAGGCCGTGGCGATCGCGATGGGGTGGGCTGCGGCCGCGGGGGCCGAGATGTCGTGGCTCGACCTGGTGAACGGGGCGGAGCACACCCTCGACGAGAACACCGTCAACCAGCGGGCCCTCGAGGCGTTCGTCGACCGTGCGGTCGGGCTCGGGTAGCGGTCAGCGGATGTCGTCGGCGGACTGCTGGGCGGCGAGCCAGTCGTCGTAGGTCCGCAGGAGCTCCGGGGCCAGCCAGTCGGCGACCACCTGGGTGCTGTCGTAGGTGAAGTGCACTCCGTCGGGCCGCAGCCAGCGGTCGTCGGGGTAGGCGTCGACCCAGCCGGCGAGGTCGACGACGACGACCGAGGGGTTGACGGCCGCGGTCTCGGCCAGGATCTCCCGCCAGCGTTCGGCCCGGGCCGGGTCGTACTCCGGATAGCTGGTGCCGGCGGGCACGGTGTCGAGCCGGGCCTGGCCGATGTCGGGGTGGGCGAGCAGCACGACCAGCTCGCTGTTGTCGAGGAGGACGTCGATCGCCGCGTTCAGGTTGGTGCGCAGGAGTGTCTCGTATTCGGCGTCGCGGCCGATGGCGAGGAACGGTCCGCCTGGTTCGAGCTGCTGGTCGACGATGTCCCACGCGCCGAGTTGCACCATCGCGATGTCGACATCGTCGCCGTCGATGGATTCGGCCCATTCGGTGAGCCACGGGTCGCAGTCCTTGCCGACGGGCAGGACCCGGGATTCGAGTTTGCGGACGCCGCCGGCCACGAGACCGCAGCCGAGCCGCGCCTGGCCGATCACCGGGGTGATCTGGTCGGGGTTGTCCTCGGCCCACAACGCGATGCCCAGGCCGGTCATCAACGCGGTGGAGTCGCCGAAGCCGGAGACCCGAAGCGGTCGGTCCGGGTGCGTCGCGGTCTCGACCGCCCCCGCCACGATGGTCTCCGCCGGGGTGGTGACCGTCGAGGTCGGTGTCGGCGTCACGTCGGCGACGAGGGCGACCAACTCGGCCTCCGCCGCGGCGAAGTCGATCGGCGCCTCGGTCGGAGTCCGCCAGACGGTGACGGCGACGATCATCGCGGCGACGGTGAGCGAGGCGGGAACCGCAACCCAGATGCGTCGACCGACCGCGGCCCCTGCGCCGCGGCGGATCGGCATCTCCACGAACCGATGGGAGAGGGAGGCCAGCACGATCGTGATCGGTAGGCCGACCAGGAATCGTTGCTCGGCCCCGAGCGACGTCTTCTGCTGGAACAGGAGCAGGATCGGCCAGTGGAAGAGGTAGGCGCCATAGGAGATCACGCCGAGTCGGCGCAGCGGCTCCCACGACAGCACCACTCGCACCGGACCCCGTGGCGCGACCGCGGCCACGATCACCACGATGGTGAGCAGGCCGTGCAGGGCCAACCCACCCCGGTAGAGATAGAGGTCGGCGGGATTGGCCGTGCCCCACATGACCGCGAGCACGCCGACCGCGCCGATCGCGGCGATCGTCAACGGCACCGAGCGGTCGGGCACCTCGCGCCCCCGCCGTGTCCACCACAACGCCAGCAGAGCGCCGAGCACCAGTTCGACGACGCGGGTGTCGGTGCCGAAATAGAGGCGGTCGGTCGTAGCCCCGTTGGCGAGCAGGACCAGCGGCCAGATCACCCCGGCCGCGGCCA
>JAJRXC010000065.1 GCA_024276495.1 Actinomycetes bacterium
ACCTACGACAACACCTGGTACCCCAAAGGCGTCAAGATCACCGACGCCCAGATGTCCCAGATACCTATCCGAGCACACAGCTGGCACGGCGAATGGAACTACACCATCACACCCCCACCCACACCCTGAACCACGCAATCAAACCCGCGGCGGGCCCTAGTCCGGGCGACGGTGCGAATGCTCGCGGTGGTCGCGCTCGTCTTTGCGGTGCTCCCGGTGCTTGCGGTGAGTGCCGGTTCGCAGACCGAGACCAACTTGTGTTCGGACAGCGGGTCAGGATCGTTTCGTGATGTCGAGGTCAGCACGGGCGGAACGATCGACTACTGCTCTCCCATCGAGCACGAGAACCTGTACTACCGTCGCGGTGACGGCATCGCCGCATAACCAACCCGTCCGTCAAACCGGGGCAACCTCACGCGTACCTGAGGTGGTGCCTCGCCGGCAACGCAGACTGCTGCGACGCCGAATGCGCCATCGGAGGTGAGGCCGTACAAGTACTGCTGGCCCGGTGGTGGCGGGTCGGCGTTGTTGAGGGCATCGGCCGCGGCGATGGCCTCGTCGAAGGTGTAGGTCTCCGAAGACTCGACGAGCCCGTCGTATCCAGTAGGCGGTGCGAAGGTGCGCCGCGCGTCCGGGTCGATCGTCGCCGGCCCCACCGGTGGGGGGTCTCCCGCCGGTGCATGGTCGTCGATTCCGGTTGGCTGTGGTGCATCCTGAGTGGTCGCGGCAAAGGCGACTCCGCTGGTTCCGCCCGTGATCACCACAGAGATCGCAGCTGCGGCGAGCTGTCTGCGTGAGAGTCGTCTCATCGGTCGCCTTCCGAGAGGTGGTTTCGGCGGGGTTGTGCCGAATCCGCGTCGCGCCTTCACAGCATCCTCTCACAGGGGTGCGACAAACAGAAGAGCCGCCCCGAAAGGCGGCTCTGACCTGCATGTATGTGGCGCGCTCGGAGGGATTCGAACCCCCGACCTTCTGATCCGTAGTCAGATGCTCTATCCAGCTGAGCTACGAGCGCAATGAGAGGCCAGTGTACGCCTGCGAGTCGCGGGCGCCACCGGTATTGCACAGAGCGGAGACGGTGGGATTTGAACCCACGAACGCCTTGCGACGTTACTTCCTTAGCAGGGAAGCGCCTTCAACCGGACTCGGCCACGTCTCCTGAACGAAGAGCGAGGTTACCTCGTCGCGACCGCGAACACGCGCCGAATCGGGGCCGCGGTCTCTGTGCACGCACGGCGGCGACGACCCGACCGAAGTCCAGTGGTCGGACGAACTCGCGATGCACGGCGATCGCGAGCGCGGCCACCTGCAGGTCCTAAAGGGCACGCGGCTTCGCCGCGAAGGATCGGCGAGCCGGCCGATCCATGCACCGATGTCGCCGGCCGGAGTTGGTGAGTGATCAGGGGGTGTTCACACTCGATCGAGAGTGACGACGTTGAGCGGGCCGCGTTGTACCGAGGCCCGGGCCGGGTGGCGTTTGCCGCCGTACCAAACCGCGGCGTCTTCGTTGGCTTCGAGGTTGCGGAGCCATTGCGAGCGGTCGCGCACGGTCGACACCATGATGCGGTTTCCGAGCCGAAGCCCGAACACGGGTACTTCGCGGGGTTCGCCGCTCACTCGACCGGTGCTCTCGAGGACGACCGCGCCGAGCCCGACCGGAAGGGGGGAGCCGAGGCCGGCTTTCACCAACGGCTTCACGAAACGGTTCACTTCGCGAAAGAGGGCTTGGGGCACGTCGGGCATGGTTCCAGTCAATCAGCGGCGGCGATGAAACTCGACGGCGAAGGTCACCGGCCCGTCGACCTCGACATGATGAGGTGTGGCCGGAGGGATCACGACATGACCTCCGGCCGCGACCCGAAGCGGGTTGTCGGGTTCGTCGTCGAACCGGAACGTGAGTGAACCGGTGTGCACGACGAGCCGCCCCCACACCCCGTCGGCGATCCGGTGAGCGGCGAGGAGTCCGGCGGGCACGTTCGTCTCGTCGAACGTCGGCGTGGTTCGGACGAGTTCGAGACCGTCGGGAAGATCGGCAGGTTCGTTCGTCATGTTCGCTCGTCTCCGAGATGGGTCGGTAGTGGCCGGATCGCCAGGATCGACGTCCGCCCGATCCCCTTGAGGTCGTAGCTGCGGCGCACCCGCCGCACGTCGAGGTCATCGCGATCGAGGAGGTGGGGGGCAACGCCGCGGGGAATAGCGAGGCTTCCGGGCCGGGCCACTGTCGTCAGCCGGCTTGCGAGGTTGACGGTGGGTCCGAACACGTCGCCACCGACGGTCACCGTCGGCCCGTAGGCGAGGCCGCCGTGCACCGGTGGCATCTTGTCCATCGGTGCGAGCCGGGTGATCAGGTCGATCCCGATCGCCACGGCGGTGTCGACGTCGTCGGTCACGAACATCACCTCGTCGCCGATCAGCTTCACGACCCGGCCGCCATGGCCGGACACGACATCGAACGCCGCCGCCTCGAACGTGTCGATGATGTCGGTCAACTCGGCACTGCCGGCCCGCTTGGTCACCCGTGAGAAACCCGACAAGTCGAGGAACCCGACGGCCTGACCCGTGTTGGTCTTCTCGAGCGAGAGGCGATGACTGATCGCGGCGAGGAGATGACGGCGCCACACGTAGAGCATGGTCGTCTCCATGAACTCGAAGATGTCGAAGTCGGTGTCGGCCAGCTCGTCGAAGTTCGGGCCGACGACGTCCTCGAGGGCTTCGAGCTGCGCATCGACGAGCCGCGAGAACGACGCCCCCATCAGCCGGGCCAGGCGGAGCACGTTGCGGTCTTGGATCGTGTCGGTCTCGATGAGCTCGCCGAGCCGCTTGACCAGTGCGACGTCTTCGGGCCGGAACGCGACCTCGTCGTCGCCGACCTCGGCGAACCCCATCGCTCGCCACCACCGCAACGCCTGCTCGGACGGTACGCCCGTCTGGGCCTCCACGTCGATGCGCCGAAGCGTCGGGGGCTCGAGGTCGACCAGTCGATACGCCGTGGAGATGGTCGGCTCCGGATCGTCGCCGTCGTTGGCCCCGGTTGTCATTCCCCCATGATGACCCAGCTCACGCCGGGATAAGGCCACTCGGTTACGGTGAGCGGGCGAAGGAGGGACATGGCCGAACCCATCACTCGACGGCTGTTTCTGGCGGGAGCCTCGGGCGTGGTTCTCGCGGCCTGTGGGACCGGTGGTGACGATGCCGCCCCGACCGAGTCGTCGACCACCTCCGCCCCCACGCCGACCACCACGCCCGACACGACTTCGCCGACGTCGACGCCCGTGACCCCGACGACCACCGAGCCGGCGATCGTGTTCGCCCGCGAGGTGTTCACCCTCGGGGTGGCGTCGGGTGACCCGTTGACCGACCGGGTGATCCTGTGGACCCGGCTGGCCATGGACCCCGGTGTTGCCGGCGGCGCGATGGGTTCCGACGACGTCGATGTCGAATGGGAGGTCGCCGTCGACGACCGCTTCGACGAGGTCGTGGTGGCCGGTTCGACCGTGGCCGAGGAGCGATTCGCCCACTCCGTCCACGTCGACGCGACCGGGCTCGAAGCGGGCCGGGAGTACTTCTTTCGCTTCCGGGCCGGTGACCGCACGAGTCCGGTCGGTCGGACCCGGACTCTTCCGAGCGGCACCCCCGAGCAGTTCCGGTTCGTCGTCACCACCTGTCAGGACCCGCAGACAGGCGAGTACGGCGCGTGGCGCGACATCGCCGCTCGCGACGACATCGCCGCGGTGCTGTTCACCGGTGACTACATCTACGAGACGCCGCCGCTGGATTTCTCCCCGGCTGCGGACGGGCACCGCATGTGGGCGACGCCGGCCCCGTCGGATCTCGAGACCTTCCGGCTTCGGTACAGCCAGGTGAAGCTCGATGAGAGCCTCCAGGCGGCCCACGCCCGGCTTGCGTGGTTCGTCATGTGGGACGACCACGAGATCACCGACAACTACTGGTCGGGCGGCGGCGGCATCTTCGATTTCGCCGGCGGCGACCTGGCCACCCGGCGGACCGCCGCGTACCAGGCCTGGTGGGAGCACCAACCGGTCCGGCTCGATCCCCCGGTCGATGGTTTCCTCGAGGTGTACCGCTCGGCCCGAGTCGGTGATCTCGTCGAGTTCTTCATGCTCGACACCCGTCAGTTCGCCGATGAACCGCCGTGTCGCGACACGTCGAGGTTCGATCTCGGCGCGGATTGCGGCGAGCGCGACGATCCCGACCGAACCCTGCTCGGAGCCGGGCAGGAGACCTGGCTGCTCGAGGGGCTCGGTGCTGCCGACACCACCTGGACGGCGCTGGTCAGTCCGGTGATGTTCGCCGGGCTCGACGCCCGCTCGTCGGGCGACGTCCCCGAGTACTACCTCGAAGGATGGGACGGGTACACCGCGGCCCGGGCCCGGGTGGCCGAGGCGTTGGCGGCGACGTCGAATCCCGTGGTCGTCAGCGGCGACTACCACGCAAGCTTCGCCCTCGACGTCGGTCCCGGGTTCGGCCGGGAGCTCCTGGCGCCGGAGTTCATGTCGACCGCGATCTCGTCGGCACCGTTCGGCGCGGAGATACGACCGAACAACCCCCACGTCCGCCATTTCGCCGGCGACAACGGCTACCTGCTCTGCGAAGTGGGGGTCGAGTCCTGGACCGCCGAGTACCGAACGGTCGCCGACGTGTGGGATCCGAAGTCGCCGGTCGAGACCACGGCCCGGTTCGTCGTCGATGTGGGCAACCCGGAGATGCGCCGCCTCTGACCTCTCAGCACTCGAGGGGTAGACCGCGAGTCGTCCAGTCGCGAAGTGAGCCGTCGTAGACCGCGACGTCGTCGTTGCCGAGGAGGTGGAGAACGAACGCGTCGCTCGTTGCCGCGATGCCGCCTCCGCAGTAGGTGATGGTGGGGCCGTCGAGGGCTCCGGCAGCCTCGAACTCGGAACGCAACTCGGCGAGGGGCCGGTATCGGCGGGTCTCGGGATCGACGAGACCCATGGCCGAGACGTTCTCGGCGCCGGGAATGTGACCGGGTCGCCCGTAGGCCGCGTCGTTGCCGTTGTGATTGTCGGCGGTGAGCGCGTTGAGAATGCAGGCCGACCCCGACGAGATCACGGCTTCGACGGCGGTGCTGTCGGTGAACAGCTCGGGGTGGGGATCGACGCGGAGGGTCGCGGCGGGTCGATCGGGTTCGGGGTCGGTCGTGGTGTCGTACCCATCGTGTTGCCACGCGACGAGACCACCGTCGAGCACCAGGGCGTCGGATCCGATCGACCGCAGCAGCCACCAGACCCGGGTTGCCCACATGTTGAAGACCGCGTCGTAGAGCACGACCCGGGTGCCGTCGCCGACGCCGCGGGCGGCGAACGCCGCCGCCAGAGTGTCGGGAGGCGGCGCGGTGAAACCGAGGGGTGAGGTGGGATCGGACAGCTCTTCGATCAGGTCGAGATGGCCGCTGGTGGGGATGTGGGCCTCGGCCCACGCGTCGGCACCGGAATCGATGCTGACCGTGCCGTCGTCGCTGCGATTCAAGAAGACCGTCGCGTCGAAGACCAGCAGGTCAGGTGCACCGAGCTCGGCGGCGAGCCAATCGGTGGAGACGAGGGCGTCGGGGCTGTTCGACGTGGCGTTGGTCATGGCGAACGGTAGCCCACCGCTCGGCGATGATCAGTGGTCGAACGGTTCGGCCCCCGGGGTCTCCGATGTCGACGTGCCGCCTTCGCCCGCCGCGCCCGCGAAGCCCAGCTGACGCCACGCTTCATAGACGACCACGGCGGCCGCGTTGGCCAGGTTGAGGCTGCGGTTGTCGGCGTACATCGGGATCGCGAGGAGTTGATCGTCGGGGATGAGGGCCTGCGACGACTCGGACAAGCCGCGTCGTTCGGCGCCGAAGACGAACACGTCGTCGGGGGCGTACTCGACATCGGTGTAGCGGCGCCGGGCGTGTGACGAGAACCCGAAACATCGGCCCGGCAAGGAGCCGAGAAGACCGGCGAGCGAGGGATGGATCTGCATCGACGCATACTCGTGATAGTCGAGTCCGCCTCGTTTGAGCAGCCGATCGTCGAGCGAGAAGCCGAGCGGTTCGATCAGATGGAGGTCGCTGCCGGTGTTGGCGCAGAGCCGGATGATGGCACCCGTGTTCGGCGCGATCTCGGGCCGAACCAGAACGATGTGCACAAAGGGCAGCGTAGATGGCGGAGGGAGGGGGATTCGAACCCCCGGGGCCGTGAAGCCCGCTGGTTTTCAAGACCAGTGCAATCGTCCGCTCTGCCATCCCTCCAGGTCTCCACGCTAGAGGGTCGGCCGAGGTCACATGCCCCTCGAGGAACATGATCTGCGCCGTCCATGGCCTCCTCCCCCCGTCGAAGTCTGTCACGAACCGGATTCGTGTATCTCGGAGCGTCATCGCCGCGGAATGTCGCGTCAACTGGGGTTGACGCGAGCTCCGGTCGACCGGCCGGGGCGCTCAGGAATGTCTCACCCCGATGGCAGGCTCCGTCCGTGACCGACAAGCCACGCGAATGGCGGGTCGAGGAGGCAATCGAGCCCGGTGACCTGTTCGACTCGGCGGTGGCCGCGGCCGGTTCGCACTCGCCCGACGCGAGACTCCGGGCGGTCGCGGTGTTGAAGGACCGTCTTCCCGACCTCGAACGCGACGCGGTGTTACATGCGATCAGCATCGGTGCGAGCTGGGGACAGATTGCGAATGCGCTGGGTGTCAGCCGACAGGCGATCCACAAGAAGTACGGCCCCCGATCGCCTGATGACCCGGCGGCCCGCCCGACCCGGGCGACCGTTGACCGGCGGATCGAGAACGCGAAGAGGAAACAGTTCTTGGAGGAGATGGCCCTCGAGTACTTCGCACGGGTCAGCAAGTCGTAAGCCCGGCCCGTGATCGGGTCACTCAGCGGTGGCGACCTCGATGCGATCCTGATGCCACTCGCGGGCGGACTCGAGGGCGACGTCGGCCCGCTCGATGAGCGCGCCGACATCGAAGGCATGGGCCGGGTAGCAGGCCACACCGGCCCAGAGCGTGAGGTCGGAGTTGTCCTCGGCGAGCCGTCGTCGCAATCGTTCCATCGTCCAGATCGCGCCGTTTTCGGGGGTGTCCTCGAGGACGATGCCGAAACGGCCGTCGCGCAAACGGGTCGCGGTGTCGGATTCGCGCAGCGTCTCACGCAGGGCATCGGCGATGGTGCGGGCATCGGCGGCGGGCCGATGGTCGCCTTGGCGGCCCTCGACGACGTCGACGAGCGCCACGGCCACCGGACGGAGATGGCGTCGGGCCGCCGCGATCCGGCTGTCGAGAGAGACGAGGAAGTAGTCGTGGTTGAACAAGCCGGTCACGGGGTCGGTCAAACCCTCGTTGGCGGTGCCATCGTCTTGGAGGATCAGCGGTAGCGGTGATGAGTCACCGGCCCGGCGTTCGGCTTCGGAGAGCTGCGTGCTGAGGCTCTTGACCGCCTCTTCGGCGGCCATCCGGCTCTGGACCTGCGCCGCGACCGCGTTCTCGAGTTGGCGAATCTGCTCGTTCATCGAAGTGACCCGCCGTTCCAGCTCGCCGGCTTCGGTTGCGTCGCGTCGGGCCAACAGTGAGGCGGCGAGGGCGGCACCCGCGCTGAGCAGCGCGAACTTGCGACGACCGCTCACGGCCGCGAGCAATCCCGCGCCCAGTCCGACGACGCCGATTGCTGTGGAGATGTCAATGCGCTGCTCACTCATCCGCTCTCCATCGGTCGCTCGACCGGTTGAATCAAGCCTCAGGGATCGTACGTTCTCCGTGGGAGAACACCGGGGAAGGGGGACTGGCGAGAAGCCGGGGCAGCACCTCGAGATAACGCGACCGTGGCCATTCGACGACGCCGAGCGATGCCAGGTGGTCGGTTCGCCACTGGACGTCGATGAGTCGGAGCTCCCCGTCGTCCAACGCGTCGACGAGGGCCACGAGGGCGACCTTGGAAGCGTCGTTGACGAGATGGAACATCGACTCGCCGGCGAACAGCCCGCCGATCGCGACGCCGTACAGGCCCCCGACCAGCTTCCCGTCCTGCCAGGTCTCGACACTGTGCACCCAGCCGAGCTCGTGCAGCGCCAGGTACGCCTCACGGATCTGCTCGTCGATCCATCCGTGGGGCCGACCGGGATCGGCGCAGTGGTCGAGAACCTCCGGGAATGCAGTGTCGACCCGGATCTCGAACGAGCGGATGGAGCGACGCAGCGAGCGGCTCACGACCAACCGCTCGAGGGGGAGCACCCCTCTGGGATCGGGCGACCACCACCCCATCGGTCCGCCGGGTTCGACCGGCATCGGGAACAGGCCGGCTCGATACGCCGCGAGCACCGTTCCGGGTTCATGATCGGCCCCGATGCCGACCAGGCCCGTCTCGTCGACGTCGTCGACTTCGGGGAACTGCCACGGTGTCGGGGGCGGTTCGAGCGGCACGACGGCAGCGTAGGTCGCCCGATAGGTTGCGCAGATGGCGACCCCACCGCTCGTGGCCTGGATGAACCCGCTGCCCATGGAGGTCGCGCCGGCGTTGGCCGCCCGGCGTCGTTCGCTGGCCGCCCGCGCCCGGGGTCGGGTTCTGGACCTGGGTGGCTGGGCCGATCATCTCGGCGCGTACCGCGTAGGCGAGTCGGTCGATTCGGTGGTGATGCTCGATGGGCCCGGCGACATTCGGGCCGGCACCGGGCGGAGCGACCCGCCGGGGGTCCGTCGACTCGAGGTGGGGGTCGACGCGGTCGCCGATGTCGAACCGGGAGCGTTCGATTCGATCGTCTCGCTGGTCCGGACGCCGTTGGTGGCCGACCTCGACCGGTTCATCACGACCCTCACCGGTCTTCTCGACACGGAAGGCTGCCTGTACTGGCTCGAACCGGTCCGCCGGGCCGGACGCGTCGGGCGGGTGCTCGCCCTGGGCGGGTCCCTCGGGCGGGCCGCAGGTGGGCTGCACCTCGACCGTGACCTTCCGGCCGAGCTCCGGGCGCGAGGGCTCGTTGTCACCGATTTGTCGCGGTTCGAGGTGCCGACGCTCAGCGCGCCGATGCGGCCGTGCGTCGAGGCCGTGGCCCGGCGGCCGGTCAGTTCTCGGTGATGGTCACCGTGTTGATGATGATCGACTCGACCGGTACGTCGCCTGTGGTGGTCTCGGCCGACTCGATCTCGCGGACGACGTCGAGTCCGGACGTGACGGTGCCGAACAGCGAGTAGAGCGGCGGCAACGCGACGCCGCTGTCGCCGGTGATCACGAAGAACTGGCTCCCGTTGGTGTTCGGCCCCGAGTTGGCCATCGCGACGGAACCGATCTCGTACTCGCCGGCTTCGGGGAGCTCGTCGTCGATCGCGTAGCCGGGGTTGCCGGTGCCGAGCGGATTGCCGACCGCGTCGCCGCCCTGGATCACGAAGCCGGGAATGATGCGGTGAAACGGCGCCCCGTCGTAGTACCCGTAGCGGGCGAGCACGACGAAGTTGTTGACGGTCGCGGGCGCCTTCGCGGCGTCGAGCTCGATCGTGAACTCGCCGAGGTTGGTGTCGACGACGGCGGTGTAGGTCGCGGTCTCGTCGATGCACATCGGCGGCGCCGCCGCGAACGACGTGATCCGTTCGGACGAACCGTCTTCGGCCGGGCACTCGGTGTCGCCTTCGATGCGGCCGCCGGGGGCGGGAGCGGCCACCCCGGGTTCGGCGGTTGCCGGGGCCGCGGTCGTCGGCGTGACATCGCCGCTCGTCGCGCGGTCGTCGTCACCGCCGTCGGAGTTCAGGGCCGAGAACCCGACGACAGCGAGCACGATCACCGCGGCGAGTGCCCCGTAGGTGATGAGGCGGCTCCGGGTGCGTTGGCGGGCGGCGGCGGCTTCGGCCGCAGCAACCCGGTTCGCCCGGTTCGCTTTCTGACGTGCTCGTTTCTCGGTGCTCACGGCGATCGACGATAGCGAACGTCGTCGCCGCGACGAACGCGGGTCAACCGGTTTCGGTCACCGTCACCGAGTCGATGAGGACGGAGCCGTCCTCTTCCCGGACGGCGTAGATGTCTCGGATCTCGGACAGGTCGTCGATCATGCCGACGACGACATGGCGAGCGGTGGCCTGCAAAAGGGCCTGGCCGACCTCGTCGAGGACCACACTCAGCGAACCGGACACCGTCTCGTCGACATCGGCGAGCGCGACGACCGACCCGACGGGGTACAGCTCGTCAACGGGCTCATCCGGAGGGTCCGCGGGAATCGTGAATCCGGCGTCGCCGAGACTGCCGATGGTGAGAAGGCCGCTTCCGACCGCGGTCACCGGGGTCTTCTCGTAGCTCCGATAGCGGGCGAGGACCACGGCGAGATTCGCGACCTCGAGGTCGAGGCTGCTGTCGACGGGCACGCTGAACGCCCCGTCGGGCGTGTCGAAGGTCAGCTCGAACGTGGTGCCGGGATCGATGCACATCGGCGGTGCTTGTTCGAACTCGGTTGCCCGTTCGGTCGTGCTGTCCCCGGCCGGGCAAGGCGTGGGGCCGCTGATCGTCGCCCCGGCGAACTCCGGCGCGACCCAGGGAAGCTCGACCGGTTCGGGGAGCGTCGTCGGCGCGAAGGTCGGGGGCGGGTTCGTCGTGCTCGTGGCGTTCCCGCCGATCGTGACACCGATCAACCCGGCGGTGAGAGGGGCGACGAGGGCCAGGGCCAGTCCACCGACGATCAGCTTCTGGCGTCGCGCCTTTCGGTCGACGATCGCCTTGCGTCGTGCCTCTTGTTGCACCGCGGCGACGCGGCGTTTCGTTCTCTGCTTCTTGTTGGCCACCAGGGGAAGCTAACCCGCTTTGCCCCCGTGCCGACTGGCAGGGAAGCACCCATGCCTGTCGACGATCACTCCGGGGCCCCGGTGGGGCCCAGCCACGATGATCTGCGGGCGGTCGTCGACCGCCACGCAGACGCCGTGTACCGCGTGGCGCGCTCGATCGTGCATGATCCGGCACTCGCCGACGACGTCGTCCAGGAGACGATGTTGAAGGCATGGCGACAATCGCCGGTGGCCCCCGGTGAGGACATCCCTCGCAACTGGCTGCTCAAGGTGGCCCACAACACGGCGATCTCACTGTTGCGGACCCGGCGCGAGGATCTTCACGGCCCCGACACGATGCCGGAGGGCCCGGGGACCGCGTCCACGACTCGAACGGTCGAGGGTCGAGCGCAGCTCGACGAGTTGTGGGAAGCGATGAAACACCTCGATGAGGATGCTTGTGCGCTCATCGTGTTGAAGGAGGTCGACGATCTGTCCTACGAGGAGATCGCGGCGACGCTCGACCTTCCCCTTCCCACGGTGAAGACCCGGCTCTTCCGGGCCCGCAAGGCGCTCAAGAACGCGATGAAGGAGTGGCAATGAACGCCCGACATCCGAACCGCCGGCGGCTGCAGCGCTGGCTCGACACCGGGGAACCCCGTCGGGTGTCGAACCACATCGAGAGTTGCGCGCACTGTCAGGAGATACTCGAGGAGCTCTCGGCACTCGACGAGGACATCGTCGCCGATCTGCAGGCGGCGACCACCCCTCCGGCCGATCTTCGTGAGCGCACCCACGGCGCCGTCGACGGTCGTCTGCGCGATGAGGCCGCGCTCGGAGCCTTCCTTGATCTGTTCACCATCGGTTGGGACGTTGTCCGTTGTGTCGTCGATCCCGAGACGGAAGGTGGTGGACCTCATGACGACGGGTCTGCCGCCGACGGGAGCGAGGGAGGAGCATCATGATCGATCCCTGGATCTACGCCGCCGGCGCCGTGATCATCGGCCTGCTGTCGGGTGTTGTCGGGGCTGCGCTCGTGCGGTCCATCATCTTGAAGGGGCGAGAGGATAGACCGGAGGCGCTCGATGCCGCCCGGGCCACGGCGACGTTCCTCTTTCTCTTCTTCACCGCGTTGGGTGTGATCGTCGCGATCGGTTTCACGAATCCCGACACGCTCGAATCGATTCCTGCGGAGGTGCTGCGCACGTCGCCGCGGGTGCTGGCCGCCGGGCTCATCCTCATCGCCGGCCGCGCGATCGCGTTCGCGCTCGGGGGGATGGTCAACGCCGCGTTTGCCGCGTCGACGTCGCGGATACGAAGTCAACTCGGCGGGTCGGTGCGCTTTCTCGTCTACGCCGTCGCGCTCGTGCTCGCCCTGGGTGAGTTGGGGGTCGACACGACGATTCTCAGCGTCATCGCCGGGGCGGCGACCTTCGGACTCGCGGGCGCGTTCGCGATCCTCGTCGGCCTCGGCGGGCGGGAGCTGGGCGGAGAGTTGGCCTCGGGTCGCTATCTCGGGCGTCTGCTGCGCGTCGGTGATCACATCGAGATCGACGGGGTGCGCGGCCTGGTCGTGGCGATGCATCCCGCATCGGTGGAGATCTCCGTTGATGGAGACTCGATGCACGTGCCCAACTCGCATCTCTCCGGCGGCCGTTTCGTCGTCCGCCATGCCGATGCCGACTCGCCGTAGGACCTGAGGCCGATCGGCCGTCTGGGCCCAACGGCCCATTCGCGAAGAAATCCGAGAAATGTCGCGACTCGGGGCGTTCTCGTGCGTAGTACGGGTGACGCCGCCGCAGCGGCAGCCCCCGAAACGGGGGCACAAAGACCACCCTTCGGAATGGACTCCCGATCGGAATCGGAAAGTGGACCGCTTCGGCGGTCCATTTCCCGTTTTCGGCGATGGGTACCCTGGACGGGTGTGTCGTCTCGCCCTGATAGTGATCGTTGTCGCGTCGGCCTGTTCGGTGCAGACCGGATCCTCCGAGGGTCGTCCCGAACGGTCGAGCTCGACCACCTCCGCGGTGGCGCCCGCGACGGGTTCGACGACGACGCTGGTGGACGGCTCGACCGCGGTCATCCTGATCGGTCCGGCCCGCTACGACCTGCGCGCGGTTTGTGCGGCCGGCGGGGCGGGCGAGGTCGAGGTGAGCGTGGCGGGTGAAGATGTCAACGGCAAGAAGGTGGTGGGTTACATCCGGGCGTTCCTCGGCGAGCCGTACGTGAGCCTTCTGGTGGGGGAGGGCGACGAGGCCGTGCTGTTCGAACCGCGCCTGGAGGGCATTCTTCCGTTTGAGCTGACCGATCGGGGGGTGCAGTTTCCCGAGGTCGATTTCGTGTCGGCGCTCGATTTGGAGACCGGCGAGTTCCAACCGGCCGGGATCGGTTCGGTCGAGGTGGACTGCAGTTCCTACGTCCGTGAGCTCCCGCCGGCACCGGCCGACTAGCGGTGGGTTCGCGGGTCAGGCCGCGCAGGGATCGTCTTCGAGAACCAGTGGGAGCCGACCGGCCCGCATCGTTTCCACGACACCGTCGACCGTGGTGAACGCCACCCGGAACTGGGCGTCGTTCTCCGAGACCGGCACGAAGATCACGTCGACGGCGCCTCCGCCGAGGTCGACCCTTTCGAGCCGTTCGCCGAACAACTCGTCGAGCCGTTCCGCGGTGGTTCCGATGCCGGCACCGGAGACCGTTCTGATGGGGCTGTCGCCGACGATGTCGACCCGTTCGATCGTGCCGTTGGACACGACGAAGCTGATGCCCTCGGGGGCGACTTCCGGGATGATCCGGTAACAATCGCTGACCGGTTCGCAGGCGTTGAACTCGGTGCCGGCGGCCCGCCGGGCCTGGTTGACGGTGAGCCCGAACGTGACCTCGTCGAGGCCGACGGTGCTGAGGGAGGAGTTGGTGCCGAGGGTCGGAACCAACACCTCGTCGGGGTTCGCGGTCTCGTCGCCGGTCCCGTCTCCGGCGACGGTCGTCGTGGCGGTCGTGGTGGTGCTCGTTGTCGAGTCCGCCGGTGTGTCGGCGGCGCCGCATGCGACGGGGATGGAGGTGGTCACCGGCACGATCGTGGTCGTGGTGGTCGTCGACGACGTGGTCGTGATGGTTCCGGCGGTGCTGTCGGCGGTCTCGGCGGGACCGGGCGCCGAGTCGACGGGTTCGTCGTCGCCCCACGACAACACGAACAGGGCGGCACCGACGATCGCGATCAGCGAGAGGAGAACGATGAAGATCTGTCGAAACGGCACGTGGTGAATGTTAGATCGCCTCGGTCCGGCCCCGGTCGCGGGCGACGCAGGTCACCGGCGAGACAGTGGGCCGCCCGGGACTCGAACCCGGCACCTTGGGATTAAAAGTCGCATTTCGGCCGTATCGGTGTGTACCGGCTAGTGACGTTCTGCCTGGTCAGATCGTGTTTCCCGTCCGGCGAGTGTTGGCCGGTGTCGCCTCGTAGTGGCGTGTTTCGCGGCAAATTCGCGGCATCGCGGTGACGATCGAGGCCAGGCTATTTGTTCTCGAAGAGTCGGACGTCGCAGCTCAGACCGGGTGCGTTGGCGAGGCGGCCGTCGGCGGTGGCCAGGGCGACCTCGATCTTCTCCTCTGACTGGAGCCGCTCGGTCAGTGCGACATAGGCGGCGTCGTAGGGCGTTAGGTTGTTGCGCAGTTCCCAGATTCGGATTGCCATCGGTTGGGTCACCTGCAGCCGACGGGCCGGAAGCTCCATGAACCTCACGATTGCCGCGTGGGCTTCCGATTCGGCGAGTGAGCCGCTCAGCACGAGGCGACGAAGCGCGCTCATGACCTCGAGCTGTGTCAGGTTCTGCAGAATCTGGAGCTCTTGTCCTTCGCTCAGTTCGACCAGCCAGCGCCGGAGTTGGATGCCCTCATCGTCGAGGCGTTGGAGCGCCACGACCAGCACGGAGGCGTCGGCGACAACGAGCATGATGCCTACTTCTCAGTGGCCGGCGTCGCGGTCCTCACGGACGAGTCGGGTCGCGTCCTTCACCGAGAACCTGCTCGTGTCCGTGCCCTCGCGTTCGATCGTGTCGAAGAATGCCGCGAGCGGACGATCGGCCCGCCGAGATTCTTTCGCTGTCTCTCGTGTCGTCGCCATCGACCCAAGGTAGCAGAGCGAACTACATCACTGGAATTAGCGGCCTTACCGATCAGTCAGTGTCGAGAAGTTCTTGTTCGTCGTCACCGGCCAGTAGATCGCCGACCTGGAGGGCGATCTCGGTGTCGCCGTAGGTTGCGCTGATTCGTAGGCGGCCGCCGGTTGCCTCGATGAATCGGCAGAGGGTGGTGAGGTGGAGGTTCTCTCGTCGCTCCAGTTTGGAGACGTCGCCCTGACTCATACCGAGCATCTCGGCCATCTGGATCTGAGTGAGTCCGATGGCGCGCCGCACCTCGGCGAGGGTCGCCTGCTTCGCATCGAGTCGGGTCTCGATCTCAGCTGCGAGGGCCTCGTGAGCAGCCGCGGTGGCAGGATCGGCGAGGAGCCGTTCGCGCGCCAGGTGGACGCGGCTGGTGGCGGTGTCGTAGTCGTCGGGTGTGTGCTCGGTACCCGTCTCGGGTTCGGTGATGGTGGGCTTGGTCATCGGGTCCTCCTGATGAGCGCGCGGGGCCGGGGTTGGCGTCACCGTGATCCTCGAGGGCGAGGAGCGGAGCGTTGATCTCGCCTGCGATCTCCATGGTGTCGGGGTCCTCACACGGGGCCGTGAACTGCTTGGCCAACACAGCGTGATATTCGACTCGCGCCACTCCCATAGTATGGTATCAGCTCAATATGGTGTCAAGGCCATACCTTGGGGTCAAGGGACCGGCCGGAGGTCGGAGGTGAGGACATGGAGCGCAGCGGAGTCCCGGAGCCGGCCCTTGACGCCTCGGGGTTGGACATCATTGATCGAGCCTCGCCCGTGGGCGGGGCTTGGTCGCCTCATCGTCCGATTCCGAGTGATGGTCCTTCGATTCCTTGGGTGAGCTGTCGCTCTTTGCTGATGGCTTGGTCCACGGCTCGGGCGGATTCCTGGGTGAGGCCGCGGCTGAAGAGGAACCCGAGCGGCAGGCTGGCGCCTTTGGTGGAGCCGAGTCCTCGGCTGAGACCGTAGGCGGTCTGGTGTTGGTCGAGTTGTCCGGCGGCGATGTCCCATGTCCGTCCGGGTGTGGCTTCGTAGGGTCGTCGTCCGA
The DNA here is from genome assembly GCA_024276495.1 of Actinomycetes bacterium. Lineage (GTDB taxonomy): Bacteria > Actinomycetota > Acidimicrobiia > Acidimicrobiales > Aldehydirespiratoraceae > JAJRXC01. The sequence goes on from JAJRXC010000065.1 coordinate 15,932, forward strand.
GGGTGTCGATAATTCGTTCGGGTGGTTGACGGCGGACGCCGCGGCTGCGGTTAAGACGGTCGTCGCTGAGACGATCTGTGATGTCGTTGAGTTGGGTTTCCATGGCCGGGCGCCGTTTGTCGAGGTTCTCGGCTCGGGTCAGTCGTCTGTCGAGGTCGTGTTGCTGATCAACGAGTTTCTCGACGCCGGCCGACTGTGTCCGGATCTTCTCGGGCAACGTTTCGACGGTGTGGTGGGCGTTGCGGATCTGGGCTTCGTGGCCTCGTCGTCGAAATGGCCGGTCGAATTGGGCGAGTGTGTCGGTGGCGTCTTGTAGCCGACCGCGGGTGGCGGCGAGTTCGGCTTGGGCTTGTTCGCGTTGTTCGACGGTCCAGGCATGGTCACCGGGAAGCTCGGCGAGGTCGGTACGGAGCTGGGTGAGTGTGGTGGTGAGTTGGGCTTGTTGGGCGAGCAGGGTTTGGAGTTCGTGGGCGGGGAGGGTGCCGGGCCGGTGGTGGTTGGTGCCGGCGAGTTCGGCTTGGCGGGCGACGGCTGGTCGGTCGATCCAGTTGTTGGCGATTGATGCGGAGAAGATGTCGATGGCGGTGTCTTCGTTGTTGGTGACGATGTAGGCGTCGTTGTGGTGGTGTCCTCTGGTCATGGGCACGTAGACGCCTCGGCTGTCGGTGGCACCGTCGAGCAGAAGGATGGATCGGTCAACTGTTCGGCCTTGGACGGCGTGGCTGGTTTGGGCATAGCCGAGTTCGACGTGTTCGACGACATAATCGGCTGGCAGCTTCACGGTCCCGGCGACGCCGTGGGCGGTGATCGCGCCGTCGCGGTGGATCGTGTCGATGGTCCATTGGTCGCGGTTGCGGACCGGGAGGCCTTGGTCGGTGCGGACCTGGCGGTGGTTGCGGCGGGTCACGATCTCATCACCAGTGTGGAGTCGGTAGCCGCCGGCCTCGACACGGCGACCGGTGGTGTTGATTTCGCCGGTGTCGATGCGGTGTTGTTGCGCGGTGCGGTTGAGCCTGGCGACCGTCTCATTCGTCGGCGCGGAGATGATGACAGCTTCGCCGTTGGTGCGGGCTTGGGCCCAGGCGTGGAGGGCGTCGGCTTCCATGCGGGTGGCGGTGCCGCCATGGAGACGGCCTTGTAGGTCGTAGATGTCGGCGACGGTGGAGTCGCCTCGCCGTAGCTGGAGCGAGGCTTGGCGTTCCCATTCGTTGGTGAAGCGGTGGACTTGGTCGAGTTCGATGGCGCCGTGGGTGTCGATGAGGTGTTCGAACATGCCGCCACGGCCCACCGCGGAGAATTGCATCGGATCGCCAACCATCGCCACCCGCCAACCCCGATCATCCGCAAGAGCAGCCAGTCGGTCGAGCTTGTCGGTGGCGGCCATGGCGGCTTCGTCAACGATGATGGTTGTTCCGACGGGGAGGTTGTAGCGGTGATCGGGTGGCCGGTCGCCGTTGTGTTCGTAGAGGAGTTTGTCGATGGTGTCAGCCGCGACACCGGTCTCTGTCGACAGAACATCCGCGGCAGCTGCGGATGGGGCAAGCCCGAACACCGGCCGCCCATCAGCCTGAAGCTGCGCGACAGCTGGCGCGAGGGCGGTTGTCTTGCCCGTACCGGCTGGCCCGACCACGAGTACCAGGTCGGCGTCGCCCGCGACCGCGGCGGCGGTCTCGGCCTGAGGCCCGGTCAGCTCGACTTGCGAGCGGCGTACGGCTTCTGGGGATTCGGTCGGGTCGAGGGCCATTCGGCGTTCGGCCCACGCCAACAGCCGTTCTTCTTGGGCAAGGATGGCCGGGGTGGTGAGCGCACGATCGGCAACCGATTCGGTCACCGGGCGGCCATCGCGGCGCAGTAGGACACCGTCAGCAATGGGGCGGGAGATGTCGACGCAGTGCTCGTTCAACGCGGAGTCGGTCAATAGGTCAAGCAGCTCGACCGTTGCCTCTGGGTGGAAGGTGTTGTCAGTCGGTATGGCGGCGGCGATCTCTCGAGTCAGTTCTGCGGGTCGCCATGTCGATTGTTTCGCCGACAGCGCTCCGATCGCCTGGCGGCAGGCTTTGAACAGGACCTCGCCGTCGATCTCATGCGGTGCGACCCAGTCGACGACCTGCTCAACGACCTGGCGGGGGTCGAGTCCGAGCGCCTCGACCTGGCTGCGCCAACCGTCATGCAGTGTGGCGGCGTCGATGTCGTGGGCTTTGGGTGGGCGTGAGTCGACTACGGCCTCGCGTTCGAGTCGCCACCGTTCGCGTGGTGTCGGGTCGCGGTCGAAGGTGTCGATGAACCGGTCGAGCTTCTCGTCGATGCGGCGCCGCACCCCCGCGGTGCGAGCCGAGAACTCCTCAAGCACGGCGTCGTTCATGCCGGCGATTTCGGCGATGCCGTTCACCACCGGCTGCCAATCGACACTGAGACGGGAGGTCAGTTCTGAGCGCAGGGTGTAGTGGTAGATCGCCGACAGGGTCCGCTGATCGAGTTTCAATGTGCGGGCGTCGAGGGCTAGCCAACGCTTGTCATCGGAACGGACCCGGTTGGCGATCACGACATGGGTGTGAAGTTGCGGGTCCAATGCTCGCGACGTGTGCTGGCGAAACGTCGCCGCGATGATCCCCTCCGCGTCAACAACCGCGACCTGGCCGTCGATGCGGTAACGGGTGTGGGCGTGGGTTTCGACCCATTCGAGCATCGCCGCGACCGCGGTGTCGTGCGCGGCCAACACATGTCGGCGGGTCGCGTCGTCACCGATGGCGAACATCGTGGACACCGACTTCGGCGCCGACGCAGTGATATCGAACCCGCGCACCGACTTCTCCCCGTAGACGCGGCCGAGCGGTACATCACCACGTCGGCGGGGGTGGGAGCCGGCCATGATCTTGAGGAACTCGCCGTCTACGATCTTGCCCTCGAGGCCGAGCAGTTCGGCGCCTTTGCCGTGCCAGACGCCAGCTGGTTCGCCCGAGTCGAGGTAGTAGTTCGGCAACGCCTCGACGTAATAGGCGCCCGCGTCGGCGCCCTTGAGCGTGGTGACCCGGGCCGTCACGCCGTCCACCTCCCGGTAGATCGACACGACCTACCTCGCACACCTGTGCACTCGTCTGTCATGACAAGGGGTAGATCCGGTGCAGTGAGCGGGAGAGGCATCACGGGGTCAGCCGAACGGGAGCGTGAGCTGGTTGTCGTCGACGCGGGCGCGTTTGCGAGGCTGGCGTTTGGAGGCCCCTTTCTTTGGCTGCTCATGCGTGGGTGGGGGTGCCGTCGTCGGATCGACCGCTTCAGGTGTGGGCGCAGGCTTCAGCGTGTGGCCATTGCGCTTGGCGCGCTCCGGCGGCTGAGGAACGAACAAGACGGGAGCTTCGAGCTGTTCTTCGAGCCAGGCCTTTGGGACGCGGAGCTGACCGCCGAGTTCACAGACCTTGATCCCGGAGTCGCCGTTGGTGATCCGCCATTCCTGACCCATGGCGTATGCCTTTGTGCGACCGATTCGCAGGACGCGGGCAGCTTCTCCGATCGTCAAGAAGTCTGGTACTCGTTCGCCCATCCCTACTCATCCGTTGATTAGTCAACTCATCCGTTGCAGGACCACAAATACCAGGGATGTGATTCAAATGCAACCGCGCGGTAGACAAACCTGCGGTTAAGTTGACTACACTCTGCTCGTGCCTCGTCGCCGCAACAAGAACGCCTGGACACCGAATCAGATCGTCGCCTACCGCATCCACGAGGCCCGGCGCATGCGTGGCTGGACCCAAGAGCAGGCCGCCGCTGAGCTCGAGCCTTACCTCGGCGCCAAGCTCTCAACCGCGAGCTTCTCGGCCATCGAGCGATCATTCGCCGGTGGCCGCATTCGCCAGTTCAACGCAGATGAGATCCTGGCGCTCTCCCGAGGATTCCGCCTCCCGATCGGCTGGTTCTTCACCCCACCCCCAGTGTTCGAGAAGATCGACATCTCCACCCCCGACGCAAAGGGTGGCGGATGGGAACCGCTGCTGTTGATCGACGCCATCTTGGGCAACCCCGACACACTCCCCGAATGGGAGGAAGCACTGCGGCTCTGGTCAGTCAGTCCGGGAAGAATGCGGATCTACGACGACGGCCGGATCGAAGACCTCGGTCGTGAGATGGAGGACGTCCACGACGGCATCGACACCTTCGTCAAGGCCCGGGCCCGAGTACGCCTGGGCGAGCTGCTCGGCGACGTCGACCAAGCCAAAGAGGTCCTAGCCGGGTTGGCCGACTTGCTCGGAGAGCTCGACGATGTCCTCACCGATGCGGACGAACCGACGTGAGAGTTCCCGGCGAGTGCCGATGAGCCAGAAACCACCGACGGCACATGCCGATCCACAACACGGTCTTGATCCAGCCGCTGTTTGCGGCCGAAGTGTGGATCCGTCTCGGGGGACTGTGGATCGGAGCGCGGCCCGGCGATGGGGGCTTCGGTGTCTGCCGACGGGGCAACTCTTCGCCGTTCTGTCGGAAGGGTCGGGGGTGTGGTTGGATGGGGCTCGTGTCGCTGAGTTTCGGCGGTTGGCGTAGAGCGAGTCGGTGGGGTTGTCACGTGTTCAAGTCGATGGTGTTGTTGGCGGTTTCGGCGTTGCTTCTTGTGGCGTGTAGCAGCGGCGTGTCTGTTGATCCTGTGCCTTCGGAGGATGATGTTGTCGCGTCGTCGCCGGGCGTGGCCGACGAGGTTGTTGAGGTCGACCCAGACGTGGTGTCGGTTGAGGGTGGCGGTGATGAGTTGGGGGAGGTTCTCGGGGAGGGTGATGATCCGGTCGAGGATCTCGACGAGGGCCCGTTGGAGGCTTCAGTGCCGTCTTCGTTGGGGACTGGTTCGTTGCCGGTGTTTGAGGGTGTGGTTCGGGTTGAGCCGGTGGTTGCGTGTTCGTCTGCGACGGTGGGGTTGTCGTTGGTCGCGCCGGAGGGGTGGTTGTGTCGTGTGTATTCGGAGGTTCCGGGGGTCGAGGGTTTCACGCTCTACAGGGATGGCGATCTGCTGAACGTTACGGTGACTGCCGGGTTGGAGGCCGATGCTCCTTGTGGCGTGCCGGAGCTGTGCACACTGGCTTCGTCGGTTGAGGGACCCGAGCAGTTTCCTGAGTTGCGTTCGTTGCCGTTGGGTGCGATGACGGTGGTGTGGGGTGAGTGGGTTGGTGGTGATGCCGAGGTGGTTGTGACGTTCCCGGGCGAGTTTGCTGGCGAGACGGAGGCGTTTGTTCGTGAGGTGTTGGCGTCGGTTCGCGCGATGAGCGACGACGTCGGAGAGTGAGAGGCGAGCACCGCGCGTTCTGATCTGCTAAACGATGTCGAGAGTTTCGACGGACAGGTGGGCGGTTGGGTATGCGGCGGTTTGGGTTGGCCCTTACGGCTTTGGTGGTGATGGCGGCAACGTTGGCTTCTGCGCCGGCGGGTGGTCAGGAGGAGCCTGGGCGGGTTCCTGACCCGGTGCTGGACTCGGACGCTGATCTTCGTGCGGTCGCGGAGCAGCTGGGTTTCGATCTTGATTCTCTTGATGTTGAGCCGCCGGTGGTGACGGCTGCTGATGGGGTTGGTGATGATCGTTCGGGCGGGTCACCGGTTGGGCCTGATGAGTATGCGCCGCGTCGTGTGCGGCCGGCGCCGTGGTCGGGCACGGTTGTGCCGGGGGCGGAGCTTTCGGTTCGGGCGGGCGATGCGCCGGTCGGGGTGCGGATTGATCCCGTGTTGGCTCGCGGCGGCGTCGACACCGTGTCGGCGTTGAGCGTGGATGTGTTGGATGCTGAGGTGGCTGAGTCGTTTGGTGCGGCTTTGGTGTGGCGGGTTGGTGATGTGTCGGCGGTCGAGTTCGAGATCGACTATTCGTCGTTTGCTGAGCTGTACGGCGCGGAGTTCTGGTCTCGGGTTGAGGTGTTGGCGTTGCCGGCGTGTGTGTTGGAGACACCGGAGTTGGCTGAGTGTTCGGCGTTTGTCGAGTTGGACGCTTCGACGGTGAACGTTGACCGTGTGGCGGAGACGGTGTCGTTTTCGGGTGCCGGGATCGATGACGAATTGGTCCGGCTTCGAGCCGCCGCCGCGGTCGGTGATCTGTTGGTGTCTCGTGTTGCGGTGATTGATGTCGACGTGCAGGCGGCGGCGCGGGAACGCACCGCGACACGGCTTGCTGTTGAGGCCGAACCGGATCCGGCGGTCGCTGGGGTCGCGGAGCAGGTTCCAGTCGAGCCGGAGTCTTCCTCTTCGACGTCGGCTGCGGCCGCGATCCCGTCGCCGGCGTTGGCTCCGGTTGGTGGGGGAACGATATTTTTGTTGTCGGCTGGTTCGTCGAGTGGCGAGGGTGACTATGGGGCGTTGCCGACGTCGTTGTTGGGTCAATGGTCGTCTTCGCCGGGTTCGGGCAACTTTGCGTATTCGTATCCCTTTGATGTGGTGGATGTGCCGGGCGGGTTGGTGCCCGATCTTGGGTTGGTGTATTCGTCGTCGGCGGTTGATCGTATGACGTCCTCGACGAACGCTCAGACATCTCCGATCGGGTTGGGTTGGTCGATGCCGGTCGCGTCGGTATCGCGGTCGTATCGGACGTGGGCGAGTTCAACCGGTCATCGCGACAGCGGCAGTGTAGACGTTGTGGGCGGTTGACCATTGCAGGCTGCGGCGGGGGATGGTGGGCGAGTTCAACCGGTCATCGCGACAGCGGCAGTGTAGACGTTGTGGGCGGTTGACCATTGCAGGCTGCGGCGGGGGATGGTGTTGATGCGATGCTCGATCAGGCGCAGCTGGTCGGGTGTGTAGAGGGCGAGGTTG
>JAJRXC010000004.1 GCA_024276495.1 Actinomycetes bacterium
CGGCGTCGTCGACGCCGTTGCCCGGGTAGTGGTGGAGGTCGAAGAAGTCCATCGTGGAGTTGGCCATGAAGGAGGCGGTCCGCACGAACCGGGTCGCGTCGGGTCCTCGCACCGGGTTGGGGTCGTTGGGGGTGAAGAAACCGACCGTCACGAGGGCCGTCGGGTCGATCCCGCGAACGGCGGTGCGGATCAGGTCCGCCCAGTAGGTGAGCCCCTCGTCGACCATGCGGTTCTTGTCGTCACGGCTCGCCATGTCGTACGTCTCGCCGTTCGCCGTGGTGACGAGGCCCTCGTCGAGCGACAACGGTGGGTAGTCGAGGTGGAAGTAGTGCTCCTGGCGCAGTTCGTACCCCAGGACGATGTCGAGCGGTGCGGCGCGATCGACGAGGGCTTGGACGACGGTTCGCCAGTAGTCGACGTAGATGGGGACGGCCGCGGGGTTGAGGAACTCGTTGTTGGCGCTGTCGAACCTCTCGTCGGTGAGCCGGGCGGTGGCGTTGATCCAGTACCCGTCGTCGGGCAGCGTGTTCGAGGACACCAGCACGAACATGTCCTGTGCCTTTGCACGGCGGAGGAAGTCGACCACGTTGTCCATGTACGCCGGGTTGAGTCTCCCGTCGGCTGCTGTGACGCAGCCGTTGGTGTGCACACCGCAGGTCTCGAGCATGACGCGCACCACGTTGAACCCCATCGCCCGCATGGCGGCGAGGTCCTCATCGATGGTGGCCGGGTCGTACGCATAGGTCGAGAACACCAGGTCGAGCGTCGAGCCGTCGCGCGCGGTGAGGAACCGGTTGTAGTTCATGCCCCGGGGCGCGAAAGGCTCACCGGTCTCCGCATCGAAGAACTCGCTCGTTCCGTCGACGACCCTCACCTGGATCCGGTGATCGACCGGAACCGCCGTCGTCGTCGTGGTGGTCGACGGGACCGACGTGGTGGATCCCCTGACGGTCGTCGTCGTCCGGGAAGCGGTCGTGGTGGTCGATGACTCGGCTGTGGCCGTGGTGGTCGTGGTAGTCACCGCCCCGCCGGTGCAGGCGACGAGGAACACCGCTGCCGTAAGCGCCACTCCCCCGAACACTCCAGCCCGTCTCATCTAATCGGTTCCGGGGATCATCCGATTCTCCATGACGACCACGCTCTCCCGGATCATCATACGCCCGTCGACGGTCGCCGGCGTCGGCGATCGTGGCGATCGGTGGCGCTGCCCCGACACTCGTGTCCCGGCACGGGATCGATTCTGCGAGCGGGTGATCGAGGACGTATGCTGTGCCGATGGAGGATCCTCGGTCTATCGACGACGTCGTTGCCGAACTGCGAACGATCGCGGCCGGGGACGGGGCGTGGGGCTTCGGCCGGGCGTTCACCTACGTCTTCGACGGCCCGGATCTCAGCCCACTCACCGGCGAGGCGATGCACCTGTTCGCCGGCTCCAACGGTCTCGACCCCACCGCTTTCCCCAGCTTCCTGCGCTTCGAGAACGACCTGGTGGCGTTCGCACGGTCCATCCTCAACGGCGACGACCAGGTCGTCGGCTCGGCGACGTCGGGCGGTACCGAGTCGATCATCCTCGCCACCAAGGCGGCCCGTGACGCACTACGAGCGACCGGTGTCGAGGGACGGCTCAACGTCGTCCTGCCGATCACCGGGCACGCCGCCTTCCACAAGGCCGCCGCCTACCTCGACCTGGATGTGCGCACGACCGCCGTCGACGAGGGGTTCCGTGCGATCCCGGCGGCCGTCGCCGCCGCCATCGATGAGCGGACCGCACTCGTCGTCGCCTCCGCACCGTCGTACACCCACGGCGTCGTGGATCCGGTGGCCGAGGTCGGCCGGGTAGCTAGGGACGCCGGGCGCTGGTTCCACGTCGACGCCTGTGTCGGCGGGATGGTGCTGCCGTTCCTCGACGACGCACCCGTGTTCGACTTCTCCGTCGACACCGTGGACTCGATCTCGATGGATCTCCACAAGTACGGGTACACGCCGAAGGGCGCGTCGCTCATCCTCTACCGCACCGCCGAGCTGCGTGCCCACCAGTACTTCGCCACGGCGTCGTGGACCGGCTACCCCGTTGCGAACCCGACGATCCAGTCCACGAGATCCGGTGCGGCACTGGCCGCCGCCTGGGCGGTGGTGCGTCACCTCGGGACCGCAGGCTACGAGCGCCTGGCGACCGAATCGTGGCAGGCGACGCGTACCCTGGTGGAGGCGATCCGATCCAGCGACAAGGTCGATCTCGCCGCCGACCCGGACACCCCGCTGTGCGCCGTGACATCCCCGGACGTCTTTACCCACGCCCAGGCGATGAAGGAACGGGGATGGCTGGTCGGGGTCACCCCCTCGTTCGGTCCCTCACCGGCCCACCTGCACTTCACCATCACCGCAGCCCATCTCCCCCTCGCCGACGAGCTGGCACGTGATCTCATCGAGACCGCTCCCGAGGCTGCGGCACCGATCCTCGGCGACCTGGACCTGAGCGCCATCGACCCGGCACTGATCGGAACCCTCCTCGACTCGCTGGACCTCGACCGGGACCGGGCACTCATCGACGCCGCGATCGACTCGCTCGAACCCCAGGCGAGAGCCGCGGTCATCTCGGCGTTCCTCCAGCACCTGTACCGATGACCATCGCCCTCGTCGGCACCGTGGCTCTCCTCTCGGTGGGATGGATCCTGCGACGCGCCATCCCGGTGCGCGGCCCACTGACGGCGATCGTCCCCGCTGCGATCCTCGGCGGCTTCGTCGCGCTCGTCCTGCGAGCCACGGGTGTCCTGCCAGGCCCCCCGGGGGCCTGGCAGGACGTCGCCTACCACCTCTTCGGCATCTCGTTCCTCGCCATCGGCCTCACCCCGCTCGGGAACACCAAGCTGCGCACGGGCGCCCTGTGGATGGGCATGGGCCAGTGGGCGACGTTCACCCTCCAGGCCGCCGTCGGTGGCCTCGTCGCCATCCTGATCGGATCGCTCCCCACCGGCTTCGGGTTCCTCGCACCGATGGGCCTCAACGAGGGGCCGGGCCAGGCGCTGTCCATCGGCCGACTCTGGGAAGCGGACTACGGCTTCGCCGACGCCGCTTCGATCGGTGCGACCATCGCCTCGGTCGGGTTCGTCATCGCCTACATCGGCGGCCTGATCGCCGTGCGGGGACGCTCCGGGAGGATCGGTGCCGTGGGCGGCTTCTACCACCTCGACCGCAACGTCGCGGTCACGGGTGGCCTGATCGTGATCGGGTACGTCGCCGTCTACCAGGCGGTGCTCCGGGGCCTCGGAGCGGTGGCTCCCGGGATCGTCGACCTCGTCCTCGGCGTGCTGTTCTTCGTCACCCTGCTGGTCGGGATGGCGACGCGCCGGGTGCTGGGACGGTTCGAAGTGTCCATCGACGGTGACGCCACCCGACAGGTGACGCTGCTGGCGGTCGACGGGTTGACGGTCGCCATCCTCGGCTCGCTCACCTGGGCGGCGGTGAGCGAGGTGATCTGGCCGCTCGTCGCCGTCGTCGCCGGTGCGGTGGCCGTCACCGCTCTCGTCCTGGCGGTCGCCGGACGTTGGCTCGATGCGTGGCGAACGGAGCGGTCCCTGGCGCTGTTCGGGACCGTCACCGGGACCGTCGCGTCCGGGCTCGCCCTGGTCGCGCTCACGGACCCCGACCTCGAGTCCCCCGTCGCCGCCGAACTCGGGGCGATGGTGGTGGTCTCGGTTCCCGTGGTCGCCGGCGGCATCGCCCTGGCGACGGCCGCGGCTTCGGGATCGATCTCGGAGGTCCTGGCGACCGCCGTGTTCCTCGCCGCGGGTGTGCTCTCGCTGGGAGCACTCGGGCTGGTGATGCGGCGGGTCCCGGAGTCTCCGGCCGCGATCCTCGAGGACTGATCCCGCGCCGCGCCGTCACGGCGTTCGGTGCCCAGGCTCGCGATCTCCCGACGGGGTAAACTGAGTGGTCCAAGCCACCAGGAGGATGTGGATGCAGGGGATGTCGTTGGTGAGCGCCGATTTCGAGGACGGCGACTACCTTCCTCAGGCGCACGTGCTGTCGGCCGAGTTCGGTTTCGGTTGCGAGGGCGGGAACCGATCACCCCAGTTGAGCTGGTCGAACGCCCCGGAAGGAACCGAGAGTTTCACGGTGACGTGCTTCGATCCCGACGCCCCCACCGGCAGCGGGTTCTGGCACTGGGTGGTGGTCAACATCCCCGCAGATGTCACCGAACTCCCCCAGAACGCAGGGGGGCCGGACGGCGTCGGGATGCCCGACGGTGCGATCCAGACCCGCACCGACTTCGGGGTTCCGGGGTACGGGGGACCGTGCCCACCGCAGGGGGATCACCCGCACCGGTACCTCTTCACGGTGCACGCCGTGTCCGGGAAGCTGGACGTGACCGAGGACACCTCGGCCGCGGTGGTCGGGTTCATGCTCCACTTCCAGTCCCTCGACTCGGCCACGCTCATGGGCCTCTACAAGCACTGACCGCTCGACGGATGTCGGTACGACGGCGTCGCCGTCGTACCGACCACGCATCGGCCAACATCGGCCGGATGATCGAGCGATCCTGTGATTCGCGTCTATCGTGAGAGCCTGCCCTGCGTCTCGGCACCCAGCGACGGATAGCGTCTCCGGAGGTGGAACGGTGGAAAGGTTGTCACGCAGACCGTACTCGATACCCTCGCGCCGACGATGGTTGATCCTCGTCGCCGGACTGTCCCTGGTCGCGGCAGCATGCACGGCGAGCAGCGAGAGCGGAGCCGGCGGTGGCGAGGTGTCGACGACCCTGCCGTCGGTTCCCACCACGACGGCGGGAACCGCGTCGTCGAACTCGAGCGATGTTGGTGTCGACGAGTTGTGTTCGGAGTCCCTCACGATCCCGGGTCTCGATCTCGGATCCGCGTCCCAGATCCCCACCTTCGAGGGTGACCCTCTCGACGAGCCGACGGCACGTGCCCTCGTCGATGATCTGATCGATCCCAGGCTCACCTTCTGCGGGCTCGACGTGTCACCACAGGCCGAGGCGTTGATCGAGGCCGCCGACGCGGCGTTCGCGGCGGGGGACGCCGACGAAGCGCGCCGGCTCCTCGAGAGCCTGCTCGACGACGTTGAGGCGTGGGGGCCCGCCCTGTACGAGGGGATCCTCGCCGCCGGCGAGACCGCCGACACACAGCGGGTCCGTGACCTGTTCAACGCGGCGGGCGCCGCCTACCGGCAGGGGAACGACGAGCTCGGTGACGACCTCGCCGACAAGGCGCGGGAGCTCGCGATCGACGTCGCAACGACCGCGGCCCAGCGATCCAACGAGCCGCAGGTCCTCCTCACGGCGGCGGCGCAGGCCTCGCTGCTCGGAGCCGACGATGTCGCCCAGACGGCGATCGACAAGGCCCTCGCCATCGTCACCACCGACCTCGAAGCGTTGACCAACGGCGACCCGAACCTCGGGACACCGCCGTTCGATCCGTGCACGGCAACGGCGGAGCAGGCCGAGGAGTACACCGACGCGGCGGGACGCGTCGTGATCCTCGGAGGCGATGACGCCGACGCTGCTCGAGACGCCTTGGAGATCGTACGGACGATGTACGACCGGATGCACGGCTACCAGGAAGCAGCCGACGAGTGCGGCAACCTGGTGTTCACCGCCATCGATGAGGTCCCCGGCTGGGACGGCCTGATCGAACTCGAGCTGCGGACCTGCGACGCGGAGACCTGGACCGGGATGATGACGATCGACGTCACGCTCTCGATGGGGGGCGGCAGCGGCCGCCAGACCGGCGTCGCCGACGCATCCGTCGTCCTCGCCGCAGGTACGACACAGGCCTCGAACCAGATCACGCTCGATCGTACGATCACGTTCGAGGCGGCCGGCGAGAGTGTCGTGGTGTCCAACCCGCTCGACGGGACGATCACGTTCGGCGTCGACGCCCCCAACGCCACGGCCGAAGCCGTCGTCGACTTCCCGAGCTCCACCGAGACGGTCTCGAGCGGAGGCATGTCCTTCTCGATGCCCGTCGCAGGGATGCAGGCCGAGTTCAGCGGATCCCTCAGCCACGACGGCGACTGCGACTGAACGCTCCCGGCGGCCGTCCCTCATCGACACGAACGAGAAGAAGGCCTACGTCCGGCAGGCTGCCCGTGATGGTCGACGGCGACTTCAAGACCCCGGAGTGTTGACGTGATCGCC
>JAJRXC010000066.1 GCA_024276495.1 Actinomycetes bacterium
CCATCCCGGCGTCGAGAAACTCGTAGTAGGGGACGGTCAGCTCCGATCCGAACACGCCGGTGGGTTTCCCCACGTCGAGCGATCCGTGGTTGGTCGCGACGATCAACGCCCGATGGCCCCGTAGGTCGAGGGCGACCGCTCCGGGATCGTCGGGGTGCAGCCCGATCCGTCGCAGCAGCCGGCGCAGGGCCCGTGCCGGCGGGGGCGGCGACTTCGACGCGGGTCGATCGGCCGCTCGGCGAGCGGTCGGCCACGGCGTGTTGCGAGCGGGCACCCGCTCCTCTCGAACCCGGGAAAGGGTGGCTTCGAGATGGCCCCGAACTCGGCCGACGGTCGGATCGTCGGCCCGGTTGTGCGCCTCGATCGGGTCGACGGTCAGGTCGTAGAGCTCCCACTGGTCGGGGATCGGTTCGCTCCGGTGGGTCGGACCGGCCGGCCCTCGCGCCGACAGTTGACGGACATGGGGCTCGGTCCAGCCCGCCGGGTCGTCGAAGGTCCGGGCCAACTTCCACAGGTGACCATCGCCGTCGATGTTTCCGTCGACCGTGACGACGACGGCTTCCACGTTCGTCGCCGCGTGGGCGGGCACCCGGATCTGGAGGGGGAACGGCGCTTCTCGGCGACCACGGGCGGCCACCATCGCCGCCGCGTTCCCGTCGCCTTCGAGCATGTTGTCGCGGGTGATCATGTAGACCGGTGCCGCGTCGAGGGTCGTGTCGTCGTCGAGGAGGTCGCGCAGATCTCGGCCGGGCAGTGGGTGGACCTCGGTGTGGGTGCGGCGCAGCTCGTCGGCCAGGTCGGCCTCGTCGGCGCCGACGAGGCCCAGCAGCGTCGGGAGGAGATCGACGTGGCTGGTCGGCACATTGACGGTCGACGACGCGGTGGGCGCCGAACCGATCCGGGCGACGACGAATGGAACCCGGGTCGTCTCGTCGTAGAGCTGGTACCACTTCTGGTGGAGCCCGCCGTGGCTGCCGAGCATGTCGCCGTGGTCCGAGGTCAACACCAACACCGCTTCGTCGGAGCCATGGGCAGCGGCGCGGACCCGGTCGATCGGGCCGTCGACATCATGATGGAGTCGGTAGTAGGTCCGGCGGTAGCGGGCCGCGTTCGAGCGGTACATCCGTTTGATCGCCGCGGCCGGGCCGTACCCCGAGTAGTACGCGTCGCGGTAGGCCATCTGCACGGCGGGCTTGCTCGACAGGTTCTCGTCGTCGGTCGGCGACGGTGGGATCTCGGGTGGTTCGGCCGGCGACGGAGGGAGGTGGTTCGTTCTCGCCAGGATCGGCCACAACACGATGTCGTGCGGATTCACGAACGAGCACACGAGCAGGAACGGTCGGGCGGCGGCCTCGTCGCCGGCGGCTCTGCGGGCGTAGCGGTCGTTGAGCCACGCGACGGCCCGGTCGGCGTAGATCGGATCGCGGATGTAGCCCGAGTCGGCCCAATCGGGCCCGTGCGGTTCGGGGCCGATCCATCCGCTGAACCCGTAGTCGTCGAGCGGGTCAGCCGCGAGATAGGCGTCGATCCCGTCGGCGATCAGGCGTCCGTCGGCGGTGTTGGTGACGACCCGCTCGCCGTCACGCTCGAGGTCGACGTGGCTGACATGCCACTTTCCGACGTAGCTCGTGTCGTAGCCCGCGGCGCGGAACCAGTCCCCGATCGTCGGCACCTCGCCGGGACGTAGCCACCGCATGCGAGAGTCCGTTGCCTTTTTTCCGAGCCCGTTGGTCTGGGTGACCCCGTGCACGCCGGGATAGTGGCCGGTGAGCAGGCTGGGTCGGCTCGGCACGCACGCGGTGCTGGCCACGTAGTGGCGTCGGAACTCGACGCCGTGATCGAGAAACCACCGGCGTCCCGGGAGGTGGGCGTCGCGCCATGCGCGCACGGCGTCGTCCTCGTAGGGCGGGGCGGCCCGTTCCTCGTCGGTGAGGATGAGGATCACGTCCGGGCGGACGGTCATGGTGTCGTTCCTTCCACGGTGTGGACGAGATCGGCGAGGAGACCGGCGTTGGTGGCACCGAGCCGGCGGGCGAGCACACGCGCCGCGACCCGCGTGGGCGGGCGGGGCCCCGGCATCACGTGAGCGGTCAACGAGACCCGACTGGCCTGCCCGTCGGTGACGATCTCCCATTCGTTGACTGCGCTGCGTACCAGCGGCGGGAGGCCCCGCAGGCAGTAGGCGAGTCTCGTCTCGGGCTCCCACTCGGTGACCTCTTCGATGAGCACCATCGAGCCGACTTGAATCCGGCGCGTGGCGCCGAGGCCGGTTCGCGTCGCGGTGAGGAGACTGCTGTGGTCGACCGCGGTCGCCCACTCGGCGATGCGGTCGAAGCGGGAGAGAACCGCCCACACCGCAGACCGCGGGGCCGCGACGGTCCGGTCGTGGCGAACCTCGATCACCCGGGCGGCCCCGATGTGAGCAGACCGCTGAGCGTCGCCCGCATGACCGCACCGGCCCGGCCACGACCGAGACCGCGGATGTGGCGGAGCGCCTCCATCGATTCCATCGACACGGCGAGAGCCAGTGCCTCCGCGGTGATCGCCGCGTCGTTGTCGTTCATCGAGTCGAGCTCGGCGGCGAAATGGCGGGCGACCTGCGCAACCGACGCGGCGGCCATCTCCTGGAGGTGGGCGGCGAGGACGGGTTCGACCGGGGCGAGCATGTGGCCGACGCGGGACACGGGGGAGGAGACGTCGTAGAGCTTCAGTCGTCCCTCGACGATCTTGTCGATCCGATCGGCGAGCGGACCCCGGCCGATCTCCGAGATCATCAGGAAGTCACGAATCGAGGCGTACTGCCGTTCGACCGCGACCCGATGCAGCTCGTCGAGATCCTCGAAGTAGCGAAACACGCTGCGGTGTGACACCCCCGAGCGCTCGGCGACCATCGCGACCGATGGGCGGAGCTCACCCTCGCGGTAGATCTCGAGCAGGGCGTCGACCACCCGTTCGCGATTCTGGTCGCGTCGGGCCCGGCGTCCGTCGACCGTCGGGAGGGCGTCGGTCGTCATCGGTGTCCGGGGGCCATGTAGAACCAGAAGGGGAACGGTGCCCCTTGTTCCCGCATCGCCTCGCGTGCGGCGAGGACGGTCCGGCCGGCTTCGGTTCGTTCGAAGAACCAAGCTTCGACGGCCCGTCCGTCGGCCGGTGGGCCTTCGGCCAGCTCCACCGCTGCCTCTTCGTAGTAGGTGCGGATGTCGTGGGTGACGGCGATGGTGTTCTTGCCGGGAAGGTCGACTTCCTTGTAGCCGGCACCAGCCGCGATCTCCTCGAGCACTTCGAGCGCCGCGGGGACACCGTCGGCGTCGATCACCCGGCCGACCGAGGTGACGCCACGTCGTTCCCGGATCCGGTCGTAGGCGTTGCGGATCCCGCGGGACTCCTCGACCGCGGGTGAGGCGTCGGCGTCGTAGGCGGCCGGGATCCGGCAGCTGACCGCGTCGGTGGTCTCCTCGATCACTTCGGGGTGGCTCTCGAGAACCGGCCCGTCCGTGCGGTCGAGCAGCGCGAAGGCTCGAGCGAGCACGTCGTGTTGGAACTCGGGGTCACCGGGACGGCCGAGGGGGCGACCCAGTGGAAACTCACCGTGGAGGGCCCGCGGAGGGGCGACCTTCTCGGCGACGGGCAGCATCGATGCGAGGGCGACGGTGGCGATGCCGGCAGCTTCGAAGACATGGGCGAGCACACACACGGTGCGCGTGCACAGCGGTCAAACGGGGGTGAGCAGTACGACGTCGACGCCGTCGGATCTCAGCTCGGCGGCGGCGGCCGGGCCGGTGTCGTGACGGATCGTGGCGACATCGTCGGGCTGGTTCCCTGCGAACGACACGTGGCGTTCGGCAACGGCGCCGATCTTTCGCTGCGCGGCGAGCTCCTCCAGCCGGTCGATGGGGTACACGACGTTGAGGTCGGCGGTGAACCCGGCTCGGTCGAAGTTGGGGCTCCAGTGACCGAGGACGAGGTCGCGGGCGGCGCGGGGAATCATCTTGTAGCCGGTGTCGGCTTGACCGAACCCGTCTTCGCCGGCGCGGTGCAGGGCGGCCGAGGTGACGATCGCGACCGTGGCCTCCGGCAGGGGTACGGGTGTGACGAACGCGAGTTGAGCGAACACGGGTGCGGGGAGCGTGGCCGAATAGGCCCGCATATCGGCATCGCCGGACATGGATCCTCCTGGTTGACCGACCCGACCCTACATCTGTCAGTACAGGTGACACAAGTTGGTGCGCGGTGTCAGGCCTGAGCCGAACCTCTCCCCTGGATCTCCTCGCGATTCTCGGCGAGGACCGCCGGGTCGAAACCGCCGGAAGCCGACCATTGGCGGCTCACCTCGGTCTCGACGACCAGCGCGTCGCCGGCGGTGACCGAGTGGGTCGCCCAGTACAGACGTTTCATCGCGGCCACTGCCCTCGCCGGCACGGTGGCGATGTCTCGTGCGATGGTCATCGCCCGCTCGATCAACTGGTCGTGGGGAACGACCTCGTTGACCAGTCCCCACACCAGCGCCTGCTCGGCCGGACAGTAGTTGCCGGTGAAGCTCATCTGCCGGGCCCGGCGCACGCCGATGGCCCGGGGCAACTCGACCGACAGACCCCACCCCGGCAGAATCCCGACCCGGGCGTGGGTGTCGGCGAACGACGCCCGCTCGGAGGCGATGAGGAGATCACACGCCAGCGCGACCTCGAGACCACCGGTCACCGCGGGACCGTTGATCGCGCCGATGACCGGAGTCGCCATGTCGGGAGGGAAGGGTTGGCCGTCGCCGGTCCCGGAGCTGATTCGTCCTCCGGACGCGAGCTCCCCGAGGTCGAGACCGGCACAAAACGCCGGGTCCGCCCCGGTCAACACGATCGCCCGGACGTCGTCACGTTCGTCGAGCGACGCCAGCGACGCCCGCAGCCCACCGAGCAGCAGGGAGTTGAGCGCATTGCGACGTTCGGGCCGGTTCATGACCACCAACGCGACCTCGTCGGCGACCTCGATGTGCAAGACGTCGTCCATGGTGAGGCGAGGCTACGACGGAGCGACCGCGAGGTCGAGACCGAACCCGATCAACTCGGTCCGGCACTGGGCGGGCGACGAGAAGTGCACGGTGCCGAACCCGAGCGCGGCGGCCGCCCGAACGTTCGCGTCGCCGTCGTCGACGAAGACCGACCGGGCCGGGTCGATGGCGAACCGGGTGCAGGCCAGCTCGAAGATCGCCGGGTCGGGTTTCACCAGCCCGACATCTCCGCTGATCAGCACCCCGTCGAACCGGTCCAGGAACGGCAGCCGGGGCTCGGCGATGCGGAAGGTGTCACGCCCCCAGTTGCTGAGCGCGTAGAGCCGGGTCGGGCCGCCGGCCAGCTCGTCGAGGATCTCCACCGTTCCGGTGATGACGGCACCGAGGGTGTCGGACCACCGCTCCCGGAACACCTCGATCAGCTCCCGCGCATCGGGATGATCCCGGACCAGCGCCGCGGTGACCTCGGCCAGCGGCACTCCCCGATCGAGCTCGGCGTTGACCTCGAGGGTCAGGACCTCGTCGAGGAAACGCTCGAGCGCAGCGGGCTCGGCGATGACCTTCTCGTAGAGGAACCGCCGGTCCCACTCGATCAGGACGTTCCCGAGATCGAAGACCACACAGTCGATCGGCACGGAGGCAGGCTACGGCCTACGATCTGCGTCGCCCGCCCCCTCTCGATCAGGAGCCCCCATGAAGAACAACCTCGGTTTGTTCGTCGCCAAGCGTGCCCAGCTCAACCCGTCGACCGAAGCCATCGTCGACATCAGCAGCGGACAGCGCCAGACCTATGTGGAGCTGAACGACCGCTGCAACCGGGTCGCCAACGCGATGACCGACGGCGGGCTGCAGATCGGGGATCGGGTGGCGACGTTGCTGATGAACGGCCCGGAGTTCGTCGAGACGTTCTTCGGGGCGGCCAAGGCCGGCGGTGTCATCGTCGCCCTCAACTGGCGTCTCGTCGCCGACGAGTTGTCGTTCATCCTGACCGATTCCGGCGCGACCACCCTGGTGTTCGGAACCGCGTTCAACGACGTCGTCACCGAGCTCCACTCGCGGGGAACCGACGGCACCCAGGTCACCACCTGGGTCCATGTCGGCGCGGCCGCCGACCGACCCGACTTCGCCGTCGGCTACGAAGACCTCCTCGCTCGGGCCTCGGCCGATGAACCCGACGTCACCGCATGCGACGACGACCTGCTCTTCATCATGTACACCTCAGGCACGACCGGCCTTCCGAAGGGGGTCATGCACACCCACAACACGGCCCTGTGGTCGGTGATCACCGCGAACACCACCGCCGACACCCGCTACGGCGACCGCTACCTGATCTGCCTTCCCCTCTTCCACGTGGGCGCCCTCAACCCGCTGCTCAGCATCATCCACAAGGGCGGCACCGGCGTGATCATGAGCGAGTTCGACCCGGTCAAGATCTGGGAGGTCTACGGCGACGAACGCATCTCGGTGACGCTGGCCGTCCCCGCGATGCTGAACTTCATGCTGCTCACCTACGACAAGGAGAACCACGACACCTCACACCTGCGTTGGGTGATGAGCGGCGCGGCGCCGGTCCCGATCTCCCTGATCGAGACGTATGCCGAGATGGGCATCGAGATCCACCAGGTCTACGGCCTCACCGAGACCTGCGGACCGGGCTGTCTCATCTCGCCCGAGGACGCGATCAGCCACGCCGGGTCGACCGGAAAGGCGTTCTTCCACACCGACGTCCGTGTGGTCGACGAGGACGGCAACGAGTGCGGCGCCGACGAAGCCGGCGAGATCCTGATCCGCGGCCCCCACGTCATGACCGGCTACTGGAACCGACCCGAGGCGACCGCCGAGTCCTTCGTCGACGGATGGTTGAAGACGGGCGACATCGCGATGATGGACAGTGAGGGGTTCGTCTACATCCAGGACCGGGTGAAGGACATGATCATCTCCGGCGGCGAGAACGTCTATCCGGCCGAGATCGAGAACGTGCTCGCCGGAATGGAGGGCGTCACGGAGGCGGCCGTGATCGGGATCGCCAGCGAGAAATGGGGCGAGTCCCCGCTCGCGCTCGTCGTCCGGGCCGACGAGAGCGTCACCGCCGAGGCGGTCATCGCGTTCTGTGAGGGCAAGCTCGCTAAGTTCAAGATGCCGAAGGCCGTCGAGTTCATCGACGCCATTCCCCGCAACCCCACCGGCAAGGTCCTCAAGCGGGTGCTGCGAGAGCAGTACGCCACGCCTGCGGCAGAGTGACTCGACGGCAACCGGTCGGCGGCGCAGGCGTCATGTCGACGTGAGAACCCTGGTGGTGGGGGGTACCGGCCCGACCGGCCCGGCGATCGTGGCCGGCCTGGAGGTCCGGGGTCACGATGTGACGATCTGCCACACCGGCAGCCACGAGCTCGACGACGTCGCCCACCTTCCTCACGTCCATTGCGACGTGCGTGACCGCGACGCGCTCACCGAGGCGATCGGGCACCGGGAATGGGATGTCGCGGTCGTCACCTATGGTCGGCTGCGCACGATCGCCGAGGTGCTCGCTGGTCGCGTCGGGCATTTCGTGTCGGTCGGCGGTGGGCCGGCCCTGCGTGGCTACTTCGATCCGTGGGCCCACTCCCCTCCCGGGTTGCCGTTGCCCACACCGGAGGACGCGCCGACCGCCACCGAAGCCGACGACGGCAAGTCGTACCGCATCGCCCGGACCGAACGCTACGTGTTCGAACATCATCCGACCGCGACCCATTTCCGCTACCCGTACGTCTACGGCCCACGCCAACTCGCGCCCCGCGAGTGGTTGATCGTGAAGCGCATTCTCGATCGGCGGCCGCACATCGTCGTCGCCGACGGCGGCTTGTCGGCCCACAGCTTCGGGTATGTGGAGAACTTGGCCCACGCGATCCATCTCGCGATCGAACAACCGGAGGCGGCAGCCGGGCGGATCTTCCACGCGGCCGACGAGGAGATCCTCACCGTTCGTCAGGTGGTGGAGATCTGCGCCGCCGAGCTGGGCCACGAATGGGAGGTCGTCTCGATGCCGGCCGAGCTCGCCGTTCCGGCCCGGCCCCTGATGATGCAGCCGTCCACTCGCCATCGGGCCTTCGACATCTCCTCGATTCGCCATGTGCTCGGATACCGCGATGTCGTCCCCGCCCGGGCGGCGGTGGCCCGCACCGCGCGTTGGCTCGCGGACAACCCCCATCCGCCGGGCGACATCGTCGAGCGCATCATGGAGGATCCATTCGACTACGACAACGAGGACCGGTTGATCGCGTGGTGGCGCCAGGCGACATCCTCGCCGCCGGCGCTCGAATGGGCGACACCTCCGGGCTACGGGCTCTCCTACTCCGGCCCGGGAACCTCCTACGAACGGCCCGACACCCGCATCTGAGTGGCAGCCGGGCCGGGTACGTCGACGCGACTCGACAGCCACGCACCGAACAGCACGACCGCGGTACCGGCGATCGCGATGGCCGACACGGTCTCGTCCCGAAAAACGACACCCAACACGATCGAGATGACCGGAATGACGTAGGTGATCACCGAGGTCCGGACCGCACCGACCCGCCCGGTCAGGGTGGCGGCGAGCGCGAACGCGAGACCTGTCCCGCCCGCGCCGAGAGCGAAACACGCGATGAGTGGCCCCCACGCGAAGCTCGACTCGGGAAGCCCCCACAGGCCGTAGGGTGCGGTCATGAGCGATGCCGCGGCGAGGGCGCGGGCGGTGACCGGCAGCGATCCGTGGCGTCGTTGGAGCGGACCGGCGACGTTGACGGCGACACCGTAGGACCCGACGGCGATCACGACGAGGGCGACACCGACCGCGTTGGTGCCTGCGCCGGTCGCCTCGGGGATCCCGATCAGCACCACACCGGCCAGGCCGACGCCGACCCCGACGAGTCGGCGGGTTCCGGTCGGGGTGCGGAACCCGAGCCAGGCGATCAGCACCGTCATGAGCGGCATCGCCGAGTTGAGCATCCCCGCGACCGACGAATCGATCCACTGTTGGGCGATCGGGAACAACGTCAACGGGAACGCCATCCAGGTGAATCCCAGCAACACGATTCGGGAAAGGTCTTCGCGGGGGATCGACCGACGGGCGCCCGGGAGCACGGCGAGCGTTGCGGCACCGAAGCCGACCCGCAGGAAGGTGACGAGGCCGGGGGAGAACGCATCGAGGCCGATCGCGATGAACAGGAACGAAGCTCCCCAGATCGACGCCGCGCCGAGCAGGAGCCCCCAGTCGAGCGCGGCGAACGGTGCATCGTTGCTCGTGGTGTCGTCTGCGGCCATCGGGCTGGACGCTACCGGTCGTCGACTCCGTTCCCCGACGAGCTCCGTCGGCCGCTCAGACCGGTCGCGCCAACTCGGCCCGGGCCTGGTCGCACTCCCGGCCGGCGTCGCAGCCCGGGACGTGGTCGTTGACGAGGCCCATGGCCTGCATGAAGGCGTAGACGGTGGTCGGCCCCACGAAGCTCCAGCCCCGCTTCTTGAGATCCTTGGCAATCGCGACCGACGTGGGCGTGGTTGCCGGGACGGGAGCATCCGCGCTGCGCTCCCCCTCCGGCCCGGCCGGTTCCCACGACCAGAAGTAGGCGGCGAGCGAACCCCGCTCCTCGATCAACTCGAGCGCCCTTGCCGCGTTGTTGATCGCCGAACGGATCTTTCCCTGGTGGCGGACGATCCCCGCGTCGTCGAGCATCCGCGCGACATCGCCCTCGTCGAACCCGGCGACGCGGACGGGGTCGAACCGGGCGAACGCGGCCCTGAAGTTCTCCCGCTTGCGCAGAATCGTGATCCAGGACAGGCCCGACTGGAACCCTTCGAGGCAGATCTTCTCGAACAGGCGCACGTCGTCGACGACCGGGCGGCCCCACTCGTTGTCGTGGTAGTCGACATAGTCGGCCGCGGTTCCCGGCCACCGACAACGCGAAACACCGAACTCGTCGGTCTGGACCTCCTGCGTCATCCCCAGACCATCATCACGCCGAAGGCGAGCGCGACGACCGAGCCGATCAGGCCGGCGGCTCCGGTGATCCCGCGGACCGCGGCTGACGTGGTGTTGGAATGCCACGCCGCGGCGATTCCGGCGACGGTGACGGCCAGGAGCTTCACCGCCAGGGTCACGCTGTAGGCGGTGGAACGGTCGGCGATGTCGACCTCGGCCAGGTTCCAGATCCCGGTGACGACGGCGAGGGTGAAAAACGGCCATGCCACCTGACCGAACCGGTCGGCAACCAGCCGCGGCGCGTCGGGCGAGATCCCCCGGAGAACCGGAACCAGCGCGGCGAGCACGATTTGCCCGCCCACCCAGACACTTACGGCGAGGAGATGCAGGAAGATGCGGAAACTGTCGAGGTCGAAGTCGTTCACCGCACCATCGTCGCACGCGTCCGGGCCCGCGCGACCAGATCGGCGAAGAGATCATCCCCTCCTTCGGCAGCCAGCATCTCCGGATGCCACTGCACCGCGACGATGTCGGCGTCGATTCCCTCGACTGCTTCGACCGTGCCGTCGGCGGAGGTCGCGACCGCGCGGAGGTCGTCGGCCACCCGGCCCGCGGCCTGGTGATGAAGCGAGTTGACGGTCAACGGCCCCGGCGCGTAGATGTCCGCGAGTCGTGACCCGGCGTCGATCTGGACGACGTGACGATGGCCGAGCGGCGCGGTCATCTCCGCGTAGGGCGGATGATCCGTGTCGCCCGGCACCTGTACCTCCTGGCGGAGGTCGCCGCCCAGGGCCACGTTGATCACCTGGAGGCCTCGGCAGACGCCGAGCAACGGAACGCCGCTCGCGACCGCGGCCCGAACCGTCGCGAGATCGAACTCGTCGGCGTCGTCGCGCCACGATCGACTGTCGGTGTCGGTCGCGCCGTACCGGGCCGGATTCATGTCGTGGCCGCCGGTGACGACGACCGCATCGACCGACCCGAGCAGCTCGTCGAGCTCGGCTGCGTCGAGGTGGGGGGCGATGATCGGGAGCCCGCCGACCCGACGGACCGCGTCGGGGTAGGCCGGCGCGACGGTCAACAAGTCGGTGGGTCCGAACGCGGTCTTCAGTTCCCGGCGCCACGGGGTCACCAGGATCCGCGGTCGACCCAACTCAGCCCGCCCGTCGGGTGAGGGCGAGGCCGTTCGTGCGCATGATCTGTTCGACCTCGGCCGAGTCGAACCCGTCGAGGTCGTCGACGAAGTCGGTCGGCTCGGCCAGTCCCTCGGCGTGGGGCCAATCGGAACCGAACAGCATGTGCCCGGCCCCGACCTTGTCGCGCAGATCGACCAGGTCGTCCTCATAGTAGGGTGACACCCAGACCTGGCGGCGGAACACCTCGATCGGGTCTTCGGCGAACATGTGCCGCTGCTGGCCGTAGGTCTTCTCGAACTTCTTCAACAGGGGCTGCACCCATTCGGAGCCGGTTTCGATGGTCGCCACCCGGATGTTGACGTGCTCGCTGAGCACCCCTTCCGCGATGAGCGAGGCGAGGGCGTCACTGATCGGCGAATGGGTGAGCAGCGACTTCAGCGTGTTCTGGCGAAACGCCTGGAAGGAGTCGGTCATACCCCAGTAGCGGTTGAGGAAGTCGTAGCCGGCGTCGCCGGCGTGCATGGCGAGGGTGATCCCGTGCTGGTTCATCTTCTTCCAGAACGGGTCGTGGGCGGGATCGCCGAGGGACCGACGGCCACCGTTGCCGTCGGGGACCGAGGACGGCCGCATGTTGACGACGCGGACGTCACGTTCGAGCATCCAGTCGAGTTGGTCGAGGGCCCAGTCGACGTCGGCCAGGGAGATGTATCCGGCGGAGAAGATCCGTTCCTCGTGGGCGAAGCCCCAGTCCTCGTGGATCCATTTGTTGAAGCCGTCGAAGGCCGTCAGCATCGCCTCGGTGTCGTGGTCGAGGGCCGTCTCCATGCCGACGGCGAGGGTCGGGAACATGAAGGCGGCTTCGAGGTTCTGACGGTCCATGACCGCGAGCCGGGCTTCACGGTCGCGGTACTCGGCGGGGATCGGTTCGAGCTCACCGAACGCGGCCACGATGTCGTCCTTCGCGACCTTGCCGCGGAAGTACTCGTCGAGGCAGCCGGGTCGGGCGACCGGATCGAAGGTCGGGTTCGGGATGAAGCGGTTGACGGACCCGCCGACGAGCAGCCGTTTGCGTCCGTTGATCTCGGCCCATTGCATGCACCGCTTGTGCATCTTGGGGTCGACGTGGCGGAGGAACGCGTCCTCGGCCTCGTAGTAGTGGTTGTCGGCGTCGAACGCCCGATAGTCGAGTGCAGCCATGGGGCGAGACTACGACGCCGCACGAGTCGAGTGGAAATGACGATCAGTGGAACGCGTCGTCGACCCGCCGTCCGTCGTTCATCACGCCGCGGACCCCGATGCGGTCGGCGTCGAAATGGCCGGTCTCGTTCAGGGAGAGGAACCGGCATCGGCCCGACTCGTCGGCCTCGATCCGACAGATCGACGCGTAGTCGACGTTGATCGGGAGGAACCCGTGATCGGTTCCCGCCACCGTGCCGAGGATGATCCGGATCACGCCGCCGTGACACGCGACGACGACTCGTTCCCCTCGCGGGTTGGTGAGCAGATCGCCCCACGCGGCCTGCACCCGGCGCCGGAACGTCACCGGATCGTCCCAGCCGAGTCCGTCCCAGTCCTGGGCGACGATCTTGTCCCAGTAGTCGCCCCCGTGTGTGTGGACGATCTCGGTCGGGTAGTAGGTCGACGAGAACCGGTCGACTTCGTCGAGCTCGGCAACGACCTCGTTCGTGTGGCCGGTCGTCGCCATCAGGGGGGCCACCGTCTCGATCGCCCGGGCCTTCGGGCTCGTGACGATCGCGTCGACCGCCTCGTGGGCCAGCCACTGTGAGACGCGGGTCGCCTGCCACCGACCGATCGCATCGAGGCCGGGGTCGGCGATGCCGTCGACGTCGACCTCGGTCTCGGGTCGACCGTGACGCACGACGATCAGTTCCATGCGCCCGCACCGTATCGGCGGCTCCGGTGGTCGCAGCACTAGCGTGGCCCCATGACGATGATCGACGAAATGGCCGGGGCGGCCATCCGCGAGGAGGCCGAGGCCGGGCTCGGCCCGATGATCGATCTGCGACGGTCGATCCACCGCGAACCGGAGCTCGGGATCGCGAACCCGGTGACGATCGGCCGGGTCGGCGATGCCCTCGCCGACCTGCCGCTCGACATCCATCGAGGCGACGGGCCGATCACTTCCCTGTGGGCCGACCTGCACGGCGCATCCGACGGCCCGACCGTGCTGTTGCGGGCCGACACCGACGCGCTTGCGATGACCGAGGACACCGATCTCGATTTCAAGAGCACGATCGATGGTCGGGCTCACGCCTGCGGCCACGACGCCCACACCGCGATGCTCACCGGCGCGGCCCGAATGCTCGCGGCCCGACGCGACGAGTTCGCCGGCACCGTCCGGTTCATGTTCCAGCCGGGCGAGGAGGGAATGGGCGGGGCGGCCCTGATGATCGACGAGGGTGTGCTCGACGGTGTCGACGCGGCCTTCGCGCTCCACATCACACCGAACTGTCGGGCCGGATGGATCGCCGGCCGTGTCGGTGCGATCATGGCGGCCGCCGACGTGTTCCGCATCACCATCAGCGGCGCAGGCGGGCACGCGTCGACTCCCCACTTCACCACCGATCCGGTGACGATCGCGGCCCATCTGGTGACTGCCATCCAGACGATGGTCACCCGCGAGGTCCATGTCTTCGAGCCGGCCATCGTCTCGGTCACGCAGATCGAGGCCGGCACGACCACCAACGTCATCCCGGAGAAGGCGCATCTGGCCGGCACGATCCGGACCATGTCGGCGGGTACCCGCGACCAGGTTCATCGCGCGATCGAGCGTGTCGCACACAGCGTCGCGGCCACCTTCGGCGCGACCGCCGAGATCGGAATCGAGATGGGCTACCCGGTCACGATCAACCATCCCGACTCGGTCGACCTGGTTCGTGAGGTGACGCGATCGGTGCTGGGGGCCGACCGATTCCTGGAGCTCCCGTTCCCGGTGATGGGGGCGGAGGACTTCAGCTACATCCTGGAGAAGGTTCCGGGCGCGATGAGCCTGCTCGGGGTCTGTCCGGAGCACATCTCCAACGCGCTCGAGGCGCCGGCGTGTCATTCCAACAAGATGATGTTGCACGAGCCGGCGATGGCGCAGGGCGCGGCCGTGCACGTCGCGACGGCGCTGCAGACGCTCGACCGGTTGAACGCCGGGTAGGCGAGTTCGTTACTGGGCTTCCTGGCGGGCGCTCGACCAGCCCCGCACGGCACGACGAACCGCGTTTGCCACCCGCTGGTCGGCTTCACTGTCGCCCGACTCGGTCTCGGCTCCCGGCTCGAAGTAGGCGTCCATCGCCGCCTCGTTGGCGACGGCCTCGGAGGATCGGAGCGGTTCGTCGATCTCCTCCACCTTCGCGAGGAACGGGGTGACGCTGGCGAGTTCGGGATCGGCGACACCGATCGGCTCGGAGGCCACCGGCTCGTCGAGGTCGATCGTCGGCCGGAGGTCGATCTCGAGCTCGGCTTCGAGATCGAGGTCTTCGACCGACTCCCGGCGGAGGAACTCCTCGATGCGTTCGACGAGATCTCGGAGATCGGCTTTGGATCGTTGGGCGGCGGTCTCCGCCTTCGACACGATCTCCAGCCCGCGGGTCACCGCCGTTTGCAGCATCGTCTCGCATTCCGCGGCGACGGCCTGGAGCCGCCGTGCCGCCTGGGCGTGGATCTCGGCTGCCTCGGCCCGGGCGGCTTGGAGCTCGGCGTCTCGTTGTTCTTTCGAACGGCGTTCGTCGGCCTCGATGCGGGCCTCTGCCTGTTCGGCGACCTGGGCGGAACGTTCGAGCGCATCGGCGAGGGCGGCGGTGGCCCGGTCGTTGAGCTTCTGGGCCTCCTCGGCCTGCCGTTCGGCGGCCCGTCGGAGGTCCTTGGCGTTCGCGGCTTCCCTGGCGACGGCGGCCGCCTCGGCTTCGAGGCGCATTCGCTCGGTGGCGATCTCGGCCTGCAGCTTCGAGATCTCCGCTTCTCTTTTCTCCACTGCGGCGGCGGCCGCTTCGACTTCCTCGCGAGCCGTCGACGTGGCCTCTTCGAGGACGTCTCGAAGCTGCTGCTGTGCCGCTTCGAGAACCGCGTTCAACGACGCGCTCGTCTCCGGCTTGTTCGCGCCGGAGTCGTCCGGGTTTTGTTCGTCTTGCATCGCCATGCCAGGCACCTTTAGTGGTTTGTTCACTACAAGGAGTGATTGTACTTGATGAGAAATGATCCTGTCCAGAGCGCCATTCGCGGGATCAGGAGCGCCGTGACCGACCCCGGCCGGGGAACTGCGCGCTGAAAGTGAGGTAGCCGAGATCGAGCAGGACAACGCCGACGATCGCCAACACGATGACCTCCCCGGGACCCGTGAACGCGAGCTCCGGCGTGACCGGAGGCACCGTCGTCGTGACGGGCACCGAGGTCGAGGACGGCCCGGCGATCGAGGTCGTCGGACCGGCGATCGTCGTGGTCGGGGCCGCGACGGTCGTCGTGGTCGTCGCCGCCGACGACGTGGACGGCGGCACGGTCGTGGTCGGCGCCGCCGTGGTCGTCGTTGTCGGTGGGGGCGAGCACTCGAGCACGACGACCGCGGTCGCCCCTGCGCTGAACACGCCGTCGGGACCCATCACCAGCGTGACCGTGACCTCGTCGCCCAGCGTCATCGTCCCCGCGGCCGTCGTGACGGCTCCGGGTGACGACTCGATGTCGGACAGGGTCGCCGAGGCACTCCCGCTCGTGATCACGAGATCGTTCCCGGGATGCACGGACGAGTTGTTCTCGGCTCGTGACTCCACCGAGCAGACCTGCCCGACGAGATCGCCGGGGACGGCCATCGTCGCCAGGACGGTGCGGACGCCGGGCTCCGTCTTGATCTTCGTGATCAGAGGAATCTCGACGATCCCTCCCGAGGTCTGCGCGCCGGCCGGGCCGGCGGTCGCGAACGACACGATGATCGCGAGGAGGCCCACGAGATGCACTCGCCGGCGAGTCCTGGCGACACCGGTACCCGCGCGCGCCGTCGCCGTTCCCGGTCGTCGTAGAAGATGTCGCATTCGCCCGCTCCCCCGAGATTCGCTCCGATCGAACCGTACGTTGCCCACAGAGCGTATGCAAATCAACCACGCTCAGTGCTTTCTTCGCACAGTGGTCCGTTGGTTCCGAACCCGTCCTGTCCCAGTCGGGCACCGGGCCCCGTGGCACTCACCGTCGCGACCGGAACAGCCGCGACGGTGAGCAACCCGAGAGCCGGGCCCGACGCCGGTCGAAAGCGCAGCTACGCCGACTGATCCCGACGGCGGGGCCGGGCAGCAGTGAAGGCCATGTAGCCGAAGTCGAGCAGGATGAACCCGATGATGCCGATCAGCAGCGTCTCGCCGGGTCCGGTGAACGCCAGCTCCTGCGCACCCGCGACCTGCGTCGCGACCGTCGTGGTGGTCGGCGCGGCGGTCGTCGTCGAGACGGGGGCGCCGCTGACGGCAACGGTGTGGAACGCAGCCTGTCCGGCCTCGGGCGAGCACGAGAACGAGATCGAGATCGGCAAGCCGATGTCGACCGCCATCACGACGTCACCCATCGAGAAGTCGATGTCGCCACCGGTGGCCGCGAACGACATGTCGGCCACCGCGAACGTCGCCACCGCATCCTCCGCCGCGCCGGTCGAGTCGAGCACGACCGTCAAACTGATCGGAATGCCCGACTGCTCAGCCGACGCCTCCGCCGTGTTCGAAGCGAGAACCGTCGCCGTGACATCCGCGGTCACCACCTGACCATTGACGAGGAGATCGAGATTGACCCCGGCATCGAAAACCGAGCCGGGCACCGTCACACTCCACGTCTGATCCGACAACGTCACCGTGTCGCCAACAGTGGCCGACGCCGGCGCGACACCACCCACCGTCCAGCTGAGCGAGCTGGTGTCGGTGGTGACACTGTTGGAGCACACCGTCGTGTAGGTCCCACTGGAAACCCCCGGCACCGTCGTCGTGGTCGGCGGCGATGTCGTGGTCGGCGGCACCGTCGTGGCCGGAACCGTCGTCGTGGAGGTGGTCGTCGTCGTGGATGTCGTCGACGTCGAGGCCGGACCGGTCGTCGTGGACCCCGGCGCAGTCGTCGTGGTCACCGCAGACACCACCACCGTGTCAAACGGCGCCGCCGACGCACCCACAAACCCCGTGCAATCAACCGCCGCGTTCCCAACACAACCCGCCGGAGTCGACG
>JAJRXC010000067.1 GCA_024276495.1 Actinomycetes bacterium
GCATCGGCCATCACGGCACCAACACCGTCGAAGAGCTCTGGTTCGACGAATTCTGCAACCCGATCGCCAACCCCGACCCCGACGACGACAACCTGGTCATCGCCGCTCGCACCTTCGATGTCGCCGATGTCGGCACCGTCACCATCGAGAGCGACGCCGTCAATGGCCTCACGGTCGTCGACACCACCGCCGCCGACGGCTGGACCGTCAAGATCGACGACGACTCCGACGAGTCCCACGACGACGATGACGACGACGATTCCGATGACGACAAGTCGCATGAGGTCGAGGTGACCTTCCGCAACGGCGACGACAAGGTCGAGTTCAAAGCCGAGGTCGAAGACGGCGCCCTACGAATCCGCATCCGTGACCGCCGCACCAACACCGTCGAAGAGCTCTGGTTCGACGAATTCGGCAACCCGATCGCCAACCCCGACCCCGACGACGACAACGACGACGATCACGAGTCCGACGACGACGACGATGACGACAAGAAGGACGACGACGACGAAGACGACGACGATGACGACAAGAAGGACGACGACGACGAAGACGACGACGATGACGACAAGAAGGACGACGACGACGAAGACGACGACGACTGAGTCCGACTCCTTGAAGTGACGACGACGTCGGCCGGTGGCTTTGTCCACCGGCCGACGTTTCGCGTCCGGCCCCGCGGCGCGGGGCCCGGCAGTTGTCGCCTCGAGAGCTCAGCCGAGCAGGGCGGTCACGACGTCGTGGAAGAAGTGGGTCGTGAGATGCAGCGACTCGACATCGATTCGTTCGTTGTTGCCGTGAAAGCGCGACCCGAACTCGGCCGGTGAGATCGCCGGACTCAGCAGTCCGGCTCCGTACGCGACCGCGCCCAGTTCCCGATGGACTCGCGCGTCGGTGGCACCCACGGTGAGCCACGGGGAAAGTGTGGCGTCGGGGAACGGCCGGTTCACGGCTCGCAGCATCGCATCCCAGAGCGCGCTGTCGGTACGGCTGGTCGACGACGGCTCGTCCATCACGGACGTGATCTCGACCGAGCCGTAGAGATCGCCCAGCGCGGCGCGAAGGTGTGCGTTGATCTCGTCGATGCCGTCACCGGGAAGGGTTCTGATGTCGACATCGATGTCGACGACATCGGGGATGACATTGGTTTTGGTCTGCCCGACGATGACATTGGGAGAGAAGGTGGTGTGGGTGCATGCGTGCATGTAGCCGGCACCGTCGACGGGGAAGTCGTCGAGCAGCTCGTCGATCTTGGCTTCATCGAGCAGCAGCGCCGAGAACTCCTCGCCGAGGCCCAGCGCTTCGACCTGGGCCCGCCAGTACTCGTGCACGCGGGCGGGCGAGCGATACTCCGCGAGACGTTGCACGACACCGGCCGCCTTGACCAGCGCGTTGTCGGCGTCGAAGGGCATCGATCCATGCCCCGGCGTTCCCTTCACCCTCAGCCGTCGCCACGCGATTCCCTTCTCACCCACGGTGACGTTCACCGACGGCGCATCCGGTGTGCCGCCGTGGAGGCCACCATTCTCGGTCAGCACGAAATCGGTCGTGATCACCTCTGGGTGGTGAGTCGCCATCCAGTGCGCCCCGAAGGTCGAGCCCGCTTCCTCGTCGGCCGCGGCGAAGAAGACGAGGTCACCTCGCGGCCGGAATCCTCCGGCGGCCAGGCTGCGGACCACGACGGCCATGGATGCCGTCAGATTGAGCATGTCCACCGCGCCCCGGCCCCAGACCTCGCCGTCGATGATCTCGGCGCCGAACGGGTCCTCATCCCACCCGTCGGGAGTGATGGGCACGACGTCGGTGTGACCGTTGAGACAGAGACTCGGCGCGTCGGGGTCACTTCCCTCGATGCGGGCCACCAACGATGTCCGTCCGGGTGCCGCTTCGAACCGCTCGACATCGAGCCCGGCGCCCTCCAGCATCCCGGCCAGCAGATCGGCGTTGCGAACTTCCTGTCCGGATGTCGCCGAGCCGTCGTTGACGCATTCGTTGCGGATCATGGCCTGCAACAGCTCGACGGTTTCTTCGCCCTTTGGTTTGTTCACGGTTCCAGTATGGATCATCGCGCGCTCAGGTGAGCTCCTGTGCCGCTCCGGCGAACTGAGAGTTGTACAGACGGAAGTAGGAACCTCGGCGGGCGAGCAGCTCGGCGTGGGAACCCTGCTCGACGATACGGCCGTCTTCCATCACGAGGATGATGTCGGCACCGCGGATGGTGGAGAGCCGATGGGCGATCACGAAGCTCGTTCGTTGCTCGCGCAACGTGTTCATCGCCTTTTGGATCAGCACCTCGGTTCGGGTGTCGACGGAGCTCGTCGCCTCGTCGAGGATGAGGATCGCCGGGTCGGCGAGGAAGGCTCGGGCGATCGTCACGAGTTGTCGTTCACCGGCGCTGATGTTGGACCCGTCGTCGTCGACGATCGTGTCGTATCCGTCGGGTAGTTGGCGAACGAACCGGTCGACATAGGTGACCCGGGCCGCCTCGATGAGCTCGGCGTCGCTCGCCTGAGGGTTCCCGTAGGCGATGTTCTCCCGTATCGTGCCGCCGAACAGCCAGGTGTCCTGCAGGACCATTCCGATCTTCGAGCGGAGCTCCGCGCGGGGAAAGCCGGCGATGTCTCGCCCGTCGAGGGTGATGGTTCCCGAGTCGAGGTCGTAGAACCGCATGAGGAGATTGACGAGCGTGGTCTTCCCCGCGCCCGTCGGCCCGACGATCGCGACGGTCTGACCCGGTTCGGCGACCACCGAGAGACCTTCGATGAGTGGAGACTCGGGATCGTACGAGAAGTACACGTCGTCGAAGACGATTCGTCCCCGAACCGGTTGCGCACCCACGGTCGGCTGCTGTTCAGGCGACTGCTCCGGTGCGTCGAGCAGCTCGATCACCCGTTCGAGCGACGCGATGCCGGACTGGAACATCGTCGCCATGGAGGCGAGTTGTGTCAGGGGCTGGGAGAACTGACGGGAGTACTGGATGAGCGCCTGCATGTCGCCCACGGTGATCGCACCGCTCGAGATGCGAAGACCACCGACCACCGCGACGAGGATGTACTGGATGTTGCCCATCGCGAGCATCGACGGCTGGATCAGGCTCGACATGAACTGGGCGCCGAAGCCGGCCTCGTAGAGCTCGTCGTTGTCCTCCCGGAACCGGGCTTCGACCTCACGTTGACGTCCGAAGCTCTTCACGATCGTGTGACCGGTGAACACCTCTTCGACCTGGGCGTTGAGGTTGCCGGTGTGGCGCCACTGGTCCATGAAGCGGGGCCGGGCTCGACCACCGATGAGCCTCATGAGCCACAATGAGACCGGCACCGTGACCAGCGCGACCGCGGCCATGAACGGCGAGATCGTGATCATCATCACGGCGACACCGATGAGCATCAGCGTGGAGGTCAGGATCTGACTCATGGTCTGTTGGAGGCTCTGGGCCAGGTTGTCGATGTCGTTCGTCACCCGGCTGAGCAGATCGCCTCGGGGCCGGCCGTCGATGTCGCGCAACGGGAGCCGGTTGAGCTTTTGTTCGACCTGGGCCCGTAGCGAGTACATCGTGCGCTGCACGACTCCCGCCAGGATGTAGGCCTGTCCGTACGACAACGCCCACGACGCGACATAGATCCCGATGATCACCAACAACTTGCGATGAAGCTCGCCGTAGTCGATGCCCCCACCACCGACCACCCCTCGCACGATGATGTCGGTGGCCTGTCCGAGAAGCCGGGGACCGAGCACGACGAGAACGATGCTGGTGACCGACAAGACGGCCACACCGGTCAACCGGAGCCGTTCACCGGCGAGCAGGTCACCGAGTCGCCGCAGCGCGGCGCCGAAGTCGTTGCTTCGTTCCGCGGGCATGCCGACCGACGCCCCGAAGCGTCCGCTGGACCGATTGGCGGCATTGTCGGCGACGGCGATGATTTTGCGGTCCTCCTCGGATGTCCCGCCCTGGGGCCGATCGGACGCCTTGCTCATGCCACCGCCCCCTCACCGAGCTGGGATTCGACGATCTCCGCGTAGGTGGGACAGGAACGGACGAGATCGTCGTGGGTCCCCCGCCCGACGATCACGCCCGCGTCGAGCACGAGGATCTCGTCGGCTCGTCTGATCGTCGACACCCGTTGCGCCACGATGAGCACGGCTGCCCCCGCGGTGTGGGTCTCGAGCGCCTCGGTCAAACGCGACGCGGTGGCGACGTCGAGAGCGGAGAACGAGTCGTCGAAGACGTAGATCTCCGGTTTGACCACGAGCGCGCGAGCGATCGAGAGGCGCTGACGCTGGCCACCCGACACGTTGGTTCCACCCTGGGTGATCTCGCTGTCGATTCCGTCCGGCATGGTCTGGACGAACCCCGAGGCCTGGGCGACGTCGAGGGCCTCCCAGATCTCTCGGTCGGTTGCCGCCGGGTCACCGAAGCGGAGGTTGGAGGCGACGGTGCCGGAGAACAGGTAGGGCTTCTGGGGGACGTAGCCGACGGTGCTCCAGAGCAGGTCGGGATCGAGGTCGCGGACGTCGATCCCGCCGACGAGAACCTGACCCGACGTCGCGTCGACGAGGCGAGGGACGAGGTTCATGAGGGTGGTCTTGCCGCCGCCGGTGCTGCCGATGATGCCAGTGGTCTGACCGGCACCGATCCGAAACGAGATGTTCCGTAGCACCGGCTGTTCGGCCCCGGGGTAGTGGAAGCCGACATCGCGGAGCTCCAGGGTGGCGTTCTCGCGGAGTTGGGTGACCGGTCGATCCGGGGCGACGACGGAGGAGACGGTGTCGAGCACTTCTCGGACCCGGTCGGCGGCGACCGCGGCACGGGGGATCATCGACACCATGAAGGTGGCCATGACGACCGCCATCAGGATCTGGACGAGATAGCTCAGGTAGGCGACCAGGGAACCCACCTGCATCCGACCCGCGCCGATGCGATCGGCACCGACCCACAAGACGGCGATGCTCGCCGCGTTGATCGTGAACATGACCGTCGGGAACATCGCCGCCATGAGACGACCGGCCCGAAGCGAGGTGGCGGTCAACTGCCGATTCGCCTCGGCGAAGCGGGCGGTCTCCTCGGGCTCACGCACGAACGCCCGCACGACACGGATGCCGGTGATCTGCTCCCGGAGGATCCGGTTGAGCCGGTCGATGTGGACCTGCATGCGTTGAAACGACGGAACCATCATGTAGACGAGGGGGCCCAGGAACAAGACGGCCGCGGGCATGCTCACGAAGAGCACGACGGACAGTCCCACGTCTTCGCGCATCGCCATCACGATGCCGATGATCATCGTGAGCGGCGCGGCGATCATCATGGTGGTGGTCAACACGACGAGCGTCTGGATCTGTTGCACGTCGTTGGTGACACGGGTGATGAGCGACGGGGCACCGAAGCGACCGATCTCACGAGCCGAGAACCCGGTGACCCGATGGAACAGATCGCGTCGGACGTCGCGACCGAAGCCCATCGCGGCCCGGGCGCCGAACCAGACCGCACCGACCGCGAAGACGATCTGGATCGCGGTCACCGCCAACATCACGAGCCCGAGACGCCGGATGTACCCGTCGTCGCCGACGAGCACCCCGTTGTCGATGATGTCGGCATTGAGCGTCGGCAGCGTCATCGCCGCGACGGTCTGGACAGTTTGGAGGGCGACGACGATCCCGAGGGTCCGGCGGTACGGGCCGAGATGGCTGCGAAGGAGCCGACGAAGACTCACCGGGCGCCCTCGGACCCGCGAAGGAAGAAGGCCACGATGTCCGCGGCCGGGGTCCGGTCGCCGGTCAGCATCGGGTGGGTCATCGACAAGGTGAGGGCTCGTAGGAGTCTCGCCGCGACCTCCGGTTCGATGACGAGCCGGTCCCGTTCGCTCGCGAAGAGCTCGGCGAGCGCGTCGCTGTCGGTGAGGGGCCTGGCCGCGTGCTTCTGGAATCTCGGTCCGAGACTGGACACGAGACGCCACACGTGTTCGACCCGGCGCTGGATGATCTCGGTGGCCGCCACGAGACGCGGCTCGAACGCCAAGTCCGGGTCGATCGCGTGCAACGCGTTCTCGAGCTCGCCCATGTCGAGCGCGGCTTCGAGCGCCGCGAGGAGGAGCTCGTCCTTGTCGGCGAAGACACCGAAAATGGTGCCCTCGGCCACGCCGGCCGCGTGGGCGATCTGGCGGGTGGTGACCCGCTCGCCGTACTCGACCAGCAGCGGACCGATGGCATCGATGATGGCGGCTCGGCGTTTCTGCGGGGGAAGCGCCGACGCCCGTCTCGCCGGGGTGGCCGCGGCGGCGAGCGGGCGGCTGGGGGTTCGGGGCACGGCACCCACTATATGAGTGAGTGCTCACTCACCCAAGCCTCGTCTCGCCACTGTTTCGAACCACCGGTACGGTCTCCCCATGACCGCACCCGAGCACTTCGATGTCGTCGTGGTCGGCGCCGGCATCTCCGGCATCGGCGCCGCCTACCACCTCCAGACCCTGTGTCCCGACCGCACCTTCGTCATCCTCGAGGGCCGGGACGATCTGGGCGGCACGTGGGACCTGTTCCGCTATCCGGGCATACGGTCCGACAGCGACATGCACACCCTCGGCTACCGCTTCAAGCCGTGGACCGCGTCGAAGTCGATCGCCGACGGGCCGTCGATCCTCGCCTACCTCCGCGAGACCGTCGAAGAGCACGCGATCGGCGACCACATCCGGTTCCGCCACCTGGTCACACGGGCCGAGTGGTCGAGCGTCGACGCGACCTGGACCGTCGAGGTCCGTCGTGGCGACTCCGGCGAGCCGGCGACGTTCACCTGCAACTTCTTGTACATGTGCGCCGGCTACTACAGCTACAAGGGCGGCTACACCCCCGAGTTCGCGGGCCGCGAACGGTTCGAGGGCCGAATCGTGCACCCGCAGGAATGGCCCGACGACCTCGACTACCGCGACAAACGGGTCGTGATCATCGGCTCCGGCGCCACGGCCGTGACATTGCTGCCGGCGATGGCCGACGACGCGGCCCACGTCACGATGCTCCAGCGCTCCCCCACCTACATGATCTCGGCTCCCGACCACGACGTGATCGCCGACACCCTCCGCCGCTTCCTCCCCGACCGAGTCGCCTACGCGTTGACCAGGAGAAAGAACACGGCCCTCACCGAGTTCTTCTACAACCGAACCCGCACCGCGCCGGACAAGGTGAAGTCCTTCCTGCTGCGCAGGCTGCGCAAGGAGCTCGACGACGCCGCGATCGAGACCCACTTCACCCCGACGTACGACCCGTGGGATCAGCGAATCTGCCTGGTCCCCAACGGCGACTTCTTCGACGCGCTGCGCGCCGACCAGGCCGATGTGGTCACCGACCACATCGAGTGCTTCACCGAAACCGGGATTCGTCTCACGTCGGGCGACGAGCTCGAAGCCGACATCATCATCACCGCCACCGGGCTCCAACTGGTGACCGTGGGCGACATGGACTTCGTCGTCGACGGCGAACGGGTCGACTTCTCCCGGACCTGGACCTACAAGGGACTGGCCTACTCCGACGTCCCCAACATGGTCTCCTGCTTCGGCTACATCGCCGCGTCGTGGACCCTCCGGGCC
Organism: Actinomycetes bacterium; assembly: GCA_024276495.1. Lineage (GTDB taxonomy): Bacteria > Actinomycetota > Acidimicrobiia > Acidimicrobiales > Aldehydirespiratoraceae > JAJRXC01. The sequence goes on from JAJRXC010000067.1 coordinate 7,572, forward strand.
GACCTCACCTCCGAATACGTCTGTCGGCTGCTCAATCGCATGCGCGACACCGGCACGGTCCAATGCACACCTCGTCTGCGACCCGAGGACCACGACATGACTCCCCGACCCTGGATCGACGACTTCTCCTCGGGCTACATGCAACGCATGATGCCGATGTTGCCGAAACAAGGAGACCGGGTTCCCTGGGTCAACACCCAGAGCTACGCGTCGGACAAGCTCCTGCTCCGCAAGTCACCGGTCGACGACGGCGTCATGCAGTTCACGACGGCCCGTACCCCGGCACGATCAGGACACCTCGGATAAAGTCGCGTTCGCCGGGCGGACGCGAGGTGCACCATGTTGCTCAGACCATGTTGATCAGTCAGCTCCTGAAGAAGAAGGGCGACGACGTCGCCACCATCGCGCCGAGCGACTCCATCGCCGACGTGGTGCGAGCACTCGCGACGCGACGGGTCGGGGCGCTGGTCGTCTCCGCCGACGGCACGACGGTCGAGGGCATCATCTCCGAACGCGACATCGTTCGAGACCTGGCCGCGCAGGGATCCGACACCATCAATCGCACCGCCGGCGACCTGATGACCGCCGAGGTCGTCACCTGCGCGCTCGATGCGACGACCGAGCAGCTCATGGCCGAGATGACCGCACGACGGATCCGCCACGTCCCCGTCACCGAGAACGGCGCGCTCGTCGGCATCATCAGCATCGGTGATGTGGTGAACGCCCGGGTCCACGAGCTCGAGATCGAGACCGAGCAGCTCTCCAACTACATCTCCGGTTACTGACGACCGCTACGGTCCTTCGGTGTGAACGACACATCCGGGACCGGGCCCGTCGACTATCTCGAGCTGACGCGGGCGACCTACGAACGACTCGGCTACGACGCCTACCGCTGGACCCACAACACCGACCCGGTCCCGCTCGCCCCGTTGCCGAGACCTCTCTCGGAGTGCCGCGTCGCGTTGATCGCGTCGGGTGGGATCTACCGGGTCGGCCAGGTCGCGTTCACCCACAAGGACGACACGTCGGTTCGCCGCATCCCCACCGATGTCGCGATCGACGAGTTGCGAGCCGGCCACTTCGCCTACGACCTCACCGACGCCCGCCGCGACCCCAACGTGGTGTTCCCACTCGAACCCCTGCGCCGCCTCGTCGACGACGGCACCATCGGCTCGCTCACCTCCCACGCCCTCACCTTCATGGGCGGCATCTACTCACAGCGCCGCGTCGTCGCGGAGTTGATTCCCCGGATCGAGCGGGCGCTCGACTCGATGGGCGCCGACATCGCCCTTCTCGTACCGGTTTGACCGGTCTGCCATCAGTCAGTTGGGCTGATCGCACGGCAACTCGAGACCAACGGCACCCCCACGGTGGCGATGACCAGCGCCTGGTCGATCACCGCCGCGGTCAACACGCCGCGCGCCGCGTTCCTCGATTTCCCCCTCGGCCACACCAGCGGCCGACCCGGCCGACCCGACGAGCAGCGCGAGATCATCCGCGACGCGCTGCGACTGTTCGAGTCGGCGGGACAGTCGGGAACGATCGTCCCGCTCGACTTCGACTGGGGTTCGCCCTGGAAGGACGACCCGACGAAGCTGGTCGGGAACGCCTCCGCCCGACTCGACACCCCCCAGTACCAAAGCGATGCGGATCGCCGGGCCGCGATCGAACGACACGGAACGACCGCGGCCTGTGCCGCCTGCGACCCCGAGGACGGCCCGCGGGAATGACCGCGCGACGACATCGTCGCCACCGACGGCCCGCCTCCTCTCGCTGCGCACCGACGGCGGTCAGCCCCGCAGGAGACGACCCGCGAGCTCACCGGTGGGTTCGCCGTGATCCATGAAGTGGCGGCCGTTGACGAACGTGTGGTCGATGCCGTCGGCTCGCTGCACGAATCGGGGGGCATCGCCGGGGAAGTCGTGAACGATCTCCGGGAGCGTCAACGAGAGGGTATCGAGATCGATCACGTTGACGTCGGCGAAGCTGCCCTCGCGCAACGTGCCGCGATCGGTGTAACCGATGAACTCCGCCGTGTCGGAGCTGAGCGCGCGCACCCCTTCCTCCAACGTCAGCACCTGCTCGTCGCGCACCCAGTGCGCCAGGACGTAGGTCGGCTGGGACGCATCCATGATCTGGGTGGCGTGGGCACCGGCATCGGCCAACCCCATGATCGTGACCGGTGAGGTGACGAGCTCGCGGACGGCGTCGTGGTCCTCGTTCATCACCGGCCAGTTGACGATGGACCGCCCGTCCGACGCCACCATCACGTCGATGTAGGCCTCGATCGGTGTGACCCCGCGTGCGGAGGCGATCGCCGCGATCGAGTCGGCCGGCGTGTAGTCGTAGCCGGCCGGCTGACCGGCCGGCATGAGGTACATGCGCTCGTAGCGCTCGATCGGCTCGCCGGCACCCTCCTCGACGAGCCGGGCCCGGATCTCGGGGTCACGAAGGGCATCGAGGCGGCCGGCCAGGTCTCGCTCCCTGATCGGTTGAAACGACGCCAGCCCGTCGAGCAAGGTGTTGGCCGCGAAGGAGAAGAGCACGCCGACGCTGCGAGGTGTGATCTGGGGACGAAGCTGCGCGCCGGTGCGGTTGGCCTCCTCCGAGCGGCGGATCACGTCGCGGTAGTGGGTTCCCAACGACTTGATCTGTTGCAGGTTGAACGAGAACGGCCGCCCGGTCCGGCGGCTCAACTCGGCCATCCAGCCGAGCTCCTCGTCGACCCGTGAGGCGTTGTCGTCGAGCTCGTTGTAGCGAGGCGCCGACTCGAGCACCCCCTTGCCGAGGCGACCCAGCGGTTCCGCGATCGCGAAGAACTCCGAGGGCGGTGCCCAGGTGCCGGGAACGTTGCGGCCGTCGGGAACCCGGTGAAAGAGGCTTCGTGAGATCGAGTAGCCGAGCGCACCGGCGACGATCGCGTCCTCGACGAGACGGGCCATCTCCGCGAGCTGGTCGGGAGTGGCCTCGAAGTCGGGTTCACACGCGGCTTCGCCGGCCACATAGAGCCGCACGGCCACGTCGCCGACGTACCCACCGGCGTTGATGCCCTGGGGCATCGCGTCGATCGCATCGAGGTAGCCGCCGAACCCCTCCCAGTTCCAGGGCAACCCGTCGAGAATGCACGACGCGGGAATGTCCTCGACCGTCTCCATCGCTTCCGCCAACACGTTGGCATGGCCGGGCCGGACCGGCGCGAACGTCATGCCACAGTTGCCCATCACGACCGAGGTGACGCCGTGATAGCACGAGGAGGACATCGTGGGGTCCCATCCGATCTGGGCGTCGAGGTGGGAGTGCAGATCGACGAACCCCGGGGTGACGATCCTGCCTTCCGCGTCGATCACCTGGTTGGCGCCGGCCGCGTCGACCTCACCGACGGCCGTGACCCGGTCACCGTCGATGCCGACATCGGCCCGGCGAGCCGGTGCCCCGGTGCCGTCGACCACCGTTCCGTTCACGATCACCACGTCATGGGCCACGATCCATCCTCCTTTGCCGGCGAAGGGCCAAGAAGATCAACCCGGCCACGATCTGTCAACCGGCCGCTGGGTGTGGTCGGCGATCGGTGAACGGCTCACGGTTGCATCACCACCGCCTTGGGTTCGGTGAAGAACTCGCGGCTGTAGAGGCCGCCCTCACGGCCGACGCCGGACCACCCCACCCCGCCGAACGGGGCGCGCAGATCGCGCACGAAGAAGCAGTTGACCCAGACCGTGCCGGCCCGCAGCCGTGCGGCCACGCGATGGGCACGGCGCACGTTCTCGGTGAACAACATGGCGTTGAGGCCGTAGCGGGTGGAGTTGGCCGCGGCCACCGCCTCGTCCTCGGTGTCGAAGCGTTGGATGGTGACGACGGGACCGAAGACCTCATCGGTGCAGATGCGGGCGTCGACCGGCGCATCGGTGATCACGGTGGGTCGCACCACCCACGAACCGTCGTCGGCCACCCCACCACAACGGACGTTGGCCTCGGCCGGCAGGTCGGTGAGGAATCCGGCCACCTTGGCGAAGTGGGTCTTGGAGGCGAGCGGGCCGACGTCGGTGGTCGCGTCGGACGGTGCGCCGACGGTGAGCGCCTCGGCCGACGCCACGAAACGGTCGACGAACGCGTCGTAGATCTCGGACTGCACGAACAGTCGGCTGCCGGCCAGACAGACCTGGCCGGCGTTGGTGAAGATGGCCCGGTTCGACCAGCTCACCGCCTCGTCGAGGTCGCAATCGGCGAACACGATGTTGGCGCCCTTGCCGCCGAGCTCGAGGCTCACCGGCACGAGCTTGGCCGCGCCGGCCGCGGCGATCACCCGGCCGGTGGTCGACTCGCCGGTGAACGTCAGACGGTCGATCCCGTCGGAGGAGGTGAGGAACTCGCCGGCGCTGTCGGGACCGAAGCCGTGCACGACGTTGAGCACACCATCGGGGAAGCCGGCCTCGGTCGCGAGCCGGGCCAGGAACGATGCCGATGTCGGGGTGTCCTCGGCCGGTTTCAACACCACCGTGTTGCCCCACGCCAGCGCCGGGGCGATCTTCCAGGTCTCCAACATCAACGGGAAGTTCCACGGCGCGATCGCCGCGGCCACCCCCGCCGGCTCGTAGCGGGCGAAGGCATGGTGGCCGGTGTCACTGGGGTACAGCTCCGACGGAGCGAGCCGGGCGTGGTCCGCGAAGAACCGGAAGTTCTGTGCGGCCCGGGGCACGTCCTTGCCGAGCATCGCGCGCAGGGGCTTTCCCATGTCGTGGGAGTCGGCGGCCGCGAGCTCGTCGGCGCTGGCTTCGATCAGGTCGGCCAGGGCATGGAGCAGCTCGCCACGTTCGGCGAAGCCCATCTTGGGCCACGGTCCGTCGTCGAACGCCCGCCGGGCCGCGCCGACCGCGGCATCGACATCGTCGCGTGACGACAACGCGACGGTGTCGTGCGGGGTCTGGGTCCACGGGTCGATCGTCTCGAACGTGGCCCCGTCACCTGCTTCGCGGGCCTTCCCGTCGATCCAGTTCTCGATCATGATTCCCTCCGTTGGGCGAGGTCGGCGGCGATCTGGATGATCTGGTCCTCCTGCCCGCCCACGAGTTTGCGGTTGCCGCACTCCATCAAGATGTCGGCCCCCGACACGCGGTAGCGCTCGGCCGCCCGGTAGGCGTGCTTCAAGAAGCTGGAGTAGACGCCGGCGTATCCCATCACCAGCGAGAGCCGGTCGAGCACGCATTCGTCGTCCATGATCGGGCGGACGACGTCTTCGGCGGCGTCGATCATCTTCAACACGTCGAGCCCGGTGCGGATACCGAGCCGCTCGGTGACCGCGGCCAACGCCTCACAGCTCGTGTTGCCCGACCCGGCGCCGAAGCGGCGGGTGGAGCCGTCGACTTGCACCGCGCCGGCCCGGACCGCATGGATCGTGTTGGCGAGTGACAGCGAGAGGTTCTCGTGGCCGTGAAAGCCCACCTGCGCGTCGTCGCCCAACTCGGCCACCAGCGCGGCCACCCGATCGGCCGCGTCCTCGAGGATCAACGCCCCGGCCGAGTCGACGACGTACACGCATTGACATCCGGCGTCGGCCATGATCCGGGCCTGCCCGGCCAGCACCTCCGGGCTGACCGTGTGGGCCATCATCAAAAAGCCCACCGTCTCGAGTCCGATGTCGCGGGCGAGAGCGAAGTGCTGTTCGGAGATGTCGGCCTCGGTGCAGTGGGTTGCCACCCGCACGATCGACACGCCGAGGTCACGGACCGCGGTGATGTCGTCCTTGGTGCCCAGGCCCGGAAGCATCAACGCGGCGATTCTGGCATCGTGGGCTTCGTCGACCGCCGCTCTCATGAGCACCCGCTCGTCGACGAGGGAATGTCCGTAGTTGTACGACGACCCGCCGAGGCCGTCGCCGTGGGTGACCTCGATCACCGGCATTCCCGCGTCGTCGAGCGCTCGCACGATGGCGCGCACGTGCGCCTCGGTGAACTGGTGGCGCTTCGCGTGGGATCCGTCGCGCAGGCTGGTGTCGGTGACCCGCACGTCGAGCTCGGGTGAGAAGGGCATCAGTTGGCCGCTCCCTCGGCGAGATGGCGGGCGATCTCCTCGCCCACCCGGGTGGCGGCGGCGGTCATGATGTCGAGATTGCCGGAGTACGGCGGCAAGAAGTCGCCGGCCCCCTCCACCTCGAGAAAGATCGCGACCCGGCCCCGGTCGTCGTTGCCGGTGGGTTCGTCGAACTGGGGATCGGCGAGCAGGCGATATCCCGGCACGTAGCCCTGCACCTCGGAAACGACCGCGTGGATCGACTCCGAGATCTTGTCGGTGTCGGCGTCGGCCGGGATCGAGCAGTAGATCGTGTCGCGCATGATCAGCGGAGGCTCGGCCGGGTTCAAGATGATGATCGCCTTGCCCGTGGCGGCCTCGCCGATCTGTTCGACGGCCGATGCCGTGGTGCGGGTGAACTCGTCGATGTTCTGGCGGGTGCCCGGGCCGGCCGACTTCGACGCCACCGTGGCCACGATCTCGGCGTAGTCGACGTCGACCACGCTCGACACGGCGTGCACCATCGGAATGGTCGCCTGGCCGCCGCAGGTGACCATGTTGATGTTCATCGCCGAGACGTGTTCGGTGAGGTTGGCCGGCGGCACCACGAACGGGCCCCGAGCCGCGGGGGTGAGGTCGACGGCGCGGATGCCGGCCTCGCGATAGCGGGGCGCGTTGCGCACATGGACCGACGCGGAGGTGGCCTCGAACACGATGTCGGGCAGTTCGTCTCGGGCGAGCAGCCAGTCGACTCCTTCCGCCGACGCCTCGAGCCCCTCGGCTCTGGCCCGGGCCAGGCCTTCGCTGTCGGGATCGACACCGACCATCCACCCCAGCTCGACATGGTCCGAGCGCAGCAGCTTGTACATGAGGTCGGTCCCGATGTTGCCCGAGCCGACGATCGCGGCGGTGCTCACGACCCACGCTCCTCGTTCTCGAGGCGGGTGGTGACGGTGCCGAGGTCGCCGAACGTCGCCGTCACCGTCTCGCCGGGGGCGACGGGCCGCATGGGTCCGAGCGCGCCGGTCATGACCACGTCGCCGGCCCTCAGGGGCGCACCCCGGGCGCACAACGTGTCGGCCAGCCAACGGGCCGCGTGCAGCGGGTGCCCGAGACAGGCTGCGCCGACACCGGTGGAGACCTCCTCGTCGTCGATCGTCATCACCATCTCGATCGTGCGAAGGTCGACCCGATCGAGAGGCACGGGTCGGCCGCCGAGCACGTAGACACCGCAGCTCGCGTTGTCGGCGACCGTGTCGACGATTCGGATGTCCCAATCGGCGATCCGGCTGTCGACCACCTCGATCGACGGGAGCGCGTACGCGGTGGCCGAGATGATGTCGTGGAAGCTGTGCTCGCCCCGGTCGAGATCGTGTTCGAGCACCAGCGCCACCTCGGCTTCGGCGCGAGGCGCCAGGAGTCGGCCCCGCTCGATCTCGATGCCGTCGCCGTACTCCATGTCGGCGAAGAGGGCACCGAAGTCGGGTTGGTCGACACCGATCTGGGCCATCACCGCGTCCGATGTGATGCCGATCTTGCGACCGCAGATCCGTCGACCGGCCTCGAGCGACAGTTTGGTGTTGATGTCCTGCACGGCGTAGCCCACGTCGATGTCGGTCTCGGTGCCGAGGATCGTGCGGACCGGCGGGCAGGCATCACCCGACTCGGCGGCGGCTCGGAGCGCGGCGGCGGCTTCGGCGATCAACGACTCGTCGGCCATGTCACGTCCTCTCCCTCGCCTCGCGCGCCAGACGGGCCTGCTTGTCGGCCAGGAGCTCGCCGCCGGCCATGAAGTCGGTGTTGGGGAACTCGTCGATCCACACCCGCACCGATTCGGGCGGAGCGCCGATGTGCTCGACCATGGCGTCGGTGATCGCGGCCATCAGCGCCCGCTTCTGAGCGGGGGTTCGGCCGGCGGCCATGTGGACGTTGACCAACGGCATCGCGCTAGTCCTTCCCCGTGATCGACACCGAACCGAGGTGCGAGTAGCGGGCGGTTGCCGTCGTGCCGGGGGCGAGCGGATGGGCATCGGTGGCAGCCCCGGCCATCACCATCCACCCGGCCTCGAGCTTCCCGCCGTGGGTGCCGAGATGGTTGGCCAACATCGCCAGACAATGCGCGGGGTCACCCAACAGCGCCGCGCCGGTGGCGGTGCCGGTGACCTCACCGTCGATCTCGAAGACGCAGCCGAGGGTGGTGAGATCGGCGTCGCGGGGTCCGATGCCCTCGTCTCCGAGCATCACGCGGGCGGCCGAGGTGTTGTCGGCGATCACATCGGGAAGGGTGAACGAGAAAGCCTCGTAGCGGGAATCGATCACCTCGATGCCCCCGACCACCTTCTCGGTCGCGTCGAGCGCATCGGCCGCGGTGACACCGGGGCCGGCCAGGTCCTCGGCGAGCACGAACACGAGCTCGGGTTCGCAACGCGGATGGATCAACTCACCGAGGTCGACCGCTCCGGATGAATCGAGCACCGACGACGCCAGCACCCAGCCGTAGACGGGCTCCGACACGCCCATCTGCTCCTGCTTGGCCACGGAGGTGAGGCCGAGCTTTGCCCCCGCGACCGCATCGCCCCGACCGAGTCGGAGCTCGAGCAGCGCCGCCTGGATGGCGTAGGCGTCGTCGATGCGCAACTCTTCGATCTGGGCGCTGATCGCGCGCACCTCGCGGCGCTCGTCGACCGCGGCGAGCAGATAGCCGGCCCATTCGGCGTGATCGATCGAGGTCATGAATCGCCCAGCTCCTCGCGGGCGGCGGCCGCGCCGAGGTGGAGCTGCTTCATCTCCTCGGCCAGGGGGCTGTAGCGCATCGATCCGTCGTTGATCCAGTCGATCGCGAAGCCCGCACCCCGACCGAACTTGGACCGTTCGAGCGGAAGCTTGATCACGTCGTGGGGCTCGCGCACCACCGCCACCGGGTCGTTCCCCTCGCACACCGCGTCGATGGCTTCACGGAACATCCGCCGGCAGGCCAACACCCCGACGTCGCTCTTGGTGAGCTTCTCGTTGGTGCGATCCGCGACGGGCCCCTGGGTCACCCACGCCATGATGTCCTGGCCCTCGATGTAGTCGACGATGAAGCGCCCGTCGTCGTCGATCCACTCGATCGGATAGTCCACGCAGCGGTCGTCGCCGCTCACGTCGGCGCCGTCGGGCGCGTGCACCGTGTAGAACATGACGTGGGTGTTCGTGTCGTCGACCGGCACCCGTATCTGCATCTGGTACACACCGTTGCCGCCCACCCACATCTTGTAGGGGAACACGAGCGGGTGCCCGACCTTCCAGTCGTCGCTCTCCTCGGACTGGCCTTCCAACAAGCGGCGTTTGATGATGCCGTGCTCGAACGGATCGAACGCCACCTTCTCGTGCTTGTTGCCGCCGAACGACTCCGGCATCGGCGTGCCCTGCTGGGCGGCGACGAACTCGAAGTAGTTTCCGTGCAACGCCTCGACGTGGTACGGGTCGACGGAGTTCTCCATGATCTGGAGCCAGTTGCAGGGGATGACCGTGTGGCCGACGTCGCGCACGCCCTCCATCACGTAGGCCTCGTAGCGGGGCAACTCGGGTGCAGGGTCGGCGCCGATGTAGGCCCACACGAGCCCGCCGAGCGCCTGGGCCCGGCCCGCCCGCACCCCGCAGCTCTCGCGGAACTTCGGTGACGAGTCGGGCTCGGCGAGGATCTCCACACAGTTGCCATCGGTGTCGAACTTCCAGCCGTGGTAGCCACACCGCAGGCCGTCGTCCTCGACGATGCCGTACACCATCGAGGCCCCCCGGTGGGGGCAACGCTCGTCGACGATCCCGTAGCTGCCGTCGCCGGTCTTGAACACCGCCCAGTCCTCGCCGAGAAGCCGGGTGCGCTTCGCGGGGAACTCGTCGAGCTCGCGAACGAACGCCACCGGGTACCAGAAGTGACGCAGCACCTCGCCCATCGGCGTACCCGGACCCACCTGGGTGAGCTCTTCGTTTTGTTCCTTCGTGAGCATGACACTCTCCCTTTCGCTCGCCCCGCGACGCGGTCGGCGGTGCTCGATCTACCCGACGATGGTGACGGTGCCCGACGACCCGTCGACCCTGATGCGGTCGCCGGTCTTGATCTTGTTGGTGGCGAACCCGGTGCCGGTCACCGCCGGCACGCCGTACTCGCGGCACACGATCGCGGCGTGGCTCATCATCCCGCCGATGTCGGTGACACAGGCCCGGATCTTCGGGAACACCGGCGCCCAGCTCGGCGCGGTGATCGGGGCCACGAGGATCTCGCCGTCGACGAGCTCGTCGACGTCTTCGGGATCGAACACGAGACGGGCGATGCCCTCGGCCGTCCCGGGCGAGGCGGCCATGCCGGTCAGCGCGTTCTCGTCGCCGTCGTCGGAACCCAACCAGTTCTGCACCGATTCGGTGGTGATGCCCCACAGCATGATCGTGAAGGGCTCGGTGATCACCTCCGGTGGCTCACCGAGGGCCTTGGGCGGCTGCCACGCCGACAGCCGCTCGTGGATCTCGCGCCGGCGGGCGATCTTGGGGCCCCAGTGGTGGGCGGCGGCGGTCGGGGCGTTGACCGCCCAGTTCGAGTAGTAGTCCCACAGCACCTCGTTCACCTCGTCGCGCCGCAGGAACAAGATGTCGTCGTCGGCCGCCATGAGGCCGTCTTTCGCGAGGGTCGCGCCGAGCTCCTTCACCTTGCGCCACACCACGGACATGGTCCAGTGCTCGATGTAGAAGTTGTGGTTCTCGACATAGGGGAACACCACGCGGGCCAGCCCCAGCTTGCCGTCGAAGGCCTCGCGGTCTTCGTCGGTGCCGAGCAGGTCGCGGTACTCGTCGACGATCCGGTCACGTTCGGCTCTGATCTCCTCGATCGGGCGGGAGATGTCGTCGCCTGCCTCGATCTTGGCGATGTAGTCCCTGATGAACGCGTAGGGGATCTCGGGGTAGTCCCGCCAGATCTTGTCGAAGTGGTAGAAGCCGTTGCCGGACGTGAAGTTGAACCAGGGGTCCTCCGCCTCGGCCCATGCGGCCTGCCACTCGGCCCCGGCGTCGCCGGCCAGATCGACGTTCGCCGGATCGTCGAACGCTCGCGCGATTCCGAGATCGACGGCCTTTTGGGCCAGGACCTTCAGCTCCTCGTTGGGTCGGAACAGGTCCACTTCGACACCGGCCACCATCTTGGCGATGCCGAGATCGGGAATCGACGGGAAGGCTTCCTTGCAGAACCCGAAGAAGTCGAGATAGGCCGCGTAGCCGAGGTTGAGGAACTCGAAGTGGTAGTTCCACGTCTTCAAGATGAGGTCCTTGAACCGGTTGTACTCCGAGAGCAGCTCGTAGCCGCTACCGATGCCCAGCCCGTCGGTGACGACCGAGAGGTCCTCCATCTCCGGCAGGGGACCGAAATCGATCGACTCGATCTGGTCGATGGTGTCTTTCACCTTGACGAGCCAGTTCTCGTAGAGCTGGTCCCAGTTGGCGAAGTAGTGACCGGCCCGTTCCGTGAACTGGGGGACACGGGCTTCGATCTTCTCGGGGTCGACGCCCACCGGAGACAGGTAGGCGTAGCCGTAGAGGACCCGGAAATCGACGCCGTCGGCCGGCGGGATGCGGTAGTGGCGGCTGTTCATCTGGCTGAGCGAGGCGATGGACAGCTCCATGAACGTCGAGTCCCACGGAGTGAGCGCCTTGCCCCAGTGCATCGAGTCCCAGAACCAGAAGCGGCTCTCCTCGTACTCGCGTCGCGCTTCTCCGAAGCTGACCGAGTACGGGTAGAGCTCCTCCCACCCGTCGACCCCTTGGGGTCCCTCGATCTTGAATGGACTCGGGAACCTGTTGTCAGCCATTTCTCTACCCCCTGGTTTGGTCAGTTCTTGTTCTTGTCGTGCAGCGGTGACAGCAAGGTCGACACGATCGACGACATCGGATCCCCGTTGCCCCTCGAGATCGCTTTCACGTCTTTTTGCGACCACACGGTCTCCGGCCTGCTCTGCAGCATCACGACGTTCTCGCCGGCCGGAAGGTGGCGGTCGATGGCCCACTCCACGTCTTGTGGGCAGCCGTAGTGCTTCTCGGCTTTCCTCGCGAGGATCGCGACGCCCACGAGGTCTTCGTCGGTGACCGACGGCTGCGTGCGGCGTTCTTCCTCCACCGGCAGCTTTTTCACCACCCCGTCGGGCGTGAGACGGTATTCGACGTGCTTGTCGGAGATCTCGCGCTTCACCACCTCGCGCAGCACCTTGTCGACCAGGAAGTTGTCGGGGGTGACCTCGCCCGACACGACCGCCTCGCCGAGCCCCCACGCCGCGTCGATGGCCACTTGGGAGCGGTCGCCGTTGGTGGGGTTGAGCGTGAACGCGACACCGGCCGCGACCGGGTCGACCATCTTCTGGACACCGACCGACATGGCGATGGAGTGGTGGAGGTAGCCCATCGAATGGCGGTAGGCGATGGCGCGATCGGTGAACAGGGACGACCAGCACCGTCGCACGTGGTGGATGACCTCGTCGGCGGAACGGATCCACAGGTAGGTGTCCTGTTGTCCGGCGAACGACGCGTCGGGAAGATCCTCGGCGGTGGCCGACGACCGCACCGCGACCGCCACATCGTCGATCTCACAGTGCCGGCACAACGCCTCGTAGGCCTCGGTGATGTCGGCTGCGACCTCGTCGGGCACCGGGACCGCCTCCATGCGCGCCCGGATCCGACGGGAGGTCTCGATGTTGGCGGCGTGGTCGTCGTGATCGATCCCCCGCAGGAGGCCGTTGATGTCGTCGACGAGGTCGCCGTCGCGCCAGATCGATTCGTAGGCGTTGGTGGTGACCGCGAATCCGGGCGGGACCGGTAGCTCGGCCATCATCATCTCGCCGAGGCTGGCGTTCTTGCCACCGACGAACCCCTTGTGGAGGTCTCGGTCGTAGCGGTCGAACCAGACGATGTGATCGGTCATGGCCGAATCGACTCTCGTCGCGACGAACGAACGCACCGTCGTGAGCTCGTGCTCCCAATCGATGATCGGACAGGCCTCACACATCGTGTCGACTCTCCCGTACGAGGACGTCGGATGGCAGGGGCCGTCATCGCTGATTCTCCATGCCGGCCCACTCGTCGTGGACTGCCCAGACGGGAAGTCGGCCGACATCGGGGACTTTCACTTCCTGCACCCGGTTGCGGTAGGCGACCAGCGCGTCGCGTTCTCCGGTGGGTCGCGCCGCGTCGCCCACCAACTTCACGCGCACGTGTTCGGTGTTGTAGGGCTCGCCGGGGTCGTAGCCGAGCGCCGACACCGCGAACGCCCGAACGCACCCGGAGTGGGTGGCGATGGCGAGGCGGGCCCCGGGGAACTCCGTCGACAGTCGAACGATCCCGGCCCAGAAGCGGCGGACGCACATGGTGGGCGGTTCGAAGTGCAGCAGCGGGATCGTCAACCAGTGCTCGATGGGGTCTCCTCCGCCTTCCTGGGTGCGCCAGAAGCGGTCCATCTCCACGAGCCAGAGGGGGCGGTCGCCCTGCGCGGATCGTTCGAAACCCTCGAGCAGCGAGTGGTATTCGCGAAACGCGGCGGTGACGTCCTTGATGCCGTCGGGCGCGGCGAAGCCGAAGTTGCGGAACTCGTCGGCTGGTTCGGGTCCGATGATCTCGATGTCTTTTTCGTATTGGGCCAGGCCGTCGAGCAGCCCTCGGTGGATCTGCTCGGAGGTCTCGCGGGCCCGGCTGGTGGCGGCGTGGCGCAACACGACCGTCTCGCCGTCCTTGACCCGACGAGACAGGGTGCGGCCGTAGCTGTGGGCCTGCCATGCGCCCTGTGGGGTGAGGCCCGAATCGGTGGAGTAGCCCTGCGTCTCGCCGTGGCGGATCAGGTAGATGTCGTTGAGCAACTGGCGGGCGGCGCCGGCGGGTGCCGAGATCTCCTTGTTGCGGTTGTCCTCGGTGAGCGCCTGTTGCATCGGCAGGTCGGCTCGCTGCCACAGCGGCTGCTCGGCTCGGGACGATGCCGGGGTCGCGTCGTCTCGACGGGCCCTGAACTGCCGAAGATAGAGGGGCTCGTCGCCATCGTGGCCGAGCGGATCGGATCCGTTGGTGGCGCCGGTTCGTTCACGGAAACGAGCGAGGTAGAGCGGCGCGTCGAAGCGGTCGGTGGCCTTCGGGGCCTTGGCGGGGACGTCGCGGCGGCTCACGAGTGCACCGTCATGAAGCCCTGGTCGACTTGACCCCGGTAGGTGAAGATCGCTCGTCCCATCTCCGCTTCGGTCCAGGTGGTGGGCTCGTCGTCGGGGTCGAACGCGTAGCCGCCGGTGTAGACCTCGTTGCGGTTGCCGGCCGGGTCGAAGAAGTAGAGGCCACATCCCCGCGTGGCACCGTGGCGGGTCGGCCCGGCGTCGATCGGGACGCCGTGATACGCGCAGGTGTCGGCGGCGACGCGGAGGTCGTTCCACTCGTCGACCCAGTAGGCGAGATGGTGGAATCCGCCGTCGGGGCCGGTGAGGAACGCGATGTCGTGCGCGGTGTGCGACCGCTCGAGAAAGGTGGTGAGCTGATGTCCGTCGTCGGCGAGGATCTGCTCGGTGAGGCGGAACTCGAGCACGTCCCGGAAGAAGCGGGTGACACCGTCGACGTCTTCGCACAACAAGAAGACGTGATCGAGACGGGGCGGATGCATGCCGACGAGGTCGTCGGGCGCGGGTGGGGGGTTGAGCAGCGGCAACCCGTTGCCGACCTGGGCCATGCCGTACTCGAGATCGATCGTGTGTCCGCTGGGGCCGACGAACCGGGCGGTGACCCCGGATCCCTCGGCCAGCTCCCCGGGGTGGAAGCGCTCGACGGCGATGCCGGCGTCGCTGACCCGTTGCGCCACCCGGTCGAGCTCGGCCTCGGAGGTGAGCTTGAACCCGAGGCCGTCGAGCCCGTAGGTGGGCGCCGCGGTGAGGATCAAGGAGTGGTGCTGGTGCTCGTCCCACCCCTTGAGGTAGGCGCGATCGTCGTCGTGGCCGGTCACCACCAGGCCCACGACCTCGCTGTAGTAGGCCAGGGCGAGCTCGAGATCGGGCACCCGCACGTCGACGTGGGAGAGGCGGAGGATTCCGTCGGTCATCGCGTCCTCATGTGTGGACGGTGGCGAACCGCTCGTTGAGCGTGCCTTCGTAGTAGAACACCGCGCGGCCGGCGCGATCGTCGGTCCACGTGATGGTGGGGAAGTCGGGGTCGGGCCGATAGCCGCCCGAGAACACCTCGTTGCGCGTTCCCATCGGATCGAAGAAGTAGATCGTGTTGCCCCGGGTGAGGCCGTGGCGGGTGGGCCCCACATCGATGCTGATGCCGTTGAACGCCAAGATGTCGGCCGCTCTGCGAATGTGGTCCCAGTCGTCGAGCCAGAACGAGAAGTGGTGCAGCGCGCCGTTGGGGCCCTGCACGAAGGCGATGTCGTGGGGTTTGGCGGAACGTTCGAGAAAGGCGATGGTCTGATGGCCGCCACCGTCGAGCAACTGCTCCGTGAGCCGGAAATCGAGGACGTCCTGGAAGAAACGGCTCACCTCGGGCACCTCCTCGGCGTGTACGAGAAGGTGATCGATCCGCGGCGGTGCGATGCCGACGAGGTCGGGCACGATCGGGGGCGGGTTCAGCAGCGGGAGCCGACCGCCGACCTTCTCCACCTCGTGGACGAGCTCCATCTCGTGCCCGGACGGCAGCTCGAAGCGGATCGATTCGCCCTGACCGACCTCCTCACCGGCCGAGACCCGTTGCACGGGCAGGCCGGCGGCCTCGATGCGGGTCTCGAACTCGTCGAGGTCGTCGGGTCGGTCGACCTTGAACGCGAACCGGTCGATCCCGACACGGGTGTCGTGGCGCACGGCGAGGCAGTGGTGATCCCGCTCGTCCCAGCACTTGAAGAAGATCCGGTCCGACGTGCGGCCGCTGATGTCGAGCCCCATGACCTGCGTGTAGTACGCGGCCGCCAACTCGAGGTCGGGCACAGTGATGTCCACGTGGCTCAGCCGGTAGATCCCCATCGGTTTCGAACCTATGGTCGGGCGAGTCACCACCGGGCAACTATTCCGCATAGCGGGACACCGGGCTACGGTTGGCGGCCATGGCCGGCAACCGACTCTCATCAGTGGCGAGCGCCGTGCGGCTGTTGAAGGCCTTCACCGCGTCACGTCCGAGTTGGGGGGTCACCGACTTGTCGGACCACCTGGGGCTCTCGAAGTCGACGGTGCACCGCATCCTCGCCACGCTGGCCGACGAGCGGATGCTCGAGCAGGACGCCCACACGGGCCGCTACCGGCTCGGCCTCACGATGTTCGATCTCGCCGCGGCGGTTCCCACCCAGCGGGGCCTTCACGAGGCGGTGTTGCTCCCGATGACCGACCTGCGCAACCGCACCGGCGAGACCGTCCAGGTGGGGGTGCTCGACGGTCGGCAGGTGGTCTATGTCGAACGGCTCGACAGCCCCAACACGCTCCGCATGTTCACCGAGTTGGGGAGGCGGAACCACGCCCATTGCACCGGATCGGGAAAGGCTCTCCTGGCCTTCGCCTCCCCGTCGAGGCAGGCCCGCATCCTGCGGGGATGGGAGCTGCCCGCGCTCACCGAGCACACGATCACGTCCACCGCGAAGCTGAAGACGGAGCTGACCGAGATCCGCCGCCGAGGGTTCGCCGAGAACCGTCACGAGTCCGAGATCGGGGTCGTGTCGATCGCCGCGCCCATCCGTGACGGCACCGGCGGGTGCATCGCCGCGTTGAGCGTGGCCGGCCCCGCCGAGCGCATCGACGAGCAGCGCGACGCGGTGGCCGAAGCCGTCGTCTTGCTCGCCCACACCGCGTCGAGACGGCTCGGCCACTCGGGACGGAGCTGAATGAACCTGCACAACCATCCCGCCATGCGGGACAGCCGCGACCGGCCGTTCGATGTCGTGCTCCTCGACTTCGGAGGCGTTTGCCTGGTCAATCCGGTCGAGTTGCACCATCGCGCCGAGGAGCTCCTGGGGCTCGAACCCGGCACTCTCGACTGGCTCGGCCCGCTCGACCCCGCGACGGATCCACCGTGGCGGGAGATGACGACCGGGAACGGTCTGTCCGAGCGCGACTACTGGCACCTGAGAGCCGCCGAGGTCGGCGCCGCCGCCGGTCGGGATCTGTCCCTCACCGACTACATGACGCTGCTCTACGACCCGCCGACCCCCGACATCATCCGACCCGAGGCCACCGCCGTGACGAAAAGGGTTCTCGCGAGCGGCTGTGGTGTCTCGGTGCTGACGAACGACATGTCGGCCTTCCACGGCGCCGCATGGGCCGAGCGGGTGCCGTTTCTGACCCTCGTCGATCACGTCGTCGACTGCTCCGACACCGACATCCTCAAACCCGACCCCTGCGCCTACCGCCGCGCGCTCGACATCCTCGCGGTGGCTCCCGATCGGGTTCTGTTCGTCGACGACCAGCCCGGGAACGTCACCGGCGCGATCGACGCAGGGATGGAAGCGATGTGGTTCGACATCGCCCACGCCACCGAGTCGTGGGCGGCGATCGCCGACGCCGCCGGCGTCGGCGTCGGCGACGCCGGGGAGACCTGAGATGCCCGGTCCGGCAGAGATCGTCGAGCTCGCCCTCGAGCTCGCCGCCGCGGAAGCCGCCGGCACACCCGTGCCGCGCCCGACGCAGCGCTTCCCCTCGCTGACCTGGGACGACGCCCGGGAGATCGCCCGAGCCCGTGACGGTCTCCGCCGAGAGGACGGCGACACGCACGTCGGGTTCAAGCTGGGGTGGACGTCGGCGGCGATGAGAGACACGCTCGGCATCGACCGCCCCAACTGGGGCACGCTCTGGAGCTCGCAGCTGGCCACGGGCCGGCTCGGGACGGACCGCCTCCGTCACGCCAAGATCGAGCCGGAGGTCGTGTACACCGCCGGACTCGACCTCGAGGGTCCGAACATCACCGCGAACGACGTGAGGGCCGCGGCGGCGGGATGGGCCCTCGGCATCGAGGTCGTCCATCCCCGGTACGCCTCCTACGAGTTCACCTGGCTCGACAACACCGCCGACAACTCCTCCGCGGCGGCGTTCGTACTCGGACCCTCGACCGGCGCCGAGCTCGACCCCGCCTCGGTCGAGCTCACCTTCTCCGCCGGCGGGGCGACGCGGGTGGGCCGGGGCGACCAGGCGATGGGATCCCCGGCCGAGGCGGTCGCGTGGCTCGTCCGTTCCCTCGCCGCCGAGAACGAGACGCTGCGTGCGGGCCAGATCGTCTTCTCCGGCGGCCTCACCGCGCCCTTCGATGTCGAGCCGGGCCTGCGCTACCGGGCCGAGGCGCCCGGTCTCGGCACCGTCGAGCTCCGGAGCTGAATCAGACCACCACGCCGAGGCGGTCCGCGACCGCGTCCCAACTCGCGTCGGGCGCGTTCGGATCGAACCGGATGGTCTGCAACCCCACGGCCGCGGCCGCGACGACGTTGTCGGGATCGTCGTCGACGAAGAGGGTGCGTTGCGCCGACGCGCCCGTCAGCAACAGGACACGCTCGTAGGCCCGCCGGTCGGGCTTCAAGATCCCGTTGTCGGTGCACGACACGACATGATCCATCATCCGGAGCAGGGGCATGTCGGCGGCCCAGGCGGGATCGAGCTCGTTGCTCAGGACCGCCACGATCATCCCGAGATCCCGCGCAGCCGAGACCACCGCGACCGCGCCCGGACGGATCGAGGCCGGCGGCCGGGAGCCGGCGAGGAACTCCTCGTGCGTGGGCGTGCACACACCACCGAAGTCGACGACGAGGAGGTCGAACGTCGGGTCAGATTCCATCGGCCTCCACGGCGAACGCGTCGGCGTAGTCCGCGAACGCCGCCCGGACGCGGGCCGGGTCGAGGCCGTAGGGGGCCAGGTCGGCCGGCTTGGCCCGCCGGAGGTCGGTTCGCGGATGGTCGCGGACCCACTGCGCCATCGCGTCCCGCGCCGCAGCGGGGAGCGCGAACCCCGCCTCGTCGTAGATCCGTTCGATCTCCCGCAACGGATCAGTGACGAAGTCCCGGAAGCGGATGTCGATCCAGGGCCGCGACGTGCCCGCAGCCCGAAACGCCATGACCCGCTCCACATAGTCGGTGAGGAGCGCCAACATGCTCTCCCCCACCTCGGTGGCGTCGACATCGTCGCTGTACATCGTCCGCAGCAACATCGACAGCCGGCAGTTCGAGGCGAGCACCTTGGCCGGGTCGCGGTGGAACTGGACGAAGATGGCGTCGGGCACCACGGCATGCAGGGCGTCGAGGTAGAGGAGGTGCGGGGAGTTCTTCAGCACCCAGCGGGCCGGGGAAAGGCGGGATTGCAACAAGCGGAGTTGGGTGGCGTAGTACTCGTAGGTCTGCCGGATCCCCGGATCGTCGCGAACCCATCGGTAGTAGCCGGGTACGTGCATCGAATAGATCTCGTGCGGCACCCGGAAGTCGTTGCTCAACAGCCAGTGGCACTCGTCGGGTTCCTCGGCATCGGACAGATGCATGTCGAGCAGCTCCGGTGGCATCGCCGCGATCATCGCCCGCTCCCGCACGATCCGGGGATCGACACCGTTTGTCCCCGGATCCGGCGGCGGGCAGGGCCGTTTCGCGAACCAGCGCAGCAGCGAACGGTTCGCGGGGTCGCGATCGAGGAGCCATCCGGCGGCGGTCTGCCCGGTGCGGGGCAGGGTCGCGAGGATCAGCGGCGCCTCGATCACCTGGTCGTGGATCTCGGGATGACCACGGAGGTGGTCCTGGATCTCGAGCCGGTTGACCAGCCGATCGTGGAACTGCAGGGCCGAGATGGCTCGGCCGGTCTCGGACAGTCGCGCGTCGGTGTTCGCCGCGTCGACCAGCCGGGCGAACGGCTCTCGCCACTCGTCGCCGCCGAAGTCGTCGAGGCCGGTGTGGTCGGCGGCGGCCTGCTCGAGTCGGGCGAGGTCGAATCTCCCCCTCATGTCCCGCTCCTTTCACGAATCGTGCACACCGGCAGTGCCACGTCGGGCCCGGTCGCGCCGACGACACGGTAGAAGATCGCTCCGTTGTGGTGGCCGAGCGTGTGCATCGCGTTCGGTCGCCGATCTTCGACCGGCGCGATGGAGATGGTGACGGACCCGTCTTCGTTCGGCTCGCTGGTGACATCGTTGCGATGGCACACCAGCGAGTCGTGCTCGATCGGCTCCAGCCAGTGGTTCGTCGTGTGCAGGCCCCAGTATTCGCAGGCCGGCGGCGTGATCCGGATCTCGAGACGCTCGTCGTCGGCCAGATCGAACGAGCCGATGGCATAGAACGTGTCCGGGTCGGCCCTGACCTCGTCCTCGATCTCCGCCGGGACCGGTTCAATGGTGTTCGAGAGCCGGCTGATGAGCTCCGTCCATCGGAAGAACCGGCCCGCTGCTCCCGCGACGAACAAGGCGACGATCCCCAACCTCTCGTGTTGGGCCTCGACGGTCAGCACGTCCATCGCCGGCGCGGCCGTGGGGGTGTCGATGCGTTCGAGATCGAGCTCGGCCGGTCGATCCGTTCGGCACGTCAGCAGTTGGCGGATCATCAACGTGTCGGTGGTCGAGGACATCGGGAGCCAGTTCTGCGAACCGGGTGGGGCCTCGTGGCCGATGTCGATCTCGAATCGTCCGGCGGCGCCGCTGCGAATCCTCCCGGTGGCGAGGTGCCCGACGGGTCGGGCGGTCCCGAACGCCCCGACATGGGTGCTCAGCGCGAGCCGCCGGGCATCGTTCATCGTGCCGTGAAGACGGTAGGAGCCACCGGGATCGAGACGGGCGTGGCCGAACCGGTAGTCGGGATTGAAACCGCCGATCCGGGGAGTGTCGTAGTCGATCACCGGACCCGAACGACCGTTGAACCTCGACAAGCCGGCGGCGAGCAGCCGCGACAGGTAGCGGGTGCCCTCGGCGCGATCGAGCGGACGGTCGCCGCACAGCGACTCGATGTCGGCCTGCAACCGCGACATCTGAGCGAAGAGCGCCGGCCAGCCCATCGCGGTGTCCTCGCTCGCCATGTCCTGGGCCACGACTTCGGTCCTCCTTCCGGCCGCAAAGGAGCAACAAGATCAACCCGGCCGACTCCTGTCAAACGGCGAGTCCCATCGGCATCAACGGATGGGAGAGTCTCGGCCCGACGGTCTTGGCTAGTGTCTCGGCAACACGATCGCAGGCGAAGGACGGTTCAGGTGAAAGTGGCGTTCGTCGGCAAAGGGGGATCGGGGAAGTCGACGATCGCCGGAACCTTCGCCCGGGTGCTGGCGCGAAGAGGCGAAGCCGTTCTCGCGCTGGATTCCGACCCTCTTCCCGGCCTCCCCTATGCCCTCGGACTACCCGTCGACGATCGGCCGATCCCCGATGATGCGGTCGTCGCGGGACCCGAGGGTGGGCCACGTTGGGTCCTCTCCCCCGGCCTCGACCCGGCCACGATCATCGAACGCTACGCGGTTCTCGGCCCGGACGACGTTCGGTATCTCCAGTTCGGCAACACGTCGGGCCACATCTCGACGATCCAGCGGGCCCAGTTCGCCTGGAGCGAGACGGTCAAAGGCGTCGACACCGACCGCTGGAACCTGGTGGGCGATCTTCCGGGCGGCACCCGCCAGGCCATGTTGGGGTGGGGGAGCTACGCCGACTGCGCGATCCTGGTCGCCGAGCCGACGAGCAAGTCGTTGCACTCGGCCCGGCGTCTCCTGCGTCTCTCGGACGCCGACTGGGGCCCCACGACGGTGCTGATCGTCGCGAACAAGGTGCGTCACGCGGACGATGCCGAACGGATCTCGTCGCGGCTGGAACGGCCGGTCACCATCGTGGTCCCGATGTCGGCCGAGATCATGGCCGGCGACCGCCTCGGCGTCGCGCCGCTCGACGTCGACCCCGACGGATCGTTCGTGGAATCGGTGCGTGCGCTCGTCGACCATGTCGCAGGGTTGTACCATCACGTCGAGGAGGCGCCATGAAGATCGCGGTCGTGGGCAAGGGTGGGGCAGGCAAGACGACGACATCGGCCGTGCTGGCGCGGAGCCTGGCCCGGCAGGGCCGCGAGGTCGTGGCGCTGGATTGCGACACGAACCCGAACCTCGGCATCTCTCTCGGCGTCGGGGATCTCGAGACCGAACGTCTGGTGAGTCTTCGGGAGCAACTCGACGACGGCGACGTGGAGCACGCCGCCGACTGGGACGAGATTCTCGACCGGTTCGGGACGGATGGTCCCGACGGCGTCCGGCTCGGCGTCATCACCCGAATCGAGAACCCGGATCCCGGTTGACCTTGATGTGGCTTGTCCGCTGAGCAGTTGCTCAGCTCCGGTGAGTTCGGAACCTCGATCGTCGTCGCGGACCTCGAGGCCGGAATCGGCACCCTGTCACGGTTGGGCGATTCGCAGGTCGACCTCACGCTCGTCGTCGTCGAACCGACCCCTCGTTCTCTCGACGTGGGGCGCCGCGCCATCGATCTCGCGCGGGAGAACAAGCAGGGACGAGTGATCGTCGTCGTGAACAAGGTCGTCGATGTCGAGACCGATCTGGCCCTCGTCCGCGAGAAGCTGGGTGATGCGGAGCTCGTCGTCGTCCCCGACGACGACGCGGTGCTCGACGCCGATCGGGCCGGAACGGCGCTGCTCGACCACGCTCCCGATTGTCCCGCGGCCCGGGCACTCGTGGAGCTCGTCGATCTCGTCTTCGACTCGGCCGCCTGACCGGGCCCGTCAAGAAGTGGGCCAACTGCCCTCACTGCGCGGAGCCCGCATCGGCAGCGGCGGTGAGGGCAGCCCCGTCGATCACGATCCCCACCTCGATTCGCCATAGTGGCCGAGCTCGCGGGCAAGACGGTCGATTGGCCGTTCGATGTCGTGGGCGACGAAACGAGCCTCGATCCGGGCGACCGTCTCGGCGCTCGGCCGGAATCGGTGGTCGAAGAACGACTCTTCGTAGATCCGCTCGCGCCGGACGCCGAGGTTCAGCAACGCCTGACTCATCTCGGCGACCATCGCCCCGTTTCCGACGAGGAAGAAGCATGTGTCGGCGAGGCGCTCGAGGAGGGAGGGGACGGATTCGGTGACCCGACCGCGAAGGCCCCGCCACTCATCGGAGGGCCGTGACAGGGAGATCGCATACCCGAACTCGGGATTCGTGGCGGCGACGCGCTCGAGCTCCGGCACGAGGCAGATGTCGGACTCCAGCCGCAGCCCCCAAAAGAGGCGGACGGCACGGTTCGTCCCGAGCAGATCGAGATGCCGCAGCAGGCAGTAGCACGGACTCACACCGACCCCGGTGGCGATCATCACCAGGTCCAGGTGATCCTCCCCGAGCAGCATCGAATGGCCGCTGGGTCCGCGGAATCCGACGAGATCGTCGACACGGAGCTCGCTGAGGAAGACCGACACGGGGCCCGCGTGCACCCGTCGGACCAACAGCTCGAACCGGCGCTCCGTCTCGGAGCCGTCCATCAGGCAATACGGGCTGCGGCGGTACCCGTGCGCCGCGTCGGTCATGTCGATCGCGACGAACTGACCCGGGACGAAATCGAATGGCTCGTCATCGACCACCTCGAACGCGAGCCGGACCGTGCCGGTCGTGGTCAACGTCTCGACGGCGGTCACCCTGGCGCGCCGCGGCAGTCGGGACGACAGATCGCGGCCGGCGGCTGGCGGCCGCCGCCACACGCGCCTTCGGGGCCGGTCGGCCGAGCGGTGGGGTCGGGTCCCCCCGGAAGAAGAGGTCACGAGATTGCATGGTAGGCCCGATCGACCGTGCGTTCGGACGGGCCGACCCGTCACGAGTTGGTCAATGCCAGCTCGTGGGCCCGAGCCAGGAACAGTCCGACCAGATGCTGGCTCTCCTCGAGCTCCCTGGTCACGTCGTCGAGTGCTCGCCGCCCTTTCGCCGTGAGCCCGTAGATGCGGCGAGCCGGTCCGGCTCCCGCCGGCTCCCAGTCGGATCGGGTGAGACCGTCACGTTCGGTACGACGCAGAATCCGGTAGAGCGTTCCGGTGTCGACCCCGTGCACCCCGAAGCGCTCCAGACTCTGGAGGAGCTCGTAGCCGTGGGCCGGTCGTTCCCCCAGCAACAAGAGCAGGCACACTCGAATCCACGCGCTACCGGCCCCTACAACCGTCATCGCGGCCATCGGTCCCCCCTTCGATTCACCCCGAGTCGACAGCCTTGCAGGCCTGTCGCCGAAGAACCAGAGCTGGAGGACTGGGGAACGCGTCACCTTGGTGGGGCGACAGAAACCACCCGAATGGGTGGGACATCGGGGTTCAGTGGATCCGGGGGTCAGCAGATCCGGGGCAGAGGATCGCCCACGAGCAGGTCGACGATTCTTGTGCCGCCGAACGGCGTGCGCAACACGACCAGGCCCGTCGGACCCTCGACGATCTCTCCGATCGCGACCGCGTCGCCGCCCAGCGGGTGCGCCCGCAACGCCCGCAGCGCAGCGTCCGTGTCGTCGGGGGCGACGACGACGACGACCTTGCCCTCGTTCGCGACGTACAACGGATCGAGACCCAGCAGCTCGCACGCCCCCGCGGTCGCCGGCGACACGGGCAACGACTCGCCGTCGATCGAGACGGCGAGATCGCCGGCGACCGCCAACTCGTTGAGTGCGCTGGCGACACCGCCACGGGTCGGGTCGCGCAGCCAGCGAACCCCCGGGGCCGCCGCCAGCAGGTCGGCGACCAAGCCGTTGAGGGAGGCGCAATCCGAACGAATGTCGGCATCGAACGCCAGCCCTCCTCGGGCCAACATGATCGCCATGCCGTGCTCGGCGATCCGACCGGAAACCAAGATCCGGTCGCCGACCCGTACCCGATCCGCTCCGAGCCGAAGCTCGGAGTCGAGGCTCCCGATGCCGGTGGTGGTGATGTAGATCCCGTCAGCGGCTCCCCGCTCGACGACCTTCGTGTCGCCGGCGACGATGTGCACACCGGCCTCGTCGGCCGCCGATGCCATGTCACCGGCGATCTCTCGAAGATCCTCGATCGCGAAGCCCTCCTCGATGACGAACGCCGCGGTGAGCCACCGGGGGGTCGCGCCCATGACCGCGATGTCGTTGACCGTGCCGTGAACGGCCAGCCGGCCGATGGTGCCGCCGGCGAAGCGCCACGGCGACACCACGAACGAGTCGGTGCTGACGACGATCGACTCGGCGCCCGGGGACACAATCGCACCGTCGTCGCGTTCGTTGAGCCCGGGATCGTCGAAGACGTCGAGGAACACCGCGTCGAGCAACGCCTCGCTGGCTTTTCCACCGGCACCGTGGGCCATGGTCACCACGACGTCGTCGAACACGGGGCGACGGCGGCGAAACCGCTCGACCCGCTCGAAAACCGCGTGCTTGGCGTCGTCGCTCACACCGCTCGGACCGGAATCGGGTCGCGGCCGGCCAGGCGCCCGTAGTTGTAGTAGGCCGCGCACGCACCTTCGCTCGAGACCATGCAGGTTCCGATCGGGGTGGTCGGCGTGCAGGCCGTGCCGAAGACCTTGCACTCCCAGGGCCTGATCGCTCCCTTCAGAACCTCGCCACACTGACACGCCTTGGGATCGGCCACCCGGACGCCGGGCACCGAGTAGCGCCGCTCGGCATCCCATGGCGCGAACTCGTCGCCCAGCTGGAGCGCGCTCTGAGAGATGAATCCGAGACCACGCCATTCGAAATGGGCCCGCAACTCGAAGACTTCGGCCATGACATCGAGCGCCCGGGCATTGCCATCGGTGGTGACGACCCGTCGATACTGGTTCTCGATCTCGCAGCGCCCGTCACGACGCTGAGCCAACAACATGTGAACCGCCTGGAGGATGTCGAGCGGTTCGAATCCGGCGACGACCAGCGGGATCCCGTAGCGCTCGGGGATGAACCGGTAGGGCCGGGTCCCGACGACCGTGCTGACGTGGCCGGGCCCGAGGAAGCCGTCGAGGCGCAGGTCGGGGCTGTCGAGTATCGCCTTGATGGGGGGAACGATGGTGACGTGGTTGCAGAACACGCTGAAGTTCGTGACATTCCGCTCGCGCGCGGCCAGCAGGGTGAGCGCCGTGGAGGGTGCGGTCGTCTCGAACCCGACGGCGAAGAAGACGACCTCCCGATCCGGCTGGGCCTCCGCCATCTCGAGCGCGTCCATCGGCGAGTAGACCATTTCGATGTGCGCTCCCCGGGCCTTGGCTTCGAGCAGTGTGGAGCGGCTCCCGGGGACCCGGAGCATGTCGCCGAACGTCGCGAAGACGATCCCGGGTGTCTCGGCCACCGCGATCGCATCGTCGACCCGACCCATCGGGATCACGCACACCGGACATCCGGGGCCGTGGACCAGCTCGATCTGAGCGGGAAGGATCTGCTCGAGACCGTGCCGGTAGATGGTGTGGGTGTGGCCTCCGCAGACCTCCATGAACTTCAGCGGCTGGTCGCCGGCCAGGCTGACGATTCCGTCCAGGACCTCTCGAACGGCGGCCGGGTCGCGGAACTCGTCGACGAACTTCACGTCGGCTCCTCAGATCGTCGGGGGCCGTGGGCGACGAGCCGGCACAGCAACGACGAGAGATCGGCCTGGGCCTCCTGGATGCGATGCACGGCGTCGGATTCGATGACGATGCAGTGGTCGATGTCAGGGTTCTCCGTCAGCGCGCCCCCGCGGTAGCCGGCGAACGCGATCGTGAGAAGTCCCCGGGTCCGGGCCACCGCGAACCCACGAAGCACGTTCTCCGACTGGCCACTCGTCGAGAAACCCACCGCGACGTCGTCGGACGAGCCCGACGCCTCCACCTGACGAGAGAAGACCTGGGCCACCCCGACGTCGTTGCTCAAGGCGCTCAGGACCACGGGATCGGCGGCCAGCGACCGCGCCCTGACGTCGAGGCCGGAGATCCCCTCGAGCCGGCGAACGAAAGCCGACGCGTCGCACGCACTGCCGCCGTTGCCGAAGACCAGCACCTTCCCCCCGGCCCGTATCCGGTGGCCCATCGATCCCGCCGCGGCCTCGATCACGTCGCGATTTTGCCGTCGGGAACGTTCGATGAGCCGCCTCGATTCGTCGATCTTCCGATCGGCCGAGCTCGCCAGATCGACCAGGAGCGTCGACGGATCCCGTTCGTCCGACTCGAGAAACGGGTAGAGGAACGACGCCCCGCTCATCGGACTTCGTCCAGCGATCGAAGGGCGACACCCGCGTGGACGAGGAGGAGGTCCCCGACCGAAACCGGTCCGACGAGGCTCGTGTCGACGCTGCCGCGCCCCGATGCCATCCGCACGGCGGCGGCTCCCGGTTCGATCTCCGCGACCTCGGCGAGCGACAAGTCGTCGGCACAAACCGCACAGGAGACCGGCGGGTCGTCGCCGGATCCCAGAACGTCGGGTTGCTCGAAGCAGACGTGGGTGAGCTCCCAGAGAAGGTGGTACGACCGCACGATCGAGACCTCGTCACCGTCGGCGAGCCAGAGCGGCGTGGCACTGCTCTCGTCGGGGGGCCGTGCCCCCCACCCGATCCAGAACATCTCGACTCCCCATGCCGGTGCTCGGCGAGCGATCTCGATCAGGGTCGGATCATCGCCGGGACCGATACCGATCACGATGTCGCCGGGGTCGGCGCGGCGCCGCACATCGGCCACCGGATCGGCGTCGACGAGGGCCTCGGCGGGGAGCGCCCGCTTTCCGACGACGACGGGATGAACGAACTCGACCGCCACGTGACGCGCATGGTCGACCCGGCCCGGGGCCACGCTCCACAGCGACGCACCTCGGGAGAACCGACGGGCGATCCTCAGCGCCGATCGGGCCAGATCCCCGGCGTCACGACTCGGGGATTCCGCTCCGTCCTCGACGGTCGGCGTCGCGGTCATCGTGAATCGACGACCTCGAACCCCTCGAAGCCACCGTCTTCCTCTCCTTCGAAGAACTTGATGAACTCGAGCGTTCGGGCCGCCTCCTCCTCGTCGACGATGCTCATCGCGAACCCGACGTGCAGCAGCACCCAGTCGCCGACGACCAATCCGTCGTCGATCACGAGGCTGAGGTCGACTCGTCGACGGACCCCGTCGACGTCGACGAGGCCGGAGCGGGTGTCGACGTCGATGTCGATCACCCGGGCGGGCAGACCCACACACATCAGCAATCACCAACCGCGGCCCGGCGCGTGCGAAGAGCGAGAAGATCGTGACGGAGCTCGGCGATCGCCTCGACCGCACGGCACTCGGGCGCGTGGTCGACGAGCGGTCTGGCCTGTCGATCCGCGTCGAGGATCTCGTCGCTCCAGGGGATGCGTCCGAGCACCGGCAGCCCGAGCCCGGCGCAGAACTCGTCGATCGCGTCGACGTCGTGTGCGTCTCGCAACTTGTTGGCGACCACCATCACCTTCGTGGCGGGCAGCTCGGCCGCCAGATCTGCCTGGCGACGAACCGTCTCGAGCGACCGGTAGTAGGGCTCCGCCACCAGCAACAACACGTCGGCATGGCGAGCCGTGCCGCGACTCAGGTGCTCCGGCGATGCCTCGAGGTCCATGATCGTCACCGTGTCGGGAGCATCACCGAGGTCGGCGAGCAGGGCACTGGCCGTCGCGTGAGCAGAGCACAGACACCCCTCTCCGGTGTGCTGGGGCATGCCCATCCGGACCATGAGCACACCGTCGGGGGCCACGGACGCGAACCGGTCGAGGGCTTCGTCGGCGGTGCACGACAAAGCGGGACCGTCGAGACGCCGCGACACGAGCGATGTCGGCAGGAACGGGGTGCCGGCCACGCTGTCGCGATCGGCACCGATGGCGACACCGAGGTTCGGGTTCGTGTCGGCGTCGATGGCAACGACCCGGAGGCCGGATCTCGCGACGAGCCGCGCCAACGTCGCGGTGAGCGTGGTCTTGCCGGCGCCGCCCTTCCCGGCGACCGCGACTCTCATCCCTTGAGGTCCATCACGATGCCGACCGCCTCGTCGAGGAGGTCGCGGACTTCGGAGAGGTCCTGCGCGTGACGGCGGGCCGCGCCGAAGCCGGCGCTCGTCAACTCGTAGACGCGACGACGGGGCCCGGACTCCGACGCCTCCCACCAGGACTCGACGACTCGTTCGTGCTCCATCGTCCGCAGCATGCGATAGATCGCCGGAGTGTCGATCATCTGCAGACCGAGCTGATGCAGTCGGTCGGTCAACTCGTAGCCGTAGGAGGCGCCGGTCGACAACGCGATGGTCAACAGGGGACGCAGGAACTGGCGGGGAAGGGACGCACCCGATGCATCGGTCATGAGTGGTCGTGGCCCTGGCGGTGGGCGACGCAGGCATCGGCTTCGTCGGCGGACATGTGGCACCAGCAGTCGTCGCTGCACTCGCCGTGCGCGGGATGCATCAGCTCGCTGAAGGAGTCGAGGAACTCGTGGGCCCCCTCGGCGAGGCCGCGCGCCGACAGGGCGTACCACTCCCCGTCGATGGTGAGGTAGCCCTCGACGACGAGCCGGTCGAGATAGCTGATTCCCCGCTCGGCATCGACGCCGAGGAACCGTTCGATGAGCGGCGCATCGACGAGATCGCCGAATCCCTCACCTCGCAGCCAGTACATCACCTGCAGGATCTCGCTTCGCCAGTACATGGCCTGCAACGACGAGGACTTCGGTGTCGGGAGCGCCCATTCGTCGCGCGAGTCGATGGTCATCGGTCGGCCAGAGATTCGGCCCGGTCGGCGATGCCCGACAGGGCGGCGGTGATCCCGTCCAACTGTTCGTTGATGCGGGTGACGCTCGGCCCGATCGATGCGCATTGCGTTTCGACCGCCCGCACGCCGAAGGTGACCTTGGCCAGGTGCTGGGCGCTCATGAACAGTGATCGCGAGATGCGGATCAGGTAGAAGGAGATGACCCACACGACCAGCACGATCTCCACGATGGTCAACGAGATGAGAACAGTGCGCACGACGATCAGCCTCCGACTGCCTGGTTTTCGTCTTGGGCCGATGCCAGGAACTCGTCGTGGCGCAACGCCTCCTCGGTGAGCCGGTCGAGGCGCACGGTCGTCTGGGTCAACATCCAGGTGGTGGCGGTGTTGCGAGCGACGGTGGCGGCGGTCTCCCAGACGTCGAGCGAAGCGTTCTCGACCCTGCGCACCTGGTTCAAGAGCAGCTGCAGCAGGGCAGTGGCGGCGACGAGGACGATCAACCCGAGACCGAGGCTGACCCACCAGAGGGCGTTTGTGCTCATGACTGTCCTGCCTTTGCTGCGAGATGTTCGCGCGCCGCGGTCGCGGCCTCGGTGATGCGCACGATCGTACGGTTCGTGGTGTCGATCTCCCAGAGGCCGGCGGTGTGCTCTCGCGACTCGGCCAGCGCGGCCGTGATCGCCTCGGCCTTGTTCGCCGCTCGCGACGCGCCACGGATCAACAAGACGACCAACAACACGACGAGCGCCGTGGCGGCGAGTCCGATCGCCCAGCCGACGATCCATCCTCCGGTTGCGTCGGTCATTGCTTCCTTCCCGGTGTCCGATGAACGAACCCACGTCGGCCGCATTCGCGTCGGCCAGTATTGACGGAACTAGTGTGTGTAGACTACACCTAGCGGGGGCAGCCGCAAGACCAAACGCGGTGACTGCCGCGTGTCGCATCGACATGACGGCCGGGAGGACCGAACATGGCTGAGTACACAAAGGTTCCCGAGGCCCACAGCGACATCCCACTCATGCCGCTCGTCCTCGACCCCGCCGACCCCTTGGCGCCGGTCGGGCTGCGCAGCCGCCTCAACCCACCGCGTGAGGAGATCTACCAGGGCCCGCTCGAGAAGGTGTACCTCTTCTGGATCGTCGGCGCCTCGTGCGACGGCTGCACGATCGCCGTCACGGGAGCCACCCACCCCCGCCTCGAGGATCTGCTGCTCGGCAAGGTGCCCGGGCTTCCGAAGGTCGAGCTCATCCACACGGTCGTCTCCGTCGAGTCCGGTGCCGAATGGACCGAGAACCTGCGGATGGCCGCGGCGGGCGAACTGGATGCCCCCTACCTGATCTGCTGGGAGGGCTCGATCATGGACGAGACCTACTCGGCCGACGGCTACTGGATGGGGCTCGGCGAAGACCGCGAGACCGGCCGCCAGATCACCAGCCTCGAGTGGCTCGACCGGATGGCGCCGGGGGCGGCGGCCGTGCTCGCCATCGGCACCTGCGCGACCTGGGGCGGCATCCCGGCTGCGGCCAACAATCCCACCAACGCCATGGGGGTGATGGACCATCTCGGCAAGGACTACCGCTCGACGCTCGGTCTTCCGGTCATCAACATCCCCGGCTGCTCGCCCATCGGCGACAACATCATCGAGACGGCCGCTGCCGCCCTGCTCTTCTTGAACGGCCTCGCGCCGCTTCCCGAGTTCGACGAGCTCGGACGGCCGGCGTGGCTGTTCACCGACACCGTGCATCGTCACTGCCCACGCGCCGGCTACTACGAAGAAGGTGTGTTCGCCGACGAGTACGGCGGCAAGGAGTGTCTCGTGGAGCTGGGCTGTTGGGGCCCCGTCGTGCAGTGCAACATCGCCGAACGGGGCATCATCGACGGCCACGGTGGCTGCATGAACATGGGAGGGATCTGCATCGGCTGCACCATGCCCGGATTCCCCGACAAGTTCTCGCCGTTCTACACGGTGGCACCGGGATCGTTCGTGTCGCTGTTCAGCAGTCGGTACACCGGACAGTTCGTCCGCCGGTTCCGCAATCTGTCGAGACACGACAAGAATCGCTCGGCTCGCTGGGAGAGCAGTGATTCCCCCAGTGGTTGGGCCCGCTACCGCAAGCAACCGACCGGCGTCGAGAGAGCCGTGCACCGCATCTACAGCAAGGTCCAACACTCGAAGGAAGGCTCGTCCCGCTAGGGATCTCGCCCATGTGTTTCAAGAATCTCCCCATCGATTTCGATGCCGACGGCAAGGCCACTCTCCGAGCGGACTATGCCGACACCTACTCCGTCGACGTCCAGCCGACGAAACGGTACGTACGGCCGCAGAGCCTGAGCTCGGCCGTCGCCTCTCCTCCCCGCCTGCGCGAGTGGAGCATCGACCCGGTCACCCGGGTCGCCGGGGCCCTGGCCGTGCACACCACCCTCGATCTCGAGAAGCGTGAGGCGGTCGACGCCTACTCGCAGGCGATGTTGTTCCGTGGCTACGAGATCATCCTCCAGGGCCGAGATCCTCGCGACGCCATCGACATCAGCTCGCGGGCCTGTGGTGTCTGCGGCGGCGTGCACTCCACCGTGTCGTCGATGGCGATCGAGCAGGCCTTCGGCATCTGCCCCCCACCCCTCGGTGTCTGTGTTCGGAATCTCGGCGAGGTCGCCGAGATGTTCTACGACCATCCGATCCATCTCGGACTGCTCGCCGGACCCGACTACTCCACCGCACTCGTCTCGGTGACGAACCCCGAGCTGGTCGAGCTCGCCGCTCGCACACCGGCGCGCCACGCCCACCTCCACGGCTACAAGACCGTGAAGGACATCATGGACGCGATGAACCCGCTCGAGGGGGCGATCTACCTCGAGGCGCTGGAGTACACGCGCTACGGGCGGATCATGTGCACGCTCATGTACGGCAAGTACCCGCATCCGTCGACGCTGGTTCCGGGCGGTTTGTCGACCACGGTGACGACCTCGACGTTCAACGAGTTCTACTCCTACCTGGGGAAGATCTTCGACTACTCCAAGCGGCTGGCCGGCTGGTGGGACGACATCTGCGACTTCTTCCTCGAGGCGAATCCGGAGTACGAGCGGGTCGGCGCCCGCCCCGCGAACCTCATCCAGACCGGCATCTGGGACGATCCCGAGGCATACGACGCCACCTACGAGAACATGGATCAGTGGGGAAACCGGCGAACGGCGATGCCGGGGATCATTCTCGACGGCGAACTGGTCACCACCGACCTCACCCGGATCAACATGGGCATCGAGGAGTTCGTGGAGCACTCCTACTACGAGGATTGGACCACCAACGGATCCGAGATCAAGTTCGAGACCGATTCGCTCGGCAACCCGTTGTCGCCGTACCACATGTGGAACAAGACGACGATCCCGAAGCCGGGAGCGAAGAACTTCAAGGAGAAGTACACCTGGGACACCGCGCCGCGTTGGGACCGCATCAGCATGGAGACCGGCGTCTACGGCCGCATGTGGACCACCGCGATGGCCCAGACCCTCGAGTCGAACCCGTTCATGGATGCCACCGGCGATGGGCTGAGGCTCTTGATGCCCCGCCACGATCTTCCCGAGCTCGAGCTCGAGTGGAAGATCCCGCGCACCCTAAATGCCCTGGAACGCAACCGGGCCCGGGCCTATGGCGTCGGCTTCACCGCCGCGATCGGCATGATCCATCTGATGAAGGCGTTCGAGTACTGGCGCAAGGGGGAGACGGCCCTCAACGTCCCGTTCAAGGTGCCACAGGACGAACGGGTGGCGATGGGGGTCTGGGAGGCCGGCCGTGGCTACCTCACCCATCACCTCCACATCGACAAGGGCAAGATCGTCAACTACCAGATCAACACGCCGTCCACATGGAACGCGGCGCCTCGCGATCCGTTCGGGAACCCGGGTCCCTACGAGGAGGCGATCGTCGGAACCCCGATCCTCGAGAGTGTGAGCGACGACAAGATCAAGGGCATCGACATCCTCCGGGCGATCCGCAGCTTCGATCCCTGCATGCCGTGCACGACCCACATGGACACCGGCCGCGGAGTGATCACCCGTGAGGTCAACTCCTGCAGCTGCACCCTCGAGTAGGGTGCCCGCCCCCACAACCGTCGACGACTGCACACTCGTCGGTGGTATCGGCCTTCCCTGGCTCCGCGACCTCGACTTCGGTACGCAGTGGATCAATCGCGTGAGCGACCTCGACTGGCCCGACCACGTGCTGATCGAAGACCTCTCGTACGCCGCGCACCGGGTGCTGCATCGACTTCAGGAGGTCCGCCCCGCCCATGTCGTGCTCGTCGGTGCGATGCCGCGTGACGTCGACCCACCCGGGACCATTCGCAGCTACACGCTCGACCTGACACCGCCGCCCCCCGAGGAGGTCCACGAACGGCTCGCCGAGGCGGCCGGCGGCATCATCGATCTCGATCACACCCTTGCCGTGTGTCGTCACTGGAACGCGTTCCCGAGCGATACTGTCGTGATCGAAGTCGAGCCGGCCGATCGCTCGTTCGGCCTGGGTTTCTCCGACGAGATCGAGGCGACGGTCGACCGGGTTCTTGAGCTGGTACGGGAATCGATATGAACGACGAGCGGCTTGCGTTCGCGGACATCCAGGCACACATCGCCGACCTGGCCGAACCACTGGTCGGCCATCCCGATCCCGCCATCGCCGAGGCGGTGACGGAACTGCTCGACTGGATCGACGTCTTCAACGGCACCGGGATCGGGCGGCTCATCGATCTGGTGAGGGAATGGCGAGGTGAGATCTTCCTCGGGGCCGCGGCGACCGACCCGATCGTGGGCCCCCTGCTCGCGGCCTACGGGCTCGGTGAGGGGATCGACGTCGACGAGGCGCGCGTGGCCGTGCAGGCCGCCCTCGCCGAGGTTCGCCCGTATCTCCACTCCCACGGTGGCGACATGGAGTTGATCGACATCACCGATGGTGTGGTGCGGCTCAAGCTGCACGGCTCGTGCGATGGATGCACCGCGTCGGATCAGACGATCACCGAACAAGTCGAGACGTCACTTCGTGAGAACTGGGTCCACTTTCGTCGTGTCGAAATCGAGGAGATGACAGCGGATCCGCACCCGCCACCGGTTCCGGGGTCGATCACGACCGGCCTGCAGATCCGCCCGAGCACCGACGGCGAGTGAATGGAACCGGACCGGCCAGGCAACCAGGGTGTCGAGACACCCGTGAGCCAACTCCACGACGACATCCCGTTTCGGGCTCGGGCCCTGGCCCAGGCTCATCCGCTCACCGAATCGGCCTCGTCGTACCGGGAGAGCCGCATCTCGATCGAGCGCGAGACCCAGCCCCTGCCCGAGTTCGCCGACTGGGCCGCGACCGCGTTCCTCGTCGGGTACTGCGTGCGCCGGGTCGAGGAAGCCGACGCCGCTGAACAGCTGACGGTCGCGTTCGGCCGCGCGGTCGAGGACCTCGACCTGCTCGGGGCGGCGGCGACCCGAATCGCCGATGATCTCCGTTCCGGTCGCCCGGCGGGGACCGATCTGCTCGATCCCGAGCTCGTCGAATCCGCGCTCGATGCCGTCATCGGCTCGGAGGTCGACAAACGTCGGGAGCATTGGCGAGAGCACGTCAGCAACGAGGACTGGGCGATGTTCGAGCAGTACGTCACCTGGTGGGTGGTGCACGGCTACGCCGTGCGGGCGGCCGAACGACCAGCCGTCATCACTTCATGAGGGTGATCGTAGCCGGTGTCGGCAACGTCTTGCGCTCCGACGACGGATTCGGCGTCGAGGTCGCCAATCGTCTCTTGCGCCGCGGCCAGCCCGACGGCGTCACGGTCGTGGAGACGGGAATCGCCGGCATCCAGCTGGTCCAGGATCTCATGGATGGTTACGACGCCGTGATCGTGATCGACACGGTCGACCGTGGTCGACCGCCCGGGACCGTCATGGTGATCGAGCCCGATGTCGTCGACGTGCAGGAGCTCGACCACAACGAGCGCTACGACCTTCTCGCCGACATGCACATGGCGACGCCCGAACGCTCGTTGATGCTCGCCCGCGCCCTGGAGATCCTTCCTGACGACGTGTTGATGGTCGGCTGCCAACCCTTCGACGTGGAGTCGCCGGCGATCGGTCTGTCGCCGGCGATCGAGGCCGCGATCGAGCCGGCCATCGCCGAAGTCGACCGGTGCATCCGTGAGCTTCTCGACCGCGGACCACGCCGTCGACGCGGGGAAGACCATGAGTGAGGCGGTCGGGCGGGAATCGTCGATCACGGCCCTCGAGACGCAGCTCGCGAACACCTCACGGGCCACAGACCCCTTCGGCTGGGCGATCGCCTCGTACCGGCTGGGCTTGGCCCGAGCCGAGTCGCCGATCGGACGTCCCGAGGACAATCTCCGCTCGGCGCTCGAGCTCTACGATGCCGCGGCCGGCGTTCTCACCGAACGCGGCGCGCCGATCGAGCACGCGCGGGTGTTGAACGCGGCGGCGTCGGCCCACCGGCTGCTCGGCGATCCGCGGCGGGCCGCCGAGCTCTTCGAACGGGCGTCGCGCGTGCTCGAGGGGCGGGGCGGCGACGCGGAATGGGCCGGCGTTCTCTCCAACCTGGGCCTCGCCCTGACCGATTGTGGCGAAACCGCCCCGGCCGTCGAGGCGTTCGAGCGCGCGCTCGAGCTCCTGGCCGGCGATGATGCCGAGCAACGGCGAGCCCGCGTCGCGGCTCGCCACAATCTGGCCCAGACCCTCATGTCCACCGGGCACCACGACGATCTGGCATCCGCGGTGGAGGTGCTCGAGCAGGCGGCGGCGGAGTGCGTGGATGAGGTCTCACCGCTCCACAAGGCGATGGTCG
The DNA here is from genome assembly GCA_024276495.1 of Actinomycetes bacterium. Classification (GTDB taxonomy): domain Bacteria; phylum Actinomycetota; class Acidimicrobiia; order Acidimicrobiales; family Aldehydirespiratoraceae; genus JAJRXC01. Next base: position 43,997 of record JAJRXC010000067.1, read on the forward strand.
CGCACAGTCTCGGCGTCGCCCGGAAGGGGCAGGCGGAGATCGACGTCGAGGCGCGACGCGAACGGCTCGAACAGGCGATTCGGCACTTCGACGAGAGCCTGGAGATCTTCACCGCCTCGTCCTTCCCGTTCCACCACGCGGTGGCGAAGCAGAATCTCGGGCTGGCACTGGCCGGTCGGGGCGACACCGACTCGTTGCGGCGGGCGCTGTCGTGCTACGAGGACGCGGTGGCCACCTTCGACCCACGTCTGCACCCCACCCACTGGCGGGCGACCTACGAGAACATGGAGGCGCTCGAGGCGCGACTCCGGGTCGTCGCGGCCGACCAGTCCCGTCACGATCACTTCGCGACGCTTCTCGGCGACATGGACGCCACCGAGCGGCTCGGGGTGGTGCGCGAGCGATTCGCGAGATTCGAACGTCTTCCTCCGAGGCAACAGGTCGATCGATTGTGCGAGTTGACCGACGCCATCGTCCGTCAGCCCCCACGCTCGTTCGTCGCGACGCTTCGCACGATAATCGCGGTGCTCATGGAGCTGCCCGACGACCTGTTGCGCTCGGCGCTCGAGGCCCAGCTGATCGCCCATTCGCGGCTCGGCCCCCACGAGCGACGCGCCGCGGACTTCGTGCTCGACGAGGCGATCAACGCGCTCCTCTTCGGCCCCCAACGAATCCGGGTGCGCGACTTGCTCGTCGAGATCGGGTGGGAGCGCCCGTGATCGCGCCGGACCCGGTGGTCGAGACCGCCAGGGCCTTCATCGACGCGATCATCTGGGGCGAGCACTCGACGATCTGGTCGTTGTTCAGCCCCGCCGGCCGCGACCGGGTGCTCGCCGCGGGCCTTCGGGGTGGTCTCGACGCGGTCATGGCCGAACGAATCCGTCTCGACACCGCCTAGCGCTCGGAGCTCGACGATTTCCTCTCCGGTGTCGTCCGCGGACTTCGCATCGATCTGTCGTCGGCCGACCTCGAGGCGATCGAGGTGCGCCGCGTCGATGCCGATGGCGCTGGCGCTGGCGCTGGCGCGAGGGTGCGGCTGGAGACCCCCGCCCCATTTCACGCCGACGCGTGGCCGGTCGGGTCGTTGGATCTCTCCGAGATCGACGGTCGCTGGCGCATCGACAAGCTGACCCCGCGCCGAACCCGCACATGACGGAGCACCGCGCCACGCAGCACCACACGATCGGCGTGTCGGTCGAGGCGCTCGCCGCCGCGTGGTCACGTCGCGACCACGTTCCGCAGGGAAGCATCGTCGTCGTCGACACCGAGATCGCCGCCCGTCGCCGTCTCGGCGAACCCTGGTCGGCGGCGGCCGACGACTCGCTCTCGCTGGCGATGATCCTGCGCCCGGACATCGCCCTGGACGGCCAGGATCTCCTGTGGCTGGTCGCGGCGCTGGCGGCGGCCGACGCGGGGGCGTCGTGCAGCCGGAGGGATCTCACGATTCGGTGGCCCGACACGATCGGGGTCGTCGGGACCGATGTCGCTGCCGCGTTCGTGAACGTCGTGACCCAACTCGGGCCGGGGCGGATCGAACATGCCGTCGTGTCGTTGCGATTCCGCTTGTCCCGACTGGGGATCAGCGCCAGTCACCGTGCGGACCTCCTCGACCAGGCGGCACGCAGTCTCGACGATTCGGCTTCGTTGCTCGCCGAGGATCCCCAACTTCTCATCGACGCCGTCACCGAACGCAGCGACCTGATCGGCAGTCGGGTGAAGGTCACTCTCCTTCCCCGGGGCGAGGCTCGGGGTCGGGCAACCGCCCTCGACCCATCGGGCCGGCTTGTGCTGGAGACCGCCACCGGCATGCTCGAGCATGTTCCCGTCGACGGTCTGCGAACGATCGAGACGGTTCGAACCGATCCGACCGGCGTGACCTAGGTGGACGGACCGACGCCGACGAGCTCGACGAGGTCGGGCTCGGCTTCGTCGGGCGGGTCACGGTCGTCGGGTTCTGTGGGTGGGCCGGGATTGGCGTAGGGAGGCGCCGTCACTCGGGTGATCGCGAGCATGGCACCGCCGTAGGCGATGACCAGTATCCCGACCATCACCAGAAGCGGCGGGAAGACATCGACGGGCGGGGGTGTCGTGTCGAGCGTGCGGTAGTCGTCGGCGACGGCTCGGATCGCCGGTACGACGTCCCCGGCGAAGTAGTCGCGGATCTCCGGGACCGAGCTGACCTGGGACCCGTCGAAGCGGGTGAGGCCCTCGGTTCCCGGGACGGCCCGCCACGAGTCGGTGACGACCATGAGGTTCACGATCGCCTGCGCCAGATTGGGAGTGTTCTCCGCGATCGCGGCCAGCACCGCGTCACCATCGGCCAACGCCGAGTTGTCCGCCACAAAGCCCAACAGATCCGGAATCTCCGCACTCACCCCATCGAGCGGCAACGCCAACAAGAGATGATACGTCTGCGGAAAACTCTCCTGGAGCGCCGCCAACACCTCATCGGCGGTCAACCCCGTCGCCCCCGCCACCAACTCCACCAGCGGCCCCACCTCACCGGCCGCGCCACCCTGCGCGTCGACCAACGGATCCGCCATGTTCGTGATGTTGTCGACGATGCCGA
>JAJRXC010000068.1 GCA_024276495.1 Actinomycetes bacterium
GTCGACGAACGGCGTCGGATCCGTCGCACACGAGTTGCCGAGGCCGCGGAACAGCCGAGCGAGAAACGCGGCCATCTGCTCACGGGTGACGACCCCCGCCGGCGCATAGGTCGTGGCGCTCGTGCCCGTCGTGACCCCGAGGCCGTAGATGCAGGCGATGTCGGCCGCCGCGAACGAACCGCCGATGTCGACGAACGGCGTCGGATCCGTCGCACACGAGTTGCCGAGGCCGCGGAACAGCCGAGCGAGAAACGCGGCCATCTGCTCACGGGTGACGACCCCCGCCGGCGCATAGGTCGTGGCGCTCGTGCCCGTCGTGATGCCCAGCAACCGGATGCAGCCGATGTCGTTGAACGCGAACGATGCCGCCGAGACGTCGATGAACCGGTTCGGACCCATCGCACAGCCCTGCGGGACCCCACCGACGGTGACGGTGTAGCCGCCGGCGGTCGCCGCGGTCACCGTGATGGTCATCCCGTGGACGACCGCGCTGTCACCGACACCGAGGATGTGGTCGGTCGACGCCACCCCCACCGCCGGCTTCTGGCGCCGATTCAGTCCCCAGCACAGGTTCGCGTCGCACGGTGCGGTCTGGTCGATGGTGTGGAGGACCACGCCCGGCACACCGGAGCTCTCGTCGTAGCCGATCGCCGGGCGGGCCTCGATGGTCGAGAAGACCAGTGGGTCGGCCGACGGCAACAACGCCATCTGGGCACCGGTCGCCTCGGGTCCGGCCAGGTCGAGCTGGACCGGTTTCGTGACCAGCTCGATCTCGGCCGGGTCGATCCACCCCGACGTGTACCGGTTGAACGCGATGGTGTGGGTGATCCAGCACGGCCCCCGGGAGATGCCGCCCCCGATCGGGCACAGATTGTCGACCCCGTGGCCGCTCATCAGATCGGCGACATTGTCGTACTGGGCCGACCCGGAGGTACCGGAGCCGGAGTGCGGCCACGACAACGTGTGCCCGATCTCGTGGGCCGCGGTGGCCGGCAGGTCGAACATGCCCCCGAAGACGTAGAAGCCCCGGTCCGACGAGGCCGGCGTGTCGTCGAGCGTCCCGGCGATGACCTCGCCATTGATCAGGTACCAGATGCCGGATCCGCCGAAGCCCCCGCCCGCGTCGGTGTCGTCGATGACGAAGGTGTTGGAGAAGCGTGGATCCGTGGTTCGTGCGATCGCCTCGTCGAGGCAGTCCGCCTGACGGGTGAAGGAACCGGCCGCCTCGAAGACGGCGGTGTAGCGGCCTCGTGAGATCGTCGTCCAGAACGGTGCGATCTCGGCGTTGGCCCAGCTCGCGACATCGCCCGGGGTGAAGGTCTTCGGGTTTGTCGTGCCCGGGACCTCGCAGACCCACACGGCGATCGTGTCGGTGCCGATCCCGAGTCCTTCGGCCACTCCCCCGTCGAGCGTCAGCCCCAGGGGGTCGGGCTCGGCCGTGGCCGCGGCAGTCGACAGGACCGCGGTGACCAGGATGGCGAGTGAGAGGACTGTGGCCAGTCGCGCCCTGCGCACCAGGCGACCGTAGTCCGAGCCGGCCCCGGACCGAGGGCACCCGCGTGGGCACGGCGTCACTCGACGGCGATCGGCACCTCGCCCGTCACCGTCGTGCGCCACATCTCGCGGCGAACGCCGTGGTAGTCGCTGAGCGGGAGGTGCATCGTGCACCGGTTGTCCCACACCGCGAGCGAGCCCGGTTCCCACCGGAACCGACACAGGTGCACCGGGTCGGTGGCGACCGCGTAGAGCTGCGAGAGGATGGCAGCGGCCTCTTCTTGGCGCATGCCGTCGATCCCGACCGTGTAGACGGGGTTGACGAACAGGGTTTCCCGTCCGGTCCGCGGGTGACGTCGGATCAGGGGATGTCGATGGGTCGACGTGCCGGCCTCTCCGTACGCGATGTCCATGTTCTCGATGAGCTCGTTGTGGGTCGCTCCCGGGCCGTAGCCCATCGACGGGCTGTGAACGGCGTCGAGGGTCCGCAGGATCGAACGCAGCGTCTCAGAGGTGTACTCGGTCGCCAGGTACATGTTGGCCCACAGGGTGTCGCCGCCATGGTCGGGCACATCGACGCCGTAGAGAATCGTGTAGGCGGGCGGGGTGGGCTGGAAGGACCAGTCGGAATGCCAGGCGCCGCCGAACACCAGCGGCACCGACTCGTCGGCCTCCTTGACGACCCTGACCACATGGGGATGGTCGGTCATGCCGGTGAGGTAGGGGTCGTCGCCGAACTCACCCCAGCGGGCGGTGAACGTCTCCAGCTCGGCGGGCGTCAGCGCCTGGTCCCGGAAGAACACGACGAGATGATCGTCGTTGGCCCGGCGGATCTCGGCCATCTCCTCGTCGTCGAGGGCACGCACGTCGAGCGGGCCATCGACGCCGGAGATCTCCGCTCCCATCGAACCGGCCATGGGCCGCACGGCGATCCGCGTGTACTCCCCGACCCGGTTGTTCGCGGCGGTCGTCGTGCGAAAGGCCATGCCCGAACGGTAGCCGCACCACATGGCGGCGGTGCTCAGGGGCGCGCCTCGAGCGACTCGTCGCGGTAGCGGGGGTTGGCGACCGCGAGCTTGGCCAGCGTCGTCTGCCACAGCGCCTCGACGAGCTCCCTTCGGCGTTCGTCGAACCGCCCGTCGCGTATCGCGTCGGACAACGCCTGTTCGGAGTCGACACCGAGCGCGGCGAGCCGTTCCCGGTGGGCGGCGGCGTCGGTCGGCTGGGCCTCGAGCTCTCGCACCGCGATCGACAACGCGTTGGCGGCCACCCGCAGCAGGAAGCGATCCCGGCCCTCGGCCCGTGGCCCGAGATCGTCGGCCAGATAGTCACGAACGGCCTCCACCAGCTCGCGGGCGTCGGGCACGTCGTGGGGCCAGTTGGTCCGGGGTCGCGGCTCGTCGCTCATCGTGCCACCACCAGCTCGGGGCGGAGCAGCAGCATCACGTCGTACTCGGTCTCCACGACCCGACGTCCGATCGCCGCCTGCTCGACCGAGCGGATGTTGCCGGCGCGGTGCTCGCCACCCATGAACATCGTGATGACACCCCACCGCAACGAGGCGAGCACCTCCCACCAGCGCAACTCGGCCGGTGAGACCGGGATGCCGCCGGCTTCCTCGTAGGCGGACAGGAGCTGTTCCCGGGTGCCGAGCCCACCGACCTCGCCGGGCCCGCCGAAGCGCCAGGCCCGAGCCACCAGCCAGCCGAGATCCTCGACGGGATCGCCGAGATGGCACAGCTCCCAGTCGAGCACGGCGACCATGCGGTCGGGTCCGATCAGGAGGTTGCCCATGCGGAAGTCGCCGTGCACGACGCGGGCCGGGCGAGGGGCGGGGCGAAACTCGTCGAGCCAACGGAAGGCCAGGTCGAAGACGGGATGGGGGTCGTCGAGCGTCTCGTAGGTGGCGAGCTGGGCGGCGACCGGATCGGTCGGCTCGGGCAACGCGTCGCGGACCGGATCGGGGTCGAGCGCGTGGATCGCGACGAGCTCGCGGGCGCAATCCTCGACGAAGCGCGCCCGGGCCGGCCCGTAGTCGTCGTCGCGCAGGATCTTGCGGGCGATCGATTCGCCATCGAGGCGGCGGGCGACCGTGAACTGGGCCCCGATCGGATGGCCGCCGGTGGTGGACGAGGCGATGACCTCGGGCACGGTCACACCCCCGGCGTGCGCGTGTCGGAGCACCACCGGTTCGTCGACGTCGATGCTCAACGCGAACCGTGATCGTTGCAGGATCAGCGCGTCGCGGCCCGAGGCGGATACCGCGTCGAACGCCCACGTCTCCCGGCTCGCCCCGGCCGACAGCCGGGTCAGGTTCTCGATGGTCGCCCCGAGCTCCTCGCCGAGCAGGCCGGCAAGCGTCTCGGTCCCGGCGCTCACGGGACGTCGGTGCCGATCGGCTTTCCGTCGACGACCTGATCGAGGTACTCGCTCATCCCCATACCGGTGCGGCCATTGCACTCGTAGCGGGTCATGGCCTCGGTGATCCGGGTGTGGAGCTGTTCGCCGTCGTCGGTCGTTCGCCGGTTGCGCAGCGGGATCATCGAGATGACCTCGCCGGTGATCTCGTATTCCTTGTGGTCGGTCTTCGCCCAGCACCGCATGCCGGTCTGGTAGTGGTTCTCGTCCCAGTCGGACTCGATGCGGCAGTCGCGGATGTGGTGGTAGTCGCCGTCGTCGAGCACCATTCCCGAGTACGAGGGTGTGCCGTCGCGGTCGATGATCGACAGCATCATGGCGAAGTCGGGCCCGAAGATCATCGGCAACCAGCGATACCAGCGCATGGCCTGCCAGTAACGGGGCCCCCACGACTTGTCGCGCAGGCCGAGGCCGTCGAGCTCGATGATCTCCTCGCCGACCTGGATGGTGCCGGTGACCGCGGTGTGTTGTTCGTAGTGGGCCTTGGCGAAGCTCTTCTCCGCGTCGGTCTCGATCGGCGTGCCGTCCTCGTACTGGGGCATGCCCCCGTACATGGGCGACACGCCGTGCACGTCGAGGCGCACCTCGCACTCCACGAACGGGTTGTTCTTGAACGCCTCGCGGGGGTTGGCCATCTGCTCGGGTTCGTCGAGCAGGCACACCTTGCCGTCGTAGTTGATCTTCAGGTGCTCGAACGGCTCGACCACCTTGATCTCGAGCCCTCCCGCCGACATCACGTCGTTGGTCGTGATCTCCGGGCGGGCGTAGAGGAAACCGACCCGACCGCCGGGCAGGTAGATGCACACGGTCATCTCCGCGTAGCCCTCGTTGACCCGGTTGCCGATGCGGAACCAGGCCCCGACCTCACGCTCCAGGTCGAAGCCGTTGAGATACATCGACTCGTTGTAGTTCGGCACCGGGTCGGGCTCGTGGGTGTACTCGTCCTCGGGGTTCAAAACGGTGATGATCTTGCGGTCGGCCATGGGCCGCACCCTAGATCGCGGCTCAGTCGCCCGACAGCTCGGCACCCTTCGCGAACACGGCGCGGAGATCCTCGAGGCCACCGGGGAGCTCGATCGGGGGATCCGGCAACTGCACGGCGCCGCGGGCCGCGAGCCAGTCGTGGATCGAATCGGGATCGTCGGACCAGGATCGGGGGTCGCCCATCATCACCTCGTAGAGCTCCACCCCGGCGGGACCGGCCTCGAACGGTCCGAACGACGCGCCGAGCGGCAGCTCGATGTGGGCGCCCAACCCGAGCTCGCGCCTCTCACCCCGCCGGTCGCCGCAGGTGAACGACCCCTTCAGCACCGTGAGGGTGTGCGGGCTGTGGTGGCCGTGATGGCGCACGATCATTCCCGGGTCCCAGCGGGCGAAAAGGGCGAGATAGAGCGGCTCGATCGAGAACGCCACCCACTTCTCCCACACGTGGGCTTCGGTCCCGTCCGCGTTGCGCTGGCTGCGCACCGGGATGAACGGGATGCCGTCGTCCTCGTCGTCGACGTTGGTGAACACGGGTTCGAGACCGTCGATGCGGGGCGTGTCGATCATCTGCGTGTGTCTAGCCGACGTGTCACAGTGTCGGCCATGGATCGACGACAGTTCATACGGGCCGGGGTGTTCGCGGCGGGTGGCACCGCGGCCTTCCCCCTCATCGCCGAAGCCGCCGCGGGCCAGGCGGCGGGCACGAGCCCCTACGGGTCACTCGACGGGATCGCCCCCGACGCCAACGGCGTCATCCTCCCGCCCGGCTTCACGTCGCGCATCGTCGCGGTGGCCGGCGAACCGGTCGGCGACACCGGCTACGAGTGGCTCATCTTCCCCGACGGCGCGGCCACCTTCGACGACGGCGAGGGTGGCTGGTACCACACCGTCAACAGCGAGGTCTTCGTGCCGGGCGCGGCCGGCGTGAGTGCGATCCACTACGACGCCGATGCCAACATCATCGATAGCTACCGCATCCTCGAGGGCAGCATCGCCAACTGCGGCGGCGGACCCACCCCGTGGGGGACGTTCCTCTCCGGCGAGGAGGTCTTCGGCGGGAAGGGGTTCCTCTGGGAATGCGACCCCACCGGCGAGACCGAGGCCGTCGCCCACGCGGCGATGGGCCTGTTCACCCACGAGGCCGCGGCCGTCGACCCGGTGCGCCGACAGGTGTACCAGACCGAGGACCTGCCCGACGGACGCCTCTACCGGTTCACCCCCGACGCGTATCCCGACCTGAGCGCGGGCCTGCTCGAGGTCGCGGCCGTCGCCGACGACGGCGCCGTGACGTGGATCGAGGTGCCGGATCCGTCGGCCGCCGACACCCCGACCCGCCAGCAGGTGGCCGAATCGACGGCCTTCCTCGGCGCCGAGGGCATCTGGTATCACGAGGACTGGATCTTCTTCTCCACGAAGTTCGACAACGTGATCCACGCGATCGATCTCGTGAACATGGTGCATTCGGTCATCTACGCCGCGGATCCCGATGATGTCGATGCCGGCACCGCGGTCCTGTCGGGGGTCGACAACGTGACCGTCGACGGTGGCTCCGGCGACATCTACGTCGCCGAGGACGGCGGCAACATGGAACTGGTCATCATCACCCCGCAGGGAGAGGTCGCACCGTTCGTGCGTCTCGTCGATCAGGAGACATCGGAGATGACCGGGCCCGTCTTCAACCCCCGCCGGGACCGGCTCTACTTCTCCAGCCAGCGGGCGCCATCACCTCGACCGATCAACGAGATCAACCCGGCGATGGACTCCGTCGAGCCCTTCGGCGGACGGACCTACGAGATCACCGGCCCATTCCGGGGCCGGATCGAGGATCCGCCCGAGGAGACGACGACCACCACCGCGGCGGCGGTCCCCACGACCTCCGCGGCGCCGACCACCGTGCCGTCACCGGTGACGACGCTCGCCCAGATCGTCGAGCGCTCCGGCAGCGACGACGGCACGAACACCGGGGTGATCGTCGGCGCCGGGGTGGCTGCGGCCCTGGCGGTCGGTGCGGGAGTGGTCGGCTTTCGAACCCGGAAGAACCGGTGACTCAATCGGTGTGATCGACCCGGGTCCGCTCGATGACCAGCTCTGTGAGTTGTGAGGCCCGGAAGAGCTTCACCGGGGCGTCGGGATGGGTCAGCACCACCCGTTGCTCGACCGCGACCGCGTCGGGGCCGCCGAGGCCGAAGTGGTCGACGATCGCGTTCGCCCCACCGATCAACGCGTCGACCAGCAGGGGACGTTCCCTTTCGAGCCGCCCGGGAAGTCGAATCGTGTCGGGTACGTCGACCACGTCGAAGCGTGGTCGACCTCTCCCCTTCATCCATCCGAGCGGGGTCGCCCGACCCTCGGCCACCGCTCGCAGATTCCAGGCCTCGCGCGACGATCGGGCCGGCAGCTCGGCGACGAGCTGGGCGATGTAGGCGTTGTGCACCCGTTTCACCACGGGGATCACCGAGATCCGCTCGATGAAGCTCAGCGAGTCGAGCTCCTTGTCGGCACTCACCGGACGAGACGGGAGCACGAGGATGTGGGTGGCCCCCAGCGCCGCCGCGGTCCGCCACGGGATCTGTTCGTGGAGCCCACCGTCGAGATATGCGTCGCCGTCGACGATCTTCGGTGCGCCGGCCAGCACCGGAAGCGACGCGGTCGCCTTGAGAATCGACGCCACCCGCGCCGCGCTCCCGCCGACGTGGAAGTGACGGGTCGGGTTGTCGGGGTCGACGGGTGAGACGGTCGCGTAGAGCGGGATCGGGTTCGCGGAGACCGCGGTGAAGTCGAGGCCCCGGGCGACCGACGCCTCGTCGACGAGATAGTCGAGGTCGAGGGCGGCTTCCCGCTTCAGCAACCGACTTCGATCGAGAAACGGCTCCTCGTGGAGCTCGGTGTAGAACAACACACTGCCCTCGACGGTTCGTCCTTCGACGAAGAACGCACCGGCGAGGGCTCCGGCCGAGGTGCCGACCACCAAGTCGATGCAGCCGGTGATGCCGAGCTGCTCCAGGGCGACGAGCATCCCCGCGGAGACGACACCACGCATGCCGCCACCTTCGATCGCCAAGGCGACCCGGAAGTCGTCCGTGCGCTCGCTGGGACGGGATCCGCTCGCGAGGCGATCGAGAATGACGTCGGCCGATGACGGAAACGGGACGCTGGGCATGCTCCTCTTCGGTTCGCTCCACCGCAACCGGGACACTAGACGAGGGGGTCGTGTGGTGAGAGAGTCTCGCCATGATCCCCGAACTCTTCTCGATGAACGATCGAATCTGTCTCGTGACCGGCGGGTCTCGGGGCCTGGGCCGGGCGATGGCCGAGGCGTTCCTCGATGCCGGCGCGGCCCGCGTCTACATCACCGCCCGCCACGTCGACGCCGTCGAACGCGCGGCGGCCGAGATCGACGGCGCCTTCGCCGGCGACTGCGTCCCGATCGCCGGGGACCTGAGCACCGTGGAAGGGGCCCACACCCTCGCGGCCGACATCGCCGAGCGCGAAGCTCATCTCGACGTGCTCGTCAACAACGCCGGCCGCGGTTGGTTGGCCCCCCTCGGCGATGTGCCCGAGCACGGGTGGGACAAGGTCATGGACCTCAACGTGAAGTCGCCGTTCTTCCTCACCCAGGATCTCGTTCCCCTCTTGACGTCACGGGCGACGCAGCAGCGCACGAGCAGCGTCATCAACATCGGTTCGATCGCCGGCATCACCGCCAACCCGTCCGACACGTACAGCTACAACGCCTCCAAGTCCGCCATCCACCAGATGACCCGCAACCTGGCGTTCACCCTCGCCGAGCGCCACGTTCGGGTCAACGCGATCGCCCCGGGCCGGTTCCACACCGAGATGACCGAGTTCGCCAAGGCCGACCCGGCGAGCTACGAGGCCGAGCTCCGGATGATTCCCCAACATCGGTGGGGCGATCCCGCCGACATCGCCGGCGTCGCGCTGATGCTGGCCAGCCAGGCAGCCGCCTTCATCACCGGCCAGATCATCCCGGTCGACGGCGGCACCACCCTCGTCGCCTGACCCTCCCCCCTCCTGCTTTTCTGACGCGTTGATCGCGTATTGCGCGATCAACGCGTCAGAAAAGCAGGAGGGGAGAAGGCGGGGCGGAGGGGGAGGGTCAGGTGGGGCCGAGGACGCGGTCGGTGTAGGGGTTGGCGAACCGACCGGTGGGATCGATCTGGGCTCGCGCCTGTTGGAAGTCGTCCCACGCCGGATAGCGCGGCGCCAACGTGGTGTGGTTCTGGAAGTGGAGCTTGCCCCAGTGGGGGCGACCGTCGTAGTCGTTCATGATCGCCTCCACCCCCTGGAAGTACGTCTCGTAGGAGCCACCCTTGTGGACGTGGACCGCGATCCACGCGCTGGCCCGGCCGTACGCGGTCGACAGGGGGATGTCGTCGGCCGCCGACACCCGCACCTCGATGGGAAAGAAGATCGGCTCGGTCCCGGTGTTGACGAACTCGCGGACCCGGCGCATCGCCTCGGGGAGAGCCTCACGGGGGATGCCGTACTCCATCTCGTAGAACCGCACCCATCGGGGACTGGCGAAGATCTTGTGACTGGCGTCGATCAGGTCCCGCCCCGACACCCCGGAATCGACCAGCTTGGCGATGCGGGGCGCCGCGGCGGGAAACCGGGCACCGAGCTTCGTGACCGCCCCGAAGGCGAGGTTCTCGGCGATGATCTTGTCGCGCAGGTAGGAGAGCCGGGCCTGTGGACGACGGGCCTCGCTCGTGCGATTGTTGCGTTTGACCTGGCAGCGGCGGGCCCGGGGCATCCAGAAGAGCTCGAAATGGTCGTTGTCGTCGGCGTTGGCGTCGAACCCGTCGAGCACTTCGTCGAGCACTTCGATCGTCTCCACCGCGTGCAGGTCGAACGCCGGCACACATTGCAACGTGACCTTCGTGACGATGCCGAGCGCCCCGACCCCGACCCGGGCGACGCGCAACAGCTCCGGACGCTCGTCGGCATCGCACCAGACCCGCTCCCCCGTGCCGGTGACGATCTCCATGCCGACCACCGTCGTTGCCAGATTGCCGAGCGTCGCCCCCGTTCCGTGGGTGGCGGTGGCGATGGCCCCGGCGATCGACTGGTAGGCGATGTCGCCGAGATTGGGCATCGCGAGGCCGAGCGCGGCGAGTTGCTCGTTGAGGTCCCTGAGCCGGATGCCGGCCTGGACAGTGACGAGATTCCGCTCGCGATCGACGGCCTCCACCGCGGCGAGGTGGTCGAGCGACAGGAGGATTCCGTCGGTGCAGGCGATCGCGGTGAACGAGTGGCCGGCGCCGACCACTTTCACCCGCTGTCCCCGCTCTGCGGCCCGAGCGACGATCGCCCCCACTTCGTCGACCGTGCGGGGCGAGATTCGTTCGGCCGGGAGACAGACCTGATTGCCGGCCCAGTTGCGAAAAGTCGTGGATGCCATGTGCGTCACCAGTGTCGGAGGTCGATGGGCCAGCAGTCGACCACGTCGTCGCCGTCGACCACCCAGAACTGCTCGTGGCGGGCCACGGTCGGATCGAGGTGGCCGGGATGGAGACGAACCCGATCACCGACCCGGAGGACCCCGTCGGGGTCCAGCAACGTCGTGTGCTCGTCGGAGCAATAGAAGAGCTCGCCACCGGGCCAGGTCGGATTGCCGTGGTCCATGCCGAAGGCCTTGAGACCGGCGTCGGCGACAGCCCACCCCTTCGCGCTGACCGAGATGATCGTGCCGAGAACCGACACCGCGATCTCGAAGGGGCTGTCGAGGCTCGCGTAGTCGGTGTCGAGCAGACAGTAGGACCCGGCCTGGATCTCCGTGGCCCAGACGTTGACCGCGTACGTGCCGGTGCCGCCGGCCGAGATGATGTCGCCGCCGACAACGTCATGAGCGGCGAGCAGCCGCGCCATCGCGGCTTCGACCGCACCGGCCTTCTTGTCGGCCGATGTCATCATGAGGTGCCCCTCGTAGCCCATCACCCCACGAACCTCGAGCCCGGCGACGCGGGCCAGATCGGCGATGCGGCCCGCGTCGGCCGAGTCGCATCCACAGCGGGGCATGCCGACCTCCACGTCGACCAGCACTTCGCGCACACCGCCCCGGGCGGCCGCCCGTACGGTCTCCTCGCTGTCGACGGCCGTCGTGACCCGGTGTCCTTGCTCGACGAGCGCACCGAGGCGGCGCGCGTCGAGCACCTCGTTGGCGAGAAGCAGATCGGTGCCCAACCCGGCCGCGGCCATTCCCTCGACCTCCCGGATGGTCGCCGCGCAGAAGTGGTGATGGCCGACCGCGGCGAGCTCGCCGGCGAGTGCGGTCGACTTGAACGCCTTCACGTGGGGTCGCAACGCCGGACCGGGGTGCACCGCAGCCATCGCCGCGACATTGGCGTCGAACACCGGGCGCTCGACGAGAAGGCTCGGGGTGGGAAGGTCGGCGATCGAGGACGGATCCGGCATCGGGCGAGCTTAGGTCCCCGACCCGGTCCGACCCTATGCTCGCCCGATGCGTGATTTCTCCGGAAAGTTGGCCGTCATCACCGGTGGCGCGAGCGGGATGGGCCGAGAGCTCGCCCGGCAACTCGCGGCCCAGGGATGCGACGTGGCCATCTGCGACCTGTCCGATGACGACATGGCCGACACGTCCGCCCGGATTCGCGAGGAGGCCGCGGGCATCCGGTTGACCAGCCACCACTGCGATGTCGGCGACGAAGAAGCCATCTTGCGTTTTCGCGACGAAGTGGTCGAACAACACGACACCGACCACGTCAACTTGGTGTTCAACAACGCCGGCTTGAGCGGGGGCGGGAGCCTGTTCACCGATTCGAGAGAAGCCTGGGATCGTTGCTTCGAGGTGTGTTGGGGTGGCGTCTACCACGGCACACGGGCGTTTCTCCCGCTGCTCGCCGCGGCGGAGGAAGGCCATCTGATCAACACGTCGAGCGTCAACGGGTTCTGGGCGAGCCTCGGACCCGACCGGCCCCACACCGCCTATTCGGCCGCGAAGTTCGCGGTGAAGGGGTTCACCGAGGCGTTGATCGCCGACCTGCGCCTCAACGCGCCCCATGTCGGCGTGTCGCTCGTGATGCCCGGTCACATCGGCACGGGAATCGTGCGCAGCTCACTGCGCCACGGGGTGGTCGACGAGAGCGTCGATCCCGCGGTTCGCGAGCTCATGGAGGCCGTCGCCGGCGACTTCGAGGCCAACGCGCCGATGACCGCAGCCGAAGCGGCCGCGGTCATCCTCGACGGCGTGCGGGAGAACCGTTGGCGGATCCTCGTCGGCGACGACGCGATCGCCCTCGATCGCATCGTGCGTGAACGCCCCGACGACGTCTACGACGCCGGGGGACTTCGGGAGATCGTCGATGCGTTCGGCCTTGCCGGCGACTGAATCCCGCATCCCGACACGACGCCGCCGGCCGGACGCGGAGACCGCCCCGCTCAGGCGTCGGCGACCCGCTTCAAGGTGTTGCGATCGGTGTGGTGCAAGAGCCCGTCGCGGCCTTTCATTCGCAGCACGGAGTCTTCCTCGTAGGACCACTCGTCGTCGCCGATCGTGATCGTCGCGACATAGCGTTCGGTCGACGCGTTCTGGGCGAGGTACAGGTTCTCGAGAATGCCGTAGTTGGTGGAACCGAGGTCGGCGGAGATCTCGAAGGAGGTCGCGTCGGGCGCGCACGTCCCTCCGGCGATGAGCACTGCGCCGCGCGGGATCATGAAGCAGCGCATGATCTGGGACGCGGCCGGATCGTAGAGCCAGTAGCCGACCTCGGTGTGGAACGGATCCTGGTCGAGCTCGGTCATCCGCCAGGCCGCCATGCGGTAGTCGAGGCCAAAGAGGCTCTGGGTGCCGTTGTCGACCGGGCCGAAGGTCGAGAAGGTGACTCGTTCGAAGTACGGCGTGTCGCCGGTGGATGTCTCCGCGTGGTGGTAGGAGAAGTCGAGTCCGTCGCTGCCCTCCCAGGTGCCGGCCAGCGCCAACAGGGGGCCGAAGTTCGAAACGGTGAGGTCTTGTGGAGCGGTCATGTCGCCATCTTGTCATCGGCGGCTCGAACCGAGCAGTCGGCGCACTCACCGTGGTAGACGATCTCTGCGCCCTGCATCGCCATGCCGTGGCGATCGGCCCCCGAGAGACCGGGCGCATCGATGCCGTGGGCGACATCGAACACCAGGCCACAGGTGTCGCAGACGAGATGGTGGTGGGCCGGTTCGACGTTCGGGTCGTAGCGCTTGGCCCGCCCGTCGAGGGCGAGCTCACGTACCTCTCCGAGCTCGGTGAATTGTTGGAGGGTGGCGTAGACCGTCGCCCGACTGATCTCGGGGAGCAGCTCGGTGGCCCGGTCGAGGACCGCTTCGGCGGTGAGATGCACGTTCTCGCCTTCGAGCACCTCGGCGACGACCCGACGCTGGGCGGTGAGTCGGTAGCCGCGCCGACGCAGTCGGTCGATGAGAGGGGTGTGCATTCCGGCCAACTGTACACACCACGTCGAGTTTCCGACAACATTTTAGATTCTTCTCGCTCCGACTTTGGACAATATCCAGATCCTTGGTAGGGTCCCGCGCAGCAATCCCAAACCGTCTTCACAACCGAGGAAAAACCATGTCTCTCCAAGGCACCAGCACCCATGACAACCTCAAGGCCGCCTTCGCCGGCGAGTCGCAGGCCAACCGTCGCTACCTCTACTTCGCGAAGATCGCCGACGTCGAGGGGTACCCGGAGGTGGCCGGCAACTTCCGCGAGACCGCCGAGGGTGAGACCGGCCACGCCCACGGCCATCTCGACTATCTGAAGTCCGTCGGCGATCCCGCCACCGACGAGCCGATCGGTGACACCATCGCCAACCTGAAGTCGGCCGTCGCCGGCGAGACCCACGAGTACACCGAGATGTACCCGGGCATGGCCAAGACCGCCCGCGAAGAGGGCTTCGACGAGATCGCCGACTGGTTCGAGACCCTCGCCAAGGCCGAGAAGAGCCATGCCGGTCGTTTCGAGGAGATGCTCGAGTCGGTCTCCTGAGCGACTGAAATCCACGCGACCTCGACACCGCAGGATCGACCATGAGCGACAACGCCGGCCCCATCTCCTACTCCCCCACCGACGGCCTGTCGTATGACCCTGCGGAGCCCGTGTACTGGAACGGGGGTGCGCTCGCCCGGGAGATCGAGCGCACCTTCGAGATCTGTCACGGGTGTCGCCTCTGCTTCAAGTACTGCGACTCGTTCCCGTCGCTGTTCTCGTTCATCGACGATCGTCACGACGGCAGGGTCCGCGACGTCACCGATGCCGAGACCGAGCAGGTCATGGACGAGTGCTTCCAGTGCAAGCTGTGCGAGGTGCAGTGCCCGTACACCGTGCGCGACTCCCACGAGTACCAACTCGACTTCCCCAAGCTGGTCCACCGATACAAGGCCCAACGCACCCGTGAACGGGGCAAGGTCACCTTTCGCGACAAGGTGCTCGGCGATCCCGATCGCACCGCCAAGGCCGCCCGGGCCAGCCTCGGCGCCGCCAACGTCCTCAACTCCCGGTCCGCGCTGCACCGTAGGTTCCTCGAGAAGGTCATCGGGATCCATCCCGACAAGGACCTGCCGCCGTTCACCCGCACGACCTTCGAGAAGTGGGCGAAGAAGCAGGGGCTGATCGCCGACACGCCCGACGAGGGCGAGGCCGTGCTCTTCCAGACCTGCTACGTCCAGCACAACGAACCCGAGATCGGCGAGGACACCATCGCCGTGCTGAAGGCCAACCAGGTCGAGATCACCTGTGAGGCCGGCTTCGACTGTTGCGGGATGCCGGCGTGGGAAAGCGGCGACCTCGAGACTATGCAGAAGAAGGCCTCGACGAACCTCGACAAGCTCATGCCCCACGTCGAGGCGGGCAAGTCGGTCCTCGTCATCAACCCGACGTGCTCGATGATGCTGCGCAACGAGTACCCCGAGCTCGTCGATCCCGCCGATCGGGACAACGCCCGCGCGGTCGCCGAGGCAGTGATGGATCCCGGTGAGTTCCTCTGGTCGATCCGCAAGGAGGACCGCTTCAACGACGACTTCAAGTCGACACCGGGCAACGTGAGCTATCACGCGCCGTGCCACCTCCGGGCCCAGGCGGTCGGCTTCAAGGGCCGCGACCTGATCCGCAAGATCCCGGGCGTCACACCATCGACGACGATGGAGTGCTGCGGCCACGACGGCACCTACGCCATGAAGACGGAGGGTTTCGAAGTCTCCGTGCGCATCGGCAAGAGGGCGTTCGACGGCATGAACGCGGCCGCCGACGCGGAGGTGTGGGCCACCGACTGCCCGCTCGCCGCCACCCAGTTCGCCCAGCACGCGGGCCGCCGCCCGATGCACCCGATGTCGATTCTCGCCCGTGCCTATCGGACCGATGGTTTCCCCACTCCGATCGACCCCGGTGACGACGACACCTCGGGAGCCCGACCATGAGCCGCCTGATCGAACGATCCGACATCGTCGACTACCAGACCTACGAAGACACCCGCGATGAGGTGCGTGCGCACATCTTCGAGGTGAAGAAGCCTCGCCGGATCCATCTCGGCGAGAACCTCACATTCCTTTTCGAGAACCGCGAGACGCTCATCTACCAGGTGCAGGAGATCATGCGGGCCGAGAAGCTCGCACGGGAATCGGCGATTCTCGACGAGATCGAGGGCTACAACAAGATGCTCGGCACGACCGGCGAGCTCGGCTGCGCCATGCTGATCGAGATCCCCGACGCCGACGACCGAAAGCCGCTCCTCAAGAAGTGGCTGGGCCTCCAGGAGCGGGTGTATCTGCGCCTCGAGGACGGGTCGAAGACCTATGCGTCCTTCGACCCGATGCAGGTCGGGGACGATCGGATCTCCGCGGTGCAGTATCTCCGCTTCACCTGCCACCGTGACCCCGTCGCGATCGGGACCGACTTTCCGGCCCTCACCGCCGAGGTCGATCTCACCCCCGACCAGAAGACGGCCCTGGCCGCGGATCTCGCCGCCTGATGTCGAGCGCCAGATCGACCACCACGGGATAGTGATCGGAGGCGTATCCGGCCTCCGTCGCGATCCGGGCGGAATCGACCTGGAAGTGTTCGCTGACGAAGACGTGGTCGATCTGTCGCTGCTCGGCCGAACGACGTCCGAACCCGTTCGATGTCGGCCCCGCGTCGGGCGGCAGAGCCGAACGAAGACCGAGCTCGCGCAGCGCCGCGAAACCGGGCTCGACCATCGGCGCGTTGAAGTCGCCGAGAACGATCATCGGCCCCGACACGCCCGACGAGGCGAGCCACCCGGTCAACTGTTCGAGGCTCCGGGTGCGGTTGGCGGCATCGTCGCTGTCGAGGTGGAGGTTGGCGACGACCATGCCGGCGTCAGCCACCGTCTCGTAGGCGGCAAGGGTGACGATGCGGGGAAACCGGGCTCCTTCGAACCGTGATCCTGGACTGTCCGGCGACGGACCGAACCAGCGGGTTTCGACCGACACCGGGCGAAGAACCGCGGGCCGACTCCACACGGGAACCGCCTCTCCTCCCCCGTTCGGGTTGCGGCCCTCCGACCCGACCAGCTCCCATTCCGGGGCCCGTAGCCCATGGGCTCCGAGCCACCGCGACTGGCAGCGGTAGGCCTCCTGCACCGCGATCAGATCGGCGCCGAGCGACCCGATCACCTCGGCCAGACGGCGACGCCGCCGCCACCACAACGACGACCAGTCCAACGCTCGGATGTTGCGGATGTTGTAGGTGACGACCCGCACGTTCAACCGCGGTGGGCCAACGCGAGGTCGGCGATCTCCGCCACGATCACGCCGAGGTCGTAGTCGGCCGGGGTGAAGATCCGGGCGACACCCATGGCGTGGAGCGTGCCGTGGTCGGCCTCGGGAATGATGCCGCCCACCACGACCGGCGCGTCGACGTCGAGAGCGTGCAGCGCGTCGATCGCCGCACCGACGAGGGCAACATGACTTCCCGAGAGGATCGACAGACCGATCACGTCGACGTCTTCGTCGCGCGCGGCCCGGGCGATCTGATCCGGGGTCGAACGGATGCCGACGTAGATCATCTCCATACCGGCGTCGCGGCCCGCCAGGGCCAGCTGCTCCGCGCCGTTCGAGTGACCGTCGAGGCCCGGCTTGGCGATGAGCACCCGAGGGGGGCCGCCGGGCGCCGCGGCGAGGCGCCCGGCCACGTCGCGCAGTGAGGTCGATGGTGGCCGAGGTCCGGCACCGGCCACCCCGGTCGGGCCGCGGTACTCGCCGAACGCGCCCCGTAGCACGTCGGCCCACTCCCCGGTCGTCCCGCCGGCGTGGGCCAACGCGATCGACGCCGGCATCACGTTGCCCCCATCGGCCGCCGCGGCAGCCAGGTCGGCGAGCGCCGCGTCGACGGCGGCCTGGTCACGCCCGGCCCGCCATGCCGCGAGCTCCGCGATGAGGGCCGCCTCGGCCTCCGGGTCGACGGTGAGGATGCTGGCAGCGCCGCCCAGGGGCGAGGGTTCGGACTCCGTGAACTCGTTGACGCCGACGACGATGAGGTCGCCGCGTTCGATGCGGGCCCGGCGGGCCGCGTGGGACCGGACCAGTCGCGACTTGAGCTCCTCGATCGAGGCGAAGGCACCACCGAGCGCGATGATCTCGTCGAGTTCGGCCGTCGCGCCGGCGACGAGCTCCGCTGTCTTCGCCTCGATCACGTGGGATCCGGCGAAGATGTCGTCGTATTCGAGCAGGTCGGATTAGTGGGCGAGGATCTGCTGGAGCCGCAGCGACCACTGCTGATCCCACGGCCGAGGCAGACCGAGGGCCTCGTTCCAGGCGGGAAGCTGGATCGAGCGGGCCCGGGCGTCCTTCGACAGCGTGACACCGAGCAGCTCCAGCCCGATGCGGTGCATGTTGTTCTCCGGCTGCGCCGCGGTCAGCCCGAGGGAGTTGACCTGCACGCCGTAGCGGAACCGGCGGGCCCGCGGGTCGTCGATGCCGTAGCGGTCGCGGGCGATCTCGTCCCACATCGCGGTGAACGCCCGCATCTTGCAGGTCTCCTCGACGAACCGGATCCCCGCGTTGACGAAGAACGACACGGACGCCACGACGGCCGCGAACCGATCCTCGTCGACCTGGCCGCTGTCGCGCACGGCATCGAGGACGTCGACGGCGGTCGCGAGCGCGAAGGCGATCTCCTGGACCGGCGTCGCGCCGGCTTCTTGCAGGTGGTACGAACAGATGTTGATCGGGTTCCATCCGGGCACCTCTTCGGCGCAGAACACCATCGTGTCGACGATCAGGCGACGTGAGGGTTCCGGCGGGAAGATGTAGGTGCCGCGGCTCAGATACTCCTTGACGATGTCGTTTTGCGTCGTGCCCCGCAGCGCCGATCGGGCCACTCCCCGGGTCTCGGCGTGGGCGACGTAGAGCGCGAGCAGCCAGGCGGCCGGCGCGTTGATGGTCATCGATGTGTTCATCGAGTCGACCGGGATCCCGTCGAGCAGCGTCGCCATGTCGCCGAGGTGCGCGATCGGTACACCGACCTTGCCGACCTCGCCGCGAGCCAGCGGGTGGTCGGGGTCGTAGCCGGTCTGGGTGGGAAGGTCGAAGGCCACGGACAGCCCTGTTTGCCCCTTGGCGAGGTTGGTTCGGTACAGCTCGTTGCTCGCCGCCGCGGTGGAGTGACCGGAGTAGGTCCGCATGATCCAGGGACGATCTCGTTCACGCGGGTCGGGCAACGAAGTCACCGCCGCACTCTATTTGATGACCGGATTTGATGACCGGGATTCGATGGTCGAGCCGCGATTCGCGCTACAACTCGTGACCATGAGACCTGAAGAGATCGGATTCGACAGCCGCCGCCTCGGTCGCATCGGCGACCTCACCCACCGGTATGTCGACGAGGGCAAGATGCCGTGCTCGAGCGTGGTCGTGATGCGCCACGGTCACGAGGTCTACCGGGACCTCTACGGCGTGGCCGACATGGAACGGGGCACGCCGGTGGCCGACGACACCGTTTTTCGTCTTTATTCGATGACGAAGCCGATCACCTCGATCGGCTTGCTGCGCCTGGTGGAGACGGGTGTCGTCAAGCTGGAGGATCCGGTCTCCGACTACATCCCGGAGTTCGCGGACACCGGGGTCTACGTGAGCGGCGACGCCGACGGTTTCGAGACCCGGCCGCCCGATCGACCGATCGAGATCGTGGACCTTCTGCGCCACACCGCGGGGTTGAGCTACGCCTTCATGGAGTCCCACCCGGTCGACGCGATCTACGCGAGGCACGGGCTCGGGGTCTTCGCCCGCGAGACGCGCACGCTCGACGCCACGATCAAAGCCCTCGCCACGATGCCGTTGGCCTTCTCCCCCGGCGATCACTGGGCGTACTCGATGGCGACCGACGTGTGCGGCCGCGTGATCGAGATCGCCTCCGGGCAACAGCTGAGCACCTATCTCGAGGCGCACGTCACCGGGCCGATCGGCATGTCGGAGACGGCGTTTTGGGCCCGCACCGAACAACACGACCGGCTTGCGGCCAACTACGCGGCAACCCCCGACGGCGGGTTGGTCCTGGTCGACGATCCGACGACGTCGCCATTGCGCGAACCCCCGGCCTTCGAAGGCGGCGGCGGTGGCATGGTCGGCACGCTCGGCGACTATCTGCGCTTTTGCCACTGCCTCCTCAACGGCGGCGAGCTCGACGGCGAACGGATCATCGGTCGAAAGACATTGGAGTACGCGACCCGCAATCATCTCCCGGGCAACGCGACGGTCGCCGACCTGTGGCTGTCCCCGACCTTCAGCGAAGCGACGATGAACGGCACCGGTTTCGGCCTCGGCTTCTCCGTGGTCATCGACCCGGTGGCCAACCAGGCGATCTCGAGCCCCGGCGAGTTCGCGTGGGGCGGCGCGGCCAGCACCGGTTTCTGGGTCGACCCGGTCGAGGATCTCGCCGTCGTGTTCATGACCCAACAGATGCCGTCGAGCCAGTATCCGCTTCGGCGGGAACTGCGAAACGTCGTCTACCAGGCGTTGACCTGACCGGTTGCGCAGGCCCGTCGGGTTCCCGCCCGCCAGAACGGGGGCGAGGTGCGGCTCCCCGGGGAAGATCGTGGAGGTCGCCGGTCGCCATGGTCGTCTCAGCCGGCCTCGATCGTCGGGTAGACGGGGTGCCACCACACCTCGTCGACCCTCGACCTCGCCGCGGCGACGTCGAGGGGTGGGGCGACGCCATCGGCCGCCGCGGCCAGGGCCACCGCCACCGCGATTCGCCGACTCGTCGCCTGGATCGATCCGAGGGGCGGAAGGATGCCGAGCGTCGGGTCGGCAGGGCACGGACTGGCCTCGGCGACCTCGGTCGCGGCCGCGACCAGCATCGCGTCGGTGATGCGGGTCGCTCCGGCGGCGAGGGCGCCGAGGCCGAGACCGGGAAAGACGTAGACGTTGTTCGATTGTGAGATCCCGTACGTGGTGCCGTCGTGTTCGACATCGGCGAACGGACTCCCGGTGGCGACGAGCGCACGGCCGTCGGTCCATTCCAACAGGTCGGACGGGGTGGCTTCGGCCCGACTCGTCGGGTTCGACAGCGCCATGATGATCGGCCGGTCCGAGATGGCCGCCATGGTCCTCACCGCGGATTCGGTGAAGATCCCGGGCTGACCCGAGACCCCGATCAAGACGGTGGGCCGCAGCTGTTCGACGACCACCGCGAGGTCGGTCACGCCGGACCACGCCGCGACCTCGGCCTCGGGCCGGGCGAATCGGCGCTGGTAGTCCTCGAGGTCGCGTCGCCCGTCGTGTAGCACTCCGGCCTGGTCGACGACGAACACCGGCGGCGGCCCGCCACCCGACCTGGTGATCGTGTCGAGGAGCATCCCGGCGATGCCGGTTCCGGCCGAACCCGCTCCGACGATCAGGATCGTCTGCTCCTCCAACGCCGACCCGGAGACGCGCAACGCGCCGAGCACCGCGGCCAACGCGACCGCTGCGGTTCCCTGGATGTCGTCGTTGAAGCTCAACAACCGGTCGCGGTACCGCTCCAGCAGCGGCGTGGCGTTGGTGCTGGCGAAGTCCTCCCATTGCAGCAGGACTCCCGGGAACCGCTCCATGACCGCCGTCACGAACGTCTCGACGAACTCGTCGTAGTCGGACCCGGTGATCCGCTCGTGGCGCCATCCGAGGTAGAGGGGGTCGGCCAGAAGTTCGGCGTTGTCGGTGCCGACGTCGAGAAGGATCGGCAGGGTCCGACTCGGATCGATGCCGCCGACGGCGGTGTAGAGCGAGAGCTTTCCGATGGGGATTCCCATGCCGCCGAGCCCCTGATCGCCGAGACCGAGGATCCGTTGGCCGTCGGTGACGACGATGACGTCGATCTCGCGGTAGACGTCGGCGAGCTGTTCGACGAGTCGGGCGCGGTCGGGGTAGGCCAAGAAGAGCCCGTGCGGTCGACGATAGATGTGGCTGAACTGGCGACAGGCGTCACCGACCGTGGGCGTGTAGACGATCGGCAGCATCTCTTCGAGATGAGCCTCGACGAACGCGTAGAACAGCACCTCGTTGATGTCCTGGAGCGCCCGGAGAAAGACGTGGCGTTCGAGGTCGCGATGAAACGAGTCGTACTTCACCCGGATGCGGGCGCATTGCTCGTCGAGGCTCTCCACCCGCGGCGGGAGCAACCCGTCGATGCCCAACGCGGCCCGCTCCTCGAGCGTGAAGGCCGTTCCCTTGTTGATCACCGGATCGTTGAGGATCGTGGCGCCACGGCCGGTCGTGGTGTGCGTGCGGGGCGCGGTCGTCATGTGGTCGTCTCTCTCGGGATCACGGGAGCTCACCCACGGGCGAGGCGGCGGGCCCGGGCCCGCTCCCACTTCCTCTGACGACTTCGGCAGGCTTTGCGGCAGAAGCGGTGGTTCGCCGAGCGGGCCTCGAAGAGCTCGTCGCATCGCCAGTAGGCGCACTCGCGAAGATGCTCGGGATCGGGCTCGACGTCGAACAGATCGTCGTGGACGGGGGTCATCGGCTCGGCAGGGGCGGGCCGCAGGGTCGGTTCAACGCGTGGACGACCCGATCATCACGTTTGTGTCCGAGGATGCTGACCGTTGCGGTGGCGAGCGGGAACCGACGGCCCTCGACCGGGGCGAGCTCCAACCAACGCGCCACCAGGATCGCCAGGTGGTGTCCGTGGCCGAAGACGAGCACGTCGTCGGGAAGGTCGACGGTCCGATCGATGAACCGGTCGGCTCTCGCCGCGACGTCGGCGACCTGCTCCCCATCGGGCACGGTGTCGAACCATTTCGACCATCTCGGGCGTTGCGCGGTGACCGCGTCGTTGGTTCGGCCCTCCACCGCGCCATAGTCCCACTCCACCAGATCGTCGTCGAGGGTCGGAGCGAACCCGGCGAGTCGGGCCGTTTCCCGGGCCCGGCGCAGCGGGCTCGCGAAGACCGCCGCGAAGATCCAGTCGCGCAGCGTGGTACCGATCGCGCGGGCCTCGTCCTCACCGGCGGGGGTCAGCGGCACGTCCGTTCTTCCGGTGTGGCGGCCGACACGGGACCACTCGGTCTCGCCGTGGCGGACCAGAACCAAACGGGGTGACATGCCGTCGGCGCCGACTCAGTCGTTCTCGGCGCCCGGCCGACCTCTCCCCGGGGCGACCGTGCGGGCGAGGATTCCGAGCGTGGCTCGTTGGTTGATCTCGGACACGACCGGGAAGAGACCGGTTGCCTCCCGCCACTGCTCGTGGATGTTCGACCAGTCGTAGTAGGAGGTGACGAGGGTGCCGCCGTCGATCTCCTCGAGCCGGTAGCCGTAGATGTGGCCGATCGGTGGCTGGATCGCGCCCTCGACCGTCCAGGCGATCTCGCGTCCGGGGTCGAAGGTCGTGATCACGACGGTCACGTCGTACTCGCCGAGCGGATGGTCCTGCAGGGACTCCCGGTCCATGTGAACCACGAACCGGTCGCCGGTCGCGGTCGCCGGGTCACCGGTCGCCGCCATCAGCATTCCCGACGCGTCGATCGCCACGTGGCCCGACGGGGTTCGCAGCATGTCGAAGATCGCGGCCGGATCGGCCGCGATCGCTCGATGAACCTCGATGCAGTCGGTGTTCATGTCGGAGGCTCCCTTCGTTGCCTCCGGACACTAGGCCGTCCGGGCCCGGGCCGGTGGCCGGTTCAACACCCGGTAGGCCAGCGCGGCCATGACCACGACGACCGCGACGATCGAGGTGAGGATGTAGAGCGGGTCGGCTGCGTCGGTTCCGGCGTAGGTGCCGTGCAGGCTCGAGAGCCAGAAGGTCACCGCGCTCGTCCGGTGGACGCGGCGCCAGATGCGCTTCGGGATCCGTTTCATGGCCATCGACGTCAGCTGGACGATGACGACGCCCCACATCGCGACGACCCCGTAGGCGACGGCGCTCGTCTGATAGTCGCTGGAGAACGGCACGACGATGTCGTACACCGAGAACTCCACATAGCTGTCGGCCATGAGGGCGCCGATGTGGATCGCCACGAACCCGACGGTGAGACCGCCGAGCCAACGGTGCAGGTCGAGCAGCCACGCCGGTCGGCGGGTCGCCGGGAAGAGATCAGTTGCCAAGACGATGCCCCAGAGCACCGCGGCGGTCAGGAACAGCCAGGCGACGATGCCCGACGCGCGGGCGAGGTACCACCAGAACGCCGGGTTCACGAGACGAGCTCCGCGGTCGGAACGGGATTCGTCGCGGCGTCGAGATCGACCGACCGAATCGTGCGACCGTCACGATCGATGGCGTAGACGGTCACCTCATGGGCTGCGCCGTAGCCGACCACCCGGTCGGCGCCGGCGATCAGCGCTGCGGTGGCATGCGCTTCGGCCTCCCAGCCGGTCCCGGCGACGACGGTCACCGACGCGAGGTCGGTTGTCGAGCTCTGCCGGGTCATCGGGTCGATGGTGTGGTGTCGGACGCGGCCGCCGCTCGTCGTGCGACGGGCGAGCGTGCTCGAGGTGGCGACGCCTCCGCCGTTGAGAACGAGCCGGGTCGCCGGCGGGCCCGATCGGAGTGGATCGGCGATCTCCACCGTCCAGCCGGCGTCGTTCGGCGCCACCCCTGCCGCACAGAGGTCACCGCCGACGCTGACCAGCGCGCCACCGGTACCGGCCGACAGGAGCTCCGCGACGATCAGGTCGGCGGCGAGGCCCTTGCCGATGCCTCCGGCATCGAGCGCCATGCCCGGTGGGAGACGAATCGCAGACCGGGCCCGGTCGACATGCACGTCGTGCACCGAGACGCCCGGACACGGCAGATCGACGACGACCGACACCCGCGTCGGGTCGTCGAGACTCGCCGTGTAGCCGGTCTCCAGCACCTCGTAGAGGAATGTCGGGTCATACGAACCCCCGGTCGAGCGCGCCGCCTGCTGCATCGTCGCGATCAACACGAGGGTGTCGTCGGAGACCGGGACCCACCGACCCTCGGCGGTGTTGAGGGTCGACAGCTCGCTGTCGGGGCGGAATCGACTCCACCGCTCGTCGAGCTGCCGCAGCCGCGCGACGGCCGTCTCGAGCCCGCCGGAATGAGGATCGACCAAGATGACGTGGGCGTCACATCCCATGACTCGCAGCCGGCGCTCGTCAACTCCCACGGGTCGTCGCCACCGGAACAGGCGCAGGAGCGGGAGCCGCCACGGGCACCCGGACCTCCTGCACAACCTGGGTCGCCGTCAGCTGGGTCGGTGCCGCGACGGGGGCCGGGGCGGACGCCGCGACGGCGGGGGCGACGACGGGGGCCGCACCGGCCGCGGGGGCGGAGCGACTCCCGGTCGCGGGATGCACGACGACCACGATCGGCAGCCCCGACTCGTTGCGCTCACCGGTGACGATCGCGCCCTCGGGGAGGATGGAGACGTCGGGGAGCGGGACCGTTGTCGTGGCAACCGCACCGGTCGGCGGCAACAGGTGCCGGGGCAACGACGACAGCGGCTGAGCCGTCACCGGTTGTGCGACCGCGGCCAGGGTGAGCTCGTCTGAGACGCCCTCACTCGAGTTCGCCGCGGCATCGAGGGCGAGCACGGCGGTGATGCCGAGCATCGCGCTGGCACCGACGCCGGCCGCCGCGATGCGGCCGCCCATCGCGGCGTGGCGCGTGCGACCGGCGCGGGGGCGGGGGGCCGCGCCGGTCGGAGGGGCGTTCCGGTTCGACGCACGACGTTGCTGGAGACGGGCGATGCGGTCCCGCGCGGCCTGATCGATCTCCGCGGAGGGATCAGTCGTCATCGTCGCCACCTTCGTGCTCTTCGTCATCGTCGTCGTCATCGTCGTCGTCATCGTCGTCGTAGCCACCGCGGTCGTCGTCATCGTCATCGTCGTCGTACGGCGCGGCGGTCGGGGTCGGTGCCGGGGTCGGCACCGGAATGGTGACGACGACCGGTTGCTCGACCGACGCCGCGATCGTCCCGTCGGGCAGCAACGTCGCGTTGAACACGAACGTCGCTGCGCCGTCGAAGGTGACGCTCAGCTCGGTGCTCGACACGATCGAGACCGTGTAGCTCCACCCTGCCGCCGGCGTGACTCGTTCGATCTCGATGCGATCGCCGTAGTTCTCCAGGGTGACCTCTCCGGCGACGTCGACGGCGAAGGCCTCATACGCCGACGACGCGGCGGTGGACGACCCCTGGGGGAGGGCTCCTGCGCCGGGCGCGGGGACCGGAGTGCCCGACACCGGGAGGACGTCGTCGAGATACACATCGACGATCTCGAACCCGGCCGGGCCGGTGGTGGTCGTGGTGGTCGACGCGTCCGGGCCGGTGTCGGGGACCGACGACGTCGCGGAGAGCTCGCCGAGCTCGGTGGAGTCGGCCGCGGTCAGGATTCCGAGGTTGGCGCTCACCGCGGCAGAGCCGGCGGCGATCACCCCGACAATCGATCCGATCGTCGTGATTGTGGTGCGACTGAGCATGGGGGGCCTCCAGGGACGGGGGTGGTTGTTGTCAGCTACGGTCCGACCGTACGACGGGTTGATCCAACCTCTTCCCAGCACTTGGTAATGAAAACGTAAAGATCGCTCAAGGTGGGCGCCACAGGAGCGTGGATCGAACGAACCTGTGCCACCCTTGGCCCATGAAGTTGCTCGTCGTCGAAGACGATTCCACCATCTCCGGCCCCTTGAGAACGGGATTGTCGAGGGAGGGATTCGATGTCGAGGTCGCCGCCACCGGCGCCCAGGCCCTGGCGGCGCCGATCCCCGACCTCGTCCTGTTGGATCTCGGACTGCCCGATCTCGACGGGAGGGTGGTCTGCCGACGGCTGCGGGAGGTCTCCGATGTTCCGATCATCGTCGTCACCGCCCGCGGTGACGAGCTGGAGCGGGTGACCCTGCTCGAGCTCGGCGCCGACGACTACATGGTCAAGCCGTACGGATTTCGGGAGCTCGTGGCCAGGATCCGGGCCGTGCTGCGCCGCGCCGGCACGACCACGGGGCAAGATCCCAACGAACCCCGCGATCTCGGTATGATCCGTATCGATCCGCGCACCCGGAGGGTCACGAGAAGCGGCGACGTCCTCTCCCTCACGCCGAAGGAGTTCGATCTCCTCGCCTACCTGTCGTCGGAGCCGAACGCGGTGTTCTCACGAGACGAGATCATCCGCGACGTCTGGGACGAGAACTGGTGGGGCTCGACGAAGACCCTCGATGTCCACATCGCCTCACTTCGCAAGAAGATCGGCGCGGAGATGATCGAGACGGTGCGGGGCGTGGGCTTCAGGGTCATCGACCCGGACAATCCGGAATGACCCGACGGCTGGTCCTGAGCTATCTCGCGATCGCGAGCTTCATCCTCGTCATCCTCGCGGTCCCGCTCGGCGTGTTCTTCGAGAACCAGCAAAAAGACGAGCTGATCGTCGATGTCGAGCGCGATGCCCGGGTGCTCGCGACCATCTACGAGGACACGGTCGAAAAAGACCTCAACGTCGATCCGACACCGGCCGACGACTACGCCCACCGAACCGGCGCCCGAGTCGTGGTGGTCAACTCACGCGGCCTGTCGGTCGTCGACACCAATGCCCCCATCGATCGGAACTTCGGCACTCGCCCCGAGATGGAGATCGCGCTCGCGGGAAGCCACGCCACCGGCACCCGCTACTCCGAGACGCTCCAGACCGATCTCGTCTTCGCCGCGGTGCCGATCGCCTCGGGGGGAAGCGTGCACGGCGCCGTGCGGATCACTCTCGACGCCGCCGACGTGCAGCAGACCGTCTACCGGTTCTGGGTCGGCCTCGCCGCGACGGCGCTGATCACGATCATCGCCGTCGTCGGCGTCGGATGGGTGATCGCCCGGTCGATCTCCCGCCCTCTCCGTCGTCTCCAGAGGACGGCCGAGCGTTTCGCCGCCGGCGACTTGTCGACCGCCTCGACCGAGCGGGAGAGCCTGCCCGAGCTCATCGCCCTGGAACGCTCGATGAACACCATGGCGGCCGAGCTCGATGACCTGATCGAGCGGCAACGACAGTTCGTCGCCGACGCATCCCATCAGCTCCGCACCCCGCTCACCGCGCTGCGGCTCCGGTTGGAGAACGTCGAGGTGCTGGCGACGACCCCCGGCGACGATGATGCCGCCGAGGAGGTCGGGAAGGCCATCGAGGAGACGGACCGGTTGAGCCGGGTGATCACCGATCTCCTCCGACTCGCGACCGCGGATCGACCGCCGCCGTCGGAGCCGGTCAACCTGTCGGACGCGGTCCGCGACCGGGTCGACACGTGGGGGGCGATCGCCGAGGAGAGCGAGGTGGGGCTCTCCTTCGAGGTCGGTGAGGAGGAGACCTGGGCCCTCGCAGCGCCGGGCGCGGTCGAGCAGGTTCTCGACAATCTGCTGGAGAACGCGATCCGGGCCTCGCCGCCGGGCTCGACGATCGGCGTGTCGGTGGGACGAACCGGAGACGTCGCCGATGTCGAGGTCGCCGACACCGGTGAGGGCCTCTCCGACGAGGACAAGCGTCACGCGGTCGAACGATTCTGGCGGGCCAACCCGACCACCGAAGGCACCGGCCTCGGCCTCGCCATCGTCGTCCAGCTGATCGAGGCGGCAGGCGGCACGCTTCGCCTTCGCGACAACGATCCGCGGGGCCTGATCGTCGCGTTCACCCTTCCCCTGGCGGCCCGCGAGTCGCGCTGATCACGCCTCGTTCGGCGGCGGTACGGGCCGGGACGCGACCTTTACCCACCCCTAACCATCCGCTTACCGGCCGATGGATCGGCCCTCGGTACGTTGCGGTCCGACGGTCGACGCGACCGACAGGACTTCCGGTCCCGACTCAAGGAGAACACCATGTCCCTGCTGAAGAACGTGAACAAGAGAATCGCCACCAGGTATCTGGCGCCCGTGGCGGTCGCCGCCGCGGTCGTCGGTGCACCCGCCGCTCAGGCCGCGGTCGGCTCGTACGGCTCCGTGGACACCCCCGATGCCGTCGTGACCGACACCGGCACCGCCGCCGTTGACGACACCACCTCCACTCCGGACCCGACACCGGCCACGACCGATGTCGCGGCCGACCCCGTCGTCTCGAACGATGTCGACCCGAGCTCCGACGTCGACCCCGACCCGGCGACGACCACCGATGTGACCGATCCGATCGACGACGTCGTGGGCACCGTGGATGCCGACTCGAATGCGCCCGTCGCACCTGCTCCCGACGCGAGCCCCGACATGGCGGCCGGCGATCCCGATGTCGCCACCGTCTCCGATGACACGGCATCCGTCGACTCCGAGTCCGACTCCGACCTCGACGACGATTCCGACCGTGACTCCGACGACGACAGCGATGACGACGGTGACTCGGATCGCGACTCCGACGACGACGAGTCCCACGACGACGATTCCGACCGTGACTCCGACGACGACAGCGATGACGACGACTCGGGCGACGACGATTCCGATGACGACGATTCCGACGACTCGGACGACTCGGACTCGACGGTGACGTGAACAAAGATCGGGGTGCACTGATACCGCCATCGGCGCACCTCCGGTGGCCGGGCCCTCCGTACCCGCCTGGACGGCCCGGTCACCACCAACCAATCGGTACGCCGGCTCGAACCTTCTCGCAGATTCTGCTCAGGGTTCGGGCCGGAGTGCCGATGAGCGACTATCGATCCGATCGCCGAGGACGTTGATGGCGCCTGATCTCGAACACGCGTTGGACCTCGCTCGCCACGGCCACGAGCGGGGATTCTCGGCTATCTACGCCCGGCTCGCCGGGCCGATCAACCGATTCCTGGCGAGCCGAGGGGTCTGGGACTCCGAGGGCCTCACCAACGAGGTCTTCTTGTCCGCTTTTCGTTCGCTCGACTCGTTCGAAGGGGACGGAGCGAGGCTCCAGGCGTGGCTCTACACGATCGCCAGGAACAAGGCGATCGACGATTCGAGAGCGCGGGCTCGACGCCCCCGGACGATCGACGTCGCCGTGCCGGAGGGGGTCGGGAGCGATGGGACCGACGAGGTCTTCAGTCGCCTCGGGCGAGAGTGGGTCGATGAGCAGCTCGCCGCGCTCACCGACAGCCAGCGAGAGGTGCTGGTTCTGCGGCTCATCGACGATCTGACGATTCCGCAGATCGCCGACATCGTCGACAAACCGGTCGACGCGGTGAAGGCCCTGCAACGTCGGGCCCTGCGCACGCTCGCCAAAAGACTTTCCGAGGACCCGTACCCTTCCTCGGAGGATCGGCGTTGAACGGGGTGAGATGCACGAAGACCTGAATGACGACGAGGTAGAACGCTTCCTCTCCGGAGAGGCCGACGGCGATCCGCTGTCCGCCACTCTCGAGTCGATGCGTCATCACTTCGACTCGGTGGCTCCTCCGACGCCGAGTGGTTCGCTGTCCGAGTTCCTGTCCGTGGATCTTGTCGTCGAGTTCAGTGATTCGGCGCCGCCCGCGTCCCCCACCATCAAGGATCGAAAGAAAATGTCCATCTCCGCATTCGTCGGCACGGCCGCCGGAAAAATCCTCATCGGCGCAACGGTCGCTGCGGCGTCCGTCGGTGGCGCCCAGGTGACCGGCGTCGTCGATCTGCCCCTGCTCCCCGACGTCAGCGATGAGTCGGTCGTCGAGACCGCCGACATCGGTGACGACTCGGTCATCGAGGTCGCATCGCCCGTGACCGACCTGATCCCGCCGGCGCCGCCTGCCGCCGCGACATCGGACAGTCCGCCCGTGGAGAACGCCGGCGGATCCAGCAGCTCCGATGACGAGAACAACCTGGTCATCGCCGCTCGCACCTTCGATGTCGCCGATGTCGGCACCGTCACCATCGAGAGCGACGCGGTCAACGGCCTCACGGTCGTCGACACCACCGCCGCCGACGGCTGGACCGTCAAGATCGACGACGACTCCGACGAGTCCCACGACGACGATGACGACGACGATTCCGATGACGACAAGTCGCACGAGGTCGAGGTGACCTTCCGCAACGGCGACGACAAGGTCGAGTTCAAAGCCGAGGTCGAAGACGGCGCCCTACGAATCCGCATCCGCGATCACCGCACCAACACCGTCGAAGAGCTCTGGTTCGACGAATTCGGCAACCCGATCGCCAACCCCGACCCCGACGACGACAACCTGGTCATCGCCGCTCGCACCTTCGATGTCGCCGATGTCGGCACCGTCACCATCGAGAGCGACGCCGTCAACGGCCTCACGGTCGTCGACACCACCGCCGCCGACGGCTGGACCGTCAAGATCGACGACGACTCCGACGAGTCCCACGACGACGATGACGACGACGATTCCGATGACGACAAGTCGCACGAGGTCGA
>JAJRXC010000069.1 GCA_024276495.1 Actinomycetes bacterium
GTCACTCCTGACACCGCGAAGCCGCCCTTGGTGGTGAAGAACAAATCGCCGCCGTCGCTGAACACCCCATCGACATCCTCACCCGATGTCGTGGCCAACCCGACATCGGACCCATCGAAGTACATCGACCACGACCCCGCCGAGTAATCACCCGGCACCGTCGGCGTGAACCGGAACAAATCCTCGTCCTCGGGACCAACCAGACCCGGCACCCCGATCGGCGGGCCCTGCGTCGAGATCAACAGCGAACCATCAGCCAACACATCCAACCCAT
The DNA here is from genome assembly GCA_024276495.1 of Actinomycetes bacterium. Lineage (GTDB taxonomy): Bacteria > Actinomycetota > Acidimicrobiia > Acidimicrobiales > Aldehydirespiratoraceae > JAJRXC01. Next base: position 275 of record JAJRXC010000069.1, read on the forward strand.
CGATGTCCTCATAGTTCGCGGTCAACGAGAACGGCGCCCCATCGAACACCGCCGAGAACACCCCCGCCGTCGACGACCCCAACGACGACGCATCAAAGCGCACAATGTCAGAATCATCAACGACCCCCGACACGCCCGCCAACGACACCGGCGCCACCACCGACAACAGAATCGAATCCGCGTCCACAAACGTGAACGCATCAATGTCATCGGTCAAACCCACATCAGACCCATCAAAGACCATCGCGAACTCACCCGACACCGCATCGAAACTCACAATGTCCTCATCAGCCACCAACCCCAACCCCGGCAACGACACATCCGCCGTCAACGAGAACACCGTCAAATCAGTCGACGGAACCGGTGTTGGCGTGTCCGAAAGCATGACCAGCTGATCGGCGAACTGCGCGAACTCGATGTTGATGAGCGTGTCGGTGCCGTTGTCGAGCGTGGGATCCGGCCCGCCGCCGTCCCCTCTGACGTGCGCGACCGTCACCGAATCCGAGTTGACGGTGATGTCGTAGTCGGCAAAAGGTCCGGAGAACAGCGCCGTGTCGGTGCAGGCACAACTCGCGGTCTCGATCTTGCGAACGATCGAGATGTCACCGGGATCGATCAGGCCGTCGAAGACGTCGACCGCGAGCGACAGCATGCTGTCGACGAGTTGCGTCGCCCCTGGCGGACCGGACGGATCCGGCGCCGAGAGCTGGGCCGTCAACCACGAGTCCCCGTCGAGGATGTCATTGCCGCCGCGGCCCTCGAGAAGGTCGCTGCCGAGCCCGCCGAGCAAGATGTTGCCCTCCGCGAACGACGTCGTCCCCGCGGGGAGCAGCCCGGCGAGACCCTCGATGTTGGCGATCCCGTCGGCAGTCAGGTCGTGGTCGACGAGATCGATCGCCCCGAGGTCGTCGCCTCTCAAGACGTCGTCGAAGGACCAGCCCGAGAGGCCTTCGATGCCGTCGAACCGATCGGTCTCGACGAGCGGCGGCGGGGCGAAGGCGTTGACGAGAAGATCCGAGTCGGCCGGCTGCGGGTCGTTGTAGTGCGTGGCCCAGTCGAAGCCGAACTGTCCGAGGAAGCGTTCGAAACCGGTACCGGCGATCAGGATGTCATCGCCACCCTCCCCGAAGTAGCGATCGTTGCCGGCGCCGCCGTTGATGACGTCGTCACCGGGGGCGTTGACGTCCACGCCGTTGAGGATCGGCAACCCGCTGTCGCCTTCCAGATTGTCGCCCTGGGCGCCACCTTCGATCCAGTCGTCGCCGTCGTCGCCGTGCACCTCGTCGGTCGAGTCGCCGCCGAGAACGAAGTCGTTCCCCGGACCCGCGATGACGATCTTCGGATCGGTCGCACCGACGAAGAAGTCGTCGCCGCGGCCCCCCTGGCTCAAGTCGAGGCCGGGACCCGACGAGATCGCGTCGTTGCCGTCGCCGCCCTTGAGGTCGTCATCACCGAACAGGTCGGTGATGATGTCGTTGCCGAGACCACCGATGATGGTGTCGTTGCCGCCGTCACCCTCGAGGCGATCGTCGCCGCCGTTCCCTCGAACCGTGTCGTCACCGATCCCCGAACGGATCCGGTCGCCCTCTCCCGGCACCGCAGAGTCGTTTCCCGCGAAGTTCACGTGCTCGGGACCCGAGAACCGGATCGTGCCGTCGATGTCCCTCGTCAACAAGAGGGTCTCGTCGTAGTCGACCGTGTCGGGGTCGTCGACGATCGGCGTCGCCGGAACCGAACCCTGGACTGACGCGTCGAAGAAGAAGTCGGGCCGCGAGAAGACGTTGGCGGGGAGGTTCGTCGCCGTGGTGTTGCGTTCGATCAGCTCCGAGAACGAGTTCCCTTCGAGCTGCACGCCCAGGTTCATGCCGGCGGTGCGCAGGAGGTAGTAGAAGCGATCTCCGTCCTGCAGGTTCTCGAGCTGGAGCTCGAAGACGTAGTTCATCGTGTCGCCGAGCATTCCTCCGAACGCCTGGTTCGACTCGGCGAGACCTCCGGTCCAGAGATCGATGTCGTCGACCCCGGTCGTGGTGACACCACCGACGTTGGCGTAGATCCCGACGCTATTCATGAAATCGAGGCTGTCCGGGGTGAGCCCGGCCACCAGCACCTCCGCCGCCGCTCGCTTGCCGGCGACGGTGGTCTCCGACGTGATCGAGGGATGGGTGCCGTAGGCCGCGACGAAGTTGACCAACGACTCGGCGTTCTCGAGGCTGAGTCCGTAGTCGACCCAGCTGACGTAGGGCGCGAGGGCGGGGTTGAACGTCGCCGCGTAGAGCTGACGGCGAACCTCGTTCAGCGGCGGGATGCCGAAGTCCCGACCTCGTGCGATGTTGATGGCGGCGAGATCGAGCGGCAGTCCGACGAGCCGGTTCCGCAGCACGTCCGACACGAACTCGTCGATCTCGCTGCCGACCTGGGTCACCTCGCCGCGAAAGATGCTCCCCGCGGCTTCGTCGGGGGTGAGCGTGCCGGCCGGGCCGCCGTCGAAGAACGCCGGGGGGTTCAAGAACGCGTCGAACAGGTCGATCGGGTTGGGGTTCACACCCGGCGGGTCGTTGAAGCGGAGGATCTCCTCACGCAGCATCGAGTGGCCGAAGCGATAGACGGCTTGGGAGAACTCGACGCTGATGGCCGGATTGATCGTCGCGTCGTACGCGTCGAAGACGTTGACCGCGGGTTGGATCATCCGAGCGAACTCCTCGAACACCAGGTGCTGGTACTCCATCTCCGTGATGAACCTGGCGGCCTGGAAGATCCGTTCCCCGTTCCACACTCCGGGGCTGAGCTGCCATTCGGGGAGCATCGCCGGGTCGCCGGCCAACAGGACGCTCTTGATCTCGTCGACGAGGCGATTGTGCTCCGCGTGGAAGACGTGATGGACCGCCGTCAGGGCGATGTTCTCGTTGACCCGCCCGTCACCGGCCATGAAATGGGCACCCAGCATCTCGTCGTCGTAGGTCCCGGGAAGGCCGTCGTCCGCGATCACGGAATCGGCGTCGGGAACCTGAGGCACGGGTGGTGTCGACGGATCCCCGTCGTCGTCCCATGTGCCGGGCACGGCCGAGTGGGCGATGTCGATGAGAAAGGCGTGACCGGTCGCGACGACGTTGGAGGGCACGAGCACCCCGAGGCCTCCGTTGGCCGTCGGGTCACCTTCCAGGAGCGTGCCGTCGTCGAGGACCAGTTGTGGATAGCCGTTCGGCCCGCGCTCGAATCGGCCGTACGGGTCGGTGGCGATCAACGGAATGCTGTGCACGTCCTGATCGACGAGCTGGATGCCGAGCAGATCGGCGGCCTGCGCCTTGAGTGCGGTCCAGGTCGCCATTCCACCGATGCCCGGCGTCGTGAGCAGCCGACCGGTCGACACCGGCCGGGACGACGCGTCGTTCTCGTACTCGCGAAGGAAGACCTGTTGGGAGCCCGTCGAGCCGTAGGTCTGTTGCTGGTCGACCCACGGCGTCGTCAGGTTCACCGGTTCGGTCGACTCGTTGGTCGCTCGGGTCATCACCATGAAGTTCGGCGCGCCCGGCGTGGGGTCGTAGAGCGGATCGTCGGGACGCAGCGGCATGAACACCGGATCGCCCGTCTTGGTGGTGATGTCGAGGCCGTGATCGAAGAACTGGCCGAAGAACGGGAACACGCCGTTGAACGGAGCGGAGAGCCCCTCGTCCGGGGCGACGTTCGGGATGAAGTACGTGTCGGTGCCCGGTTCGAAGACCGGGCCGGGACCCGCGGCGGCGGTCGCGGCCGGGTTGGCGCTGGTCTGGTCGACGATGAGGTTGCTGATGATCCGCGGCCGGGCGTCCTCGACCACACCGGTCGTCTGCGCGTAGGAGGTCGGATCGCCGATCGCCTGCGGGCCGGGGCCGTCGGGGTCGAACGTCAGCGCTTCGGCGTCGCGGTAGCTCGGCGCGGTCAACCGGGGGAAGACCTGGTCCGCGGCGCCGAACTCCTCTTGGTCGGGAATCAAGTTGTTGCAGCTGCCGTCGACCGTTCGCAGTCCGAGGGGCAAGAGCTCGGCGTTGGGGCCGGCGGGGATCTGGAATGGGCCGGTGCCGATCAGGGTGCCGCAGGGGTTCGAGACCGTCGCGGTGGCGGCGTGGGCCTCCGCGATCTTGATCTGATCGAGGATGAACGCCAGGTCCGCTTCGTTGATGGTGAAGCCCTGCCCGGGCGCGGCAAGGGTGATCCCGGGCGTGGTGGGTTGCTCCCACGGGAGTCGGCCCGGTGACTCCTGTCCACTCGCGTTCGGCGATGCCAGCGCGGCAACGAGTGCAACTGTGAGCACCGTCGCCAACGCGGTTCGTGGGATGAACCGCCACGAACGGCTCCGAAAAGCCAGCTCTCCCATGACTCCACGGTCATTGGTCATATTTTCCCCCGCAACATTTAACGCTGGGCGGCAATCTAGACGCGCTCAGTGATATTCACAAGAGGAGAGTTCGACCGAACGCAGTATTCGTCTCCCGCAGCCACGTTGTGTGACCGAGATGTACCCCGCCGACACTCACCGCTCTTTCGGTCAGGTGGTCGGTGCGAGTCCTTCGATCGCCTCGTCGACGGCGACGCCGGGAAAGGGCATGATCGCCAACGCGGGACAGGTCACGCCATTGTCCACATAGCGCTGCACGTGAGCCCGGCACGTGTCGGGATCGCCGTGGACGATCAGCTCGTCGATGATGTGGTCGGGGATCTTCTCGAGCGCACCCTTGCGGTCCCCGGCAGCCCATTGCTCCCAGTGCTCGCCGAGCGCATCGGCCCGACCCATCCACTCGTGGAAGGCCTTGTAGACCGGCACGTTGAGATAGGCGGCCGCTGCGAACTTCCCGGTCGCGCGCGCGACATCGCGGTCCGCCGTCGGGGCAACGAAGATCCGCGCGACGATCTCGGCATCGGGGTTCTCCTCTCCGACGATGCGGGCCACGGTGGCGACATCGTCCGCCGAGAGCCAGTTGATGATCGCGCCATCACTTTCCCGCCCGGCCATCCGCAACATCCCCTCTCGCAGCGCCGCCACGAGTATCGGCACCGGCTGCTCCGGGACGAGCCCGAGCCGGAAACCTCCGACGCTGAACGTCTCGTACTGCTCCGTCACCTTCTCACCGGTGAGTGCCGCCTTGAGGAAGCGGACCATGTCGCGGGTCTGCTTGAAGGGTTCCTCGAACGCGATGCCGTTCCATCGCTCGACGATGACATCCGACGACGAGCCGATGCCGGCCACGAACCGGCCCGGCGCGGCCGACGCCATCGACGCGACCGACTGGGCCATGAGCGCGGGGCCCCGGGTGTACGCGGGGAGAATGGCCGTCCCCAGGCGCATCGACGGCGTCCAGACGGAGGCGAGGGCGAGCGGGGTGAGCCCGTCGGCGCCCATGGCCTCGGCCGACCAGAGATCGGTGTAGCCGAGCCGCTCGAGGCGCTGAAACCGATCCTTTTGGGCGTGGAGGGGCTGTCCGTCGAATGGGATCGTCATGCCATGTCGTGGTCGGGCATCGCGGTGCATCCCGTGATCCTGTCACTACCGACGGTGAGTGTCACACCCCGTCGTCAGGATGGGGTCATGACCAAGCAGCTCAGCCTCATCACCCCCACCCACAGCTGGCGGCTCGATCCTCGCACCCGCCAACAAGGCCTCGACGGAATCGCCGCCGCTCGGGCCGTGCTTTTGGAATCCCGGGTTCGGGCCCGCGAAACGGCGTTGGCCGAGGGTGAGTCCCTCGATCTCCACATCGCCGACGCGGCCTGAGCGGATCCGACCGGATCACTCGCCACACTGGGCGACCATGAGGACTCTCCTGTCCAGTGTCGCCATCTGCCTCGTACTCGCGAGCTGTGGCGCAGCCACGAGCACATCGATCGCCCCCGTCTCCTCGACCACCTCGCCGGGCTCGGAACGTCTCACGTCCAACGCGACGGTCGAACGGATCGTCGACGGCGACACGCTGATCGCCGATGTCGACGGGCGCCGCGAACGGGTTCGTCTCCTCGGGATCGACACACCGGAATCGGTGGCCGAGAATCGCCCCGACCAGTGCTACGGCGAAGAGTCGAGCGACTATCTGAAGGCCATCTTGCCCGCGGGGTCGGCGATCACCCTGATTCTCGACGAGGAGGCCCGTGACCAGTACGACCGTCTTCTCGCCTATGTGATCCGCAGCAGCGACGAGTTGTTCGTCAATCTCGATCTCCTCGAACGGGGATATGCGGGCGTGCTGATCTACGACCCCAACGACTACTACGAGTCGCTGTTCCGCGACGCCGAACGGGTCGCCGCGGCGAACGGCGTCGGCTTGTGGGGTGTGTGCGGCGGCCCCGACGTTCCACTCGAGTAGCCCGCTACGGTCGCAGTCGTGGATTCACTCGTCGAGATCCTCGGCTACCCAGCCGACACGAAGCTGCTGATCCTGAGCGCCGATCAGATCGGGTCGACCCATGCGGCGACGGCCGGCGGGTTCACCGCCCTGCGCGAGGGAATGGCGACAACGGCCACGGTGATGATGCCCGGACCGTGGTCGCGGTACGCGGCCGACCGCCACGACGGCGCCGACATCGGGATCCATCTGACCCTCAACTCCCAACTCGACTGCTACCGCTGGGGGCCACTCACCAACGCCCCCAGCCTGCTCGACGGCGACGGCGGATTCCCCCGAACCACCGATGACCTCTGGGACCACGCCGACCTCGACGAGGTCCGGCGAGAATGCCGGGCCCAACTCGAACGGGCCCGCCTGTGGGGCTTCGACATCACCCACATCGCCACTCACCTCGGCACGTTGCAGCAACGCCCGGAGTTCTTCGACGTGCTCATCGATGTCGCCTACGACGCCGAGCTCCCCGTTCGCCTCGAAAGTGGCGATGCCGAGGACCGGGCCGGGTTCCCCTTCCGCCGACTCGCCACCGAGGAGGGCATCTTGATGCCCGACCACTTCACGCTGGTGCGAGGCGGCGCCCGTCGTCACCTGGCCTCCGTGCTCGCCGATCTCCGACCAGGGGTGACCGTCGTCGCGTTCGAGCCGACGATCGCGGCCGAGGAGATCCGAGCCATCGACCCGAATGCCACCGATCGCATCGACGACCTCGCCGTCCTCACCGACCGCGGCCTGCAGGACCGGATCGCCGCAGCTGGGGCGACCCGGATCGGTTTTCGGGAGATCCGAGCGGCACAGCGCGCCCGCCGCTGACGCGGCGCACATGTCACACGGTGGTGTCGGCCATGACCGGGGCGAGCGCGGCGAGCGCCGAACGGCGAACCGGGCGAAGATCGAGCAGCCAACGTTCGTGGGGCCCCTCGACCTTGACCGCCCCCCTCATGAATCCGACATCGCTCGACATCTCACCGGTCAAGATCGCGACCGCCACGTCGTAGCTCATGGAGATGACCAGCTCGGCCGCGTCGGATCTCCCGACCATCATCGAGGCGAGCCGTCCGTCGCGCAGTGTCACCGCGATCGTCGTCTTTCCGGCCGGGCTGCCGCTGATCACGAAGTCGATCACCGCATCGACACCCTCGACCGGGGGCAGGTCCTCCAGGGCGGATTCGGTCGCTGCCATCCATTCGTAGTCGAAGATGGCCATCAGGACCTCGTTTCCTGTCGGATGCCGGCGAACAGGTCGGTCTCGATCCCGTCGGCGATCTCGGGCCCGTGGGCAAGACGGTAGTCGTCGACCGGATACAGGGCTCGCTCGATCTCGACGGGAAGTCCGAACCAGAAATCCGATTCGGGATCGATCTGGGTCGCGTGGGCCAACAGTGCCTCCCGGCGAACATCGGTGTACCCCTCGACCGAGATCTTCGTGGTGATCAGGTGATCCTGGTCGGGGCGTTCGAACCAGCGCTTGTCGTAGGGGGACTTCAGACCGAGCTGCTGGAAAGCCCGGTGGCGGGCTTCGATTCGGGCCCGGGACCAGCTCGAGTAGTAGACCTTCGACACCTGCCAGGGCTCGCCCAACTCGGGGCGATGGTCGGGATCCGACGCCTTCTCCACTCCGGGATGGGTGATGTCGTGGACCCGCAGGTGGTCCGGGTGCTGGTAGGTGCCCTGATCATCGGGGTAGGTGACGACCACATGGGGTCGCTCGGCTCGGAGGATCGCGACGAAACGGTCGACGGCCTCGTCGAGCGGTGCCGCCGCGAAGCAGTCGGGGTGTTCGTTGGCTTCGGAGTCGGCCATGCCCGAGTCTCGGTAGCCGAGCATGTGCACCCGCTCGTACCCGATCGCGGCGGCGGCGGCAGCCAGCTCCCGGCGCCGGACCTCGGCCATGTTCTCGCGGATCTCGGGACGGTCCATGGCCGGGTTCAAGATGTCGCCCTCCTCCCCGCCCGTGCAGCAGAGCAACACCGTTTTCACGCCTTCGGCGTGGTACTTGGCGACCGTGCTCGGCCCCTTCGACGCCTCGTCGTCGGGGTGGGCATGGATCGACAACAAACAGAGTCGAGGGTCCATCGAAGGGAACCTATCGGGCGCCGAGCGGCTCCAACTCCATGTCGCCGTCGCCGTCGGGATCCACGACGCGCCACCCACATCGGGCGGCGAGGAGTTCCCGGCCCTCGTCGGGCCCCCGGGCGATCAGCTCGTCGCCGGCGCGCAGCCGGACCCGGCCCCGCGGTCGGTAGAGATACTGTCCGCCCCGCCGAATCGCGAGAACGGTGAATCCCGGCTCGATGTTGAGCCGCAGGTCCGAGAGCAAGGCCTGATCCGCTTCGCTGCCCTCGGCGACCGGCAACCGCAGCACGACATCGTCGCTGTCGCCGAGCGCGAGCCCGAGAATCGGGTGGACGTCTTCACGTTGTTCGATCATCCACACCATCTGCTTCGCCTGGTCGCCGATGTCCTCGGCTGCTTGTGAGAGATGCAGCAGCCCCCGTAGGGGTGTGGGATCGACCTTGTCGCTCGCGGCCCGCAGGACCCACAACTCGAGCCGGTCCTTCATCTCGTCGAGCCGGTCCTCGAGCGCACGGACCTCGGCGGCGAGGCCCAGGTCGCCGAGGACCAGGGCGGAGTAGGCGAGGCCCACGGCGGCCTCCGACAGGTTCTTCATCTCGACCAGCACGTCGACGGCTCGGTCGAGGTCGGTGGTGAACGGGTCTTCGGGAACCTGGGGAGCCGTCCACGGCGCCGCGGCCGCCAGCTCACGCAGCGGGGCGATGCCATCGGGCGAGCCTCGCAGGAACAACACGTCGCCCGGGACGAGAACCGTGTCACCGCCCACATCGGTGAGCCAATCGCGATCCCGGCGGATCGCCATCACCCGCATTCCGGTCTGCACGGGTAGCTCGTGGGCAACCAACTCGCGATGGGCCATCCGGGAGCCCTCGGACACCAGCACCCGGTGGCTCACCTCGGCCGCGCCGGAGAGATCGGCCACCAGCTCGGCCGGGATCCCGACCTTGTGGGTGACGATGCGGGCGATGTTGACCGCATCGTTGCCGATTCGTTCGATCGCGCTGATGACCTGCAGCACCGAGGACATGCCTTCCGCATCCTGCGGGCGACGCACCGCCATGATGCACACCCCCCGCATGTCCTGGACCAGCTCGTTCATCCGTTCCTCGAGATCACCGACCTCCTCGGCCATGTCGGGATCGCCGAAGAACAGAGAGGCGTAGGCGAGGTCGACCATCAGCTCCGAGAGGTCTTTCGCCTCGGCCAACATCTCACGAAGATTTCTGGGTCTTTCGTCCATCACTTCCTCGGTTCGGGATTCACTATGCAACTCCGACGGCCACGATGGCCAGAATCAGGGCGAACGCGCCGACGAAGTCGAGCGTCGACGTCACCAGGGGGATGCCGTAGGTGTCGGGGTCGAGCCCGAACCTCACGGCGGTGATCGTCGCGTAGTACGCGACGAAGACGACACATGAGGTCGCGAGCAGACCTCCGAGCACCGCGATCGAGACCACCTGGGTCAGGCCGGGACTCGCCTGATCGGTCAGGCTTCCACCGAACTCCGCGACAACGCCGGCGAGCACGAAGATCGGGACCGACAAGGAGAAGATCCGCACGATCTCGGCCCCGCCCGAACCGCGAGGGAGCGGGCCGGGATCGATGAGCCCGAGATGCAGCTTCGTCGCGAGGCGGCTGGAGAGGACGCCCCCGAGGGCCCCGGCCGTACCGAGGAATCCGGGGAGCAGGACGAGCAGCACCGGAAACTCGAGAAAGCTCTCGAGCCGCTTCTCGATGGTGACGCCGGCGACGAGATCGACGAGACCGGCGAAGACGAGGATGGGCATCGATTCCCGAACGATGCCGCGCAACACCTCGAATCGTGCGAACAACGACCACCCGAGGCCCACCGCGGCGATCACCAGGAGGCCCGTCGCGACGACCGGCGTCACGACATCGACGCGGGCGAGTCGCGCCGCGAGGATCAGCGCGGGAAGGCTCGCGACGTCGCTGGTCGCGGTCACGAGCGGGGAGACGACATTGTCGAGATCCCATCCGTACCGCACCGATCCACCGGCCAGCAGGAGCGTGATGACGAGGATCACCACCGATGCCATCAAGCTGCCGATCGCCGAGACGACGATGAAGTCGGCCACCGACATCGTCGGTGAGATCGAGAACACGATCGCCACGACCTTCGCCAGCAAGGCCACCACCACCGCGAGCGACAAACTCAGCAGCATCGCCGCGGCGACGTTGGAACCGACGACCGAGTCGAGGCGGCCACTGAGGCGGAACGTCCCGGCGTGGATGCTGGTGCCCAACCGGCTTCCCAACGTGCCGAACACGTTGCCCTTGCCGGCCAGCGAGGCCGGAACCAGCAGGAGCAGGCCGGGCAGCTCCTCGAGGGTGTCGGTCGTCGCGGCCAGGGTCACGCCGGCCACGAGGCTCGTCAGCGCGGCGATCGCGAGCGCGACGAGGCTGTCACGATAGGCGCGCGGGTCACCGCCGATCAGCGCGGATCTCGTCCGCGTCGATGCGTTGCCGGAGCGTCCCACCTGTCGAGTCTCGCAGCCTGCACGGGCAGATCCGCTCGATCCTTCGGCGCCCCTGCCGACGAAGAGCACATGTCGCCACTCACAGTCCTCGGTTCACTCGCGGCCATCGCGATGATCTCGGCGATCGTCTCGTTCAATCGTTTCATCTCCCAGCGCAACCTCATCGCCAACTCCTGGTCGAATGTCGAGACCGAGCTACGCCGCCGCTACGACCTCGTTCCCAATCTCGTCGAGACCGTACGCGGCTACGCCACCCACGAACGGGAGACGATGACGGGGGTGATCGAAGCTCGCCAGGACGCGGTCGCGGCGACCGGCGACCCGGTCGATCAGGCCGGCGCGGAGAACGTGTTGGTCGAGGGGCTTCGTCGGCTCATGGCCGTGAGCGAGGCGTACCCGGACCTTCTCGCGAGCAACCACTTCCTCGATCTTCAGCGCCAGCTCGTGGCCACCGAGGACCGCATCCAGGCCGCCCGTCGCCTCTTCAACGGCAACGTGCGCGACTACAACCGTCGGGTCGAATCGATCCCGTCTCGATTCGTCGCCGCCGTGGGCCGGTTCGAACGAGCCGACTACTTCGAGATCGAACCGGCGGTGCGGGAGCCCAGCTCGGCCAGGATCGCCTGACAGTCGGCCCACGCCGAAGCCAGGATCTCGGCCACCGGCTCCACCGAGTGGATCCGGCCCTGCACCTGGCCGCTCATCGCAACTCCGGCCTCCATGTCGCCGCCGAAATAGGTCGCCATCATGGCGTCGAGCCCCAGTGACGCGGGCTCGTTCTCGGCGTCGAGGCGAGCGGTCTTCTCGGTCCGCATCGTGCGCATCGCGGGCCGGAAGTTGCGGTTGACGAGCACCGTTTCGGTTTCCCGGCCATCGACGATCGCCTGCTTCCAGTTGTCGTGCACCGGTGACTCGACCGAGCACACCATACGAGTTCCCATCTGCACGCCTTCGGCCCCGAGCGCGAACGCCGCTGCCATCGACCGGCCGTCGATGAACCCGCCGGCCGCGACGATCGGCACGTCGAACCGTTCGGCGATCTCCGGCACGAGAACCAGCGTCGACGGGCCGTCGACGCTCTTGAATCCCCCACCTTCGATCCCCTCGACGACGAGTCCGTCGACCCCGGCGGCAACGGCCTTCTCCGCTCCCCGTACCGACGGGACGACGTGGAACGTGGTGACCCCGGCATCCTTGAGCCGAGGAACGAGAACGGCGGGATCACCCGCGGATGTCGTCACGAACCCGACCTCGTTGGCCACGAGGAACTCGAAGAGCCCGTCGAGGTCACGGACGAAATGCTGGGCGACGTTGACACCCCAGGGCTTGTCGGTGAGCTCCCGCATCGCCCGGATCTCGTCGCGAATCGCGGCGAGGTCGCCCGACGACGTCTCGATGATGCCGAGGCCGCCGGCGATCGAGACGGCCGACGCCAGTCGAGAGCGGGCGATCCATCCCATCGGTGCCTGCATGATGGGGATCTCGATGCCGAGCAGCTCGGTGATTCGGGTCAACATGTCCGGGACCGTACCCGTCAGCGGCGCCGACGAACCAACGACGGGAGAGTGACCTCGATCGGGCGGTCGGTGACCCACGGGGTCCTCGGTGCGTCGACCAGGCCGGTAAGCGAGAGAAGCGGTCGGTCGTAGTTGACCCGCCAGCCGGCATAGTCCCGCCAGGCCTCATCACGGTCGGCGACCAGGGGAAGTCCCTGGGCGGCGAAGCCATCCATCACCTCGTCGAACTCCTCACGGGTGATGGAGATCGGATCGTTCGCGGCCGGATCCGGGTCGTAGTCGAAACCGAAGAAGTCGCAGACCCGCCGCACCGACAGGGTGCCCGTGCGGATCATCAGCATCGCCCGCGGCTCCCGCGGAACGTCGAGCACCGAGCAGTAGAGGGCCGCGCTGTCGAGTGCGATTCCAGCCCCGGCGATCCATGACCGGTCCGGAACCGGGGAACGGAAGAAGACGAGGATGGGAAAGGAGGTGTGGGTCTCCTCGATCTCGACGAACCAGTCCTCCCACTCGCCCCACATCGGCGTCATCTCGGACAACGAGTCGATCTGGTGTCGACGAACGAGCAGCGACGCGGCGCTGGCGACCCCGTCGACTCCCGTCGCCCGCAGATGCAGCTTTGCCACCGCGGTCTCACGGCGGGAGAACGCGCCGTAGATGGTCGGGAGAAAGCTGATCAGCAGCGCCACCAGGCCCAGCCCGACGATTCCCTCGACGACCGAGACGATCAACGTGGGCAGATCCGAGGTGGTTCGGAATCCCAGGGTCGTCATCGATGAGCCCGACAGAACGAAGGCCTCCCGGTACGGCTTCACGCCCAAGGCCCAGAACAGTCCGGAGCAGCCGACGATCACCCCTGCCGCCCACACGAACGGAAACAGCATCAGCGCGCTGGGACCGAATCGGGCCTTGATGGAGTCGTGGCGTTCCCAGCTCCTGGCTCGACGGGCCGCGAGGTCGAAGACCTTCCGCAGAGGGAGAACGGTCAGACGGGCGACGAACGTCTGCTCGCCTCGGGGCACGACGACCGTGCGCACGGCAGACCCGATGGTGCCCAGTCCCAGGAGTCCGCCGGAGAGTCCGACGATGATGCGAAGCGCGGCGATCCGCAGACAGTAGCGAGCGGTTCAACCAATGTCGTTCAACCAATGTCGTTCAACCAATGTCGAACGTCACCCAACCCTGCTCTGCGCGCACGACCGCAATCGAGCCGTTGACCGCGCCCTGGCCGTAGTAGAAGCCCTCGTCGGTGTCGGGGAGATCTTCGACATGCCAGCTCACCCCATCGGCCGTGGCGACCAGCCAGAAATCCGGGGTGTACTGATAGTCGGGCTCGACCCAGCCGGACTCGACCCGCGCCGTCTGCTCGGCTTCCGACATCGCTGCGAAGTACGCATCCATCGGCACGGCGACGATCTCGTTGCCGTCGTCGTCGAGGATGGCGATGCCATCGTCGCGAATGTCGACGAACTCGGGGACCACGCCGTCGGTGGTGACCCCCAGCCGCTCGACGATGACCTCCTCGGTCGAGAGATCGGTGACCCGGAGGTCGATGCTGCGGTCGGGATAGCTGTGGGTGAAGATCTCGACGCCGTCCCATTCGAACGTGACCTCGAACTCGACCGCCTCGTACGAGTAGTCGTATGTGGCGACGTCGACGACGGTGACGACCCCGCCACCGCCGCTCTGGTCGAACCAGAGGTTCGATGTCGCCGGCAACCCGGGGATCTCGACGACACGCCAATCGGTACCCGAGGGGCCACCCCTCCAGATCTGTGGGGTGCCGTCATCGCCCGCCACGGTGACGAGCACACCACCATCGAGCGACACGATTCCACCGAGCCATCCGTCGCCGGGGAGATCATCGACCGGCGTCCAGGTCTGCCCGTCGGGCGAGTAGTGGAGCTCTGGCCCCGACGGCTCGACGGGACCGTCTTCGTAGCCTCCCCACGATTGGGCGATGAAACCGGTGTCGGTTCCGATCACCTGACAACAGTTGGTGGCCACGGCGGGAGTGGCGGGAGCGACCTGACCATCCCAACCTCCGACCCAGGCCTGGGCAACCTGTCCGTCGCCCCCTTCGACATATCGGATGTAGTCGTCGTAGGTGATGCCGAGATCGCTCCACGGAACCGTACGGATCTCGACCGCCCCCTCGAGCGCGTCCTCGGAGTAGCCGTCGTCGTAGGAGTACGACTCGATCCGGAGCCCCTCGGGAACGGCGGACCAGCCGTAGCCCTCGGTTTCGAGCTCACGGCGCAGATCGTCGGGAAGCAGGCGCCAGATGTCGAGCCACATCGAGGTGCTCGTCATCGCGTACCAGCCGTCGGGGCCGATCGTCACCCCGTTGAGTCCGACATCGGCAGTCACGTAGTCGGGTGTGTCGGGGCGCTCGAACGGAAGCGAGGTCGTGGTCCAGTTGACGAGGTCGGTGGTCGACGAGACGAGGATACGGGCGGTGCGTTCGGCGGTGCTGTCCCACACCTGTTCTGCCACGACCAGATGTTCGCCGTCGGATTGCACAGAGGAGAAGGTCTGCGAGCCGCCCGGGGGACCGAAGTCGGAGAGCACGGTCCAGTTGCGGCCGTCGGGCGAGACCGACGCCTCGAACCGGTACTGGCCGCCCTGGGTGACTTCGTTGTACGCGGCCAAGAGCACCGGGTCGCTCGTGACCGCCTCGGTGGCCTCGTCGAGCAGGCCGGCCTCGGACAGCACCTCGATCGATTCGTCGATTCCGGTGACGCCCGCCTCCTGCAGCAGCTCGATGATCTCGGGCGAGAACCGCTCCTCGATGTCGGGAACGAGATCCTGCATCGTGACATCGGACGGAACGAAGATCCGACCCAACGACAAGAACCCGTCCCCCCACGGCACGATCCAGTCGGGCCCGCCGTAGCCCGGGCCGGCAAAACTCGAGTCGGCCGCCGCGCCCGGCGCATACGTCGTCGTGACCGCCGGCACCGAGGACTGGGCCACGCCACCTTCGACGTCCTCCTCCTCGACACCACCACCGTCGGCACCGTCATCGGTGCCGCCATCGTCGGTCCCGGAGGGAGTGTCGTCGTCGCTGGAGGCGACATCCACGTCGCCGCTCCCGTCGCCTTCGATCACCCGGAAGAACCCGGCGATGCCCAGCACGAGCAGGAGCGCCGCGGCGACAACCGTGAAGCGCCGACGTGTCGAGCGCCGGTCGCGTCTCGCTTCGACCGCGTCGATGCCGACCACGACCGGTTCGTGCGATTCGGCGAGTCGGCGGAGTCGGGATCGGAGCTCGTCGTCATGACTCATCGGGGTCCTCCAGAACTACGGCGAGCCGATCGAGCGCTCTGCTCAACCGGCTCTTGACGGTTCCCGGCGCGATGTGAAGCGCGTCGGCCGTTTGGGATTCGGACCAGTCGAGGAGGTACCGCAGCACCACCACCGACCGTTGATCGACCGAGAGCGCCGCCAGGGCCGCATCGAGCTCCGGCTCGATGGCGGGCCCCGGCCGCGCCGCACGATCGGGGGGATCGGATCGAAAGACCTCGCGCATCAGTTTGCGCCGGCGGCTCGTGGCCCAATTGAACCCGACTCGATACACCCACCCGGCCGGGTTGGCGTAGGTGCCGACGTCGTCCCACTTCTGATAGGCCCGCGCCATTCCCTCCCCGGCGGCGTCGGATGCCAGCTCGTGGTCGCGCAACGTCATGGCGAGCGCAGATGCGATGGGACGGTGATGCTCGGCGAAGAAGGCCCGAAAGTCGATCACCACCGGGATCGCGTCGGGATCACCGATCAGCTCGACAGGGAGTTGTGTTCCGTCCACCACAGTCACATTCTCTAGACGTTCGAGCGCGTCGATCGGTTCCATCATCGCGAGAAATTCCCGGGGGTGTCGCACGCGGCTCAGCGGAAGTCGCGAGATGCCGGTGCTTTTCCGACGGGAAGGGGCTCGATGCGATCGGCCACCACGTTGATGACTCCCTCGTTCTTTTCGAGTCGGCCCCGGATGAGCAACGCTGGGGCGCCACGGGCCGTCGACTTGTAACGCTGCCAGCACCCTTTCGAGATCACGACGTTGATCAGGCCGGTCTCGTCTTCGAGGTTGAGGAAGGTGGTCCCGCCGGCCGTGGCCGGGCGTTGTCGATGGGTCACCACCCCGCCGACCAGGACACGTTCGCCGGCCGGGTGGTCGACCAGACCGGTGGAGGTCACCACCCCGATCCTCGTGAGCTGGTCGCGGATGTAGCGGGTCGGGTGACCGTCGGCGGCGACGCCGGTTGCCCAGAGGTCGGCGTGGGACAGTTCCTCGGGCGACATGCCCGGCAGCGTGGGGGCCTCGACACCGGTGACGATGCCGGGGAGCCGATCGAACGCGGTCTGGGCCATGGCCCCGGCTGTCCACAACGCCGAACGACGATCGATGCCGAAGCAGCCGAAGGCCCCGGATGTGGCAAGGGCCTCGAGGATCGGAAGGGAGAGCGTCGGGACCCTCCGACGCAGGTCTTCGACCGAGGTGTAGGGCCGACCGGCCGCGATCTCCTCGGCGAGATCGGAGCCCAGCCCCCGGATGTAGTCGAGACCGATCCGTACCGCCCAACCCTCCGTCGAGCCGGGTTCGAGAGTGGCGGCGGCGGCCGAGGCGTTGAGGTCGGGGGTGCGGATCTCGACCCCGTGGCGGCGGGCATCGCCGACGATCGTGTGGGGCGACCAGAATCCCATCGGTTGGGCGTTGAGCAGGGCCGCACAAAACGCAGCCGGATGATGGTACTTGATCCACGAGGAGGCGTAGACGAGATACGAGAACGACACCGAGTGGCTCTCGGGGAATCCGTAGTTGGCGAACGCGGCGAGCTTCAGCCAGATCTGTTCGCCGATGTCGTCGGTGATGCCGTTGGCCCGCATCCCCGCGAAGAAGCGTTCCTTCAGCTGCTCCATCCGTTCACGACTGCGTTTGGACCCCACGGCTTGGCGAAGCTGGTCGGCATCGGCGGGCGTGAAGTTCGCGACGTCGATGGCGATCTGCATCAACTGCTCCTGGAACAGGGGGATCCCGAGCGTCTTCGCCAAGGCGTTCTCGAGCAACGGATGAAGATAGGTGACGGCTTCCTCGCCGTTGCGGCGGCGGATGTAGGGATGCACCGAACCACCCTGGATCGGCCCGGGCCGGATCAGGGCCACTTCCACCACGAGGTCGTAGAAGCAGCGGGGTTTGAGTCGGGGCAGAGTGGCCATCTGGGCCCGGGACTCGATCTGGAACACGCCGATCGTGTCGGCCTTCTGGAGCATGTCGTAGACCTCTGGCTCCTGGGGCAGCGCGGCGAGGTCGATCTCGATGCCGTCGGTGTCACGAATGAAGTCGATGGCGTAGTGCAGCACCGACAACATGCCGAGCCCGAGCAGGTCGAACTTGACGAGGCCGGCCGCGGCGCAGTCGTCCTTGTCCCATTGCAGCACGCTGCGGTTCTCCATGCGCCCCCATTCGACGGGGCACACTTCGATCACCGGCCGGTCGCACATCACCATGCCCCCCGAGTGGATGCCGAGGTGGCGGGGGAAGTGTTCGATCTGCGCGGCCAGCTCCATCACCGGCAACGGAATCGAGGTGGCGGGGTCGACCGCGCCCTCCTTCACGTCTCTCCACCGGTCAACCTGTTTGGAGAAGGCGTCCTGCTGACCGACCGCGTAACCGAGCGCTTTCGCCATGTCGCGGATCGCCGACTTGGCCCGATAGGTGATGACGTTGGCGACCTGTGCGGTGTGGTGTCGACCGTGGCGGTCGTAGATGTACTGGATGACCTCTTCACGACGATCACTCTCGATGTCGATGTCGATGTCGGGCGGGCCGTCTCGCTCGGGTGAGAGGAACCGCTCGAAGAGCAGCCCGAGCGACACGGCGTCGACGTTGGTGATGCCCAGGGCGAAGCACACCGCGGAGTTCGCCGCCGACCCCCGGCCCTGACAGAGGATGTCGACGCGGCGACAGAAGTCGACGATGTCCCACACGACCAGGAAGTAGCCGGGAAAACCGAGCTGATCGATGAGGGCGAGCTCACGATCGAGCTGGGCCCACGCCCCCTCGACCCGTTCGGCACCGCGCGACCCGTAGCGGCGGGCGCCGCCTTCCTCGACGAGTCGACGGAGGAACGCCATCTCGTCGAGACCGTCGGGGCACGGATAGGGCGGCAGGTTCGGGGCGACGAGGGCAAGGTCGAATGCACATTCGAGCCCGAGGGCGGCGGCCCGCTCGACGACCCCGGGATAGCGGGCGAACCGAAGGGCCTGTTCATCGCCGGACCGGAGGTGCATGCCGGCCGGCGGCAACCACCCGTCGATCTCGTCGAGGCTGCGGCGGGCCCGCACCGCGGCAACCGCCGACGCCAGCCGCTGCCGGGCCACCGAGTGATGGTGGACGTTGCCGGTGGCCACGAGGTCGACGCCGGATGCCACTGCGAGCTCGGCGAGGCCGTCGTTGCGCACCGAGTCGAGGGGGAGACCGTGATCCCACAGTTCGACGGCGACATTGGTGCGCCCGAAGTCGGAGATCAGCCGGTCGAGGGCCCGTCGCCCGGCCGCGGGGCCGGCGTCGACGAGGGCCATCGGCACCGGGCCCTTGCGGCAGCCGGTGAGCACCAGCCAATGATCACCGGTGCCCACACCTCCGAGCTCGACCAATCGTTCGTAGGAGATCCGCGGTGCCCCCTTGTCCCCCGCGAGTTGTCCTTCGCTGATCGCTCGTCCCAGTCGCGCGTAGCCCCGGGGGTCACGGGCCAACACGAGCAGGTGCTCACCGGCGGGATCGGCCGGACCGGGCCGTGAGAGGTCGACGGAACCTCTCTCGCTCTCCGCGGTCGACGACAAGGTGAGCTCGGCCCCGAAGATCGTGGGGAGACCGACGGCCCGGGCCGCTTCGGAGAACCGCACGATGCCGTAGAACCCGTTGTGGTCGGTCAGTGCGAGGGCTTCGAGACCGAGCCGGGCTGCCTCTTCGGCCAGCTCCTCGGGATGGGAGGCCCCATCGAGGAACGAGAAGTTCGAGTGACAGTGCAGCTCGGCGTAGGGCACCTGCGAGACGCGCCCGATCGACTCGGCCGGTGGTTCGTAGACCGAGCGGGTTCGAGACCACGCCGGGCTGTCGTTGCCGTCGCCGACCCACAGGTCCCGGGCGCGTCCCGACGGGGGCCGGTCGGAGAGCGTTCGTTCGATGTCCTTCCAGGGGACGTTGGGGCTGTTCCAACCCATCCCCGGACGATAAGCGAACATCTGTTCGCTTCACAAGCCCTCTGCGGGCGGGCCCGTCCCCGCGGGGACGTCCTCAGCCCGCGCCGGACGGCTCGACCAGCACCCGGTGGTAGACAGCGCGCACCGCCATCGCTTCACGGATCTCGGCGGTCATGCCCTCCGCGAACTCGGCGCGGTACGCCTCGTCGGTCACGACCTGCACCGCGAACTGCAGACCCGACATCAGACCGATGAAGCTCGACACCAAGACGAGCTGACGGGTGAAGACCAACTCGTTGCCGAACACCGACCAGCGAACCGTCCAATCGATGTCGCGGGTGAGATCGGTCGCGGTGGTCCATTACAGCAACGTCTCCTCACGCACGGTGAGCAAGCCGAACAGGAGATAGAAGACGGTGATGACGACCGCCACCAGCAGGATCTGAATCGCCTGCGACACGAAGAGCAGGAGGGTGACGTTCCACTCCGCCCAGCGGCCGAGCGGCGGTGTCTGCGGCGGCGGGTCGTCGTCGGAGGGGACCAGATCGCCGACCGGCGTGTGGTCGCAGAACGGTCGGACGTCGGCCCATCGCGAGAACCGGGCGAGATCGACCGTCGTCCGCCGCACGGACAGCATCACGAACGAGCTGCCGATCGCGATCACGAGGATCCACACACCGGCGTAGAACGGCAACGCGAAGTCGTTGGCGACCTGCCACATCTCCGCGTTCAAGAAGATGAAGGCCGAGAAGATCAAAAGGATCGGCAACGACTTCATGGCCAGATTCGCGATGTCACCGATCTGGGCCCACACCTGGCCGACGGACCAGCGCATCATCGAGATGACGCCCCAGGCGGTGAGAACGAACCCGACCACGAGGATCACCAGGTTCAACGCGATGATCCAGCCGATGTGGGCGCCCCGGGCGTCTTGGGCACCGATCGCCGTGGGGATCACCGGAAGCACGAGGTACAAGAACAACTCGGGGGCCCCGACCCGGTCCGGCAGCATCGCCCATGGTCGATGTCGAAGCCGATTGACGAGGACGAACGCCGCGAACATCGCACCGACCCCGCCGAACAGGGCGAACGCCTGAGACCAGCCACTCCATCGATCACCGAACACCAAGAAGAGCTCGAGGAAGACGACCAGGCCGAGAAAGGGGAACATCCGGGTGAGAACGTCCTCACGAACCGAGTAGTCGTCGATCAGGTGCGGGAGCCCCTGGCGCACGAACCAGCGCTCGGTTCGGTCCTTGCGGATCTCGTCGTCGCGCAGGCCGTCGGCGGTCGTCATGGCCCACCAGGGTGCCCTAATCCCAGAGCGCCGTCACCCACCACCGGCCTCGTTCGAGCGACAACAACCGGGCCCGGCCGTCGTCGGTGAGGATCTGGAACCGGGCCCGGCGCCGATGGTCGCCGGTGTCCCACCAACGTTCGTCGACCGGCCAGGGGCCCGCCCAGGCCACGACCCCCCAGTCCCCGCTCTCGATGACGAGCCGAGCCGGAGGGGACGACACCATTCCCCTCCCGGTGACGGTGACCATCGATCCCGACTCGTCGCGAAGCTCGGCGGGCCACGGGTCGGAGGGGACGCGTGAGGGTGACGGCGGCGGTAGTCGACCGGGCCAGGGCGGTGTCTGCACACCGTCGCCGTCGGCATCGCCGTCGGCCATGACCGTGCGGCCCCGAAGCTCGACGGTCGCGGCCGGAACGAGTACCAGTTGTTCGTCGGGGTGGCGACCACCACGATGTTCGGGCACCCGCACCGCATCGGCTCCCAGCTGTCCCTGGAGGCGGGCCACGACCCGGGCCGCCCGTTCGTCGACCTCGCTCTCCCCACCCCAGAATCCGAGCTGGCGCCCTTTGGCGGGAACGACCTCGTCGGGGAGCAACGCGATCCGGACGATCCCCCCGCTGGGCCGGGTTGCCGCGGAACCGTTGAGCCACCCGTCGAGTTGCCATCGGACCCGATCGGCGATCGCCCCCGCGGACAGCGCCCCTTCGTGTCGCCAGAGCCGGAGCAGGACCTCACCGTGTTCGGTCTCCGCTTCGATCGCGATGCGGGTGCACGAGATCCCCTCCCGGTCGAGACGCCGATGCAGCTCGTCGGCCAACGACCGGGCACAGAACGCGACCCGGTCGATGCGATCGGCGGGCGGGTCGATCTCGGTGGAGACCGACCAGTCGGAGGGTGGAAGGCGGGCATCGGGAGGACGTTCGTCGAGGCCGGCGGCCAGACGGTGCGCACCACGGCCGTCGCTTCCGAAACGGGCCAGCACGTCGGTGGCGGGCAGCGCCGCGAACGAGCCGAGGCGGTGAAGGCCGAGGCGCACGAGGACATCGGTCAACTCCGGACGTTCCAGCACCGAGATCGGCATCGGGGCGAGAAACGACGGGCTGCCGCCGGCCTCCACGATGCGGGTGGGGGCCGCGGATCGGGCGGCCAACGCCGCGGCGAACGGTCCGTCGGCGATTCCCACCCGGAGATCGGTCCGGCCGGCCAAGGCGTCGGCCATTCGTTCGTGCACCAGCTCCGCCACGGCCCGGTCACCGCCGAAGTACCGGGCCGGGCCTCTCATCGCGAACGCGCAGGTGCCGGGGCGGGTGACCTCCACCCGGGGGGTGATGTCGTCGAGCGCGGCCAACACCGGCTCGAAGGTGCGGGCCTCACGGGCCTCGTCGCGCTCGCCCACCACCAGTTCGGCGCAGCGGGCCTGGGCGACCCGACGTCGCAGCCCCCGGGCGACGCCGAGACGACGAGCCCCCGGCGACGCGGCGATCACCGTGTTGGACTCGACGACCGCGACCGCCTCGTCGAACGGGAGGCCGAGGGCGACGATCGGCCAGTCGGGACACCAGGCGACCAGTGTTCGAACCGGCACGGACATGTCAGCGCGCCAACGCCACGGGAGCACCCTGAGGGCCCGGCAACAAGAACGCGGCGGCCCGGGGGCGGGCGGACGCCCCTCTCCCCTGGGCCGTCACCCTCACCCGCCGGGCCCGCAGCACACCGTGACCGGCACCGAGACCGGCCCATTCCGATTCGACGATCCGCATACCGACATCGACCCCGGGCCCATCGACCGAACCGATGCGAATCAGCACCGAGCCACGCTCGCGTTGGCGAGCGGAGAGCCGACGCACATCCGCGGGCCGGAGCCGGACCGAGGAACCGACCAACACGACATCGACCGCTCCGACGAGCGCGGCGACCACGGAAGCGGCGCTCTTTGAGGTCGACCCCGGTGGCGACGGATCGATCACCATCAGGCGTTCGAGCGCCACACCGGTCTCGGCCGCGGCGGCGAGCCCGATGTCCGGATCTCCCACGACCGCCGTCCATGAACCGGCGGCCGAAGGCCCGGCCGCGACGGCGAGGGCGAGCGCCGTCGCGCCGTCTCCGTCGACCGCCACGACCGAACCTCGACGCAGGCCCCCCTCGGGGAACAGGGGGACCAACGGGGACAGCACCGCGAGGGTGCGTTCCCGAGCCAGCGCGAGCGGCGCGACCCGATCCGCGACGAGACGGAGCCGGGCCCGGGGGTCGTCGACGAGCTCGGCGTGCTCCGCAACTGCCATGCGCCAGTATCGAACACATGTTCGTCTCTGGCAAGCCGGCATTCGGGGGAATGCGCGGCGAACGTCTACGGTTCCGTGATCCATGCAGCTCGCACTGACCGACCGCGCCGCCGAGATCATCTCCCGCAAGGGTGGGACCGCCGTCGTGGACCTCCTCGAACCGTTCGGTTGAGGCAAGAAGTTCGAGGTGTCAGTTGACACCAGGACGAAGGGCAGGCGCCTCGATGGCTACCGCACGCGGCGGATCGACGGGCACGAGGTGCTCCTCGACCCCGATCTCCTGAAACTGCCGGTCGAGCTGACCATCACCACCGGCGGTGTGTTCGGCAGGAAGCTGACCGCCGCCGTGGACGGGCTCGACGGCGCGGCCTGCCCGATCCAGCTGCTGTAGCCCCGGGTTCGAGCGCACGCGAGTGGCCCGATCACATCTTGAAGACGCTCAAAGCTCCAAAGGGCGTCGATCATGACCGAATCCGCCCTCGCGACCAGCAGTCCCGGCGCGCGAAGCACCCGCTGGAAGCCGACGCCCGTCCCCGCGGGGACGTATTTGTGTCGCCGATCTGACGGAAATGCGTCCCCGCGGGGTCATCGCGGCGAGTACATCACGGGGCAACGGTGATCGTTCGCGAGGAACGCGTCGCGAACCGGGTGCCAGCCGGATTCGACCGTTCCACTGATCTCCATACGCCCCGATGGTCGATGACACGGCGACCGTAGCCGTCGTCGCACCGGTACTGTGCCCGAATGCCCCTCCGCTCGGTGATCGTGGCCCTCGGCGTCGTCGCCGCGGCCTGTGCCCCGGGTCCCCGGCTCGATGCCGTCGACGAGCCCCCCGATCCCGTAGAGGAACCCGCCGCGACCCCGGTTCTCCCACGGCCGACGGTGACGCTGCCGCCAACGACGACCCACGCCCCGGAGTCGAGCCCCGACGCGGGGTCGACCGAACCCGCGTCCGTCGAAGGGCGCATCGTCACCCACGGCGACTCCGCCGCCATCCGATCCGACGACCGTTCGCTCGACCTCGACACGGGAGCCCTGCCGACACAACCGACATGGTCCCGCGACGGCTCCCGGCTGATCGTGGCGTCGTTCGACGGGCGCCTTCCGGTGGTCGACACCTTCGACGGCACGACCGGCGAGCTCGTCAACCGGGTCTTCGCCGAGCGGCCCTACTTCTTCTTCAGCTGGAGCTACGACGGCACCCGCATCGCGGCCCTCGGCCCCGGGGTCAACGGAACGACGCTCGACATCCTCGACGCCGACGGCAACGTCGTGCAGTCCACGATCGCCGAGGCCGGGTCGCTCTTCCTCGCCTGGGAACCCGACGGGTCACGCCTCGCCGCCCACGCCGACGAGTCGCTGCTGCGCATCGACGCCGACGGAACGGTGACCGATCTGGGCACGGTCGGCACCGACTTCCTCGCGCCGAAATGGATACCGGGTTCGTCCGACATCGTGTTGGTGGTCGACCTCGAAGGCACCCCCACCCTCGTGCGTCGGGGAATCGAAGCCGGTGACCCAATGACGACGCTCGGTTCGGTGGCGACCGAGACGGGCATCGCGGTGGAGCCGAGCGGACGATTCGCGGCGATCTCGATGGCCTTCGATGCCGACCCGTCGGTCGAGACGAGACGGACCGCGCGGCCCCTCCCCCAGACCGTGCGCCCCCAGACCGGCACCGTCGAGATCGTCGACCTGGCCACCGGCGAACGGGTCCTCGTCCTCGAAGGGCTCGCGGTGTGGACCGAGTGGAACCCCGACGGCTCGCGTCTCCTCGTGGCCCTGCTCGACGACACCGGAACCGTCGCCACCTGGTGGATCTACGAGACCGGACCGCTGTCCGAAGCCGCCGAGACCTACCCCGTCACGTCGTTCGTCGCGTCGCCGGTGTTCTTCGGGTCCTATCTCGTCTTCGCCGACCAGTTCATCGAACAGCCACGCCTGTGGTCACCGTCCGGCGACGCGTTCGTGTTCGCCGAGCGCACCGCGGCCGGATCGATCGTGCGGATGACCGCCGCGGTGCAGGACGCGGTGACCGAAGTCGTCGGTCCCGGCGACGTCGGGTTCTGGAGTCCGTCGGGTTGACCCCGTAGCCTGCGCCCGTGGACATCCGAGAACTCTCCGACCGAGCCGAGATCAACGATCTCCTGACCCGCTACGCGCGCGCCGTCGATCGCAAGGACTGGGACCTCTACCGGACGGTCTTCACCGCCGACGGCCATGTCGACTACACCTCCGCCGGCGGGATCGCCGGCGATGTCGACACCCAGGCGAAGTGGCTCGAAGAGGCCCTTGCCCAGTTCCCGACCACACAGCACCTGATCTCCAACGTCGACATCACGTTCACCGGCGCCGACACCGCCACGGTCGAAGCCATGTTCCACAACCCCATGGTCCTCGGCGACGCCACGACCTTCGTCACCGGCGGCTGGTACCACCACGAGGTCGTCCGCACCGACGACGGCTGGCGCAGCCGCAAGCTGGTCGAGGAGTCGGCCTACTTCTCCGGCATGCCGAAAGACCTGGAACGGCCCGAATGAGCGGCCCGCTCGACGGCATCCGCATCGTCGAGATGTCGGTCGCCCTCACCGGACCACTCGCCGTCGGGATCCTCGTCGACCAGGGCGCAGAAGCGGTCAAGATCGAAGCGCCGGGCTTCGGCGACCAGGGCCGCTACGTGGGGGTGAGCGTCGCCGGCATCTCGGCGATGTTCCAGGTGATCAACCGGGGCAAGCGGGGCATCGCCCTCGATGCCCGCACGCCGGAAGGGCGCGAGATCGTGCTCGACCTGATCGCCGATGCCGACGTGTTCGTGCAGAACATGCGTCCGGGCGCCGTCGACCGACTCGGCCTCGGCGCCGCCGTCATGCACGACCGCAACCCCGATCTCGTGATCGCGGCCCTGTCCGGCTGGGGAACCGACGGACCCTACGCCCACCGCCGCGTCTACGACTCGGTCATTCAGGCCGGATCCGGCCTCGCGGCCGCCCAGATGGGGCTCGACGACGACGAACCGGCGTTTCTGCGCCAGGTCGCCGCCGACAAGATCACCGCCTACACCGCCTGTCAGGCGATCACCGCCGGCCTGCTCGCTCGCGAACGGGGCGCCGGTGGCCAGGTGATCGACCTGTCGATGATCGATTCCGTCATCGCGTTCCTCTACGCCGACGCCGCGGGCCACGAGATCCTGCTCGACAACGAGCAACCCCACCTTCCCCAGAGCTTCGCCGCCCAACAAAAGGCGATGCGGTTCACCGACGGGCACATCGTCGTGACCCCCGTGACCGATCGCGAGTTCGAGGGGCTGTGCCGGGCCTTCGACCTCGATCCGCCCGAACCGGACCTCGCCACGATGGCCGGTCGCGCCCAGAACAAGGAGCGCATGTCGGCCAAGATGCGCGAAGTCCACGCGGCGGCCGCCTCCCGCTCGGTGGCGGAAGGGGCCGCCGCCCTCGAGGCCAACGACGTTCCGTTCGGTGTCACCCGCCGCGTCGACGAAGTCCCCCACGACCCCCAGGTCGTGCACAACCAGACCTTCGTGACCCACGAGAGCGCGGTGCTCGGACGCGTCCGCCAACCCCGGCCACCGGCCCGGTTCCACGGCACGCCATCGGAGATTCGCCGACCCGACGCACCCACGCTCGGCGCCGACACCGACGAGGTGCTGACCGATCTGGGTTGGGGGGACCGGATCGCCGAACTGCGCGAAGCCGGGGTGATCGCGTGAGCGCCCAGGACCGCGTCGCGCGCGACAAGGACCGTTTCGACGAGTGGATCCGCTACGCGGCGGAAAGCGGCGAGACCCCGGCGATCCCCGCGGCGACCGTCATCGTCTTGCGCGACGGCGCCCACGGTCTCGAGACGTTGATGCTGCGGCGCAACTCGAAGATCGCTTTCGGGGGCATGTGGGTGTTTCCCGGTGGCCGGGTCGACGAAGCCGACCGGGTCGATGCCGCCGACGAGATCGACGCGGCCCGTGTCGCCGCGTCGCGAGAAGCCGGTGAAGAAGCCGCGCTGGCGCTGACACCCGGCGAGATGGTGATGTTCGCCCACTGGATCCCTCCGCCGATCGCCCCCCGCCGCTACGCGACCTGGTTCTTCGCGGCGGGGGTCGACGGCTCGACCCACACGATCGACGACGGCGAGATCGTCGACAGCGAATGGATGACCCCGCAGCGTTGCCTGGCCCGCCACCACCATGGCGAGATCGAGCTCGCGCCGCCGACATGGGTCTCGCTGCACACGATCCGCGAGCAGACCGACGTCGCGACCGCGCTCGAGTTCCTCGATCGACGCCCGGCCCGCCACCACGCGACGAGAATCGCCCGCAGCGACGACGGACCCGTCGCCTTGTGGGAAGGCGACGCCGGCTACGCGGACATCGACATCTCCGCCCCGGGTCCCCGCCACCGGCTCGAGATGTTCGCCCGCGGGTACCGCTACGACGACTCCGGACTGAGCGAGTGAGCCACCGCCCCACCGGCCTCACCACCGCCGAGGTCGACGAACGGGTCGCCGACGGGCGGGTCAACGATGTTCCCGACGCGCCCGTGCGCACCCTCTCGCAGATCATCCGGGCCAATGTCATCACTCCGGTCAACGCCATCATCGGGTCGCTGTTCGTCCTGATCCTGATCGCCGGTTATCCCGCCGATGCGCTGTTCGCCGGCGTCGTCGTCTCCAACAGCGTCATCGGGATCCTCCAGGAGCTCCAGGCCCGCCGCACCCTCAACGCGCTGGCGGTGTTGTCGGCACCACGGGCCCGGGTCCGTCGCGACGGGGAGGTCACCGAGATCGGCGTCAGCGGCGTGGTCACCGACGACCTGCTCGAGATCGAGCCCGGCGACCAGATCGTCGTCGACGGCATCATCGCCGGGCACTACGGCCTCGAGGTCGACGAATCACTGTTGACCGGCGAGGCCGACGCGGTCGAGAAGGCGGCCGGCGACGAGGTGCTGTCCGGGTCGTTCGTCTCCGCCGGCTCGGGTTCGTACCACGCCACCAACGTCGGTGCCGACTCCTACGCGGCCAAGCTCTCCGAAGAGGCCCGCCGATTCGAGCTCGCGGGCAGCGAGCTGCGCCGGGGCGTCAACCACATCTTGCGCTGGCTCCAGATCATCATCCCGCCGGCCGCGGTGCTCCTCCTGCTCCGTCAGCTCAACACCGAGGATCGGTGGCAGGAGGCGTTGCAGGCAACCGTGGCCGCCGCGGTCGCGATGGTGCCCGACGGTCTCGTCCTGCTCACCAGCCTGAGCTTCATCACCGGGGTCATCGCGCTGGCCCGGCGCAAGGCGTTGGCCAAGGAACTGGCATCGGTCGAGTTGTTGGCCCGAGTCGACACGTTGTGCCTCGACAAGACCGGCACGATCACCACCGGCGAGATCTCGCTCGGCGCGGTCGAGCCGCTCGGCACCACCACTCGCGAAGAGGCGGCCGCTGTTCTCGGCGCCCTCGGCGCGGCCGATCCCGCCCCCAACGCGACGCTCGACGCGATCGTGCGGACCCACGAGTCGCCCGGCTGGGAGATCGGCGAGAGCCTTCCGTTCTCGTCGGCCCGGAAATGGGCGGCGGCGGAGTTTCCCGGCCGCGGCATCTACTACCTCGGCGCACCCGACATCCTCTTCGACGACGACGATGACGAGGAACGAGCCCGGGCCGACGCGGCCGCGGCAGCCGGAACCCGGGTGTTGCTCGTCACCCGGGCCGACGGGCCGTGGCCGGGGGAAACCCTTCCGTCTCGACGCGATCCGGTGGCCCTGATCCATCTCGAGGACACCATCCGGCCCGACGCACCCGAGATCTTCGCGTTCTTTCGTGAGCAGGGCGTCGACCTGAAGGTGATCTCCGGCGACAATCCGGCCACCGTCGCCGCGGTGGCCCGGCGGGCCGGGATCGAGGCCGCCGACGACTATGTCGATGCCCGCACGCTGCCCAAGGATCAAGAAGGGCTGGCCGACGCCCTCGAACGCACGACCGTGTTCGGACGGGTCACACCGCATCAGAAACGATCGATGGTCCACGCCTTGCAGTCACGGGGGCGAACCGTCGCCATGACCGGCGACGGGGTCAACGACGTCCTCGCGTTGAAGGACGCCGACATGGGGATCGCGATGGGATCGGGATCGTCGTCGACGCGTGCCGTCGCCCAACTCGTGCTGCTCGACAACCGGTTCGCCACCCTGCCCCGGGTCCTGGCCGAAGGCCGCCGTGTCATCAACAACATCGAACGGGTCGCCAACCTGTTCATCACCAAGGCCGCGTATGCGGTGCTCCTCACCGCCCTCGTCGGGATCGCCGGGTCCCCGTTCCCCTTCCTCCCCCGCCAGCTGACCCTGATCGGCACGTTCTCGATCGGGGTGCCGGGGTTCTTCCTGGCTCTCGCCCCCAACGAGGCGCTGGTCCGGCCCGGCTTTCTCCGCCGGGTGCTGCGGTTCTCGATCCCCGCCGGCGCGGTCGCCGGCGCGGTCACGTTCGTCCTCTACGAGATCGTGCGACGGATGGACGACATCTCGCTCCCCGAAGCCCGGACCGCCGCGACGGCGACGCTCCTTCTGCTCGGGCTGTTCATCCTCTTGTTGATCAGCCGGCCGTGGCAACCGTGGAAGGTCGGGCTCGCCACCACGATGGCCGCGGGCTATGTATTGACGATGACCTGGACGACACCGCGGACGTACTTCGAGCTCGACCTGCCGACCGCCGATGCCTGGGCCCTCGTCGCCGCCGCCACCGCGATCGGCAGCGCCGGGATCTGGATCACGACGAAGCTGACCCGATCGTGACCGCCCGACTCGCCGGCCGCCGCGCCCTCGTCACCGGGGCCAGCCGAGGCATCGGGGCCGGAATCGCCGAACGACTGGCGAGCGAGGGTGCCGCCGTCGCGCTCGTGGCCCGCACCCTCGATCATCACGCCGTGCTCGCCGGCTCGCTGCGCGAGACCGCCGAACGGTGCCGGAGCCTCGGCGTCGACGTGGCGGTGATCGTGGCCGACCTCACCCGGGACGACGAACGGGACCGGGTCGTTCCCGAGGCGGTCGAGGCGCTCGGCGGACCGATCGACATCCTCGTCAACAACGCGGCTGCCGCCATCTACGACCGCATCGACGGGTACCCCCGCAAACGCCGCCGGCTCATGGTCGAGCTCAACGTCCACTGTCCGGTCGACCTGGCCCAGGCGGTGCTTGCGGACATGACCGCCCGGGGCGAAGGTTGGATCGTGAACCTGTCGAGCGCTTCGTCGCACCATCCGGACGGGCCGCCGTTCGACCTCGGCGGCGTCCGCGGCGTCTATGGCTACTACGGCGCGACCAAGGCCATGCTGAACCGGATCACGACGGCGATGGCGTCGGAGTTGCACGGCACCGGGGTCCGGGTCAACACGGTCGAGCCGCGGGCCGCGGTGCTGTCCGAAGGCGCCGACCAGTTGGTCGGCCACCAGCTCTCCGCCGACCAGATCGAGTCGATGGAAGCGATGTGCGAGGCAGTGTTGTGGCTGTGCGACTGCGGCCCGGACCACACCGGCGCCCTCGAATCGAGCATCGACCTGCTCGAACGCGAAGCGGTGACGGTGATGAACCTCCAGGGATCCGCCGCCCATCCGAACGGGTATCGGCCGTGAGCGTGGTGCCCGACGACGATGCCGACGGCTACGACGACCTCCGAGTCGAGCTCGACGGTCGCGTCGCCGTCCTCGCTCTCGATCGGCCCGAACAGCTCAACGCGTTCTCCGGGGCGGTGGGTCGCTCGTTGACGACCGCGCTGCGGGAACACTGGCCGGCATGGCTCGACGAGCTGTCCTGATCGTCGGCGCCGGCGAGCCTGCCACCTCCGTCGCCGTGGGGCTCGGTGTCGCGGGCTGGGATGTCCATCGCATCGACGACGACACGATCGTGTGGACCGACGACACGCTGGCCGTTCAATGCTCCGGCCTGGGCGCGGTCGACCTCGTCGTCCATGCCCGCTATCCCGCCGTCGCTCGGCGTCGGGCCGATCTGGTCGACCTGGACGGCGACCAATGGCGGGCCGCGGCCGACGAACCGCTCGAAGCGGCGATCCGGCTCGCCCGCTGTGTTCATCGACCCCTCGCCGCCGCGGGTGGCACGATCGTCTTTCTCGTGCCGCTGATGGCGTCCGCGGGGGGTGCCGGGTTCGCGGCGTTCGCGACCGCGGCGGAGGGCATCCGGGTGCTGGCCAAGTCGCTGGCGAAGACGTGGGGCACCGACGGCATCCGGGCCCACGCGCTCACGCTCGACCCCTCCGCGTTCCTCGCGCCGGTCGACGCGGCCGGAATGGCCGAGGCGAACTCGCTGCACGATCCGCCGCTGGGTCGCGTCCCCGATCTCGAGACCGAGGTGGCTCGGGTGATCGCCGCCCTGGCCCACGACGACCTCGCCGTGCTCACCGGTGCCTCGCTGGTGGTCGACGGCGGACTCTGGATGCCGGGATGAACGAGGCACCGCGACCACCTCCGTCCCCACCGGTCGCCGGGCTGCTCACCGGTCGGGTCGCGATCATCACCGGCGCCGGTCAGGGGGTCGGCCTGGGCATCGCCGAGGCCATGGCGGCGGCGGGCGCGGCGGTGATCATCGCCGCGCGCCGACCCGACAACGGCGAACCGGCCGCGGCGTCGATCCGGGCGGCCGGCGGTCGGGCCGGGTTCGTCCGTTGCGATGTCACGATTCGCGCCGATGTCGACGCTGCGGTCGACGCGGCCCTCGACCGGTTCGGGCGACTCGACGTCATGGTTCACAACGCCGTGTCACCGCCCGGACCGCCCCGACCCATCCAGGACGTCGACGACGACACGATCGCCGCGCAGATCGCGACGTCGACGACGGCCGCGTTCCACTGCGCCCAGGCCGCCTTCGCGCCCCTTCGCGCCGACCACGGCTCGCTGATCCTGCTCACATCGCCCGCCGGCATCGAAGGCTCCGGAAACCTTCCGCTCTACGCGACCGTGAAGGGGGCGCAACGGGGGCTGCTCAAGAGCCTCGCCCGCGAGTGGGGGCCGCACGGGGTGCGGGTGAACGCGATCGCGCCCGTGGCGTGGACGCCCGCGATGCGCACCGCCACCGACGCCAACCCGACCCTGGAGGCTCGGCTCTCGGGCCGCACGCCCCTGGGCCGGATCGGCGACCCGACCGATGACATCGGCCCGGTCGCCGTGTTCCTCGCATCCGCTCTCTCCCGGCACATGACCGGTCAGACGCTCGCCGTCGACGGCGGGCGGTATCTCGGCCTGTGAGCAGCACCGTTCATCTTCTGGTCGGTCCCGATGCGGGCCGCGGTCGGGCCGACGGGGCCCACACGATCGTCGAGCGGGTCCTCACGAGCGAGGGTGCCTCGATCGTCGACATCACCGGCCCCGATGCGGCCGCGTCCGCCGCCGCGGCGGCCGAGGCCGTCGGCGCCGGGGCGGAACGGCTGATCGTGGTCGGCGGTGACGGGCTCGTTCACCTCGGCCTCCAGGCCGTCACCGGCACCCCGACCGTTCTCGGCGTCGTGCCCGTCGGGACCGGCAACGACTTCGCCCGTGCGATCCCGAGCATCCCGACGGAGCCCGCGGCCGCGGCCCGTGCCGCACTCGGGGAGGCCGGCGACCACGACGCCATCCGCGTCGAGACCGGCGGCACCACCAGCCGGTGGGTCGCGTCGGTCGCGACGATCGGGTTCTCGGGTGATGTGAACGGTCGGGCCAACCGGCTCCGGTTCCCTCGCGGCCCGTCGCGTTACACGGTTGCCACGATCCTCGAGCTGCCCGGTCTGACCCGACGCGAGTTGACGATCGACGTCGATGGCGACGTCTCGGTCTCCTCGACCGCGCTGCTCGCGGTGGCCAACACCGCCTTCTTCGGCGGCGGGATGAAGATCTGCCCCGACGCCGATCCGACGGACGGGCTTCTCGATGTCACCGTGGTCGCCGATGTCGGCCGGCTCGAGCTGCTCCGCTTCTTCCGGCTCGTCTTCGCGGGCCGCCACATGGACCATCCGAAGGTTCACGGGTATCGGGGCCGCACGGTGCGGATCGCCGGCGCCGCGATCGAGCTGTGGGGCGACGGCGAACGGATCGTGGATCGGCCCGTCGACGATTCGATCACCCTCGAAGCGGTGCCGGGCGCGCTCCGGCTCGCGGGCCGACGCTAGGAGCCGGCGACGCGAAACCCGATGTTGCCGGTGGAGGTGTCGAACGTGTTCGAGGATCGCGCGCCGACCCGATAACGATTGCAGTACGACTCGTGGCAGAGGTAGGAACCGCCCCGCATCACCCGATGCCCGTCGCGACCCTCGAAGTGGTCGGCGGTCCACTCCCAGACGTTGCCGGCGACATCGTGGAGCCCCCATGCGTTGGGCGGGAAGGCGTCGACCGGCGAGGTGCCGAGATAGCCGTCGTCGAGCGTGTTCTCGGTCGGGAAGACGCCCTGCCAGATGTTGCCGCGGTGCTCGCCGTCGGGGGTGAGCTCGTCCCCCCAGGGATAGGTGGCCTGTTCCAGACCGCCGCGGGCGGCCCGTTCCCATTCGGCCTCGGTCGGCAATCGGCCCCCGGCC
Source organism: Actinomycetes bacterium (assembly GCA_024276495.1). Lineage (GTDB taxonomy): Bacteria > Actinomycetota > Acidimicrobiia > Acidimicrobiales > Aldehydirespiratoraceae > JAJRXC01. Next base: position 34,058 of record JAJRXC010000069.1, read on the forward strand.
CACGCGGCGTAGGCGCCGGCCTCGGTCCAGTTCACGTGGACGACCGGGTGATCGCCGATCTCGGTCACGTCGCTTTGCGGGCCGGCCGGATGACGCCAGTCGGCGCCCTCGACGACCCGCCACCACTCGGCGCCGACGACCCCGCGGGTCGGCGGGAACTCATCGGGGAGAAGGCCGCCGAAGACGAACGACCAGCCTTCTCGTTCGGCGAGGGTGACCGTTCCCGTTGCGTCGATGAACGCGGCGAACTCGTCGTTGGTCACCGGGGTGGCGGCGATCGAGTAGGCGCCGGTCGTGACCGGTCGGACCGGGCCCTCGCCGTCGGCGGGAAAGCGCCGGTCGTCGGTTCCCATCAGAAACGTCCCCGCGGGGACGTCGATCATCGCCGCCGACCGGTGGTGGTTCAGGATGCGTTGGCCATGGCGTCGCGGGCGCGCTGCTCGGCGACCCGTTTGCGGCCGATGATCGGGGTGGTGGGAGGAAAGCCCGCTTCGGCTCGTTCGGACTCGCTCTCGCCGCCCCAGAATCCGAGCTCGCGATTGGAACGGGCGTACTCCTGACAGGAGCTCAGGCCGACACAGTTGCTGCAGATCATCCGGGCGGCGGCTTCGCGACGCACCCGGGCCTCGGGACGCTCGGCGAACGGGGCGAAGAAGAGGTCGCTGTGGCCGACACAGGCCGCCACGTCCATCCACTCCGTCGGGCCGACCGGCCCTGCCGGTGTCTCCGACGGTTCAATGATCTCGAGCACGCTGGCCTCCCGCTTTCACTGGAGCCCTCCCCACACCTTCGGCGTGGAGGCGGTGCCCCGTTCGGCAACACGTGCAACCTAGGAAATCGGCGGGAGATTGTCCCGTGAACGGTGATAATTCTTCGCGCTAGGTCCCATCGGAAAAAACGATCGGCCACGCTGCGTCGGACTGTGGGACAGAATTGTTTCTGACGGTCCATCAGCTCGGGGTGGTGCCAAGTCGGCCGAACCGACCCCTCAGGCCGCCTCGGGCAACCGCACGATGAAGCGGGCGCCACCGAGCGGACTGTCCTCGATGCGCACCGATCCCCCCATCGACGACGCCGTCGCGGCCACGACGGCGAGACCCAACCCGGCACCGCCGGTGTCACGACGGCGCGCCGACTCGAGCCGGGTGAAACGTTCGAACACCCGCGACCGGTCCTCGACGGGGATCCCGGGCCCGTCGTCGTCGACCCACAGCGTCACCGTCGACGCGTCGCACCGGAGGCCGACGCTCACCCGCGAGTGGGCGTGGCGGGCCGCGTTGTCGAGCAGGTGGGCGACGATGCGGGTGCCACCCTCACGGGTGCCACGAACCCGACCGGCCGACACCGACCGCGTGTCGATCTCCACGCGGCGCCGGCGGGCCGCCTCCGTCAACACGATGTCATCGAGGTCGATGGCCGAGAGGTTGCCCGGGCTCCGGGCTTCGTCACCCCGGGCGAGGACCAACAGGTCGGCGACGATCCGCTCGAGCCGGATGCTCTCGCCGAGCACTCCTTCGGCCAACTCCACGACCTCGGTGGCCTCGGGGGCCCGCAGCGCAACCTCGGCCTCGCTGCGCAGCACCGCGACGGGTGAGCGGAGCTCGTGGGACGCGTCGGAGACGAACTGGCGCAGACGCTGGTCGTCGGCCTCGAGTCGGTCGAGCATGCGATTCATCGTCGTTCCGAGCTCCTCGATCTCGTCGCCGGTCGACGGCACCGGAACCCGCTCGTGAAGAGTTCCCCCCGAGATCGCCTCCACCTGACGCGACATCCGCCGGACCGGCGACAACGAGCGCCCGGTGAGTATCCACGTGGCGACCGCCGCGACCGCCAGCAGCAACGGCATGCCCACCCAGAGAACCGACGTGATCCGGTCCACGGACCGGATCACGTCGGCGACGTCCGCGGCGATCACGAAGTCGATCGACTCGAACTCCTCCACTCCGAACGCGACCTCCATCGAGGCCGCCTGCTCCGCGAGCGCCTGGTCGAGCACCTGCTCGTAGAGCGTCTCGTCGAACAAGTCCGTCTCGTCGGCCGGTTCGAACGCCTCGGCCATGTCGATGTCGATGCCGGAGAACACCAGCTCGTCGAGGTTGAGCTGATAGGCCAGCGGAGAACCGAAGAACCGGGGATCCTCCTGCACGAAAACAGTCGGCGCGCCATCGATGCCGGCAATCGCGACCAAGCCGAACGCCGTCAGCATCGGGAGGCCGTCCTGGCGAGTCCGACCGGCTTCTCCCAGAAGCCCGTCGAGCACTCCGATTCGATCCAAGTCGGCCGTCAGGTTGTCGAGGTCGCCGGTTAGAAAGCGCAGGTCCTCCTCGAGCAACGGGCCGTCCGCCACGCCCCCGAACGCTCCCCCGTCAAACCCGCTCTCCGGGAAGATCCCGCCGAGGAAGATCGACTGTTCGGCGGTCTCCTGCAACACGTCATCGATCAGGCTGCGTTGGATCCGGTTGACGCCGAGGGTCGCCGCGAGGACCATCGCCCCGGCGGCCACGCCGACGACGAGAACCGTGAGCCGAACCCGCACCGAACGCCAGCTCACGGCTCGACCACCTGGTAGCCGTATCCCCGAACCGTCGAGATGGAGCCGACCCCGAACGGCTTGTCGACCTTGCGGCGCAGATAGCCGACATAGACCTCGACGATGTTCGGATCTCCCTCGAAGTCGAGGCCCCAGACCTCGTCGATCAGCTCCTGCTTCGCGACCGCGTCGGGGAAACGCCGCAACAACACCTCAAGCACGGAGAACTCCCTCGGGGTGAGGTCGATCTGCACGTCGCCGCGGCGACAGCGTCGGGTCGCCGGGTCGAGCGACAATCCACCGGCCACGATCGTGAGCGCCGGCGTGGCGGTGCCCCTGCGAATCAACGACCGCAGCCGGGCGGTGAGCACCATGTGTGAGAACGGCTTGCGAAGATAGTCGTCGGCTCCGAACTCGAAGCCCTCGGCCTCGTCGTACTCACCGCCCTTCGCGGTCAGGAGCAGGATCGGCGTCCAGATGTCCTCGTGGCGCAGCGTACGGCAGACCTCGTAGCCGTTCATTCCGGGCAACATGATGTCGAGCACGATGGCGCTGTAAGTGCCCTCCCGGGCCCGCCACAGGCCATCGGTTCCGTCGTGAACGACATCGACATCGAACCCGTCGGCCTCGAGGCCCCGGGCGATCGACTTCGCCAGCCGCTCTTCGTCATCGACCACGAGAATGCGCACGACACGAGTGTGCCAGTCCATCGCCGGCTTGGGCTGAGAGTCTTCTCGGGGAATCTCAGGTTGATCTCAGCATCGGTACGCGACGATGCCAACCGTCCGATCCCCCACCACCCGAATGGAGCAATCCGATGGACTCGACCGAAGGACCGATCCCGAACCCGCCCCGCCACTCGAAGCGAAGCGCCCTCGTCGGCGCCCTCGTCGGCATGTCGGCGCTGGCCGCCACGATCGTCGGCGTCGGCGCGATCGCCAACGCCGACGACACTGCGGGCGAGCCACAGACCACCGTCCCCGTCGACACCACACCACCGCCGATCGGCGAGGACGGCGCACCGACCGACGAGCTCACCGACGACGCGAACCCGTGGCATCCCTTCGAAGAAGACGCCTGGCGTCCGTACGAGGAGTGTGTCGACGACCGGATGGGCGACCTCGACGAGACATGGATGGACCTCGGGGCCCCCACCGAAGCCGACTTCGACGCCTACGACGCGGCCTGGCAGACAGCCGACGACGCCTGCCGCGAGCTGCTCCCCGAGGAGGCGTTGGCGGAGATGGCCATGTGGGAAGCCTTCGACGAGTGCCTGAATGATGCCGGGGTCTTCGACGGCGCCTTCGGCGCCGGAACCCTCGTCCAGATCGATACCCCCGACGGGTTCCGGATGGTGGAGTTCGGCGATGTCGAAGGATCCGTCACCATCACCGGCACCGCCGACGGAGTGACGGTGACCAGCGACGGCGGCGTGACCGTGCTCGACGAGGCCGCCCTCGACGCCCAGTGGGCCGCCTTCGACGAAGCCCAGGCCGCGTGTGAGCAGCTCCTCCCCGAGGACGCGTTCGGTGAGTTCGACCTCGACGAGTTGGGCGAGCTCGACGAGGACCACGCCGACGGCTGAGTCGATCAGGTCGGAGTTCATCTAGGGTGGCCCCTTCATGGGGCCACCCGTCGTTTTGATCCACGGTTTCGCGACCTCCACCGAGCGGACATGGCGTGAACCGGGCTGGTTCGATCTACTGAAGGACGCCCGCCGGCGGGCCGTCGGCATCGACCTCCTCGGTCATGGTGGTGCCGACAAGCCCACCGATCCGGTGGCCTACGACGACCTCGCGTCGCCGGTCGTGGCCCAGTTTCCCGAGTCGCCGGCCGACGTCATCGGCTACTCGCTGGGGGCCCGCACCGCGCTGCAGATCGCGATGGACCATCCCGAACGGGTGAACCGGCTGGTGTTGGCCGCCGTCGGTCGAAACCTCGTGGACGCCGACGAAGCCGCCATGGCCGAACACGTCGCCGCCCGCTTCGAGTCGCTCATCACCGCCCCGGGCAACGACACCGCGGCGCTGCGGGCCTGCATCAGCCGGGCACGGCCGCCGTTCTCCGCCGAAGACCTCGCGAAGGTGACCGCGCCGTGCCTGCTCGTGATCGGCAGCGACGACTTCGCGGGGCCGCCCGAACCGCTCGCCGACCTGCTCCCGAACGCCACCGTCACGGTGCTCCCCGGCGTCGACCACTTCGGGCTGCCGAAACAGTTCTCGTTCATCGACGCAGCCCTCGAGTTCATCGACGCCGTCCCCACCTGGAACTGAGCGAACCGAACAGACGACTACGACGCCACGACACCCTCGTCGTGAAGGGCGCCGATCTCGGCGCTGCTCAGCCCGAGACGTTCGGCCAGGATCTCGTCGGTGTGCTGGCCGAGACGGGGCGCCGGAGTCGGTTCGACGGGAAGGAGACCATCGAACGCGACCGCGGAGCCCGGGGTGAGATAGGTGCCGATGCCCGGCTGCTCGAGCTCACGGAAAAGCTCACTGTCGCTCGAACACCGATCGTCCTCGGCCACGAGTTGCCGAAAGGTCTGGTAGCGGCCCCAACACACACCGAGCTCATCGAACCGGGAGGCGATCTCGGCCAGTGGACGGGCCGCGATCCAGGGCGCGACGACCGCGGAGATCTCGGCCCGGGCCCGGAACCGGTCGCCTTCGTCGCGAAAGTCGTATCCGCCCGCAGCCGCGATCGCCGCGACCGCGTCGACCGCGTCGGTGGCCTCCAACAGGCTCGACCACTGCTTCGGGCTGATCCCGACCGCGTAGATCCGTTCGCCGTCGGCCGTGGAGAACTCCGCGCCGTACGCGCCGTAGAGGTCGTTGCCGAACCGGCCACGTTCGGTCCCGTTGACCTGGGCTTCGCTGATGTGTCCGAGTGCCGCGACCGCCACCAACGCCACATCGGAGAGGGCGACGCTCATCGACGACCCCTCACCGGTCCGCAGCCGATGCCGATCGGCGGCGAGGATCCCGAGGGCCGCGGTTTGACCACAGACGAGATCCCACGCGGGCAGGACGTGGTTGACCGGGTCGTCACGATCGGCCGGACCGGTCGCCAGGGGGTAGCCGAGCGCGCAGTTCACGGTGTAGTCCACGGCCGTCGAGCCATCGCGGTTGCCGGTGATCGCCAGCATGACGAGATCGGGTCGCGTCTCGGCGAGCGCCTCGTACGCCATCCAACCCCGGGCCGGGAAGTTCGTCAGGAACGTTCCCGCGGCCCGCACCAGCTCGGCGAGGAGCTCTCGGGCCTTCGGGGACCGCAGGTCGACCATGATCGACTTCTTCCCCTTGTTCAGGCCCGCCCAGTACAGCGATTCCCCCCGATCGGTGAGGGGCCACCGGCGCGCATCGAGACCGCCGCCGATCTGGTCGAAACGGACCACGTCGGCCCCGAGCTGGGCGAGGGTCATCCCTCCCGAAGGTGCGGCGACGAACGCCGAGCCTTCGATGACGTGCAGCCCGTCGAGCGGCGGCATCATCAGCCTATCCAGCTGATGGATTGCAGTTCGCTGTAGGCCTCGATCCCCCACTTGCCCCGATCGCGTCCGACCCCGGACATCTTGAACCCGCCGAACGGTGCCTCCATGTGGGGCTGGATGACGTTGAGGCCGACACAGCCGGTCTCGAGGCGCTGGGCGAGATGAAACGCCCGCTTGGTGTCACCGGAGAAGACATAGCTGTAGAGGCCGTAGTCGGAGTCGTTGGCCATCGCGACAGCCTGATCGTCATCGTCGAAGGGCATGACGACGATCACCGGGCCGAACGCCTCCTCTCGAACCACGTGCATGTCGGGGGTGCAGTCCGCCAGCAGCGTCGGCGCGACGAACCAGCCGGGCAGATCCGGCCGATCGCCGCCACAGACCATCGTGGCGCCGGCGTCGGTGCCGGACCGGATGAACGCCTCCACCCGGTCGCGGTGCATCTCGGTGATGACCGGACCGACGATGGTGTCGCGTGCGGTTGGATCACCGACCTTCATGAATCCCGAGAAGGTCTTGAGCGTCTCCACGAGCTGGTCGTAGACGTCGCGATGGGCGATGACACGGGTCGGGGCGGTGCAGATCTGTCCGGCGTGAAAGCCCCACACCGTCGCGATCGCCTGGGCGGCGCTGCCGATGTCGGCGTCGTCGGTCACGATGGCGGCACCCTTGCCCCCGAGCTCCATCAGCAGGCGCTTCATCGTCTTGGCGCCGTTCTCCATGATCTTGGCCCCGACCGGCGACGAACCGGTGAACGAGATCATGTCGACGTCTTTCGAGTCGACCAGGGCGCTCGGCACCTCCGGACCCGAACCGTTGAGGATGTTGACGACGCCGGGCGGGAATCCGGCCGCCTCGACGGCCTCGCCGACGAGGAGGATCCCGAGGGGATCCTGCGGGGCCGGCTTGACGATGGTGGTGCAGCCGGCGGCCAGCGCGGGGGCGATCTTCCCCGCGACGTTGGTGATCGGGAAGTTGTACGGCGTGATGGCCGCCACCACTCCGACCGGTTGACGCTTCACGTGGGCGCTCATCAGCCCGGCCGGGCCGAGCGGCCCCTTCGCGGTCGGGATCGGACGCAGGTTCTCATCGAGATCGATCGGCGTCGAGTAGTAGCGAAACCGGTCGACGGCGGGCCCGCCGACCTGGAGCGTCTCGGTGGTCCCGATCGTGGCGCCCGTCTCGGCCTGCACCGTCGCGACCCAGTCCGGGGATCGCCGCTCGATCTCGTCGCCGAGCCGGCCGATGTACTCACAGCGCTCCTCCCGGGAGCGCGCCTTCCAGCCGGCGAAGGCCGCCGCGGCCGCCGCGGCTGCGTCGTCGGCCTGCTGGACCGTCGCTTCGGGGGCATGGCCGACCACGTTCGTCGTGTGCGGGTCGATGATGTCGTAGGTCCCGGCCCCGGGCTCCACCCATTCACCGTTGATCAGCAGTTGCCACGGCTTGTCGACGTCGATGGTGCTCATGGATCCGGACTCTATCCCTGACGCATCGTCAGGCACGAAGCGGTGGCCCGCCGATCACACCCTCACTGGTCGCAGCGACAGCGTGACCGGCGTCGCCGAGATGAGCCGACCGGGGAGCGGATCGAACCGCGCCAGATCGGGCAGTGGTCCCGCGTCCAGGCCGGCCGATCGGCGCAGGAGCCCGGTCACGCGGTCCACGTGGTTGTGCCGGAACGACCCGCAGCGCGCGTCGCGGTCGTCGGTGTGGAAGTCGTGGTGGGCGCAGCCCCCCATGCACACGGGCATCGCGATGCAAGTCGAGCAATGGGGATCGTCGGCGGGGTGGTACTCCAGCCACTTCTGCAGTTGCGAGTTGGTGGTGCGATAGTCGGAGATCGTCCCGATTGCCTGGGTCGGATCACCGATGTCGTCCCAACACTTCCACATCTCGCCGTCCGAGCCGACCACGAGCTCCCCCGCCCTCACGGCCGTGCACGGGGTTCCCACGGGTTGGGGCGCGCCGGGGAATCCGAACCCGTACGCCTCCGCGATGGCGTTGAACGCCAGCTCGAAGGAGCCGAACTCGGGACCGGTGAGGCACGACTTCGTGTAGCTCGCCAGGGGCGCGGCCGCGTTGCTGACCGCGTCGGTGATCTTGCCGAGACCCACACGGACCCGACCCGCGAGCCCTGCGTCGGCCAGGAGCACCAGCAGCTCTTCCGCGCGGTGCGCGTTGTTGGTGTCGACATTGATCCGAACCTGCACCTCGATGTGATCGGCGGCCTGCGCGATGTTCTCCACGATTCGGGTGAACGTGGGCCCGCCACCTCGATGCGGCCGGTTGACATCGTCGATGTCGGGTGGCCCGTCGATGGTCACCTGCGCCGACCGGACCCGCCGGGCATCGAGGGCGCGAGCCATCTCCGCGGTCAGGTACCACCCGTTGGTGATGATGGAGGCCGAGTACTCCTTGTCGTTGGCGTCACAGATCGAGATGAGACGTTCGGAGAGGTCGAACAGTTGGTCGCTGCCGAGCAGCGGCTCCCCACCCATCCAGGTGACGGCCAACCGGTTGATGTTCGGCAGCGAGTCTCGAAGGACACCAACGAGCGCATCGGCCACCTCTGGCTTGAGAAGCGACGGATGCTTCGACTCGAAGCAGTACGGACAGTCGAAGTTGCACCCGAGACTGGTGACCACCGTGTACGCCAACGCGTCGCTGCGCCAGCGCGTCGCGTCGTACCGTTGGCGCAGCTCGGCGAGCTCGTCGTGGTTCTCGTTGATGATCACCCGCTTGCGGACGAGCTCCTCCAGACGGGCCGCGATGCTCTCGCCCGAGCCGTGCCCCGCGACGAACTCCTCCACGGCGTGGCGCTCCTCGCGGGCCATCACGGTCAGGGCTCCCGTCATGCCGTTGAAGACGCCACTGCGTTCGCCGACGTCGGCCCAGACGTTGTAGCGCGACAGCTTCAGGTTCATCGCCCCGACCGCCTCGTCCGAACAGCCCGGTCGTCGCAGCGCCGAGCTCTCCTACCACTCGGAATAGCCGACACAGGACGTGTCTCCCATCTGAAACCAGCCGCAGGTCCCGTCCTCGAAGCTGAACCCCCAACATCCGTCCCGCCAGCCCTTTCCGGTCGTGTCGGGGTTGCGGCCGAGGACACCGATCTGGAGGCCGGCACCGAACCCGACCACCTCATCGGTGCTCTCCGGCGCGGACAGCTGCTCGTCGTAGGCGGCGATGACCGCCTCCAACGCCGCCCGCAACCGCTCCGAGGGCTCGAACCCCTCGCTGGTGTTGAGCTCGACTCGAGGTGCGCTCATTTCGCCTCCATCGTGTGAATGGTGCACGACGTGGGGTCGTTGCTGCCGCTGTGCCACGTGCAATGACCGCCGTAGGTGTAGCCCCAGCAGCTGTCTCCCACGCGGTTCACTCCGGGCCCGGATCCTCGCAGCCCGATGTCGCCCACGGTCAGGCCGAACCCCTGGACCTCGGCGTCGCCCAACAGCTGCTCCTGCATCGCCTCGGCAAGTTCGGCGAGCGCCTCGCGCAACGCCGGACCGAACTCGGTGGATTCGTCATAGCGAAGAATCACCTCGCACCCTTCGATCGCTGCTCTCAACTCTCCCAAGACGAACACCACCTTCACTCGATGACCTGCGCCGATCCAGGCCTGGTTCCCAACCAGACGCTCGCGGTCGTGACGGGTTACACCCTTGCGGCAACACGACGCGGGTGGACACGACGGGGCACCCACCCGGGCCCCCGGCCGACGCGGCGGCGGATGGCATCGCGGCCGAATCGGTCTAGCGTGGCGGCGAAACTGAACGAGGAGCCGATATGCCCGAAGCCGTGATTGTCGCCACCGCCCGCACCCCGATCGGTCGGGCCAACAAGGGGTCGCTCGTGGACGCCCGCCCCGACGACATGTCCGCGTTCATCCTCGCCGACGTGATGGGCAAGGCCGGAGTCGAGGCCGCGGACGTCGAGGACGTCATCTGGGGCATCGGGCAGCCCGGTGGCGAAGGCGGCTACAACATCGCACGAGTCATCTCGGCCATGCAGGGGCTCGAGATCCCCGGCGTGACGGTGAACCGCTACTGCTCCTCGTCGCTGCAGACGATCCGCATGGCCGCCCACGCCATCAAGGCCGGTGAGGGCGACTGCTTCGTGGCCGGCGGGGTCGAGGCGGTCAGCCGCTACGCCTACGGCGCGGCCGACACCGGACCCCACAACGAGATCTTCGCCGCCGCCGAGGAGCGCACCGCGGCCCGCAGCGCAGAGGGCGCGGAACCGTGGACGCCACTCGACGGCGTTCCCGACATCTACATCGCGATGGGCCAGACCGCCGAGAACGTCGTGCAGACGACCGGGATCAGCCGGGCCCGCCAAGACGAGTGGGGCGTGAGCTCCCAGAACCGGGCCGAAGCGGCACGCGACCGGGGCTTCTTCGACCGCGAGATCACGCCCTACACCCTTCCCGACGGGACCGTCGTGTCGAAAGACGACGGCATCCGGGCCGGCACGACGATCGAGAAGGTCTCCACCCTGAACCCGGTGTTCCGCCCCGACGGCACCGTCACCGCCGGCAACGCCTGCCCGCTCAACGACGGGGCCTCCGCCGTCGTCGTCATGAGCGACACGTTGGCCAAGGCGATGGGCATCGACCCGATCGCCCGCATCATCTCGTCGGGTGTGTCGGCGCTCAACCCGGAGATCATGGGACTCGGACCGATCGACGCCTGCCGCCAGGCGATGAGCCGAGCGGGCATGTCGATCGACGACATCGATCAGGTCGAGATCAACGAGGCCTTCGCCGTACAGGTGATCGGTTCGGCCGACGAGCTCGGCATCGACTTCGACAAGCTCAACCCCAACGGCGGCGCCATCGCCCTCGGGCATCCCTTCGGCATGACCGGCAGCCGCATCATGACGACCCTGTTGAACGGTCTCGAGGATTCCGGTGGCACGATCGGCATGGAATCCATGTGCGTGGGCGGGGGCCAGGGCATGGCCATGATCGTCGAACGGTTGAGCTAGCCGCGGCCGGCGCCGACCACGCCACGCGAGCCGGATCAGGGCTGGACCAGGCGGGTTACGCGCCGCTGGGCAACCCACAACCCGCCGAGACCCAGGACGGCGAGATACGCCGCCGATCCGAGCTGCGTCCATCCCATCGATCCCAGTGCCATGCGGCGGAGGAGATCGGCGCCGTGGTAGAGCGGCGATGCCCGCACGACCCACTGCAGCCACTCCGGATACCGCTGAAGCGGGAAGAAGGTGGCCGAGAAGAGAAACATCGGGATCGCGGCGACGAAGACCAGATCGAACTCCAGCCACGAACGGATCCAGGTGCTCCCGGCCAGCCCGAGCGCCCCGAAGGAGAATCCGATCAGCACGGCGCCCGGCAGCATCAGAACCGCCCAGGGCGACTCGAGCAGACCCATCGCGAGCATCGTGACGAAGAAGGCGCCCGAGTAGACGACGACGCGCGACAGCGACCACAGCAACTCACCCCGAACGACGTCACGAGGCGACAACGGGGTGGCGAGCATGGCGTCGTAGGTCCGGATGTACTTGAAGCGCACGAAGAACGTCACGGTCGTGTCGAGGATCACCGCGTTCATCGCCGCGGCGGCCATCATCCCCGGCGCGACGAACGACCGGTACGAGACGGCCGTGCCGTCGGGGCCGGCCACCGTGTCGATCAGCGCCCCCACACCCACGCCGACGGAGAAGAGGTAGAGAAACGGCTCGGCGCCACCGGTCAGGTAGACGTACCAGCTCCGGCGGCTCACGAGCGCGTTGCGTTCAACGATCCGCCACGGCGAACGCCGAAACAACGCGGTCACGATCGCCGTCATGGCACCGGTTCCCCGGTCATGAGGTCAGCCGGCGGGCGAACGCACGGGTGCCCCACCACCAACCGGCGCCGGTGTAGGCCGCGAGGACCGCGAGATGACCGGCCGCGGCACCGAACCGGATCGATCCGGTGGTGGCCCCGCGGGCGAGCTCGACACCGTGCCACATGGGGAACAGCGAGACGGCGAGGCGGAGTGCGGCCGGCAGCTGTTCGATGGGAAAGACGGTGCCCGAGAAGAGGTAGAGCGGCACGATCACGACTCGTAGGACGACATCGAACGCGGCATCGGAGTCCTGTGTGGCGGCGAACGCCGCGAGCCCGGCCGCGAACGAGACCGCGCTGAGCGCGGCGACCGGGACCGCGGCGATCGCCCACCAGGACCCGATCCCTCCCAGCACGGCTCCGGCGATCACGAACACCGTCGCCTGGAGCACGGCCCGGACTCCGATCCACACCACCTGCCCGCCGTACACGTCGGCGGCGGACAGCGGAGACGCGACCTGGGCGTAGTGGAAACCGACCCAACGATGGCCGGCCATGACTGGCCACAACGAGTTCCCCGCCGCCGTCTGCACCGCCGAGCCGACCAGCAGGCCCGGCGTCACGAACGCCAGGTACCCGAGGCCGTCGAGATTCCCGGTGCCGGAGTCGACGAGGCCCCCGAGACCGACGCCGAGGGCGGTGAGCACGAGAACCGGGGCGATGAACGCCGAGAAGACCCCCGACCACCACAGGCGCGACCACAGATACGCCTCGCGCTCGGTCGCCCGCAGGGTCGACTCGAATGACATCTCACACCTCTTCGAGCGTGCGGCCGGTGAGCGTCAAGAAGACATCTTCGAGCGTCGACCGACGAACGATCGTCGATTGGGGCGCGATGGCGCCGACCTCGAGGCACTCGCCGACCGTGTCGGCATCGTCGGTGTAGAGCAGGATCCGGTCGGCGAGTGCCTCGTGGTGGACCGCCTGGCGGGAGAGTTGGGCGACGACGGCCGCCTGGTGATCGGGGGTGGCGTAGCGAGCCTCGACGACCTCGCGCGTGCAGTGACGTTCGATCAACTCGCGGGGCCCGCCCTCATCGACGATCCGGCCGTCGTCCATGACGACGAGACGGTCACAGAGCTGCTCGGCCTCGTCCATGTAGTGCGTGGTGATCAAGAGGGTGACACCTTGGCGTTTGAGCGACCACAACCGTTCCCAGAGCATGTGTCGGGCCTGGGGATCGAGGCCGGTGGTCGGCTCGTCGAGCAACAGCAGCTCCGGCTTGTTGAGCAGCGCCCGCGCGATGACGAGACGGCGTTTCATCCCGCCCGACAACGGATCGACACGGTCGTCGCGACGGTCGGACAGCTGGGCGAAGTCGAGCAGCTCGTCGATGCGGCCCCGAATGACCGAGCGGGACAGCCCGAAGTAGCGCCCGTAGACCAACAAGTTGTCGGCGACGGAGAGGTCCGTGTCGAGGTTGTCGTCTTGGGCCACGACGCCGAGACGGGCCCGGATGGCCGGACCGTCGGTGGCCGGGTCGAGTCCGAGGACACGAAGCGAACCGGCGGTGACCGGCGAGGTGGCCGCGACCATGCGCATCGCCGAGGTCTTGCCGGCCCCGTTGGGGCCGAGGATCCCGAACGCCTCACCGGGCCGGACGTCGAAGTCGATCCCGTCGACCGCGGTGAACCCGTCGAAGCGCTTCACCAGGGCGCGGGCGTGCACCATCGTGTCGGTTCCACCGGCCATTGCCGCCACGGTACCCACAAGTCGTCGCTCCGTTCGTCGAGTAAACCCCGTGCCGATGTGCATAGCATCTCGGCCCATGGACACGACAACGATCGATGTGGACGCCGGATACCTCTTTCTCGGCCCCGTCGTCGACCCCGCGAGCGGCGACGCGGTCGACGGCGACGACATCATCTACGAAGCGGCCGACCTCACCACCCACGGCGTCATCGTCGGCATGACCGGCTCGGGCAAGACCGGCCTCGGCATGGTGCTTCTCGAGGAGGCCCTGCTGCAGGGGATTCCGACCCTCGTGATCGATCCCAAAGGCGACATGGGCAATCTGCTGCTCACCTTCCCCGATCTCGCGCCCGCCGACTTTCGACCCTGGATCAACGAAGGTGAAGCCCAACGGGAGGGGGTCACGCCCGATGATCTCGCGGCGTCGACCGCCGAACGGTGGGAGACCGGTCTCGCCGGGTCGGGCATCGGCAAGGACCGCATCGCCGCCCTGCGGGAGAAGGCCGACTTCACGATCTACACGCCCGGGTCCACCGCCGGGGTCCCGCTCAACGTGATCGGCGATCTCTCCGCGCCGGAACCGGGCACCGACGAAGAGTCGATGCGGGAGGAGATCGACGGTCTCGTCCAGGGGTTGCTCGCCCTCGTCGACGTGAAGTCGGATCCGTTGTCGGGCCGCGAACACGTCCTGCTCGCCAACTTGATCGACGCCTCGTGGCGCGCCGGCGCCGATCTCGACCTCGCCACGCTCCTCGGCCACATCCAGAACCCGCCGATGCGCAAGTTGGGGGTGATCGAGCTCGACACGTTCTTCCCCCCGTCGGATCGCACCGCGCTCGCGATGAAGCTCAACGGCCTGCTGGCGTCGCCGTCGTTCGCGGCGTGGGGCGAGGGCGCCCCGCTCGACATCGCCTCGATGCTGGAGAGCGAGGACGGCCGGCCGCGAGCCGCCATCGTCTCGATCGCGCACCTGTCCGACGAGGAGCGTCAGTTCGCGGTGACCCTGATCCTCTCCAAGCTCGTCACCTGGATGCGTTCTCAACCCGGAAGCCCCGATCTCCGGGCGCTCGTCTACATGGACGAGGTCTTCGGCTTCGTTCCGCCGACTGCGGCGCCACCGGCGAAACGACCGATTCTCACGATCCTCAAACAGGCCCGGGCCTTCGGCGTCGGAATGGTCCTGTCCACCCAGAACCCCGTCGATCTCGACTACAAGGCGATCAGCAACGCCGGGACCTGGATGATCGGCCGTCTCCAGACCGAACGGGACAAGGCCCGCCTGCTCGAAGGGATGCGGGCCGCGGGCGGCGACGCCGACATCGATGCGATCGGCGACATCATCGGTGGGCTCGGCAAACGAAAGTTCCTCCTCCACACCACCCGCGGGGGCGCGCCGGTCACCTTCGGCACCCGCTGGGCGATGTCGTACCTTCCCGGCCCGCTCACCCGGGACCAGATCGGCACGCTGATGGCCGACCGGCGGGTCATCGCGCCGGACCCGGCGACCGTCGAGAGCCCCGCCGCGACCCCGGCCGCGACACGACCCGACGACACGGCGTTGGCCGACGACGAGTCGGCGGTGGCCCCCGAGGTCGCCGACGGAGTGGAGGTCGCCCATCTCGACCCCGCCGCGCCCTGGAGTCGACAGATCGGCGCCGTGGCCGGGGGTCGCCGGCTGCGATCGGCTCTCGTCGCCCGGGTCCGGCTCCTGTTCGACGAGACGAAGGGCGATCTTCGTCACGAGGCCGAATGGGAGGCGGTCGTCTTCCCCCTCGGAGCCGATGTCGACGGGGACGACTTCGTCGCGGTCGACTACGACGACCGCGACCTCCGGGCCGACCCACCCCCGAACGCGATCTACGTGCTCCCCGACGCGAAGATCCACACCAAGACGTTCTTCTCCACCGCCCAACGGGTCCTCAAGGATCATCTCTACCGAAGCCAGCAACTGTCCCTGCTCCGCAACGACGAGCTGAAGCTGTACTCCCGGGTCGGCGAGTCCGAGGAGGAGTTCGCCACCCGTTGTGCCCGAGCCGCCGATGATCGAGCCGATGAGGAAGCCGACGAGCTCCGCAAGTCGATGGCGAAGAAGGAGGACCGGATCCGCGCCGCGATCGCCAAGGCCGAGGATCGGGTGCGCGAGCTCGAAGCGGACTCGAAGGACCGCAAGCGCAACGAGGTCCTCAGCGGCGCCATCGACGTGATCGGCGGCCTTTTCGGGGGCCGGAAGTCGACGAGGAGCATTCTGAGCGGTGTGCGCCGGGCGAGCTCGTCGCGACGAATCTCCGCCAACGCCAGCCAGCGGGTGGAGAGCGCCAAGAACCGCCTGGCCGAGAAGACCGATGCGCTCGAGGAGCTCGCCGACGCGCTCACCGACGCCCTCCAGGACAGCCAGGACGCCTGGGAGGAGGCCGCGCAGAACATCGTCTCCTATGAAGTGGGGCTCGAAAAGGCCGATATCTCGGTGGAGGACCTCGTTTTGGTCTGGATTCCGACCGACTGATCGCTCTCAGTAGTCACGAAACTGACACGGAATTGCCACACATTCTGCGCGTGAACTGCTCACCGAGTGTGTCAAGCTCACTGCGCCGACGGGTGGCGCTTACACAGTGCGATCGGCGTGGTGCTATTCCCCTCAGAGATTGGCGGTTGCAGGAAATGAGAAGCTCTCCTGGGAAGAACGACCTACAGACGACCGGACACTCGACGTTTACTCTCGGACACGGAGAGTGAGCTGAAATGACCTCGATCGAAACCCCGCCGGGGGCCCAAACCGAACTGCCGGCAACGGTCCAGCTGTACCCCGACAGTGAATCGCTTCCCGTCGCGCCGCTGCGCCAGAGCGCGCTCAGCGCGACGAAGATCACGCTCGTCATCGCCGACTTGTTGATGGTCACGATCGCCCTCGTCGCCGGCACGTGGATCAACGAGTGGGTCAACGCGCCCGATCCCACGTCCCCTGCCCAGTACATGGGCCTCGTGCTCGCCTCGCTCCCGGTGTGGCCGATGGTCTTCACCCAGCAGCTTCTCTATCGCGCCCGCTACCTGAGCCGACGAATCGACGAGATCAACAGGGTCGTGCGCAGCGTCGCGATCGGCGTGCTCGTCACCGGCGGCCTCAGCATCTTGTTGAAGGTCGCGATCGGCCGCCAGTGGGTGGTCATCACCGGCACGCTGATCCTCGTGGCGATGGTCGCCGAACGCCTCGTCGCCCGGGCGCTGTTCGATCGGGCCCGACGCAACGGATCGCTGCTGCGACCCGTCGTCATCGCCGGCCGAAACGCCGAGGGCCAGTTCGTTCGCGAGATGCTCGAGAACGACACGAGCCTCGGCTACGTCTTTCGCGGCTTCATCGAGGACCTCGTCGAACGCGAACCGGGCGAGTCGCCGCTCGCGCTGCTCGGCAACCCCGCCAAGGTCGTTCGCAAGGTCCACGAGATGGAAGTCACGAGCGTGATCGTTGCCGCGACCGCGATCGACGTCGGCAGCTCCAACCGGCTGATCCGGTCGCTGACCGAACACGGCATCCATGTCGAGCTGTCGTCGACGCTGTGCGACATCGCGGCCAACCGTCTCACGATCCGTCCGGTCGGACGCGTTCCGATGATGTACGTCGAGCCGGTGCGTCGCACCGGCTGGAGGCCCCGCGCGAAGCGGGCCTTCGACGCCGTGGTCGCCGCGGTTCTGCTCATCCTCAGCGCACCGATCCTGCTGGTCGCCGGCCTCGCCGTGAAGCTGACCAGCCCCGGACCCGCCATCTTCTCCCAGGCCCGGGTCGGCCGCGACGGCGAGCTCTTCGCGATGCACAAGCTGCGCACGATGAACGCCGACGCCGAGGAGCAGTTCGACTCGGTTGCCCACCTCTCCGAGACGACCGGGCCCCTGTTCAAGATCGAGAACGACCCACGGATCACCCCGGTCGGGAAGTGGCTGCGCAAGCTGTCGATCGACGAGTTGCCCCAGCTCTTCAACGTGCTCAAGGGCGAGATGAGCCTCGTCGGCCCTCGACCGGCACTGCCCCGCTAGGTCGAGAGCTGGGACAAGGAGCTCCACAACCGGCTCAGGGTCCAGCCCGGGATCACCGGGATGTGGCAGGTCAACGGACGCAGCGAGGGCGATCACGACTCGATGTATGCCCAGCTCGACCTCTACTACGTCGACAACTGGAGTCTGATTACCGATCTGGTGATCGTCGCCCGTACCATCCCCGTCGTGTTGGGACGTAAGGGTCAGTACTGAGTCGCACGGCTGAGCGGGTCCGTACCGGACCCACCGGCCTCGCCGCCCGCTTCATCCGATCCGAGAGGGGTCGGGGCTTCGTCGCGTTCCGTCACCGTGCCTACCGCCTGATCTTCGCGAGCTTCCTCATCCAACAGATCGGTTTCTGGATGAGCCACGTGACCCTCCAGGGACTGGTCGAGTCGCGCAGCGAAGGCGACACCCTCGCGATCACGTGGCTCTTCGTCGTCCTCTTCAGTCCACAGCTCGTGATCGGACCCTTCGCCGGTGTGCTCGCCGATCGCCTCGAACGACGCACGGTGGTCGTGACCTGCTACGCCGGTGCCGCGGTCACCGCCGCCGCCCTCGCCGCCCTCACGCTGGCGACGGACACACCGTCGCTGTGGGCGATCTATCTCCTCGCGCTGGTTCTCGGCACCACGTTCTCGTTCGTCGGACCCTCGGCCGGGGCCCTCGTCGTCAACAGTGTGCGCCCCGAGGACGTACCCAGCGCGATCTCGATGCAAGCGGCGGTGCAGAACATGACGCGGGTGGCAGGACCCATCCTCGCCGCCGCGATCATCGCCTCGGGCCGGTTCGAGTACGGCTTCGGCGGGTTCGCGGTGACCGCCGCGGTGGCCGCGGTGATGATGTCGAGAGTTCGGGTCGGCGCCCACGAGACCGTCGACGACCAGCTCGGTGTGTTCACCCGGATGGTCGTCGGCCTTCGTCACGCCCGGGCACGACGCCCGGCTGCGCTCGCCATCACGACCGTCGCGGTCGCGTCGATGTTCGGCGTGGCCCACACCGCGCTCATCCCGTCGTTCACCAGCGAGGTGCTGGGACAGGACCGGGGCCGGTTCGGTCTCATCGTCGCCGCCACCGGGGTCGGTGCCATCGTGGGCGCGCTGACCGTCGGCTACGCCCGCTCCGAGGCGAGCCTGACCCGGGGTGCGACCGCACTGGCCCTGTACGGCATGTGCCTGGCCGGCTTCGCGTTGTCCCCGTCGCTGGCCGTCGCCGTCTCGTGGCAGGTGGCCGTGGGGTTCTTCTACTTCGCGACGATGACCACTCTGCAGACCCTCGTGCAGCAGGTGGTGCTCGACGAGATGAGGGGCCGGGTGATGTCGTTGTTCGGCATCGCCTGGGGTGGGCTCGTCTGGATCGGCACGCTGGTGCTCGGACTCGCAGCCGACGACCGCGGGCTGGGGCTCGGCGAGAAGTCCACCCTCTTGCTCACCGCGTCCGTCCTCATCGTGTTCGGCACGCTCGTGGCGATCAGCGGCCGCCGTATGCCCACCGGATCGACATATGACTAGGGTGCCCGCCATGACGATGACCGACCCGCGGCCCCTCGACATCATCGACGGCGACTTCTACGTCAACGACCCCTATTCCCGCTACGCATGGTTGAGAGAACACTCGCCGGTGCACTGGGACGACATCAACGAGCTCTGGGTCCTCACCCGCTACGACGACATCATCGCGATCGAGCGGAACAAGCGGGTCTTCATCAACTCCGACAAGGAGAAGGGCGGGTATCGACCCAACATCCCGGCCGACGAGTCGATCATCGCCAACGACGACCCGCTTCATCTCGCCCGCCGGAACCTCGTGTCTCGGCGCTTCACCCCGCGGGCGGTTCGAAAGTGGGAGGACCACGTCCTCGACACCGTCGACGATCTTCTCGACGCCGCGCTGGTGAAAGACGACGTCGAGATCGTCAGCGAGCTCGCCGCCCCACTCCCGGCCATGATGATCGGGCTCCTCCTCGGCTTTCCCGACGAGATGTGGCCCAAGTTGCAGCACTGGTCGGAGACGACCATCGCGCTCGGCGGAGGGCCCCGCTACTTCACCGAGGAGGGCACGATCGCGGCCACGGAGTTCGCGGCCGCGGCCGCCGAGCTCTACGAGACGAAGTCGGGCTGTCCGGCCGACGACGTGATGTCGCACTGGATCTCGGTCGAACGGGACAACTCCGGTCTGGTCGGCGGCCACCCGTTCGGACTCGACCAGATCATCTCCGACTGCCTCCTGCTTCTCGACGGTGGCGCGGAGACGACCCGCACGGTCATCGCCCGGACGTTGTTGGCCCTCGCGGACCATCCCGACGAGTGGGCCAAGCTCCAATCGGGGGCCGACATGGAGATCGCGGTCGAGGAGTTCATCCGTTGGGTGACACCGGTCCACAACTTCTGTCGGGTCGCCACCGAGGACCACGAGATCCACGGTCGGACGATCCGGAAGGGCCAGCAGGTGCTCCTGGCCTACGGCGCCGCGAACCGCGACCCGGCTCATTTCGACGATCCCGAGACGTTCGACGTCACCCGAGATCCGAACCTCCACATCGCGTTCGGCTTCGGGACCCACTTCTGCATGGGCGCGTCGCTGGCCCGCCTCGAGATCCAGACCTTCTTCGAGCGACTGATCGACCGCGTCGAGTCGCTGACCCGCCTCACCGATCGGCCCCATATCGAGATGCCGAACGCCTTCGTGTTCGGCCTCGCGGAATCCCACATGGCGTTCACCCGAAAATCGACCTGAGCGTGAGCGACACGGCTTCGCTGCTCGATCTGACCCCCGACGACACCGGTCCCGACGCGCTTCTCCTCGCCCTTCTCGACTGGGCCGACGGCCGCGATCTGGAGCTCTATCCGCACCAGGAGGAAGCGATCCTCTCGCTGCTCGGCGGCGACCATGTCGTCTTGGCGACCCCGACCGGATCCGGCAAGTCGCTGGTCGCGGTGGCCGGCGCCTTCGCGATGCTGGCCCAGGGCAGACGGGCGGTCTACACCGCGCCGATCAAGGCGCTGGTCAGCGAGAAGTTCTTCGAGCTGAGCGCCGAGCTCGGCGCTGACAACGTCGGCATGGTCACCGGTGACGCCAGCGTGAACGCCGACGCGCCCGTCGTCGTCTGCACCGCGGAGATCATGGCGAACCGGGCCCTGCGAGACGGCCCCGATTGCCCCGTCGATCTCGTCGTGATGGACGAGTTCCACTACTACGGCGACCGGGACCGGGGCTGGGCCTGGCAGGTCCCCCTGCTCGAGCTTCCCCACACCCAGTTCCTCCTCATGTCCGCCACCCTCGGGGACACGAGCGAGATCCGGGAGGACCTCCAACGCCGCACCGGCCGTCCCGTCGTGCTGGTCGACCGAGCCGAACGGCCGGTCCCTCTCGATTTCGAGTACCGGGAGACACCCTTGCTGGAGACGATCGGCGACCTGCTCGACGACGGTCGCACGCCGGTCTACATCGTGCACTTCACCCAAAAGGAGGCGACCGGCCGGGCGCAGAGCCTGACCAGCCTCGACGTCCTCACGAAGCAGGAGAAGGCCGAGGTGAAGGAGGCCATCGGGAACTTCCGCTTCGACACCCCGATCGGCAAGGACCTGCGGCGGTTCGTCCAGTCGGGGATCGGGGTTCACCACGCCGGCCTGTTGCCCAAGTACCGCCGACTCGTCGAGAAGCTCGCCCAACAGGGCCTGCTGAAGCTCATCTGCGGTACCGACACCCTCGGGGTCGGGGTCAACATCCCGATCCGGTCCGTGTTGTTCACACAACTGTGCAAGTACGACGGCCGGCGGGTCAGGACCCTCACCGTTCGCGACTTCCAACAGATCGCCGGACGGGCCGGACGCCGGGGATTCGATGTCGCCGGCAGCGTGCTGGTCCAGGCACCGGAGCACGTCGTCGAGAACAAGCGGGCGGTGGCCAAGGCCGCCACCGACCCGAAAAAGAAGAAGAAGCTGGTCCGCCGCAAGCCGCCCGAACGCGGCTACGCCCACTGGGACGGCGACACGCTGGAACGGTTGACCAGCGGCACGCCCGAGACCTTGAGATCGAGCTTCTCGGTCAACCACTCGATGATGTTGAACGTGCTCGACCGTCCCGGCGACGGGTGCCGGGCGATGAAGAACCTGCTCCAGGACAACCACGAACCCCGCAAGGCCCAACGGCGCCACATCCGCCGAGCGGTGTCGGTGTTTCGGTCCCTGGTCGACGCCGACATCGTCGAACGGCTCGACGCGCCCGACGAGCTCGGCCGACCGGTCCGGGTGAACCTCGACCTCCAGGACGACTTCCGACTCAACCAGCCCCTTTCGCTCTTCGTGGTCGAGGCCGTCGAGGCGCTCGATGCCGAGGCGCCGGATCATCACCTCCAGGTCCTCAGCCTCGTCGAGTCGATCCTCGACGACCCCATGGTCGTCCTCGTCGCCCAGAAGGACAAGGCGAAGGACACGCTCATCAGCGAGCTCAAGGCGCAAGGCGTGGAGTACGAGGAACGCATGAACCGCCTCGAGGAGGTCACGTGGCCGAGACCCGAGGCCGAGTTCATCGAGCCCGCGTTCGAGATCTTCGCCCGTCACCATCCCTGGGTCGGGCGCGACCGGGTCAGCCCGAAAGCCGTCGCCCGCGAGATGCTCGAGTTCGCGGAGACCTTCAACCAGTTCGTGGCCCGGTACGGGATCAAACGGTCCGAAGGGCTGCTGCTTCGCTATCTCACCGACGTGTACAAGACCCTCCTCCAGACGATCCCGATGGAGCAGGTCTCCGATGACCTCG
This sequence comes from Actinomycetes bacterium, assembly GCA_024276495.1. Lineage (GTDB taxonomy): Bacteria > Actinomycetota > Acidimicrobiia > Acidimicrobiales > Aldehydirespiratoraceae > JAJRXC01. Next base: position 56,405 of record JAJRXC010000069.1, read on the forward strand.
ACGACGTGATCGAATGGCTCGGAGCCATGATCCGCCGCGTCGACTCCAGCCTGATCGACGAATGGGAACGACTCCGGAATCCCGAGCTCGGCGCCGACGACGCAGACGATCTCCCGGCGAGTGACGCCCCGTACGACATCACCGAGAACACCCGGGCGTTCTCGGTGCTCGTCCGCAACGAGATGTTTCGGCTGGTCACCGAGTTGGCATCACGCCGCACCGGTTTGCTCTCCGACGACATGGCCGCCTACTGGGCCGAGCACGAATGGATCGGCATCGACGCCGACGCCCGCGCCGGCACGTGGATCGACATCGACCTCGACGCGTCGACGGCCACCCAGATCCTGTGCGATCCCGATGGCCATCACGAGTGGATCCTGGAGGCCGAGATCGACCTCGACGCGTCGCGCGCCGAGGACCGGGCCGTGGTCCGGCCCCGGCGCGTACGGCGACGCTGACCGGCCGCCGTCAGTCGTCGCTGTCGATCTCGTCGACTTCGCCGTCGATCTTGTCAACGGCCTTCTTGACGGCGTCGGGCACCTTGCCGCCGGTGACGTCGTCGACCTTCTCGACCACGGCTTCGGCCGCGTCGCCGACCTTGTCTCGTACCGTCTCTGCTGCGTCGCCGGCCTTCTCGGCGACATCGCCCAATGTGTCCTTGGCCTTGTCGGCGAAGTCCTTGATACCCATTGCCGTGCTCCTTTGAATTGTCGGGGGAAAATTGTCGGGGGAAATTGGATTCAGCCCTCCCGACGCTAGGCGACACACGAAAGTCGCGCTCGCCGGCAAGAGGTTCGTCGGACGGGGCGACGTGTAGGGTCGCGCCGGACCCGGGGAGGAACGGACATGGGATCGATCGAAGGACTGGCGACGTTGGTGACCGGTGGAGGGAGCGGCATCGGCGAGGCCGCCGCGGCCAAGCTCGCCGCCGACGGCGCCCATGTCACGATCTGTGGCCGCACGGAGACGAAGCTGATCGATGCAGTCGGACGCATACGGGCCGGCGCGGCCGCCGGGGTGACCGTCGCCCACATCGTGGCCGACGTGACGAGCGAGGCCGACGTGCAGGCGGCCGTCGCCGCGGCCTCGTCGGTGACGGGTCGACTCGATGGCCTGTTCGCGTGCGCCGGTGGCTCGACCGGTCTGGCCCCGCTGGCGACGGCATCGGTCGACGACATCCGCTCGACTATGGAGCTCAACTACATCGGCACCTTCCTGTGCCTGAAGCACGGTGGTCGCCAGATGGCCTCCCAGGGGGGCGGCGGCTCGATGGTGGGCTGCTCGTCACACGCGGGGCACGACCCGATGCGGTACCTAGGCGGGTACGGCGCGGCGAAAGCCGGACTCGACCACCTGTGTCGCATCAGCGCCGACGAGATGGGCCGGTTCGGGATCCGGGTCAACTCCATCCAACCGGGCATCGTCGCCACCGAGCTGATGGCCCCGATCACCGGCGGCGGCGCGCTTCTCGACGACTATCTCCCCCAGATCCCACTCGGACGGGTTGGTGAACCCGAAGAAGTCGCGGAGTTGGTGCGATTCCTGATCGGGCCCGAATCGTCGTGGATCACCGGTCAGGCCTTCGCCGTCGACGGTGGTCAGAACCTGCGCCGCGGTGCCGACTACGGCGAACTGCTCCGCGAGTTCGGCGATGACCCGCTCGACTCGCTAGCCCCCGAGGGGTGAACGGACCGCCTGCACGAGTGGGCCGGGCAGCAGGAACCCGCCGTCGGGCCCGGCGGGGAGCTCATACTCGCCGAGGACCGCGTCGGGCGTGAGCGCCGCGTAGAGGTGAGGGAAGCGTTCGACCGTGTCGCTGCCGCGCTCCCAGACGACCGCGGCGCCGAGCAGATGGGCATCGAGCACGAGGGCGACGAGATCGTCGCGACCCCGATAGAAGCGGTTCGCCGGGGTGAGCAGCTGGTGCAGGGCCGAGAGGTGGATGAATCCGTCGCGGTCCCACTCCTCCGGCAGGTACGAGCCCTGGCCGCGGGCTCGCTCCCATCGGGCCCGTTGCGCGAGATGCACGAGCCGGGCCGGACGAACCGGCCATCCGGCGCTCACCCGGGCGACCAGGGCATCTCGTTGCTCGTCGGGGAGGAACGCCGCCTGTGCGGCCCGGGCCGCACAGGCGCCGAGCTCGACATCGGTGAATCCGTGAACCGATGCCGCCCGTTCGAGCTCCCGCCGGGCCGTCGTCGTGGTGATCGCCCGATCATCGGGGTTGAGGGTGATCCGGAAACCCGCGTCGAACAGGAGGCGCACGGGGTGGTCGGCGACGTCGGTCCCCAGGCACTCGTTCGACGTCAGGCAGATCTCGAGCGGGATGCCGGCGTCGCGCACCGTCGCTGCGGTCGGCCCCAACGAGACGATCCGACCGTCGACCACCTCGCACTCGTCGATCAGGCGCCAGCCGTGCCCGATGCGGTCCGGTCGACAGTGCGCCAACGCACTCCGAACCTGGTGGACGCCGTCCATCTCGCCGGCGTGAACGGTCCGGGCCAGCCCGGCGTCGGCCGCGATGGAAAAGGCCCGCCGATGGTCGGCGGCCGGGTGGCCGATCTCGCCCCCGGCCAGATCGAGTCCGACGACTCGCCCGCCCATCCAACGAACCGCCAGCTCCGCGGCCTCACACGACACCGACTCGGGAAGATGGCGCATCGCACACACGATCAGCCGAGCGTCGCACCCGGGGCCGGCATCGTCGATCCCGGCGTGCACCGCGGCCATCACCTCGTCCGGCGAGAGCCCGTCGGCCACATGGTTGAGCGGCGCGAACCGCAGCTCGGCGTGGATCACCCCGTCGTCGGTCAGGTCCTCGACCGCCTCGCGGGCGATGCGGCGAAGCGCCGGGGCGGTCTGGGTCGCGGCGACGACCAGATCGAAGCGGGAGAACGCCTCCTCGAACGTCATCCCCGCCCGGATCGTCAACCACTCGGCGAGCCCGGCCGCGTCGTCGCGGGGCAGCGCGACCCCGGCGGCCGTTGCCAACTCGACCAGCGTGGCCGGACGGACCCCACCGTCGAGATGGTCGTGGAGCACGACCAGCGGCTTGTGGTCGGTCACGACTTGCTGAGCGGTCCGGAGCTCTCCAACAACTCGACGAGGCCGGGATAGCTCTCGATGGGTTCGAGTCGGCGATCGATGAACATCAGACCGCCGGTGATCGCCACGAACCCGAGGACGAAGTTGACGCCGTACCGGGTGACGAGAAACAAGTTGATGCCGCTGTTGTTGAACAACCAGATGTCCCACGCCGCGGTCAGGATCTCGAAGACGACGATCATCCAGGTGGCCGTCGCCATGGTCCGCTCATAGCGGGGTTCGGCCTCCAGTCCCTTCGGTAGGGGAATCACCTTCGGGATGACCCACCCGAGGAAAGGACGGCCGGCCAACACCGTCACGGCCAACGCGATCCCGATCAGTATCTTGGTCGCGAAGCCGATCCCGAAGTAGATCGCCTCGGAACTGATCCCGAAGTCGACGACGTCCTCGTCGACCAGGATCGTGATACCCGAGCGCAGGATCAGGTACGTGGTCACCCCGGGCAACCACCAGCCGATCGACAGACCCCGCTTCCGGCGGCCGATGGCCGCCTTGATCGACCACAACGTCGACGCGACGACCGCCGCCTTGATGTCGACGAAGTTGTAGAAGACCAGGAACAACAGGACCGGCATCATCTGGTCGAGGTTGCTTCCGCCACCGAGCACCGCCGGACGGTCCGGCGCGTCGGTGGTCGTCGTGTCGTCGCTCACGGGGCCAGCTCCATCCACTGCCGGGCGACGGTCTCGTCGCCGAAGAGATCGAGACCCTCCAGCTCGCGGCGTCGCCACGAGGCCAACCAGAGATCCTCCGCGGAGCCGCGCAGCGCCGCGTCGCCCTTCGCGTGTTCACGGGTCATGACGATGTCGTCGTCGACGACCGTCAACAGGAACTCCCCGGTCCCGTCGCCGTCGGTTTGGTGGAGATGCAGAGAGCCACGGGGCACGGCCTCTCCTGTCGGCGACACCAGCACGGAGAACAGCTCATCGATCCCGTCGAGGGCGTCGGCGGGATCGACCGGGGTCCGAAGATCGACCGCCTGCTCCATGTCGACGCGGTGGACCAACGTCTCCTGGTGGACCCTTCGTTGGAAGAACCCCACCGTCTGATCCGACGACCAGGTCCACGTCGGTTGGGCCGGATCGGCGTCGGCCACGGCGCCGACGAGACGGGCGAGCGTGTCGGCAGCGACGACGAGCAGCTCATCGTCGTCGCTCGGTGCCGGAGGGAACGAACCGAGATCGGGGCGTTCGGGCGACGGGTCGGAGATCAACGCCTCGACCGCCTGCCACACCGTCACCATGTGGGCGAGAAGACCACGACCCACCCAGTCGGGACAGCCCGGGACCGCGGCATCGAGCGCGCCCGGCGCGATCTCGACCAGACGTTGTCCCTCGGTCCGGAGTTTCCGACTTTGCACGGCAGGATCCATTCGCCCAGTCTGGCCCAGTCGGACGATGATCGTGTCGCACCGCGCCCGTTTCGCGGCGCGGTCACACGTTCAGGGGGAGCATTGTGGGGACCTACGCGATCAGCGGATCGGCGTCCGGGATCGGGGCCGCCGCCCGAACCCGGCTCGAGGAGGCCGGCCACCGGGTGATCGGCATCGACCTCCGGGACGCGGAGGTGATCGGCGACCTGTCCGACGCGGCGGGTCGCGAGCAGGCAGTGGTACAGACGCTCGAACGCTGCGACCACCGGCTCGACGGTCTCGTCACCGCGGCCGGGCTCGGGCCCCCGCAACCCGGCGCATCGATCGCCCGGGTCAACTACTTCGGCTCGCAGGCGCTCCTCGCCGGGCTGCGCCCGGCCCTCGCTGCCACCGGCGACGCCCAGGTCGTCCAGATCGGCTCCAACTCGTCGACAACGACCCCCAACCTGGCGAATGACCTGATCGACGCGTTCCTCGACGGCGACGAAGACCGGACCGTGGAACTGATCGCCGAGACACCGGAACCGTTCGACGCCGCGATCGCCTACGGCGGCGCGAAGCTGGCCATCTCACGCTGGTGCCGCCGGGCCGCCGTGCACGACGACTGGATCGGCGCAGGCATCACCCTCAACGTCCTCGCGCCGGGACCGGTCCGCACGCCGCTGCTGCGCGCGGGTGAGGACGACGAGAACTTCGGTCCCCTCCTCGAGCGCTTCCCGATCCCGACCGGCGGACCGACAACCGCGGCGCTGATGGCCGAGTGGATCGTGTTCCTGCTCTCACCGGCCGCCCGATTCGCCTGCGGTTCGGTGATCTTCGTCGACGGCGGAGCCGACGCGATGATCCGTCCCGACGCGTGGCCGGCGAGCTTCGAGCTCTGATCCTTCGCCGTCCGGACCCTCACCAACCCAGTGAGATCGCCAACGCGACGTGGAACACCACCGCGATCACGACGAAGACGTGCCAGATCTCGTGATAGCCGAACGTGTCGCTCCACGGATCGGGCCATCGGGCACCGACGACGATCGCCCCGAGGGTGTAGGCGCCGCCACCACCCATCAGCATCACGACCTGAGGGAGGGTCAGGGCACTGACCATCCAGGGGGAGAAGACCAACATCGACCATCCGAGCACGAGATAGACACCGTTCATGACGCCCGCCGGGGGATGCACGGGAATCCACTCCGCGATGATCCCGATCGACGCGCCGACCCAGGTCACCCCGAGAAGCCAGCCCGACACCGGCGCATCGAGGGCCAGCAGGGCGATCGGCGTCGCCGTCGTCGCGAACATCAAGAAGATCGCGCTGTGGTCGAGCCGAACCATCAACTCGACCCGTTCGATCGGCCAGTCCCGACAGTGGACGATGGCGCTGACCCCGAGCATCGCGGTCGTCCCGAGCGAGAAGAACGCGAGCGCGAAGGTCGCCCGGGGACCGTCGGCGCCGATGGCGACGACGATGCCGACAAGGAGCGATGCCACCGCGGCGTAGCGGTGGAGAATCCCCCGGTAGCGGGGCCGGGGACGTCGCAGGAGCCGCCGGGCGGAGGGTGAGAGGCCGTCGGCCCTCGGGTCGTCGAGCAATTGCACGTCGGGAAGGATACGCGGCGACACGCCGCCACGGTGACCCCGGCGTACGATCTCCTGCCGTGAGCCGTCGTCGCAAGGTCATCCACCTCGAGTTCGACTGCGACGACGCCGAACTGGCCAGACGACGACAGCCCCGAGCCGACATCGTCGCCGAACAACGCGCCGGCGACGACCGCTGGGAGCTCGACGAAGGCCCGTTCCACGAGTACGAACGACGCCTCGATGCCGTTCCCGCCGATTCGGGCCGTTGGACCGTGCGGGAGACCACGTCTTTTCGTCTCGCGGTTCCCGTCTGGGGCTGGCTGTTCCAGATTCCCGTCCGCCGGGCCCTGAGATCACGCCAGGACACGTTCGGCTACTGGTGGGCGCCCCCCGACCGACTCGACTCCCGAGCCGCGATGGTGCTCGGCCTGCTGGCCGCCGTGCAGATCGTCGACGGCTACCTCGGAACCGTCCTGACCCAGACACTGACCTTCGCGACCGATGAGTTCGGACGGGGCAATCGCGCCCAGGGATGGGTGCTCGGCACCGTTCGCGTCGGCGTGCTTTTCAGCCTGATCGCGGTGGCCATGGCCGATCGTCGCGGTCGACGAACCATGCTGGTCGCGGTCGGGATCGGGAGTTGCGCGTTCACGTTCCTCGGCGGTCTCTCTCCCGGCATCTGGGCCCTGGGCGCGACCCAACTCATCGCCCGCGGCCTCTCGACGGGGCTCGGCATCCTGATCGCGATCATCGCCGTCGAGGAGATGCCGGCCCGCAGCCGGGCGTGGGCGGCATCGGTTCTCGTGCTCAGCGCCGGCTTCGGCTCGGGAATGGCGGTGTGGGTGCTGCCCGTCGCCGATCTCGACGTTCGAGGCTGGCGAGTCGTCTATCTGCTCGCCGGCGTCGGAATCCTCATCATGGTGTGGGTCGGCCGTCGGCTCCCCGAGACCCGCCGTTTCACCGCCGCGTCCCGGCTACCCTCTCCCTGCGCCCACCCACGGGAGAAGACCCGACGCCGCGAACGCCTGATCCTCCTGGCCGGGTCGGCCTTCCTCCTCTCCATGTTCTTCGCGCCGGCCTCGAGCTTCCAGAACGATTTCCTCAAGGACGAGCGCGGCTTCACCGCGACCGGCATCTCGATCTTCACGCTCGTCACCTCCACCCCCGCCGGCATCGGTGTCCTCCTCGGCGGCTACCTCGCCGAGACCCGAGGCCGCCGCCCGGTGGGTGCCGCGGGCCTGGTCATCGGTACGGTGATGGCGACCGCGGCCTACTTCTCGTCCGGTGTCGGTCTGTGGCTCTTCACCCTCGGCGGGGTCGTGCTCGGCGGGATCGCGGTTCCCGCGCTCGCGGTCTACGGACCCGAGCTCTTCGGCACCACCGATCGGGGTCGGGCCAACGGGCTGGTGGTGACGGTCGGCGTCCTGGGCAGCGCCGTCGGTCTGGTCTTCGTCGGTCAGGTCTCGGATCGGATCGGCCAGGTCGCGCCCGCGGTCGCGATGCTCGGGGTCGGCCCACTCGTCGTCGCGTGGCTCGTGTTGACCCGATACCCCGAGACGGCCGGGCGGGAGCTGGAGGAGATCAACCCGGAGGATCGCTGAGCGGTACCGTGACCGTATGGATCGACGTGCGTTTCTGCTCGGGGTCGGGGCCGTCGGATTGGCCGCGTGTGCCAAGCCCGAACGGGATCTCCTCGAACCCTACGACGGTGTCGACATCGAGCTCCGACCCGGCGTCACGACCTCGTCCGGGCCGCCGGCGGAAACGACCGCTCCCCCGTCGACGACGACCGAACCCGTCTCCCCGATGCAGGCCCTGCGCAACTCCGTCGCAGCGGAGGATCAGCCCGGGCTGTCCTTCGTCGCCCGCACCAAGGTCGACGTCATCGAAGTGGAGGCGGAACGAGGCGACGGCATCGCGGCATGGACGTTCGCCAACCCGATCGAATCGGGAGGTCAACTGGTGTTCCTCGTCGACGACTACGACGGGATCGACCGCTACCGGGTGCTGCTTCCGACCCGACCCAACGGCTCGTTCGGGTGGATTCGCGTCGACGACGTGGATCTCGCCTCCCACAACTTCGCGATCCGCACCGACCTCGACGCGTTCCGGCTGGAGGTCCTCGATCACGACGAGGTCGTGTTCACCACGCTCACCGGCGTGGCCCGCGCCAACGCGCCCACCCCCCGCGGCCGCTACTACACGACCGAGATCATTCGCCCGGCCGTGCCCGACTCGGTCTACGGCGCGTTCGCCTACGGGCTCTCCGGCTACTCCGAGACCTTCACGTCGTTCAACGGCGGCCCCGGCCAACTCGGGCTCCACGGCACCAACGACCCGGACACGCTCGGAACGAACGTGTCGGCCGGCTGCATCCGAATGCACAACGACGACATCACCCGCCTGGTGGAGGAGATCAAGCTCCCCGTCGGCGTCCCCGTCGAGGTGATCTGAGCCGGTCACCCGCACCCTCGAGGGCGTCGAGCTCGGACTCCTCGACCTCGACGACCGCGCCGCGCAGCCGAGGATGGAACACCGAGAAGAGGCCGAGCGCGAGCGCCGCGACCCCGATGGGAACGATCGCGTCGCCCTCGCCGGTGTAGGTGGGGTAGAGCACGAACGCCGACAGCAGCGCGGTCCACAACCACAAGATCAGCACCGATCTTCGGTGCCCGTGGCCGAGCCGCATCAGTCGATGGTGCAGATGTTCCTTGTCGGCCTCGGCGACCGCGGTGCGTTTCACCGCCCGCCGGGCGATCGCGAACAAGGTGTCGAGGATCGGAACGCCGAGGATCACCAGGGGTATGAAGATCGGGGCGAAGAAGAAGAACGCCTGCCCGGAGAACTCCTCCGTCGTTCGGCCACCGACCGACATGGTCGACGCCGCCATCAACAACCCCAGCAACAACGCCCCGCCGTCCCCCATGAAGATCCGCGCCGGGTGCACGTTGTGAGGGAGAAAGCCCAGACAGACACCCAAGGTGATGACGGCCCACAACGCACCGGGGTTGCCGGGATCCAGCACACCCTCGTCCCCCAAGCGGAGGGCGTAGAGGAGAAAGGTGGCCGACGCGATCGCCACGATCCCTCCGGCCAACCCGTCGAGCCCGTCGATGAGGTTGACGACGTTGGCCATGCCGACCACCCAGACCACGGTGACGAGGGCCGACCAGTCGGCGGACAGGAACAACAGATCGAAGAACGGCACCCGGAAGAAGAGGATCGACACTCCGGTGAGCGACATCACCGAACCGGCCAGGACCATGCCGGCGATCTTCGCGGGCGCGGAGATCTCCCGAACGTCGTCGATGAAGCCGACGCTCCAGATCACACCGGCCGCGACGACCACGCCGACCATCTCGGTACGGGCCGCCATCACGCCCGAGAACTCGTCGAGCGATGCGGCCACGAGGAACGCCCCGATGAGTCCGATCATCATCGCCAGGCCGCCGCCGCGCGGTGTGGGCTCGAGATGGACGTGGCGTTCGTCGGGCGCGGCGACCGCGCCGATCCGGATCGAGAGCCGTCGAACCAGCGGCACGGTCAGGAACGTGACGACGGCCGCCGCGATGCCGACGATCAGGTAGGCGGAGAGTGCGGGCACCGCCGGGCCGCGATCCTCAGACCCCGAGTTGGGGGTACGGCGGGAACTCGGCGCACAACGCGGCCGCGTCGGCTTTCACGGCGGCGATCGTCTCGGCGTCGTCGCGTGCGCCCAGGGCCCGGGCGATGAGCCCGGCGATCGTCGCCATCTCGGTGGGTCCCATCCCCTGGGTGGTGACGGCGGAAGCCCCGATTCGCACACCGGACGTGACGAATGGTGAACGGGGGTCGTCGGGAACCGTGTTCTTGTTGAGACTGATGCCGGCATCGTCGAGCACGGCCTGGGCGACCTTCCCGGTGAGCTCGTCGTCGAACCCACGCAGGTCCACGAGCAGGAGGTGATTGTCGGTTCCTCCGCTGACGAGCCGGAACCCGTGACCGGCCAGGGCCTCGGCGAGCGCCGCGGCGTTGGTCACCACCGCCTCGGCGTAGTCGGCGAACTCCGGGGTCGCCGCCTCCGCGAACGCCAGCGCCTTGGCCGCGACCACGTGCTCGAGCGGACCACCCTGGATGCCCGGGAAGATCGCCTTGTCGATCTTCGCCCCGTACTCCTCACGACTCAGGATGCACCCGCCGCGGGGGCCCCGCAGCGTCTTGTGCGTGGTGAACGTGACCACATCGGCGAGCGCGACGGGGTTGGGATGCGCACCACCGGCGATCAGGCCGGCGATGTGGGCCGCATCGAACATCAGCAGCGCACCGACCTCGTCGGCGATCTCCCGAAACGGGACCGGGTCGATGATGCGGGGGTATGCGGTGGCGCCGGCCACGATCATCTTCGGCTTCTCCGCGTGGGCCTTCGCCGCCATGTCCTCGAAGTCGATGCGCTCATCGCTCGCGGTCACGCCGTACGACACGAAGTTGTAGAGCAGCCCCGAGAAGTTGACCGGCGAGCCGTGGGTGAGATGTCCGCCGTGATCGAGGCTCATGCCGAGCAACGTGTCGCCGGGCTCGAGGAGGGCCTGATAGACGGCCATGTTCGCGACCGCGCCGGCGTGGGGTTGCACGTTGGCGTACTCGGCCCCGAAGAGGGTTCGCACCCGCCGGCGGGCTTCGTCCTCGATCTCGTCGATGACCATGTTGCCGCCGTAGTAGCGCTTCCCCGGATACCCCTCGCTGTACTTGTTGGTCAGAACCGAGCCGGTCGCGGCCATCACCGCCGGCGACGCGAAGTTCTCCGACGCGATCAACTGAACGGTCGAGTTCTGGCGTGCCTCTTCCCTCGTGATGAGGGCGAGAACGGGATCGGCAGCGTCACTGGGCCACGGCATGAGAACTCCTCGAAGGCAGGATCACGGCATCGTACCGTCCGCCTGTCGCCTCAGACGTGCTCGCCTCCGAGCGCATCGAGTTTGGCGACACGACCCGCGTGGCGGCCTTCCTCGAAGGTCGCGTCGAGCCACGCGTCGAGCGCCTGGCGGGCCACCTCGGGCCCGATCAGCCGCTCGCCGAAACAGATCACGTTGGCGTCGTTGTGCGCTCGGCTGAGTCGGGCCGAAGTGACGTCGTGCACCGTCGCCGCCCGCACCCCCCGGATCTTGTTGGCGGCGATCGCGATGCCGATGCCGCTCCCGCAGACGCACACGCCGGCCTCCGCGTCGCCGCTCGCCACCGTTCGGCCGACGGCCGCCCCGTAGTCGGGATAGTCGACCCGTTCGACCGAATCGGTCCCGCAGTCGACGACCTCGTGACCCCGTTCCCGGAGTTGACCGGCCAGTGCCTCCTTGAGCAGGAACCCGGCATGATCCGAACCGACGGCGATGCGCATGCCGGCGATCCTAGTGGCCCGCCGACCCACCCGAATCGCCGACCTCGAGCGCTGACTCGAGCTCGTCCGCCGAGATCGGGCCCTCCCGGATCACCGCGAGCGACTCCCCGACGATCGTCACGACCGTCGACGCCGCGCCCGGGCGGGGTCCGTCGTCGATGACCGCCGCGACGCCGGGGAACAGGTCGCGCACAGCGGCCGCCGTTCGCGGGGTGCGATGGCCGTGGAGGTTCGCACTCGTCGCCGCGATCGGCCCGATCGCCGCGGCGAGCGTACGACAGGTGAGATCGGCCGGGCAGCGAACTCCGAGGGTCTCGTCGTCACCGGCGGCCAGAGATCCCACCGCGTGCCGTTGGGCGACGATGGTCAACGGACCTGGCCAGAACGCGGCGGCCAGCGATCGCCCGGTCGGGCCGAGCAGGACGTAGCGTTCGGCTTGGGCGAGGTCGGCGACCAGCACGGCGACTCGCGTGTCGACCGGTCGACGTTTGAGCGCGAACATCAACGCGACCGCCGTGGCGTCGTCGGCTGCCGCCGCGAGCCCGTAGACGGTGTCGGTGGGGATGATCGCCACGTCACCACCGCGGAGGGCGTGGATCACCCTGTCGAGGTCGGACTCGGCGGCGGTCATGTTCCCGGACCCCGGGCGACGACGGCGCGGTCCCGTCCGGCCAGATCCTGCTTCACCTCGGCGACGAATCCCGCGGCCCGACACCACCCGGCGACGACGTCGGTCTGGTCGGGGGCCATCTCCAACACCAGCGCACCCGACGGGTCGAGCCAACGGGGCGCCTCCTCGACGATCACCAACAAGTCGTCGAGCCCGTCGGGACCGGATCGCAACGCCGACGGCGGCTCCCACTCGCCGACCACCGGCGGGAGCACCTCGTCGCCGCGCACGTAGGGAGGGTTCGAGACGATCACGTCGAACCGGCCCGTCAGCTCCGACGGCAGCGCCGCGAACCAATCGCCGGCGTGCAACGAGACGCGGGTCGCGGCCCGTCCGATCCCGGCCAGGTTGGCGCCGGCGACCGTCAGGGCCTCCGATGACACATCGACCGCCAGGACCCGGGCCCGGGCGCACTCGGCGGCCACCGACAAGGCGATGGCACCCGATCCCGTGCCCAGATCGGCGACCAGCACGTCGGCGTCGTCGTTCGATCGGGCCTCGACCTCGGCGATCGCCAACCCGGCGACCACCTCCGTCTCCGGACGGGGAATGAGCACCCGTCGATCGACCATCAGGTCGAGGGTGCGGAACCCCCACCGGCCGAGCACGTACTGCAACGGTTCTCCATCGAGCCGGCGCCGGACCAACGCGTCGAAACGGGCGACGCCGCGCCGGGTGGCCGGCTCGTCGAGCACGGTGTGCAGCTCGCCCACGTCGACACCGGTCACCTCCTCCACGATCCGGCGGGCGTCCTCGGCACCGAGACGGGCGGTCGCCTCGCCGAGCAGCTCCGACCACGCGACGGTTCCGTTCTCCCCCACCGCTCAGCCGCCCTCCTCGAGCTGGCGCTGACGTTCCTCGGCGACGAGCGCGTCGCTCACATCGTCGAGCTCGCCCGCCAGCACCCGGTCGAGCTTGTGGAGGGTCAGGCCGATGCGGTGATCGGTGATGCGATTCTCCTTGAAGTTGTAGGTCCGGATCTTCTCGGACCGGTCGCCGGTGCTGACCTGGCTCTGGCGGAGATCGGATGCCTCGGCCGCCGCCTTCTCCTGTTCGAGGGCCAACAGCCTCGAACGCAACACCCTCATCGCCTTGTTCTTGTTCTTGAGCTGGCTCTTCTCGTCCTCCATCGACACGGTGACACCGGTGGGAAGATGGGTGATCCGAACGGCCGAGTCCATCGTGTTGACCGACTGACCTCCCGGCCCACCGGCCCGGTAGGTGTCGACGCGCAGATCGGCGTCGGCGATCTGCACCTCGACCTCTTCGGCTTCGGGGAGCACCATCACCGTCGCCGACGACGTGTGGACCCTTCCCTGGGACTCGGTCACCGGCACCCGCTGCACACGATGGGTTCCCGCCTCGTGTTTCATGCGGGTCCACACCGCATCGCCGCTGAGCAGCGCGGTGACCTCCGAGAACCCGCCGAGATCCGAATGTGACACGCCGAGAACCTCGAAACGCCAGCCCTGCCGCTTGGCGAAGGCCTCGTACATCATGAACAGATCGCGGGCGAACAGGTTCGCCTCCTCGCCACCGGCCGCCCCCCGGATCTCGATGATCACGTTGCGGTCGGCATTGGGGTCGGCGGGCAACAACAGCACACGGAGGCCGTCGTCGGCCGCCGCGATCTGCGCTTCGAGCGTCTCGATCTCCGCCGCCATCTCGGCTCGGTCGTCGCCGGCCGCTTCGCGCAACATCTCGCGGGCGACCTCGAGGTCATCGGTCAGGCCCCGCAGACGATGCCCGGCGCGGACCACCTCGTCGAGCTGCTTCAACCGGCGACCGAGGTCGGCCAACTGCGACGGGTCGGCCTGCACCGCAGGGTCGCCGAGGCGGATCTCCACGTCGCGAAGCTCGTCCTCCAGGCTGTCGATGCGGTCCCACACCCCCGCGAGGCTAATGGGGGCCGACCGATCTCAGAGGCCGGCGAGGAAGGCGCCCACGACCTCGACGATCTCGTCGTCGAACGACGGCTTGGGATCATGGCGTTGTCCGGTGAGCCAGTGGACCTCGGTCGGACCGGCGATCGCACCGATGTGCGCGTCGAGCTCCTCGGGGGTGCCGAAGGGATCCCGGTCGCCGTTGACGAACAGGGTCGGGACGTCGATGTCGGGAAAGTGGGCCGTCCGCAGCTTGTCGGGCTTGCCCACCGGGTGGAGCGGATAGCTGAGAAGGACCAGCCCGGACGCGGCCAGGCCCTCGGCGATGGCCATCGAGCAGATCCGTCCGCCCATCGACCGCCCCGCGAACGCGATCCGGCGGGGGTCGACCGACATCTCCTCGGCCATCACGGCGACCTCGGCCACCACCGCGGCGATCAACTTCGGCGCCCGGTCCGGGGCCCGCCGTCCCTCCCGCCGATACGGGAAGTCCATGCGTCGGACCGGAAGATCGAGCCGGGCCTCGAGCGTCTGCAGCAGGCGATGGGAGGAATCCCCGCCCGCGCCGTGGGTCAGCAACACCGCAGACGGCGCGACCATCAGCGGGTGAGGAGAATCCGGCGGGCCTCGCCGATGTCGGCGATCCGCCGGGCCGCGTCGTCGTGGTCGCCGCCGTGATCGGGATGGGCCGCGAGAAGGGCGTCACGGTACCCGCGCTGCACCGCGCCCTTGTCGGGCCGCTGGTCGAACGTCGACAACCCGAGAACGGTCATCGCCCAACCGACCGGATCGGCCAGGGCCGTGGACGAGAGGGCCGAGTGTCCCCGACCGGCGAGATGGATCAGCAGCGCCGACCCGATGTCGCCCGTCCAGGCGAGACCACGGCGGACGACCGCGAGGACCTCCCCTCGCGCCGATGGTCCGAGCCGACCGGCCGCGTACACCGCGCCGAGCACCTGTTGCGCCGGGGCTCCCTTGTGGGTGGTGAACTGAAGGCGCATCTCGTCGGAGACGAGATCCCGGTGAAGTCGATGCGAGCTTCGGGTCAGACCGACCCGATCGTCCTGGAACCGATGGCGCAGCCGCGGCTGCGGGATGCGCCGGCCCGCTTCCAACTCGTGGGTGAGCGCGATGATGTCCGGAACGTCGTCGGGATCGAGATCCATCACGAATCGGGCGGCGACCCCCCCGAGAAGCAGCCCGCCGAATCCCGGCGCAGGGTCGCAGGGCAAGGTGACGTCACCGATCGAAACCCGTCTCGTCGGCGCGATCGGCCGGGAGTGGTAGACCTCGAGTTCGGCCAGGAGCATCGCTCGACGCTAACGCGATCGGGGGCGGTACCGGCGGTCAGATGAGACCGTGCAGTGTGGCCCGCAGGGTCGCGGCGAGCTCCGAGATGTCGGCATCGTCGACATCCTCCGCCTCGATCAGGTCGCACAGGTCGGCGGCGGAATCACGCAACGACTGCCACTTCGTGGCCTCGAACCCGAAGGGCGTCGCCGTCTGGGTGAGCCGGCGGCCGTGTTGGAGCACGCGAAGCACACCCTTCGCGTCGTGAACATCACGGCGGAGGCGGTCGGTCGCCTCGAAGAGGGCACTCAGCAGATCGTTCGCTTCGAGACCATCGAGCTCTTCGAGACCCTCCTCGGAGGCACGGGCCAACAACTCCTCGATGACCAGTTCGACCTGCTCCTCGTCGGCTTCGTGACACACGAGATCACCATCGGCATCGAACTCGTGGGGCACGCCGGCGCGGCCGAGGCGGTCGGCCAGCAGCGCTTGGAGCTCCCCCGACCAGCCCTGCATCTCGAAGGCGATCTGGGGCTCGTCGGGGTCCAGCTCGCGCGCCTCGGCCTGCTCGACCTCCTCGAGCAAGGCGTCGACCTCCTCCTCGACACTCTCGTGGGCGAGAAGGGTCGTCCCCTGCCAGGAGTGGTTCACCCCGTCGGCCAGCAGCAACTGGGCCAGCATCGACCGGGACTCCGATGCCCAGGCGTGCAACTCATAGGCGAGCCACTCACCGTCCGCATCGTCGGTCAGGCCGTCGGATGCCTCGTCGGTCGAGGTCTCGTCGGAGGGCTCGTCGTCGGATCGCGACTCGGTCACCTGGGTCGCGTCGCGCTGGGAACGGTTTCGAAATGCCACGGCCGCCATATTGACACGTCGGGCCCGATCCTCCACCTGATCGCCCGGCTCGGTCCGGGCCCGTGCCGCGACTAGCGTTTCGGTATGACGAACGAGGAAATCCCGGATCGCAACCTCGCCCTCGAGCTCGTGCGGGTCACCGAAGCTGCTGCGATGGCGGCGTCCCGGTGGATGGGACGAGGCGACAAGGAGGGGGCCGACGGCGCCGCGGTCGACGCGATGCGCGTCGTGCTCGACAGCGTGCCGATGGACGGCATCGTCGTGATCGGCGAGGGCGAGAAGGACGAAGCCCCGATGCTGTACAACGGCGAGAAGATCGGCGACGGCAACCCCCCTCAGACCGACATCGCCGTCGACCCGATCGACGGCACGACCCTCACCGCCCTCGGACGAGGCAACGCCATCGCGGTGATCGCGGTCGCGCCCCGGGGCACGATGTTCGACCCCGGGCCGTGCGTCTACATGGAGAAGATCGCGGTTGGTCCGGCCGCCCGCGGCGTGATCGACATGGAGATGTCGATCACCGAGAACCTCCAGGCGGTCGCCGACGCCAAACGCGAATCCGTTCGCAACCTGACCGCGGTCATCCTCGACCGCGACCGCCACGAGGAGATCATCGCCGAGGTCCGAGAGGCCGGCGCCCGCATCCGTCTGATCCCCGACGGCGATGTGGCCGGGGCGATCTCCACGGCCTGGCCCGACTCCGGCGCCGACATCTTGTTCGGCATCGGCGGCACCCCCGAAGGCGTCATCACCGCCGCCGCGCTGAAATGCATGGGAGGCGAACAGCTCGGGCGGCTCTGGCCCCGCAACGAACACGAGCGCACCGCCGCGGTCGAGGCCGGTTTCGACCTGTCGCGGATCCTCACCGCCGACGACCTCGTTCGCAGCGACGACTGCTTCTTCGCGGCCACCGGGATCACCGACGGCGACCTCCTCAAGGGAGTTCGCTTCGACGGCTACGGATGCCACACCGATTCGCTTGTGATGCGGTCGCGTTCGGGAACGGTGCGAAAGGTCGAGGCCCACCACCAGATCGACAAGCTGTCGGAGTTCGCGAGCGTCGACTACTCCTGAGCCGACGGTCGGCGGTCAGGCCTCGGCACCGACCGCGGCGTCGTAGCGTTCGAGGAGCAGCTGCTGCACCCCGGGAAGCGGCGACTGGAGTCGGCTCGCGGCCTCGTTGATGATCCGTTCGATCTCGGCCCGGGCCCGCTCGTAGCCGACGAGGGCGAACTCCTGGTGACGCCACGGGGGCTGGGCCGCCAGCATCGACTGCCGGTGGGCGACCCGATCGGCGAACGTCTCGGACCATTGCCGGGCCGCGAACAGTTGGTGGGCCTCGTCGCCGCCGGCCTCGCGGAGGTAGGCGTCCTTGAGGCTCTCGACATCGGCACCGGCCTGGGCCCGAATGGCGTCGGCGGCGGACTGTCGCGCCTCATCGATCGTCTCGGAACCGGGAATGAGCCCGAGGACCTCCGCCATCTGGTGGTGAAGGTCGAGACAGCGACGTTCGACCTCGCCGGCGATCATGGTCCGCATCGCCGCCGGGTCGGGCCCGGGATCGGCGGCGGCCTCGTCGACCAGGGACTTCAGGTCGGTCTCGGCCACCTCCATCGTGGTGATGATCCGCTGTTCGAGCCATGCGACGATCGCCGCCACCGAGTCGCGCATCGATCGGCTCTGCGGTTTGACCGTTGCCTCCCAGTAGGCCTCCGGGTCGGCCAACTCGGGGTAGGGAACCGATTCGGGGCTGTCGACGGCTCGTTGCACCTCTTCACGAAGCGCGGCGAGGAACGCCGATGTCGGACAGGCGGGGATCAGGACAGCGTCGATACGTTCGCGGGCGTCGTCGATGGCCGCACGGAATTCGTTGGTCAGCGCGACCTCGGTCGCACGAGCTTCTCTCTCGGCGGGGGACAAACCCTGACACCTCCCTGAACGGATCGGACTCCTTGTGCTCCTTCGGCACGTTGGCCCTTCGGATCAAGCCTAGAAGAACATGGGGTGGCGTTCATGAGGCATGCTCTGCGAATGGACATCTCTCGCTATCGCGTCGCCCCGGGCGCCATGGTCGATCTCACCGCCTGGCCGACCGATGACAAGGGCGGGCTCGACCGCGACGACGCCGAGAAACGCACCGCCACGCTCAACCGCCGGCTCGAGAAGCTCCAGGAGATGCTCTATGCCGACGGCACGAACAAGGTGCTGGTCGTCCTCCAGGCAACCGACACGGGCGGCAAGGACGGTACCATCCGCCACGTCTTCGACCGGGTCAACCCGCAGGGGGTGAAGGTCGCGTCGTTCAAGCGCCCCACCGACGAGGAGCTCGGCCACGACTATCTGTGGCGGGTGCACGAGAAAACCCCGAAATCGGGCGAGATCACCATCTTCAACCGTTCCCACTACGAAGACGTCCTCGTCGTCCGCGTGCACGACATCGTGCCGGAATCCCGCTGGTCGAGACGCTACGACCACATCAACGCCTTCGAGACCCTGCTCACCGACGAGGGCACCACGATCGTCAAGCTGTTCCTCCACATCTCGAAGGAGGAACAACGGGAACGGCTTCAGGCCCGCCTCGACCGACCCGAGAAGAACTGGAAGTTCGACAAGGGAGACCTCGTCGAACGCGAACGATGGGATGACTACCAGGAGGCGTTCCGCGTCATGCTCCAGCGCACCAGCACCGATCACGCACCCTGGTACGTCGTCCCGGCGGATCGGAAATGGTTCCGCAACCTGTTGGTGAGTGAGATCATCGTCGATGTCCTCGAACGGCTCGACCTGCGCGACCCGCCCGCGGCGACGGCCGACCTCGATGGAATTACGGTGACGTGAGCGGCGACGTCTCATTGTCGCCGACATCGACCCGATAGAGGACTATGGCCACGACCGACAACGCCGCGCCCGTGCTGCTGGTCGCGTCCGGCGGCGGTCACCTGACCCAACTCGACGAGCTCGCGGGCCGTCTCGTGCCCCGCCGCCCGGCGAGCTGGGTGACGTTCGACTCCGCGCAGAGCCGCGAGCTGCTCGCCGGTCGAGAGGTCGACATCGTTCCGTATCTGGCCCCTCGCGCCTATCTCGGGATCCTCCGGATGCTGCCCCGTGCCTGGCGCATCCTGCGGGCCCGACGACCGGAGCTCGTCGTCTCGACGGGCGCGGGCATCGCGCTCGCGTTCCTCCCGCTGGCCCGCCTGTTCCGGATCGAGACGCACTACATCGAAAGCGCGACGAGAGCCCAGGGGCCGTCCATGACCGGCAGGGTTCTGACCCGGGTCCCCGGCATCCGGCTGCACACCCAGCATCTGCGCCGGGCCGATGACCGCTGGACGTTCGTCGGATCGGTCTTCGAGGGCTACGAGGCCGTGCGAACCGAGCCCTCCCCACTTCGCCGTGCCGTCGTCGCGCTCGGCACGATGGAGACCTACGGATTCGAACGTCTCGTGAAGCAGCTGCTCACCATCCTTCCGCCGGAGACCCACGTCGTCTGGCAAACCGGTGCGACCGACGTGTCGGGGCTGGCGATCAACGCCCGTCCGAGCCTTCCCGCCAGCGAGCTGGAAGCCGCCATCGCGCAGGCCGATGTGGTGATCGCGCATGCCGGCACCGGAACCGCGTTGACCTGCCTGCGCCTCGGAACCCGCCCGATTCTGGTTCCCCGCCGGGTCGCGCTCGGCGAGCACGTCGACGATCACCAGGCCCAGACCGCCGAATATCTCAGCGGCCTGGGCCTCGCCGCGTACCACGAGGCCGACGAGATCGAGCTCGCCGATCTCGAGTCGGCAACCGGCTGGCGCATCCAACGCCACTCGGATCCCGCGGCCATCGACCTGTCTCGGCCCACCGAGGCACCCGACATCTCGGAAGCGAAGAGGACGACATCATGAGAACTCCGCTACGGCGCCGGCTGAACGCCCACCCCTGGATGTGGGCCGTGGTCGCCGTGCTCGGCATCGCCGTCATGCTCGTCGGCGTCAACTGGGTCGACGGTCGAGACATCCGCACCGCGGATCGTGAGACGTGGGCACGACGGATCGTCATCCTCGGCGGGATCGGCCTTTTCGGCGTCGAGCTCGCCCGGCGACTCAAGTGGTGGCTCGGCATCGTCGCCGCGGCGCTGCTGGCCGGCTTCGTGTTCGGTGGCCTGAACCTGGTGATCGACGAGGTCCGGCTCGACCGGTTCGGCGGCGGCGACCGTCGCCCGACCGCGTCGGGGCCACCGATGGACGCCGACGTCGCCATTCCCGTCGCGGCCGGTCTCGCCGACGAGGAAGCCTGGGAGCGCCTCGAGCTCACCCTCCAACCCGTGCTCACCGGGCTGACCCAACCGATCGCGGTCGAACCGATTCCCGGCACCGACCGGTTCGTCGTGCTCCAACGAGAGGGCGAGATCCGGCTCATCTCGGAAGGTGAGACCGGCGGAACGACGATTCTCGACCTCGGCGACGAAACGACGCTCGATGGTGAACGGGGCCTCTTCGACATCGCCATCGGGCCCGTCGATGGCCGGCTCTACGTCAGCTTCAGCGATCTCGAGGGCGACAATCGGGTCATCTCGTTCGAGATGACCGACGACGGGTTGACCGACCGACAGGAGATCCTCGAGATCACCCAGCCGTTTCGCACCCACAACGGAGGCGGGATCGACTTCGATGCGCAGGGGTACCTCGTCATGGGTGTCGGTGACGGCGGGCGTCTCCACGACCCCCTTCTCGCCGGTCAGGACCGCACCAACCGGCTCGGTACCATCTTGAGGATCGCGCCCCTCGTCACGGGCGGCTACGAGATACCGCCCGACAACCCGTACCTCGACGACGACGGGATCTGGCCGGAGATCTACGCCTACGGACTCCGCAATCCGTGGAGGGTCACCACCGACCCGGTGACCGGCGACATCTGGATCGGCGACGTCGGCCAGGACAGCTTCGAGGAGATCAACCGCATTCCGTTCGGGAGCAACGGCGGCGAGAACTTCGGTTGGAACATCCGGGAGGGCCCGGAGGTCCACCGGGGCAAGGCATCCGACCCGACCGGCTACACCGATGCCGACACGCCGGCGGACAACGTCGAGCCCGCGTTCTCGTACGCCCACGACCCGGCCGGCATCGAAGGAGCCCGCAACAGCGTCACCGGAGGACACGTCTACCGGGGCGACGCGATCCCGTTGCTCCGGGGAACGTACTTCTATGCCGACTTCACGGCGTCGTTCATCGGCGCGGTGCTGTTCGACGAGAGCGGAGAGGTCGTGGGCAGCCGCACCGTTCTCGATGAGGTTCCGGCCATCGTGTCATTTGGCGTCGACCACGACGACGAGTTGCTCATCGTGTCGCTCGGAGGTGAGATCAGCCGGCTCGTCGAGCCGTGACGTGCACCGATGACCGACCAGCTCCGAGTCCGTCTCCTCTCCCAGCGTGGGGTCCGACCGACGGTCGCGCGCTGCATGGGGTTCGAGTTCGAGGATCGGGCGGCCGCCCTCCTCGGCGCCGACATCGTCGCGCCCACCCACCGGCGGGCGTCGGAACGACGAGAAAAGACGATCAAAGGGGTCGCGAAACGGTGGGCCCCGGCGGCGAGGATCGCGCCGGGCTACCGGCGCCACCGCGACGACGACCTCATCGATTTGATGATCATGCACTGCCAGTTCCCCGGCGACGCGTTGTTGTTGCATGCCATCCCCCGGTGGCGACATCGCACCGCGAAGGCGGTCGTCTTCGTCGAGGAGCTGTGGTGCGCATCGATGGACTCATGGGGAGGCACCCTTCGTCTGCTCGAGGAGTTCGATCAGGTCTATGTGGGGATCTCCCGTTCGGCCGGGCAACTGGCCGAACGGCTCGACACCGCCGTCGCCTACCTTCCGTACAGCGTCGACACGACCCGGTTCGCTCCCCGTGACGTCGACGCGGACCGGCCGATCGACGTCCTCACCATCGGACGGCGTTCCGCGGTGACCCACGCCGCGCTGCTCGAGTGGTCGATACGCGAGGATCGCTTCTACCACTTCGACAGCTTCACTCCGAAACGCTGCCACGACCCGGTCGAACATCGGATCATGTACAGCCGTCTCCATCAGAGAGCGGCGTTCGCGATCGCCAACCGCGGCAGTGGCGCCGCCACCGCCGGCAACGTCGGCGAGGAAGCCCTTCCCGCCCGCTACTTCGAGACCGCCGCCGCCGGCGGTGTCCTCGTCGGACAGCCGCCCTCCATCCCCGAGCTCGACGAGGAGTTCGGATGGGTCGACGCCATCTTCCCGGCGCCATTCGACGACGACGACATGCCGATGCGGCTCCACGAGCTTGCCGCCGATCCGGCTCGGATCTCCCGGGTCCGGCGCCGCAACATCGCCGAGACGATGAGGCGGCACGACACGGCGCACCGCCTCGGCCGGATGCTGTCCGACGTCTCCGTGCCGAGACCCGACGCGCTCGACGCGGCCATCGAAGACCGGATCTCGACCGGCGACACGATCAGCCCGAGACCAGCGCCCTGACGCGTCGGAGGACGTAGCTCGGAAGACCACCGCTTCGGTCGTTGTTGGCCCGGGCCGCCCGAAGCGACGCCGCCGGGAACGTCGCGTACGGCCGTGCCCGTTCGAGGACGCCGAGGTCGGTCTCGATCGGCGCGTAGTCGTACGCGTCCATCAGGCGTGCGCACGAGCGCTGCACCACCGCGACTTCGGCTCCGTCGAGCACGCCGCGCCATCGCGCCACCGCCTCCGCCGACACCCCCCGGCCCTCCTCGAAGGTCGAGAACGAGCTGTTGTGCATCGGTACGTCGAGCATCTCCGGTGAGTAGTCGAGGCCGAGCCACTCTGTCAGCGACCGGGTCGTCTCTTCCGGTCGGGTGACGAGGTCCTCGTAGCGTTGCACCCGGACCTTCGCTGCACCATGGCTCCGCTGCGCCGCGGTCGCCGCGTTCGCCTGGCCCCGCCAGAGAAGCGCCAACAGCAGTGGGTGGTAGGACCGGCGGGTTCGCTCCGCCTCGGCGGCGAGCTTCGCTTCGTGCTCAGCGTCGTCGGAACCGGGGAGCCCGCCACGATTCTGCCACTTCTTGTACGACGCCACGACCGCGCGAGGGTCGCGCACCATCGCGATGATCTTCGCGTCGGGGAACGCCGTCAAGATGTCGTCGACCCGGAAGATGTGTCGAGGGGTCTTCTCCCCCCAGACCGCGGCGGGCGTGCCCCGTTCCCGCTGCGCCGACAACTCGCAGTAGGCGCGCAGGAAGTCGTCGGCTCGGCCGCCGAGCTCCATGGCGCGGGCCGTGAGCTCGTCGCCATCGAGCCATCCGGCGGCGGGGTCGCCGAAATGACCGTAGGGACGGTGGGTGAGGGCTCGGAAGTAGTCGATCGCGATCCGTTGATCCTGCGGCCCGAGCACACCCGTGGCGGGAACCGTGCGGCGCAGATCGTCGAAGTAGTGGGTCTCGTTGGCGACATGGACGTCGGGGTGGCGATTCACCAGGGATCGGACGAGCGCGGTCCCGGAGCGTGATGGTCCGGCGATGAAGACGGCACGTGCACGGTCGGTGGACATCATTCAGTCGCCATCGGGCCGCGGCGACGCCAGTTCGATGATTCGTCCTCCGTCGGGTCGGCCGCTGCGCCCCATCATCGAGCGTGACGACCGAACGACTCGGCGACCGCCCGACCACATGATCGGTTCACCGGAGCCGTTGATGCTCCAGAGTCCGCCGATCGTGCCCATGACCACGAGCGTGTAGGCCCGAATCTGCGGGTAGGCGAGGCTGTCGAAGAAGAGCGACGCGACGACGAAGACGATCAGCACGATCATGAGGGTGTGTGCCAGGTGGCGCTGGTTGTCGGTCGGGGCCCGACGGGACAGGTGGTGGGCCTGGGAGATCGCCACCGCGAACAACGCGGCGAGGGCGAACGTCACGACGAAACCGGTCGACACCAACTGCCCGAGCCATTGGTTGTCGAGCACGAAGTACTCCTCGACGTTGAAGGTCCCGGGCCCCCGGCCGAACCAGAACGACTCGTCGACGAGCGCGAACACCTCGGCGTAGTCGTTGGTGCGACCCGAGATGCTCGGATCGACGCCGATGTACTCGAAAAGGGCCCGGAGGGTCCCGAGCAGCCCGGGGGCGACGATTCGCATGCCGACCAGCCCGGCGACGGCGGCGACGAGCCCGTTGAACCACATCCGGGGCCGCCAGGCGAACAGGAAGCCGAGCAGGATGATCGCCATGCTGACCACTGCGCTCCGAGAGACGGAGAGAAGCCCGGATCCGACGAGGAGCGCGGTGCAGATCCAGCGCCACTGTCGCTCGGCCCGCGAGGTCGCGATGATCGCGTAGTGCGTGGACAGGGCGCCGATCACCGACATCAGCACTCCGAACTCGATCGGGTGCAGAGAGGTGCCGTAGACCCGGGAGACCACGGAACGCAGCTCGACCGACAACAGGTCGAGGTTGGGACGAAACCCGGGCGGTTGGAGCTGATAGGTGAGGTCGTAGCCGAGGAAGAACTGGATGTCGGCGACGATGGCGACGAACAGACCGAGCGCCACGATGCGCTTGAGCAGCACGTCGGCCCGCTCGACCGAGCGGATGCCGTCGATCGCGACCAACAAGATCCCCGCGGCGCCGAGCCAACCGATCAGGGAACGGTCCATCCCGTTGAACTCGATCGACGTGAGGCCCCGCTGGTAGGCCAGCGCGGCGGAGACGAAGATCGAGCAGATCAGGACCAGCAGGACCCACCGCATCGGTTGGCGATCCCGGTTCGCGAGGGACGGAATGGAGCGACTGATGACCCACCACGCGAGCATCGCGACGCCGAGCATGATGTCGAGTCGGCCGGCACCGCCGAGGGCCGGAAACGTGTAACGGGCCGGGATGACGAACGCGGAGCCGACCAGAACGGTCAGCACGGTCACCGCGTCGGGCCGCCAGGCGCTGATCGCCGCCCTCGGTGGGGGCGACGGCGGCCGATCGGTCAGCGCGACCATCGGTTGGAACGAGGAGGACGAGCGGGCGGGTCGTCGGCGCCATCGCCGGACGTGCCCGTCATCTGGGTCGGCACTTCGGGAGCCGGCGCGAGATACGGCTGTTCCGCGGGCCGCACGGCCGGCGGCTGTTGGCCTCCCTGCATCGGCACTCCGAACCACACGACGCTCGGCTCGTTGCTCGCGCGGTCCGCGCTGCCCTGGCCTCGTTGCAGCACCCCGACGATGCCCTCGACGAGCACGGCGCTACCCATCGCGACGACGACCGCCACGACGAGAAGCAGCACGCGGGCCCGGGTCCGGCTGGTGAGGTCGACGGAGGTGATCGTGTCCTGGTTCAACACGTCGGGGGTCACGAAGAGTGAGGGATCGCCGCCGAAGCGGCGCTCCTGGCGGGTGATCGCCTCCTCCTCGACGAAGGTGAGCAGGGCATCGAGGGTGCCGAGCGCCGCCTCCTGTGACGTCGACGTGGTGGTGATGTAGAGAACCGGTTCACGGCGATCGGTGTCCAGCGCGAAGTCGGCGTCGAACCCGCGCGCGTAGAGCTCCGCGGAGAAGTCCTCGGATTCCGACGAGAGCTCGGTGGCGAAGGCCAGACTCCGCAGGTCGGAATAGGGGTTGGCGGCGTAGGCGAACGCGGTCTCCTGATCGAAGGTGTTGACCGCCGGTGGGAGATACTGCACGGTGGCGCTCGCCTCGTGCACCGGCGCGACCGATTCCGCCATTCTGAGGGCCACGAAGACGCCGATCACCAGCATCGGGACCATCACGTACCATCGGCGAAAGGCGACGACCACCGCTTCCCACAGATCCATGTTGTCGACATCCTCTTCTCTCGGCGACGCAGATCCGGCCCGCCCGTGTCACGATTGTACGGACCCTGCGGGGCTCATGGCGAGCGGCCGGCGACGTTTCGTGCGTTTCGTCGTCAGAATCGTCGTGTCGCCCCGCGAGATCCCATCGGCATCGTGCCCGAGAATGTGAGCGGACATTTCCCGTGGTCCACTCATACCTCGGGCGGCGGGTCCGATTGGTGAACGCGTGGTCAGGTCCCCATCGAGAAACGAGTCGTGATGAAAACTGCAGAGATCCCGGTGGTGATCCCGTGCGGAGGCAAGGGCACCCGCATCCGAGAAGCCTCGGATCGGCTACCGAAGCCGATGATCGAGGTCGGTGGTCGCCCGATCATCTGGCACATCATGAAGATCTACCATCACTACGGATTCAGGCGGTTCGTCCTCCCTCTCGGCTACAAGGGGTGGGAGATCAAGAACTACTTCCTCCGGTACCGCGAGAAGACCGGCGACCTCCGGCTCGGCCTCGCCGACGGCTCGGTGGAGGTGCTGAACGCGTCGCCATCGGAGGACTGGGAGCTGACGTTGGTCGAGACCGGTCTCGAGACCGGCACCGCGGGCCGGCTGTCGATGGTTCGCCGGCACCTCGACGCCGACCACTTCATGTTGACCTACGGCGACGGTGTCGCCGACATCGACCTCGCCGCCCTGACCGACGCGCACGACAGAAACGGCAAGCTGGTGACGGTCACCGCCGTGCACCCCGTGTCGAGGTTCGGCGAGCTCGGAACCGACGGCGACGACGTCACCAGCTTCATGGAGAAGCCCGAGATCGACGCGGGACGGATCAACGGCGGATTCTTCATGTTCCGGTCCGGCTTTCTCGACTATGTCGACGACCGATCCGGGATGTTGGAGACCGGACCGCTTCCCGAAGCGGTCGACGACGGCGAGATGGGCCTCTACCCGCACAACGGGTTCTGGCGCAGCATGGACACCTTCCGAGAATGGAAAGAGCTGAACGAGATGTGGGACACCGGCGACGCGCCGTGGAAGATCTGGAACGACGGAGCGGCGAGATGAGAGTTCTCGTCACCGGCCACGCCGGCTACATCGGTGCCGTCCTGATCCCCGTCCTGCATGGTGAGGGCCACGAGGTCATCGGACTCGACTCGATGCTCTTCGACGGCTGCGACCTGCTGGCCGTCGAGTCGCCCGATCGCCTGATCGCCCGCGATCTCCGCGATGTCACGGCTGCGGATCTGTCGGGATGTGACGCGATCGTGCACCTGGGCGCGCTGTCGAACGATCCGCTCGGCGACCTGAACCCCGGGGTCACCTACGAGATCAACCGTGACGCCTCGGTTCGGCTCGCCGAGCTGGCACGCGACAGTGGCATCGAACGTTTCGTGTTCGCGTCGTCGTGCTCGCTCTACGGAGCCGGCGTCGGCGACGAGCTCCTCGACGAGAACGCGGCGTTCAACCCGGTGACCCCCTACGGCGAATCGAAGATCCAGGTCGAACAGGCATTGAGCGGGCTGGCCAACGACGACTTCAGCCCGACGTACATGAGAAACGCGACCGCCTACGGGGTGTCGCCGCGCCAGCGTCTCGACATCGTCGTGAACAACCTGACGGCCTGGGCGACGGTGACCGGCCAGGTCCGGCTCCAAAGCGACGGCACGCCGTGGCGTCCGCTCGTTCACGTCCGCGACATCTGCGAGGCGATCCGGGCGGTGCTCGCCGCCCCCCGGGAGTTGGTCCACGACGAGGCGTTCAATGTGGGCCGCACCGAGGAGAACTACCAGATCCGTGATGTCGCGACGATCGTCGGTGAGGTCGTCGAGGGTTCCGTGGTGACGATCGCCGACGGCGCCGGCGCCGACATCCGCGACTATCGGGTCACCTTCGACAAGATCGCCGACACCCTTCCGGACTTCTCCCCGCAGTGGACCGTCCGGGCGGGGGCCGAGGAGTTGCACGAGGCGTTCGTCGAGGCAGGCCTCGGCGAGGAACACCTCGACGGCCCGAGCTACATCCGGCTGCGGCGTCTGGCGGAGCTGATCGACTCCGGGCGGCTCTCCGACGAGGTGCGCTGGCTGGGCTGACGGCGACGCGGTGCCGGTCTCAGCGGTCGAGGAGTCGCTGGGCGGCTCGTTCACCGCTGAAGAAGGCCTCGTCGGTCCAGGAGTACTCCCAGTCTCCGTAGCGGCCGCACCAGTGCACGTCGACGTCCTCGAGGAACCCGTGGACCGTCTCGAGCGCGGCGCGCCGTTCGAGATCGAAGATGACGTTCGCGAAGGGGATCACCCGCGCCTCGGCGAAGAGGATCTCGTCGGACTCGTCGAGGACACCGGTACGGACGAGATCGTCGACGACCGGCTGGATGCACTCGGCGGCCGGCCGATCGAGGGGTCGGTACTTCTCGCTGTAGTAACACTCGACCTGCACCGAGCCGCACCCCGGCGGACAGGTGCCGGGCGAGAACAGATGCGGGAACGATGTCCGGGTGAAGAACACATCCTCGTCGTAGAAGTAGCGCCACTGCGCCGGTGAGATGTCGTCACGGCCGACGCCGATGTTCACGATGACCGCCGTCGTGCAGGCGAGCCGTCGCGATGCCTCGACGACATCGGACGGGACACCCTCGATCATCGGGACGAGGCGAGGCAATGGGATCGACGACAGGAGATCCCGGTAGCCGAGGGCCTCGCCATGCCGGAACGAGACGGTGCGCGCGGCCGGATCGACCGACACGACCTCGTGCTCGAGTCGCAGATCGGCACGCCGACACCACGGTTCGAGATAGCTCATGAACCCGCCGTGACTCGGATAGCGGAACTTGTCGACATAGTGGACGTCGGGCGAGCTCGGCGAGAGGGCGCCGCGAAGCACCTCGGCGAGGTCGGGTTGGTAGATCCGCGGACCGAGCCAGTCGATGCTCATGTTGGCGGCCTCGGTGGTGTGGTACTTCTTGCCGTAGACCATCGGAAAGGTCCGGGCGAACGTCGGCCCGAAGGTGGCGATCAGCCAGTCCTCGTAGTTCTCGATCGGGCCCACCTCTCGCGCCGCCGCGGCGACGAAGTCGGAGATGCAGTCCACGATCAGGTCCTCGGGAAGACCGTGGAGGTTGACCTGGGCCGGGTGTTTGATCAGGTGGCCGTGCCAGTAGTTGTCGACATAGGCCTGGATCCGTTCGAACTCACCGCCGACGTTCGCCGCGAGCAGGCCCTGGAGCCGCTCGTCGGACGTGAACGAGATGTGTGGACCGTCGTCGAAGACGAAGCCGCTCTCGTGGCGAAACGTCGCCGTGTGACCACCGGGATAAGGGTTCTTGTCGACGAGGACATGGGCGAGGGCCGCGTCGTTGAGCACCTCGTGGGCACCGAGTGCCGCCATGCCCGATCCGAGCACCAGTATCGATTCGGTCATGTCGCTGTCGTTTCGTCCGGTCGTCGTGGTCGCATCGAGCGTAAGGTCCGACGCACACCCTCGCGGAGGTCGACCTCCGCGCTCCATCCCAGTTCGGTCAGTCGCCGGATCGAGAGCTCGATGATCTCGGGGTCTCCTTCCCGCTGCGGCAACGCCCCCAGGTCGAGGAGATCGGTCGCGCCGAGATCCTCGGCGAAGGCACCGATGAGGTCGGCGACGGCGATCGCGCGACCGCTTCCCACGTTGACGGCTCCCTCGATGTCGTGCTCGGCAAGGAGGGCGATGGCCCGACCCACGTCGTCGACGAACAGATAGTCGCGGCGCTGCACCCCCGACGTCGACGGAAACCTCTCCCCCCTCGCCAGCGCGTGGACGAGTGCGGGGACGACTCTCGGCTCCTTCTCCCCGGGTCCGTAGACGTAGCCGACACGGGCATGCACGGCCGAGACCCCGGTCGCCGCCGACAGCCGCGATCCCAGCGCGGCGACGTCGGCTTTGGCCCGGCCGTAGGCCGTGTGGGGACGAATCGGTGTGAGATCCTCGGTCAGCGGGCTCTCGCCGAGTCCGTACTCCAAGCAGGTTCCGACGGTCACGATCCGCTGTCCGCCCGCCGCGACGAACGCGTCGAGCAGCCGCGCGGTGTGCGCGAGCCATGCGGCGTTCTCCGGCGAGGTGATGCGGTCGTTTCCGCTGTACCAGGCCAGGTGGACGAGCACATCGGCGGCCCGGTCGCCGAACCAGCGATCGAGCGCCGCCCGGTCGGTGACATCGACGCGGGGGCCGTCGAGCCCCGGCGCGTCACAGTCGTGTCCGTTGGCCCGGAGGGCGTCGACGACGGCTCGTCCGATGAAGCCCCCGGCTCCGGTCACCTGCACCTTCATCGATCAGCCGAGGATCTTCGGTTCGGGAACGGGCACGATGAATCGCCCGCCCCGATCCAGATAGGCAGCCTGCTGGGCCACGATCTCGTCGGCGAAGTTCCACGCCAGGATGACCGTGTAGTCCGGGGCGCGCTCGATCAGCGCGTCGACGCCGAGGATCGGCTGATGGGTTCCCGGCATGAACATTCCCTGCTTGTGGGGGCTGCGGTCGACGACGAACTCGACCTCCTCGACTCCCAGGCCCACGGTGTTGAGCATCGTCGCCCCCTTCGCCGCGGCCCCGTAGGCGGCGACGGTCGCCCCCTCGGCCCGTAGTCGACGAATCAGCGTCCGCAGCTCGGAACTGATCGACGCGACCCGTTCGCCGAACCCGTCGTAGAACGCGATCTCGTCCATGCCCAGCGCCCGTTCATGGCGCAGCCGCTCCTCGAGCCTCGCAGTCGGAGGGCGATCTCGCGCCACCCAGTAGCGCAGGGTTCCACCGTGCAGGTCCTCGAAAAACTCCACGTCGAAGAGCGTCAGCGCATGGCGGGCCATGAGCGACCGTACCGACAGACACGAGTAGTACGCCACGTGCTCGTGGTAGATCGTGTCGAACTCACCGTGCTCGATCATCATCTCGACGCCGGGATTCTCGACGGTGAGCACCCCGTCGTCGGCGAGCAGTGTCGCGAATCCCGCGACGAAGTCGTTGAGATCCGGAACGTGGGCCATCACGTTGTTGGCCACCATCGCGTCGGCCGGGCCCCGTTCGGCTCGGATCTCCCGGGCGATCTCCCGGCCGAAGAACCCGGTGATCGTCTCGACGCCGATCTCTCGGGCCGCGGCGGCGGGACCGGGTGCCGCGTCGATCCCGAGGGCCGGGATCCCCATCTCGACGGCGTTTCGCAACAGGTACCCGTCGTTGCTCGCGATCTCCACGATCAGGCTCGTCGCGTCGAGCCGCAGGGTCTCGACCAGTCCTTCGACATGGCGGCGCGAGTGGGCGAGCAACGTGTCGGAGACTGAGGAGTAGTAGGGGTAGTCGTCGGGAAAGAGCGGGACGTCGTCGAGGATCTGCACCAGCGCGCAGTCGCGACAGAACGCCACCTCGAGGGGATAGCGGGGCTCGTCGACGGCATCGGGATCGGACAGCAGCGCGTTCGCGATCGGCGTGTGCCCCAGGTCGAGAACCGGGCTGATCTCGGCGCTGCGACACGAACGGCAGGTGGTTCTTCTCGTCGCGTTGCCCATCATGTTCTCCTTCAACTCCCGGGTGCTCCCGGTATCGGCCCGCCGTGGACGAAACTGAGTCGATCCGCGCCTCACATCCCACCGAGCCCGACCGAAGGAGACGTTAGCCTTGCGAGGAGACCACCGATGACCCTGCCGTTTCACACGAGAGCCCTGACCGCGGGCACCGTCGCGGGAGCGATGATCATCGCCGGCTGCGCGAGCGACGACGACGACGACGACGGCAACTCCCTGCGCATCAACGCCGTCGACATCACCTACGAGCAGAGCACGTACGAGATCGAGGCCGGACCTGCCCGCATCGAGTTCCGCAACCGCGGCACGCTGGCGCACAATCTCGTGTTCCGACCCGTCGACGGTGCGCCGATCGCGGCCGGTGAACGGGAGTTCCTTCCCGCCGGTCAGGACCAGCGATTCGACGTCGAGCTCGTTGCCGGCGAGTACGAGTTCTATTGCAGCGTTCCCGGCCACGAGGAAGCCGGAATGGTCAGCACCCTCGTGGTCGGCCTGAGCTCCGGCTGAGCCCGGTGGCTCAGATCTCTCCCCACAACTCCGCGACCGCGTCGAGCTGATCGGACCGAAACAGCGAGACGTCCCGGTCGCGATGTCGTCCCCTCGTCTTCGGCTCGCGGGGAAGCCCGGCCAGTCGATCCCGATCGGTCTCGGCGACCGGCGTTCCGATGAAGTCCACGACTCGGTCGACGGTGGCGCGCGGCTGATCGACGAGGTCGTCGAAACGCAGATGGAGAAAGCGGGAACCGAGCAGTGCCGGTCCGACGGCGCACGCGTCTCTCGTCGCGGCGATCCAGAGATCGAGCTGACCACGGGCGAGGTCGTCGACGTCGTCGCCCGCCTCCACGCCGTAGCGTCCACCCCAGTTGCGGAGCTGGTTCAGGTTGGTGCTGAACGCCATGTCGAGAGGGTGACGGGCCAGATAGATGAACCGCAGACCCGGAAAGATCCCCGCGAGCGCGGGCACGAAGATGTGGGAGTTGGGCTCCTTCCATCCCCACGATGTCGCCGACCCGGGCCCCTTCTCGCGAACGACCCGCCGGGCATACCGGACCCGTCGACGAACACCTTCGGTGTGTCCCGGCCGGAGGGCCGCCCGCGCCAGCGCCCAGTGGTCGGACAGTGAGACGTCGCGGCGGAGCAGGAATCGTCGGAGCCGGTGGAAGACCGCCTCGAGCTCCTCGGCGGTCGCCGTTCGTTCCCATCGCGGCCGATTGAAGAGCACCGTCGCCGTGACGGAGTCGTTCGCCGTGTTGAGGTTGCCACCGAGATGGACGCCGGCCCCGATCAAGATGTCACCGAGCACGCGGGTCCCCGACCCGCCGAGGGCTCCGACCACAATGGGAGAGTCGGGGTCGAGTGCACGGCTCATCGGACGACGGGAGCCGGGCGGCCGCGCAGGCCGGCCAGGAGTTGACGAGCGTGCGGGCTGGTGGTCAGCACGGCACCGCCCGCGGCGATGGTCGATGTCGCACCCACCAGCATCAGAGTCGGCAGGAGCGCGACGCCGGCCCGGAGGGAGGCCTCGTCGACGGCCAGCCCGACGGCGATCGCCGCGGCCGCACCGGCGGCCGGCGCGGCGAGCGGGGCCAGCAGGGAGCGCACGGGCACGTGGGTGGCCCGGCTGATGACCACGAGCAGCGTCGGGGTGATCACGACGCCTTGCGCCAGCAGCCGAACGGTCGCCACGCCGGCGATCTGCGTCGCCACGTCCTGGTCGCGAAGGACCACCCCGCCGATGACCAGGAAGACGATGTGGACCCCGGCGGAGAACCATTGCGTGCCGGCGGCCCGATGGGCCTTGCCGAGGCTCTGGAGGATCGGACTGCAAAAAAGCACCAGTCCCCGGGCCAGACCGGCGAGGCAGAGAATCCTCAGTGCCGGGCCGGCCGGTTCCCACTCCGAGCCGAAGATCAAGGTGATGCTTCGCCCCGAAGCCAGCAGGACTCCGAGGGCGGGGAACACCAAGAGGTTGAGCGCGAGCAGCTGGGAGCGCAGCGCCCGGGCGTACCTGTCGGGGTCGCCCTGTTCCCGGCTCAGCACCGCGAGCGCGACGCGACCGAGCGAGGCCGATGTGACGTTGATGATCAGCTGGACGAACCGGGCTCCGAGTCGGTACAGACCCAGTGCGAGGGGGCCGAAGAACACGCCCAGCAGCAGGGAATCGGCGCGCTGCGAGAAGAACGAGCCGAGGGTCGCGAGGAGCGCACCGCTCGACACCGCGAGCAGGTCCTTCGCCGCCCGTCGGGAGAACCGGAACGCCGGTCGCCACGATGTCGCCCGGTACAGCAACACCGTTCCGACCACGCCGTAGGTGTAGAGCTGGGCGACGATCGCCCATTCGTTCGCACCCAGGAACGCGGCAGCGACCCCGACGACCCCGCCGAGCACCGTGCCGACGTTGAGCGGGATCTCGCTGCGTTTGAAGTCGAGGCTTCGTTGAAACAGCGCCGTCGGCACCTGCCACAACGCCTGGAACAGGCCCAGGCCGCTCAAGGCGATGAGCAGTGGGCGCAGCTCGGGCGCGTCGTTGATGTCGGCCCAGGTCCCGGCGAACGCCAGGGTGAACAACCCGAGGACCGCGGCGGTGGCCATGGTCATCCAAAAGGCGGCGTCCATGTGGCGGGCCTCGAGGTTCTCACGTTGGATGACCGCCTGCACGATGCCCTGCCGGACGAGGAACTCGACGAGCAGGACATAGATCGACGCAAGGGCGATGACGCCGAACGCCTCCGGACCGAGAAGGGCCGCGAGCGCCAGGCTGACCGAGACCTGGCTGAACTGGTGGATCATCCCGCTGCCGAGCGCCCACCCGGCGGCGCGTGGGCGCGAGTGCGGCGGGTCGTCGGAAGTCATGCGAATCGCATGGTACCGATCCCGGGGCGCGTGGAGCAGGAGGCACCCGCGGCCACGCACCCCGGTGCGACGGAGCCGGCTACTCGATCAGCCAGTCGTCGGCGCCGACCACCCCGTTCCAGAGAGTGAACGTCCCGCTCCCGTTGGTCACCTTCACCGCTGCGGTCGGCGCCAACTTGGTCGGGTTGTTGTTGTTCGGACCCCGGTCGCCGATCACCTGGATGCGGTCGACGTCGTGAGCACCCGACCCCGAGAGCCGGATCGGTTGCCAGGTGCCGCCCGGGTTGAGCACGAGGATGTCTCGCGCGTACAACGAGGCGTTGGTCTGGGTGAACACCGCGCCGGTGGTGTTCGCGACGGTCCCGGCATCGGCCCACTCGATGACGACCCGCTCCAACCGGAGCGAGCCGACATTGAAGACCTGCACCCCGTCGTAGTGCTTGTCGGTCGCACCGCCCGGGGGAACGTCCATCTCGATGTAGGCGTCGCGATGGTCCGCCGACCCCAACCCGACCTTGATGGCGTCGCCGACGACACCCCGGGCGATGTAGTTGTGGGCGTAGATCCCATGCCGGATGATGGAGTTGTGGGGGTTCCGGTCGGGGTTCGAGACCTCGAACCAACCGACCTCGCCGCCGCCCTGGATGAGATGACCGCCCGCGACGTTCGGTGGCACCTCGATCGTGAATCCGAGCACCTGGTAGCCGTTGGTTCGCAGCGCAGCCGCACCGAAGTCGAGATACCCGCCGTCGCTGAGCTCGTCCCAGTCACGGTTCATCGTCCAGGTGCCGTTGCCGAAGGAGATGCCCGAGACCGTCGCGGGGTCGACCAGGGTCGAGGTCCGGGGCCCGAGCACACCCTGCGGCAGCGCGACCGACACATCGACGCCGCCCGCGATCGTCCACGGAACGCCGCCGGACGGGGGCGGCGCGGCCGTCGTCGTCGGGGGCGTCGTCGTGGTGACCGGCGCGGCCGTCGTGGTCGGGGGTGTCGTGGTGGTGACCGGCGCGGCCGTCGTGGGCGTCGTGGTCGGGGGTGTCGTGGTCGTGACCGGTGCCGCCGTCGTCGTCGGCGACGCGCCATCGGCTCGGGCGCCGATCACGAAGGTCGCAGTGACCTCGACCGGACCGGACTCCCCGAAGACTCTGGCCGTCAGCACCACGACGGCGCCCGTCTCGGCCCGGAACCGTCCCGGCAGCGTCTGGTCGCTCCTCACCCATCGGTCGATGGGGAACATCGCCGACGCATACCGCAGGGTGTACGGCGCCTTGAGGTCGTCGTCTCGGAAGGTCTCACCGTTGAGCTGCCACTCGACACGATCCACCACACGGTCGTCGTCCACCACGAGACGAACGTCGAACGCGCCGTCGACCTGTGCACCGTCCAACTCGAACGGGCCATCGGAGTGGCTCGTCTCCGCCACGAGACGAAGGCCGACCGGAGAGGTCGGGGCCGCGGTCGGCTCGGGGAGCGGGGGGACGATCCGTTCGACGCCGGGCGCCGTCGACCCGCCGGCGGCGGCGTCCGAGCCGTCACCATCGACCGGCGCGGCGTTCGGGTCCGGCGCCGACGTCGAGTCGTCGGAGGGTCCCGGATGGTCGGCCGGGATGGCGTCGCCGTCCGCGTCGGCACCGTCCGGGGCGTCGGTCGCGTCGGTTGCGTCGCCGACCAGGTCCTCACAGGCGGTCCCGACAAGGGCCAGCACGGCCACCAGTGCGATGACGGCTCGTCTACGTCTCACGGCATCTCCTTCAGTCCAACCGTCCACGACGTAGACCTTCGACGCCTCTTTCGACCTCCTTGAGACATTCGGCCCATCTCCATGGGACTTCTGGCCCATTTTCGGTGGTTTGATGCGACACGGATCGGCAACGGGCACTACCGTTCGCGGGTCAGCAAGAGATCGCAAAGGGAGCGACACATATGTTCACGGCGGCGAGGAACATGCGGATCCGCAGCACCGACCGGGCACGACGAGCGTCGTCCGACGCCGGTCTCGGCCCGAGCCGAACGGTGGCGATGGCCGTCGTCATCGCCATGGGCGCCGTGGCGCTCCCCGCGGTGCTCGAGACGGATCAGTCGAGCGCCGTCGGTCCTCCGGCCGGTTGCAGCCTCTCGAACGCGTTCGAGCCCTCGTTCTCCGCCGACAGCACCCGGGTCGCCTTCTCCGCGATCGACAACCAGGGCGCACCCGGCGTCCGCCAGATCTTCGTCGCGAATCTCGACGGCACGAGCCGCGCCGAGATCTCGTCGGAGTCGGCCGGCACAGACCCCACGGGCAGCCGCGATCCCGCGTTCTCCCCGGACGGCCTGCGCATCGCCTGGGACGGCATCGACACGAGTCGCCGAATCTGGACGGCCGACCCGACCGGCACCAACCGCGTCAACGTGTCATCGGCCGCCAACCCGGTCGACGGAAACAACCGCCATCCCCGCTGGTCGCCGGACAGCGCCCGCATCATCTGGTACGGCAACGACGGCGGCAGCAACGGCACCCAGATCTTCGTGTCCAACGCCGACGGCACCTCCAAGACGAAGGTGTCGACGGTCGGTCCCAACCCTGACCCGAGCGACAACCTCCGACCCGTCTTCAACAACGACGGCACCCGCATCGCCTGGTCCGGGGTGACCACGAGCGGGCTCACGGGCTCCATCGACCCGGTCGCCGGCACCGCCGTCACCGGCGTGGGCACCTTGTTCACCACCGAGCTCCTCGTCGGCGACACGATCGCCGTCAGCGGGGAGGAGCGGGTGGTCGCGTCGATCAGCAGCGACCTCGCACTCACCGTGACCGTCGCCTTCACCGACAACGGCAACGACACCACCCCGGAGCGGCTGCGCCGGGAGATCTACGTGGCCGACGACGACGGCACCAACCGGTCCGTCATCTCGAGCCTCGCCGGTGCCCTCACCAACAACAACTTCCCGCACTTCAACAACGACGGCACCCGCATCGTCTGGTCCGGCAACACCGGCAGCGCCCAACACATCTACGCCGCCAACACGTTCAAGCTCGATCCGGGAACTCCGGCCGGGATGAACCGAGTCGAGATCTCGTCGGCGGCCGCCGGCAACGACCCCGACGAGAACACCACACCACGGTTCTCGCCCGACGGCACCCAGGTCGTCTGGATCGGCAAGAGTTCCCTCGGCTTCGACAACGTGTGGGTCGCCGACGTCGACGGAACCCCTCGAAACGACATCACCGACACCGCCACCATCAACCCGAGCGGCAACAGCGACCCCGTCTGGTCGCCCGACGGGACCAAGATCGCGTGGTCGGGGGTCAACGCCAACGGCGTACAGATCTGGGTCGCCAACACCGACGGCTCCAGCCCCTTCGAGGTCTCCGTGGTCGACGACCCGGCCTTGTGCACGCCACCGACGACCACGACGACGACCACGACGACGACCACCACCACGACGACCACGACGACCACGACGACCACGACGACCACGACGTCGCTTCCTCCGGGGAAGCCCGAGTGTCCGACCGCGGCCGCGCCGTTCACCGACGTCTCGGCCGGATCGTTCGCCCGAGCCGACATCGACTGCATCTACGGCCTCGGCATCACCACCGGCACCAGCCCGACCACCTACTCACCGGCCGACAACGTCACCCGTGAGCAGATGGCCGCGTTCCTCGGACGACTCTGGCGCACGGCCGGAGGAACCTGTCCGACCGCGGCCGCGCCGTTCACCGACGTCTCGGCCGGATCGTTCGCCCGAGCCGACATCGACTGCATCTACGGCCTCGGCATCACCACCGGCACCAGCGCAACCACCTACTCACCGGCCGACAACGTCACCCGTGAGCAGATGGCCGCGTTCTTGGCCAGAGTCTGGCGAGCCGTGGGCGGCACCTGCTCGACCACGTCGGCGCCGTTCACCGACGTCTCGGCCGGATCGTTCGCCCGAGCCGACATCGACTGCATCTACGACCTCGGCATCACCACCGGCACCAGCCCGACCACCTACTCACCGGCCGACAACGTCACCCGTGAGCAGATGGCCGCGTTCCTCGGACGGCTCTACCGCAAGATCTGAGAGCTCGGCTGAGCGGCTCAGGTCGCCGGCTCGGGCTCGAGATGGTCGAGCAGGCCGTCACGAAGGAGCTTCCGGGCCCGCCACTCGGCCCGTAGCCCCCGCATGTGGGCCCGATACTCGGTGCCGACCCGGAGGTCCTGGGGTGTCCCGGGACGATCACCGGTCGTGTCGAGATCGACGACCGTGTCGGCATAGAGCCGGGCACCGGCCACCACGGTCCGGCCGAAGATTGCGTGGATCCCGTCGCCGGGGTGCAGTCGGGCCCTGACCGTGCCGAAGACGGCACCGCCGTCGACCACGGCACAGATCTCGTGCACGGTCGCACCGCACATCGCCGGTTCGCCATCGTGGA
>JAJRXC010000070.1 GCA_024276495.1 Actinomycetes bacterium
AACCGTGCGCTCTCGGGGCTACCTCCTCGAACCCTCGGTCTGATCCGTGGGTCCGCGGCTCGGCGACGGGCCCGGGAGGCGACGACAGATTCACGTCAGGAGATCGACCCGCGGCGGTCACGAAGCCGTGGGCAAGCGGTAACACCGAGCGAACAGCGCCGAAACGGGCCGGTCCTATGTTCCCTTCATCGCCGCCAGGAAGGGACTGTGATCATGCGGACGAAGCTCGACAAGAGGATGCTGCCGGGACTGCTCGTCGGGGCCGGGGTGCTCCTGTGGGCCACTCCGGTGGGCGCCCAGGAGGCCGAACCGACGCTCGTCGAGTTGGCGGAGGCGAACGCGGTGACCCAGGCGATCCTCGACAATCTGTGGCTGGTCGTGGCCGGTTCGCTGGTCTTTCTCATGCAGGCCGGCTTCGCGTTCGTGGAGGCCGGACTGACTCGGGCCAAGAACATCGCCAACATCATGGCGAAGAACCTGGCCGACATGGCGATCGGCGCGGTCGCCTTCTTCGTCATCGGCTACTCGATCGCCTACGGCACCAGCGACAGCAACTGGTGGGGTGGACTCAACGACTTCTTCTTCAAGGACTCCGGAGACCCCGCCGGGCTGTTCGACCTCGGCGCGGGCCTCACCCCGGCCACCAACTTCTTCTTCCAGGTGGTGTTCGCCGCGACCGCGGTGACGATCGCGTCCGGCGCGATGGCCGAACGCACGAAGTTCGCGGGCTACCTGGTCTTCTCGGCGGTCATGACGGCGGTCATCTACCCGGTGGTCGTGCACTGGACCTGGGGCGGCGGCCTCATCGCCCAGATCGACATCGGCGGTCGGGTCTACTCCGACTTCGCCGGATCGACGGTCGTGCACCTCACCGGTGGTGTGGCCGCGCTGGTCGGTGCGTGGATCCTCGGCCCCCGACTCGGCAAGTACGGTCCCGACGGGAAACCCCGGGCGCTTCCCGGTCACAACATCGGTTTCGCGGTGATCGGCGTCTTCATCTTGTGGTTCGGCTGGTTCGGCTTCAACGCCGGCTCGGAGCTGGTCGCCGATGCCAACCTCTCGTTCCTCGCCATGAACACCCTGATGGCGGCGGCGGCCGGAGTCCTCGGTGCCAGTGTGATCATCTGGCTGAAGACGGGGGTGGCCGACGTCGCGATGGCGGGCAACGGTGCCCTCGCCGGTCTGGTGTCGATCACCGCGCCCGTCGGGTCGGTCGAGCCGTGGGCGGCGTTGGTGATCGGCTTCGCCGGGGGACTGATCGTCGTGGTCGCGGTGCTCTTCATCGATCGGGTCCGGATCGATGATCCGGTCGGTGCCATCGCGGTCCACGGCGTCTGCGGGATCTGGGGCACCCTGTCGATCGGGCTCTTCGCCCGCTACGACGACGCCTTTCTCGGGGTCGAGAACGCCGGCTTGTTGTACGGGGGCGGGGTCTCGCAGCTGCTCGTGCAGGCCCTGATGGTCGTCATCGTCGTCACCTGGGTGGGCCTCACCAGCTTCGCCGTCTTCAAGGGAATCGACGTGACCGTCGGGTTGCGGGTCGACGAGGAGGAAGAGGTGATGGGCCTCGATGTCGCCGAACACGGCTCCGCCGGATACGGCCTGGACGCCGCCTGAAGGGGGTGGGCGGATCAGCCCACCACCACACGGTCGCGGCCCGCCTCCTTCGCTTCGTAGAGCGCCTGATCGGCCAGCTCGAGGGCTTCGTCGAAGGGGCGGGACCAGTCGGTCGAGACGACACCGATGCTGACGGTGAAGGAGGGGGTCGTGGCGTCGAGCAGCTTGACGGCCAGCGCTTCGCGGAGACGTTCGGCGAGAAGGATCCCGTCGTCGAGCGTTCCGTCGGCGACGACGATCACGAACTCCTCGCCTCCCCAGCGCGCGGCGACGGTTCGTTCGTCATAGGTGACGTCCCTGGTGGCGTCGGCGAAGATCCGAAGGGCCCGGTCGCCGGTCTCGTGGCCGTGCGTGTCGTTGAGCTCCTTGAAGTGGTCGAGATCGATCATCAGGATCGCCATGCAGTCGGCGGACTCGCGCATGCGGTGGACGGCCGTGTCGAGCGAGCGACGATTCGCGAGCCCGGTGAGCGGGTCGGTTCCCGCCTGTCGGGTCGCGATCTCCTGATTGCGCAGCACGCTCAGCTGGATGCCGGTGTGGTTCGCGATCGCGGTGAGTGTGGCCTGGTCCCGCTCGTCGAAGGGGTCGGTCACGGCGCGGGTCGCGTGGAGTGTGCCCGACGCCCGGCCGTTGATGCTCACCGGGACGCAGAGGGCGGTTCGGTGGACCTCGTCGCGATCGGCCAGGTACGGGCACGCGTCGAGGGCCGAGCTGTCGGAGAACACCTGTGTGGTTCCGGTCACGACCGCGCGACATTCGTCGGGTGCGGTGACGCCGCAACCCCGCGCGGTGCCGACGACACGTCGGTGCGCCGAGCGGAGTCGCGACCGGCTCGAGTCGCTCAACAACAGCTCGCTCATCTCGACCCGCTCCAGGCTCTGGTCGGTCGCCCGCGCGACGATCCCGAGGGCGGCGGCCTCGCTCTGGGCCATCTCAAGCGCCCGTCGCAGGAGTGTCTCGAACGACTGACGCCGGGTGTTCTCGAGCAGGTCCTCCTCGCGGCGTGCGTAGTCCTGAGCCTGGCGACGAAAGGCGACGATGTTCGTGATCGTGAGCGCGACGGTCACGACGGCGACGACGATCATCGTGACGACGATCGTCACCATGACCAAGCTGATGCCCCGGGTCGTCGACGAGCCGAGGATGCCGATCTGTGGTTCCCAGACCTGCTCTTCGAGGATGTCGAGATGGTTGCGCATCGTCGCGAACTGTTCCTTGGCGGTCTCGGAGAGGCGGTCACGTTCGGGCCCCGGCGGGAGGTCGAGCACCCGTGCCGCGGTTTCGAGCCAGATGTCGCGGTCCTGTTCGAACATGTCCGCGTGTTCGGCTTCGGCGGGGAGCCGATCGCGGAGTGCCCGGCCGATCTCTCGGAAGCCGATCCATCGTTCGCCGACGAGTTGAGCGGCGTTCTCCGCGTAGCCGATTCGGGCGTCGATGGAGTCCTGGCCGGTCGATTCGAGATGCACGACCCGTTCGAGGAAGAGCTCCGCCTGGTACGCGTCGCGGTCGATGTTCAACAACAACAACGAGGCCGGGGCGACCCCCTCGGCCAGTTCGACGGTGTTGTGGCGGGCCGTCGAGGTGATGACCACGATGGCGGTGCCGGCCCCGAGAACGACGACGAGAAGCATGGACGCGAGAAAGAGGCTCACGC
The DNA here is from genome assembly GCA_024276495.1 of Actinomycetes bacterium. GTDB lineage: Bacteria > Actinomycetota > Acidimicrobiia > Acidimicrobiales > Aldehydirespiratoraceae > JAJRXC01. Next base: position 3,272 of record JAJRXC010000070.1, read on the forward strand.
GACTTCCTCGGGATGACTTCATGTTGAGAGCGTCGGCCGAACGCCACGCGATGTGAGTTCGGTGGTCGCGCGGTCGCCGCGCCGGTGGTCAGCGGGTGCCGGCTTGAGCGGCGACTTCGGCGGCGCCGGCGAGGGCCGCGTCGGGATCGAGGGCCCGTTCGAGCGGGTGGAGGTCGCGGACCGGGCGCATGTCGGCGTCGAGGCGGTAGTGCAGCGGGATCCCGGTCGGGATGTTGAGCTCGGTGATGTCGGTGTCGGAGATGCTGTCGAGGTGCTTGACCAGCGCCCGCAGCGAGTTGCCGTGGGCTGCCACCAGCACCTTCTTCTCGGCGCGGAGGTCCGGGACCATCACGTCGTACCAGTAGGGCAGCAGTCGGGCGACGACGTCGGCGAGACATTCCGACTTCGGCACCAACTCCGGTGGCAGGTCGGCGTAGGCGGGCGATGAGTTGGGATTGAACTCGTTGTCGTCGCGGATGGGGGGTGGCGCGGTGTCGTAGCTCCGGCGCCAGATCTTGAGCTGCTCGTCGCCGTACTTCTCGCGGGTGACCGCCTTGTCGAGCCCGGTGAGGTCGCCGTAGTGGCGCTCGTTGAGCCGCCAGTGGCGTCGGACGGGGATCCAGCGTCGGTCGCAGCCGGCGAGGATGATCTCGGCCGTCTCGATGGCTCGTTGTTGCAGCGAGGTGTGGACGATGTCGGGGAGCAGGTCGGCGTCGACCAGCATCGGTCCGGCGGCGCGGGACTCGGCCCGGCCCTTGTCGATCAACGGGCAGTCGTACCATCCGGTGAAGAGGTTGCGCTCGTTCCATTCGGAGCGCCCGTGGCGCACGAGGATCAGGTCGTACATGGCAGACAACGTAGCGCCTGGCTCGGTACCCGCCGGGCGAACCCCCCTGGCGAAAGTTGATGGTAATAGACTCAACTTTTTGGAGTAGAAGGGAATTTCGCCCGGTACCCTCTGGTTCTTACACCTGAATCCCGGGTTCCCGCACGGCACCGTCCGGACAAACCCCGAAGAACCCCCCAGAAAAGCCCAGAGAAAGACTGTTTCCCCATGCCAAAAGCCGTCGGTATCGATCTCGGCACCACCAACTCCGTCGTCTCCGTCCTCGAAGGCGGGGACCCGGTCGTCATCCCCAACGCCGAGGGGTCACGCACCACACCCTCCGTCGTCGCGTTCGCCAAAGACGGCGAAGTGCTCGTCGGTGAGGTCGCCAAACGTCAGGCGATCACCAACCCCGATCGCACCATCCGGTCCGTGAAGCGCCACATGGGAACCACCTGGAGCGTCGACATCGACGGCAAGGAGTACACCCCCCAGGAGATCTCGGCTCGCGTCCTCATGAAGCTCAAGCGCGACGCCGAGGAATACCTGGGCGACAGCGTCAACCAGGCCGTCATCACCGTGCCCGCCTACTTCGACGACGCCCAACGAACCGCGACGCAAGAAGCCGGCCAGATCGCGGGGCTCGAGGTGCTGCGAATCATCAACGAGCCGACCGCCGCGGCGCTCGCCTACGGGCTCGACAAGGAAGGCTCGGACCAGACGATCCTCGTGTTCGACCTCGGTGGCGGCACCTTCGACGTCTCCGTTCTCGAGCTCGGCGACGGCGTCTTCGAAGTCAAGTCGACCGCCGGCGACACCAAGCTCGGCGGCGACGACTGGGACGACGCCGTGATCGACTGGCTCGCCGAGTCCTTCAAAGGCGACCACGGTGTCGATCTCCGCAGCGACGCGATGGCGGCCCAGCGGCTCAAGGAGGCCGCCGAGAAGGCCAAGATCGAGCTCTCCCAGACCCAGTCGACCCAGATCAACCTGCCGTTCATCACCGCGACAGATGCCGGCCCGTTGCACCTCGACTACGAGCTCTCCAGAGCCAAGTTCCAGGAGCTCACGACCGATCTGCTCGCTCGTTGCCGCAAGCCGTTCGAGCAGGCGATCAAGGACGCCGGGCTCAACAAGGGCGAGATCGACCATGTCGTGCTCGTGGGTGGGTCCACCCGCATGCCGGCCGTCGCGGATCTCGTGCAGGAGATGACGGGTTCGGAGCCCAACAAGACCGTCAACCCCGACGAGGTCGTCGCCATCGGCGCCGCGGTCCAAGCCGGTGTCCTCAAGGGCGAGGTCAAGGACATCCTGCTGCTCGACGTCACCCCGCTGTCCCTCGGCATCGAGACCAAGGGTGGGGTCATGACGACGCTCATCGAACGCAACACGACCATCCCGACCCGCAAGAGCGAGACGTTCACGACCGCCGAGGACAACCAGCCGTCGGTCGAGATCCACGTGCTGCAGGGCGAACGGGAGATGGCGCAGTACAACAAGACGCTCGGCAAGTTCCAGCTCGTCGACCTGCCACCGGCGCCGCGCGGCCTTCCCCAGATCGAGGTCGTCTTCGACATCGACGCCAACGGCATCGTCCACGTCAGCGCGAAGGACACGGCGACCAACAAGGAGCAGTCGATGACGATCACCGGTCAGAGCTCGCTCGACAAGGACGCCATCGACCAGATGATCAAGGACGCCGAGGCCCATGCGGAAGAGGATCGTCAACGCAAGGAAGAAGCAGAGATCCGCAACACCGCCGACACCCTCGTGTACCAGACCGAGAAGCTGCTGAAGGACCAGGCCGACAACGTCAGCGACGACGAGAAGTCGACGATCGAAGCGAAGCTCGCCGACGTGCGGACCGCGCTCGACGGCACCGATCTCGACGCCGTCAAGGATGCGACCGAAGCCCTGATGTCGGCCAGCCAGGAGTTCGGCCAGCGGCTCTACGAAGCCGCCGCCCAGGCCGAGCGTCAAGAAGACGTCAGCGCGAGCACTCCCGACGACGACGAGGTCATCGACGCGGAGATCATCGACGACGCCGACGAAGAGGCCTCGTGAGTGATTCCCGCGAGTCGTCCGCCCCGACCGACGCCGATGCCGACGCGGGTGCCCCCGCCGACGCAGTCGACGCCGATGCGGCCGAGGCTGCGGCCGAGGCCGGGGAAGGCGCCGGCGACCCGGTCGACGAGGAGCTGACGGTCGAGCAGTTGGTGACCGCCCTCGAGGAGGTCACCGCCGAACGCGACCAGTACCTCGCCGATCTCCAACGGGTCAGCGCCGACTTCGCCAACTTCCGCAAGCAGACCGAGAAGCGCAACGCGGAGTTCGTGGCCCACGCCGGGGCCCGCGTCGCCGAGGCGTTGCTTCCGGTGCTCGACGCGTGCGACGCGGCGGCCCAGCAGGGAGTCGCCGGGGTCGAGCCGATCGCCGTGCAGCTTCGTGGAGTGCTCGAGAACGCCGGGCTCGAGCTGATCGCCGACGAGAACGAGGCCTTCGATCCGAACCGGCACGAGGCGGCGATGACCGAGCCCGGCGACGACGACCAGGACACGCCGATCGTCGCCGAGGTTCTTCGCAACGGGTACGCATGGAACGGCCGGGTCCTGCGGGCCGCGATGGTCAAGGTCAAGGGCTGAACCCGACA
>JAJRXC010000071.1 GCA_024276495.1 Actinomycetes bacterium
AGTCCTTTGGAGAGACACATCGAGACCGTGTCGAAGGCGCCGCTCAACTCGGCACCCGAGATGCCGAGCTCGGCTGCGGCGTTCCACATCCGGGCGCCGTCGAGATGGAGCGCGAGGCCGGCCGCCCGTGCGACCGAGACTGCCTCGTCCATGCGTTCGACCGGTTGCGCCATCCCGTCGTGCGTGTTCTCCAGACACACGAGTCGGGTGCGGACGAAATGGTCGTCGATCGGCTTGATCACGCGCGTGATCGCCGCGGGGTCGGGGAGGCCGTCGGCCAGCATCGGGACCGGTTGCGGCTGGATGCTGCCGAGTACGGCGCCACCGCCACCCTCCATTCGGTAGGTGTGGGCCATGTCCCCGACGATGTACTCGTCGCCGCGGGCGCAGTGCGCCATCAACGCGCAGAGGTTCGACTGGGTCCCGCTGGTGACGAAGAGCGCCGCGTCCTTGCCGAGTCGTTCGGCGACCACGGATTGCAGGCGGTTGACCGTGGGGTCGTCGCCGAACACGTCGTCGCCGACCTCCGCCTCGGCCATGGCGGTGCGCATGCCCGCGGACGGACGGGTCACGGTGTCGGAGCGTAGATCGATCATCGCCTGAGTCTCGCGGGGTGTCACACCCCACGTGTGAGATGGGGGGCATGCGGGACATGAATGGTCTCGTTCGGATGGCCACGGGACAGCAAGGCCTCCTCACCAGGGAGCAGCTTCGCCGCGATGGGATCACGAAAGCCCGACAAGCGGGCCTGATTCGCGACGGCATCCTCGTCCGTCTACGGCGGGGAGTGTTCCGGTTGGCAGGTTCGGCGATCGGCTGGGAGCAGGAGCTCCTCGCCGTGTGCCTGACCGAGGGTGCGCCGTTGGTCGGGAGCCATCGCGCCGCGATGCGCGTCTGGGGACTGCGGACCCGATTTGATGACCTCGAAGTCTCGGTTGCCTACATCGGCAACCGAGCACTTCGCGGCGTTGTGGTGCATCGGTCGGTCGATCTCGTCAGCCGCGACCTCACCATCGTGAAGGGTCTGCCGGTCACCACGCCGGCCCGAACGCTGTGCGATGCGGGCCTGATCTTCCCGCACACCGAGGTGCAACGGTTGACCGACCACGCGGTGGCGATCGGCCTGGTGACCCCGCGGGAGCTGATCGCGGTTCGTCGTCGCCGTCTGGGTACGCAGGGTCGCAACGGTGTCGTCCGGCTCGATCACGCGATCGACGGTCTCCCGGTCGGTGCCGGTCGAACCGAGTCGGGTCCCGAGGTCGCGGTTCTTCGGCTGTTGACGACATCTGGACTTCCGGATCCGGCTCTGCAGCACGAGGTGGAGGTCGACGGGCGCCGGTACCGGTTGGATCTCGCGTTTCCGGAGGCGCGGCTCGGGATCGAGTACGACGGAGTCGACGCCCACAGTCGTGTGGACCGGTTCGTCGAGGACCGGCGACGCCAGAATGATCTCGCCGAGGCCGGATGGACGATCCTGCGCTACACCCACGCCGATCTCCGGGATCGGCCCGGTGTGATCGTCCGTCAGGTCCGCCACCATCTCCGGGTTCTGTGACATTGCAGGACCGTGGGACGGTCCGGAGATGTCACAAAACCGGGGATTGGGCGACGAGGTGGGCTTCGTGGCGGCCGTTGGGTCGCCACTTCTCGCTGTGGTGGAGGATCTCGACGCCAGAGACGAGGGTCGGGAGCTCGTCGGGGTCCAGGGAGTAGGGGCGGCCGGGCCGCTCATGGCGTTCGAGATTCGTGACGGTCGGGATCACCACCCCGAGAAGGCCGCCGGGAGCGAGGCCGTCGACTATCGCCTCGAAGAGGTCGCGTTGCAGGTAGTTGGCGATGGTGATGACGTCCCAGGGTCCGGCCGGAAGCGGTTCGGACCGGAGGTCGACCTCGACTGTCCGGATGACGAGACTCTGCGCCGCGGCCCGGGCCCGGGCGTGGGCGAGGCCGACATCGCTGACATCGGCGACGGTCACCATAAGACCGCGGCGGGCGAACTCGAGCGAGTCGCCCGATCCGCCGCCGGCGATGTCGAGCAGCTGACCTGTCTGTGGCAGCCAGGGCTCGAGCAGCTCGACGAGCTTCGAGCCGTGGTTCGTGCCCATCTCCGCGCCGGCCCATTTCTCGTTCCAGCGTTCGCGGTCGGTGGGGACCGTCACTCAGGATCCTTCTGGCTCGAGCTCGGCGGTGACCTCGATCTCGGTGCGGTCGGTGGCGGTGCCGGGGGTGACGAGTTGGATGACGCCCGCCGCCTTCACGTCGTCGATCACCTTGTCGAGAAGATCGAGCTGGGTCTGGGTGGCGGCGAATGTGGCCGAGCGCACCGGCGTGCGGAGCTTGCGTTTTGCCTCGGACTTCTCGCGGCGCACCACGCTCAACGCTTCGGTGGCGACGTCGCTCGGGCCAGAGCCGACACCACCGGCGGCGGCTCGAACTCCGTCGGACCCGGGCCAGTCGGCGACATGGATCGAACCATCCTGCCACCAGTTCCACACCTCTTCGGTGACGAACGGGAGGAAGGGGGCGAACAGGCGCTGCAGGGTCGTGAGCGCCATTCGCAACGCGTGCTGCGCCGATGCCGCCCGGGTGTCGCCGTGTTCTCCGTAGCAGCGGGCCTTGACGAGCTCGACATGGTTGTCTGTGAACCACCAGAAGAACGCCTCGGTGCGTTCGAGGGCCCGCGCGTAGTCGAAGGCGTCGAACGCGGTGGTGGTGTCGTCGACGAGATCGGCGAGCTTGTCGAGCATCGACCGGTCGAGGGTCTCGGTGATCCTCGAGGGGTCGATCGTGGTGTCGCCGTCGCCGAATCCGAGGACGAACTTCGATGCGTTGAGCAGCTTGATCGCCAGTCGGCGCCCGATCTTCATCTGGCCTTCGTCGAAGGCGGTGTCGGTGCCCGGCCGGCCCGACGAGGCCCAGTAGCGCACGGCATCGGAGCCGTACTTCTCGAGCAGATCGGTGGGCACCACGGCGTTGCCCTTGGACTTCGACATCTTCTTGCGGTCGGGATCGAGGATCCATCCCGAGAGGGCCGCGTTCTTCCACGGCGCGACGTCGTGTTGGAAGTGGGATCGCACGACCGTGGAGAAGAGCCAGGTGCGGATGATGTCGTGGGCCTGGGGGCGCATGTCCATCGGGAAGGTCGCGGCGAACAGGGCGTCGTCGGTCTTCCAGCCGGAGGCGATCTGGGGTGACAGGGACGAGGTCGCCCAGGTGTCCATGATGTCGGGTTCGCCGATGAAGCCGAGCGGTTTGCCCCGTTGGTCCTCGGTGTAGCCGGCGGGGACGTCGGTCGACGGGTCGATCGGCAGCCGGTCGGCTTCGGGGGTGAGCGGCTCGTCCCAGTTCGGTTCGCCTTCGGTGTCGAGGGGGTACCACAGCGGGATCGGGACCCCGAAGAAGCGTTGGCGGCTGATGAGCCAGTCGCCGTTGAGCCCTTCGATCCAGGAGGCGAATCGGGACTGCATGTAGTCGGGGATCCAGTTGATCTCGTCGCCGCGGGCGATCAGCGCGGCCCGCAGGTCGGCGTCGCGGCCGCCGTTGCGGATGTACCACTGGCGGCTCGACACGATCTCGAGGGGTTTGTCTCCTTTTTCGAAGAACTTGACGGGGTGGGTCGTCGGGCGGGGTTCGCCGTCCATCTCGCCGGCTTCGCGGAGGATCTCGACGATCTCGGATTGGGCTTGGGCGACCTTCTTTCCGGCCAGCCGTCGGTAGGCGTCGGTGGCCGTGTCGCCGACGATCCACTCCGGTGTCTCAGAGGTGAATCGTCCGTCGCGACCGATGACGGTGCGCACGGGCAGGTCGAGCTCGCGCCACCAGGTGACGTCGGTGGTGTCGCCGAAGGTGCAAATCATGGCGATGCCGGTGCCCTTGTCGGGGTCGGCGAGCGGGTGGGCCCGGACCGGCACATCGACGCCGAAGACCGGTGAGGTGACGGTGGCACCGTCGAACAGTGGTTGGTAGCGCTCGTCGTCGGGGTGGGCGACGAGGGCGACACATGATGGGACGAGCTCTGGGCGGGTCGTGTCGATCCACACGTCGGGGCCACCGTCGGAGCGGGCGAAGCGGAGCTTGTGGTAGGCGCCGGGGAGCTCCCGGTCGTCGAGCTCTGCTTGGGCCACGGCGGTCTGGAAGGTGACGTCCCACAGCGACGGCGCCTCGACCTGGTAGGCCTCGCCCCGCTCGAGGTTGCCGAGAAAGCCGAGTTGGCTGATGCGACGGGAGTGATCGTTGATCGTCTCGTAGGTGCGGGTCCAGTCGACGGACAGGCCGAGGCGGCGGAACAGCGCTTCGAAGATCAGCTCGTCTTTCATCGCGAGCTCGTGGCACAGCTCGATGAAGTTGGGTCGGCTGATCGAGATCTCGCGGCGTTTCTTGATCGCCTTGGGGTCGCCGGCGTCGTCGGGGGCGGTGAACGTCTCGTCGTAGGGGAGTGAGGGGTCGCAGCGCACGCCGTAGTAGTTCTGCACGCGGCGTTCGGTGGGGAGCCCGTTGTCGTCCCAGCCCATCGGGTAGAAGACCTCTTTGCCGGCCATGCGCTGGTAGCGGGCGATGTTGTCGGTGTGGGTGTAGCTGAAGACGTGGCCCACGTGGAGCGACCCGGAAACGGTCGGTGGGGGGGTGTCGACGGAGAACACCTCGCTGCGGTCCTTGGAGGCGTCGAAGTGGTAGATCCCCGTGTCGTCCCAGACCGAGTCCCATTTGTCCTCGAGGCCGGAGAGGTCGGGTTTTTCGGGGATGGGCGACGTACTCATATGACCGACGAGGCTACCGGTCGACCGTCCCACTGCTCGACAAGACAAGTAATATACAAGTATTATACAAGCATGTCGGAGATCGAGCTGGTCATCGTGGCGGCGGCGGCCATCGCAACCGCTGCGCTGACCGCGGTGGTCGGCGCCGGCGGCGGTGTCGTGCTGCTCGTCGTCATCCTCCAGTTCGTCGATCCGATCGTGGCGATCCCCGTCCACGGGGTCGTGCAACTGGTCTCCAACGGAACCCGTGCCCTGACCCTTCGCGGCAACGCCGAAACCCGGCTGCTGCGGTGGTACCTCCCGTTGCTGGTGCCCGCCACCGTGGTCGGCTTCCTCATCGCCGATGCCATGCCACGTGACGTCGGCCGGGCGGTCATCGGCGGATTCGCCATCGTCGCGGTCTGCTGGCCCGGGGCGACCTCCTGGCTCACGTCCCGACCCGGCCGCGAACGATGGTTCGCGTTCGTCGGCGCGATGGCGGGTCTCGTGAACCCGACCATCGGCGCCCCCGGTCCGTTGCTCGCGCCGGCGTTTCGCATCGCGACCCGCGACCATGTGGCGTTCGTGGCCACATTCTCGCTCGTTCAGGTCATCAACCACTTCGTGAAGGTGGCGGTGTTCGCCGCGGCCGGTTTCGCGTGGCTCGCCAACGTTTCGTTGATGACGACGGCCGCGGTCGGGGTCGTCGTCGGTACCCGGATCGGCGCCCACTACCTCCGCCGATGGGACCCGATCGTTCTCGGGCGCGTCTTCCAGATCGTGGTGACAGCCGGCGCGACCCGGCTGCTGCTCACGTCGGAATAGACGGGAAGTGTTCGGCGAGACGAGCGCGGAGATCCTCGGCCGAGAGCGCGCCGGTGTGGAGCTCCAAGATGACGCCGTCGCGGTCGACGAAAAGTGTCGTCGGCATGCCGAGTGCCTCGAAGCTGACCAGCGCCGATCCGTCGCGGTCCCAGACCGTGGGATAGGTGATCCCCGTCTGCTCGATGATTCGCCGGGCGCTGACCGAGCTCGGGTCTTCGGATACCCCGACGAAGGTGATGTCGGGGGCGACCTCGTTGGCGATCGTCTCGAACGTCGGCATCTCCGCGACGCACGGCGGGCAGGATTCGGCGAAGAAGTTGACGACGAGCGGGCCACCGACGAAGTCGGCGAGGTCGAGCGGGTCTCCGTCGAGCGTGCTGACCGGGGCTCGGAGGATCTGGCGTTGGTTCGAGTCGGCGCCGGCACAGGCGGCGGTCACCAGGCTCGCCACGATCAGGAGCGCCATGAGTCGAAGAGGCGACGGGCGGCGCGTCGGTGAGGGCATTGCCGCAGGCTACCGGCTCACCCATCCTTGTCTCGGGCGGGAGATCAGTGCTTCGGAGGGGCTTCGCTCACGGTGTGGGCGACCACGACGCGGTTGCCGCCCTGCGATCGGGCGTGGTCGAGGGCTCCGGCGGCCCGGTGGAGAATCTCCTCGATGGTGCCGCCCGACCCGGACCCGATCACGCCGATCGACAAGGTGAACGGGGAATCGTCGATCGTCGACTGGGCGAGCACGAGCTCCTCCCGGAGCCGTTCGAACGCCCGGGTGGCGTGGTCCGGGTCGGTTCGGGGGAGAACGAAGAGGAACTCGTCGCCTCCGATCCGGCCGACGATGTCGCCGGGCCGGACCGCTTTGCGGGCGACCCGACCGAGCAGCTGCAGCGCCCGGTCGCCGGCCTCGCGGCCGTGCGTCGCGTTGAGGTGCGAGAAGTTGTCGATGTCGGCGACTGCGACGGTGAACGGTTGACGGTCCCGAAGCAGGCGCAGCACGCGGTCTTGCATCGCGGCCCGGTCGGGAAGGCCGGTGAGCCGGTCGATGTCGTCGGCCGTCGTCGCCGATCCCGTCGATGCCCGCATGATCGCGAGGCGGGCGCCGATGAGTCGGGCGAGGTCCTCGAGGAGCTTCACGTCGCCGGTGCCGGGCTCTTGACCTTCCGGGCCGAGACCGTAGAGCACCCCCAGCAGCCGGCCCATCGCGTTGACGGGCACGGCGACGGCCGACATCGGGGTGTGCAGACGCGACAGGAGATGGGGGCAGACGTCGAGGCGATCGGTGGTGTCGTAGACGAGGGTCGAGTTGGACCGGGCCGCGAGCGAGTCCCACGGCGATGTCCGCACTCCGGGCTTGGTCGAGTGGTCGCCGGTCGCGACCACCAACTCCATGACCGGATCGACCGGGTCGATCAGGTGGAGCTCCATCGGCTGCAGCGAGAGGTGTTTGGTGAAGGAGTCGCGGATGATCTCGATCGCGTCGTTCTCGCTTGCGGCGAGATCGATGGCGGCGTCGAGCTCTCGAAGGACCGCCCGTTCCTGTTTCTCGTCGTGGAGCTCTCGCTTCGTCGCCGCGAGACGCCGATTCGCGGCTCGTTCCCGAGCCCGGTGTCGGCGGATGAGGAGGAGGTGGGCGGCGAGCGCGGTGGCGACCGCGGCGACCGCGCCGGCCACGACGATGTAGATCAGCGCGGTCTCGGTCTCGATTCCCCCGGTGACGAGGGTGGCGATGGCGGCGCCGGCCGACACGGGCAGCGCGACGAACGCGGCGACCAGCACCACATGGTCGCTCCAGCGCGTCTCGTCTCGTCGGCGTGATCTCATTCCGTGTCCTATCGAACCGACGGCGTCGAACATGAGTGTCGGGGTACCGAAATGCGTCTCGGCGTGAAGAACTGGCAGAAGGGTTGTCAGAAACCCGCCGGTTTCGTACTCTGGGTGTGTTACCGGTGAGTAACTCGTTGTGGGTGACGAGCCCATGACCTCGCCGGCCCGACTCTCAGGAGGCTCCCATGGCCGAGTACTCGCTCGAGCTCAACGAAGACCAGCTTCAGCTCCAGAAGTGGATCCACGAGTTCGGCATCGACGTGATCCGTCCCGCCGCGGCCGAGTGGGACGAGCGCGAGGAGTTCCCGTTCCCCATCGTCCAGCAGGCGGCCGACATCGGCTTGTACGGCTGGGAGTTCATGGCCGAGGCGATGATGAACGATCCGACCGGCCTGACCATCGTGGTCGCCCTCGAAGAGCTCTTCTGGGCCGACGCCGGCATCGGCATGGCGATCATGGGCAGCGGACTCGCCGCCGCCGGGATCATGGCCTCGGCGACGCCCGACCAGCTCATGGAGTGGGTGCCGCAGTGCTACGGCACCCCCGAGAAGCTGGCGCTCGGCGCGTTCTGCGCGTCGGAAGCAGACGCGGGATCCGACGTCGCCGGCTACCGCACCCGTGCCGTCTACGACGAGGCCACCGACGAGTGGGTGCTCAATGGCACCAAGGCCTGGATCAGCAACGGCGGAATCGCCGACATCCACGTGGTCGTCGCCGTCGTCGACGCGTCGCTCGGATCCAAGGGCCACGCCAGCTTCGTGGTGCCGCCCGACACCCCCGGTCTGAGCCAGGGCCAGAAGTACTCCAAGCACGGAATCCGGGCGTCGCATACGGCCGAGGTCGTGCTCGACGACGTACGGATCCCCGGTGCCTGCCTGCTCGGCGGCAAGGAGAAGCTCGACGAACGACTCGCCCGCGTGCGTGAGGGCAAGCGGGGCAACGCGCAGGCCGCGATGCAGACGTTCGAAGCGACGCGCCCCGCGGTCGGTGCCCAGGCCCTCGGTGTCGCCCGGGCCGCCTACGAGTACGCCCTCGACTACGCCAAGGAACGCGAGACGTTCGGCAAGCCCATCATGCAGCACCAGTCGATCGCGTTCATGCTGGCCGACATGGCGACCGAGATCGACGCCGCCCGCCTGCTCGTGCATCGCGCCGCCTGGCTGGCGAAGAACGGCGAGTTCAAGAACGCCGAAGGCTCGATGGCGAAGCTCAAGGCCGGCCGGGTCGCCACCTGGGTGACCGAGCGGGCCATGCAGATCCTCGGCGGGGCCGGCTACGTCAAGGACCACCCCGTCGAACGTTGGCACCGCGACGCCAAGATCCACGACATCTTCGAAGGCACCGAGCAGATCCAGCAGCTGGTGATCAGCCGGGCGATCTCGGGGATGCGAATCGAGTAGCTTGACCTGCGGTTTCTTGGTTCGGTGGGCGTTCGGGCAGAGAAGCTGACGCACCTGTGAGTACTGCCTTGGTCCCCGGTCCATCCCTACTTTCTGCATGGGAGCGCGGGTATGAGCGGGTTCCGGAAGTCTCGGATTCGAGCGAACCGCGGCGGCGATGCTCGTGAGTGCTGCATCGGTCTCTCCCGCGACTGC
>JAJRXC010000072.1 GCA_024276495.1 Actinomycetes bacterium
AACGAGTAGCCGAGCTCGGCGGCACGCTCGAGGTTCTGGCGCAGCACGTGGCGCGGGTCCCCCGGGAACGGGTCACCGTCGGGTGTGACGATGTCGCAGAACATGCGGGCCACGCCGGCGTCCCCGCCCTTCCACGGGAGGATCTGGAACGTCGACGGGTCGGGCTTGGCGAGCATGTCCGCCTCGTAGGATCTCGAGAACCCGTCGATCGAGGAGCCATCGAAGGACACACCCTCGTCGAGGGCGATCTCGAGCTCCGCCGGGGTGATCGCGAAGGACTTCAGGAACCCCTGAACGTCGGTGCACCACAGGCGGATGAAGCGGATCCCGCGCTCCTTGACGGTGCTGAGGACGTACTCTCTCTGGCGGTCCATGTCGGGTCTCCACTCGGTTCGATGGTGCCATCGTATTGAATCCCGGGAGAACCGCCAGGCGAGATCGCGTCTGTAACACAGTGTTCACATGGCGGTTACCGGTAGGAAACGCCGGTGCCGCATCCTTACGGTATCGGGGTGCGCTCGACGCCGCCCGTGGACGGAACCCATGACGAGAGCGAGGAACCATGCCGTATCGCGCTGAGTACATCTGGATCGACGGGCGCAAACCCACCGCACTGCTGCGATCCAAGACCAAGATCGTGCCCGACGGCCAGGAACCGCCCCTGTGGGGCTTCGACGGTTCCTCCACCGGCCAGGCCCCCGGTGAGGAGTCCGACTGCGTGCTGCGCCCCGTCAAGGTGGTCCCCGACCCCATCCGGGGCAACGGCGACGTGCTCGTCATGTGCGAGGTGCTCAACACCGACATGACCCCGCACGAGTCGAACACCCGCGTCGCCGCGGTGGCTGCCGAGGAGAAGTTCGGGGATCAGGAGCCGTGGTTCGGCCTCGAGCAGGAGTACACGTTCTTCAAGGACGGGCGCCCGCACGGCTGGCCGATCGGGGGCTTCCCCGCACCCCAGGGCGGGTACTACTGCGGTATCGGCGCCGACGAGATCTGGGGCCGCGACGTCGTCGAGGACCACACCTGGGCGTGCATGGAGGCTGGGCTCGCGATCTCGGGGACCAACGCCGAGGTGATGATCGGCCAGTGGGAGTTCCAGATCGGGCCCGTCGGCACCGTCGAGGTGGGCGATCAGCTCTGGCTGGCGCGGTGGCTCCTGTACCGGATCGCCGAGGACTACGACATCTCCGCAACGCTCGACCCCAAGCCGGTCAAGGGCGACTGGAACGGGGCCGGCATGCACACGAACTTCTCCACGAAGGCGATGCGCGAGGGCTGGGACCCGATCATCGCGGCGTGTGAGGCGCTCGGGGAGCGAGCCCAGGAACACGTCAAGAACTACGGCGCCGGTATCGAACGTCGCCTCACCGGGCTCCACGAGACGGCGCCGTGGTCCGAGTACAGCTACGGCGTCTCCAACCGGGGAGCGTCGGTGCGGATCCCCTGGCAGGTCGACCGGGAGAAGAAGGGGTACATCGAGGATCGTCGCCCCAACGCCAACGCGGACCCGTACGTCGTGGCCGCGATGATGACCGAGACGATCTGTAGCAAGCTGGCGGAGATGTAGGAGACAGACATCAGACGTCGGAGCTCAGAGACCAGATCGTCTGGTGTCTGGGATCCGACGTCTCCTACTTCGGGGTGAGGCTGCGGACGTTGTCGAGCTGTGCGGCGAAGGCGACCGTAGCGTCGTTGTACGCCTGGACGGCCGTTCGACGTTCGGTGCCGTCGTCGGGTGCCTTGAGGCCGGCGATCACGGACTCTGCCTTGGTCACGAGATCCTGGGACACGGTGATCGTGTCCGGCCACGCCGGCGGGTACGGCTCGGGGACCGTCGTCGCAGCGACCTGGTTGGCGAGTTCCTGAGCGTCGTCGTGGACCTTGGTGAAGCCGTCGAGGGTCTCGTCGAAGGTGGCCCCCGTCGTCTCCCTGTTCTCCCAGTTCTCGTTGACGCTGTTCAGCTCGGTGAGGAGGTCGGCGGCGGTTGCCTCGAAACGATCGACCTCGGCGAGGAACGCGAGGATGTCGGTGGGGAGCGTCGACGTGGTCGTGGACCCGAGCGTCGTGGTCGTCGACGTCGACGAGGTGGTGGTCGTCGAGGCGGCGACGTCGGCCGGTGGGAGCGCGTTCACGAACACGTAGGTGAACCCGATGAGGGCGGCGATGACGACCGGGAGTATCCAACGGCCCGGCTTGGGATCCTCTTTGCTCACGTCGGTGAGCTTAGGCGGTCTCGGCAGAAGTGGGCATCATCGCTACGATCGTCTCCATGGAACTCCGAGGCCGCACGGCGGTCGTCACCGGTGGCGCCGTGCGGGTCGGCCGGGCGATCAGCACGGCCCTCGCTCGCGAGGGCGCACACGTCTACATCCACTACAACCGGTCGGCCGCTCCCGCCGAGGAACTGCGCGACGAGATCATCGCCCGCGGTGGGGTCGCCGCGGCCGGATCGGCCGACCTGTCGGACCCCGGCCGGGCGCATCAGCTGATCCGCATGGCCGAGGACGAGCTCGGTCCCGTGACCGTGCTCGTCAACAGCGCCTCGGGCTTCCCCGCCGACTCCCTCGAGGACGTCACGCTCGAGGGATGGCGTCGGACGATGGACCTCACGCTCGGATCACCGATGTTCCTCATCCAAGCGTTCGCTGCCCGCGTCGACGCCGACGCGCAGGGGGCCGTCGTCAACGTCACGGACGTCAAGACGATGCGCCCCTACCGCGAGCATCTGTCGTACGTGCTCGCCAAGGGCGGCATCGACACGCTGACCCGCGCCGCTGCACGTTCGCTGGCGCCGAGGATCCGCGTCAACGCCGTCGCGCTCGGGGTGATCCTCCCGCCGCCGGGGGAGGGCGACGAGTACGTGAACGCGCTCGCGGAGCATCTTCCGCTCCAACGGGTGGGCGGACCGGAGGTGGTCGGCGACACCGTCGTGTTCCTCGCCCGCAACGACTTCATGACGGGCGAGATCGTCCACCTCGACGGCGGCGCCGGACTGGTGTGATCGTGGACACGCCGCACACGTCGCGGGCGACGCGTGTCGGCGGACGATGAACCGTGCGGGCCCATCCGTCGTCGCGGGCGCCTCGCAGGCTCGCTACCGTTCCGGCATGCGCCTCGACCGAATCTTCATCAAGGACCTCGTCGTCCCGGGGATCATCGGCATCAACCCGGATGAACGCGTCACCGAACAGGACATCTGCGTGAACGTGATCATGTGGGCCGACACCTCGGCGGCGGCACGCTCGGACGACATCGCCGACGCCGTCAACTACCGGACCGTCGCCAAGCGGATCATCGCACACATCGAGAAGGGTGAGCCGATGCTCGTCGAACGCCTCGTGCAGGAGATCGCGGACCTGTGCCTCGAGGACGAGCGCGTCGACAGCGTCGAGGTGTCCGTCGAGAAGCCCGGTGCGCTGCGGCACGCCGAATCGGTGGGAATCAGGATCCTCCGATCGCGTGTTGACCCCTCCACATAGGAAGAACACCATGATCGCCACACCAGAGCGTGCGACGGCCGTCATCCTCGCGGGGTCGAACGTCGACAGGGAACGGTGCTTGCCGGAGTCCATCAGGCAGCTCCGACGACATCCGGACATCGAGGTCCGCGCCGTCAGCACGTGCTTCGAGAGCTCAGCGGTCGGCGGGCCGCCCGACGCACCGGACTTCTACAACGCGGCTGCGCTGGTGCACACCAGCCTCGATCCCGAGACGCTCCGCGGCGAGCTTCGAGCCATCGAGGATCGGCTCGGGCGGGTTCGCACGGACGACCCGAACGAGCCGCGGACGATCGACCTCGACATCCTGTTCTACGACGACGTGGTCGGGGACTTCGATGGATGGTCCCTCCCGGATCCGGACATCGCGACCCAGCTGTACGCCGCCGTTCCCCTCGCCGACGTGGCGCCCCGATGGGTGCATCCGGTGATCGGCAAGACGGCCATCGAGATCGTCGACGATCTCACCGCTTCGAACCCGGAGGTGATCCCCAACATGGCGATCCGACTCTCGACCCCCTACACGACCCGCGCCATCGACGACTTCGACGACACCGACGACGTCTACGCACCCCGGCTCGAGGCGTTGATCAGAGACCAGCTGCTCGAGATCGGGGAGGACCCCGAACGCGAGGGCCTCGTCCGGACACCGCTGCGCGTGGCGAAGGCGATGGACTTCCTGACGAGCGGCTACTCGACGTCGCTCGACGAGGTCGTCAACGACGCGATCTTCGACGCCGAGGGTGCCTCGGAGATGGTCGTCGTACGCGACGTCGAGTACTACTCGATGTGCGAGCACCACATGCTGCCGTTCTTCGGCAAGGCGACCGTGGCCTACCTCCCCAAGGGCAAGATCATCGGGCTGTCCAAGGTAGCACGCATCGTCGACGTGTTCGCCCGCAGGCTGCAGGTTCAGGAACGTCTCACCAACCAGGTGGCCGACGCCATGACCGAGATCCTCGACCCGCTCGGCGTCGGGGTCGTCATCGAGGGCAAGCACCTCTGCATGATGATGCGCGGCGTCCAGAAGCAGGACTCCAACATGATCACGAGCGCCATGCGCGGCACGTTCCGCACGGACCCTCGCACCCGCAGCGAGTTCCTGTCGTTCACCGGATGATCGTCACCCGGTCACACAACCCGTGACGGTAGCTACGGTTACGTGATGCAGCGGGACACGTTCGATCGACCGATGCGGGATCTGCGGATCTCGGTCACCGACAGGTGCAGTTTCCGCTGCGTGTACTGCATGCCCCGCGAGCTCTACGACGACCACGAGTACCTGGCCCGTTCCGAGATCCTCACCTACGACGAGATCGTCCGGTTCGCACGGATCGCCGTCGGCCTGGGTGTCGAGAAGATCCGTCTCACCGGGGGTGAACCGCTCCTACGCAAGCAGATCGAGGTACTCGTCGCCGGCCTCGCAGCCATCGACGGCCTCGAGGATCTCGCCATGACGACGAACGGGCACCTGCTCGCGAAACGCGCTGAGGCGCTGGCGGAGGCCGGCCTCGGAAGGGTCACGGTGAGCCTCGACGGCATCGACGACGAGGTCGTGCGAGCGATGATCGACACCGACGTCTCCGTCGACGTCGTGCTCGAAGCCATCGACACAGCCGATGCGGCCGGGTTGGGACCGATCAAGATCAACACCGTCGTGCGGAGAGGGTGGAACGAGAGCCAGATCGTGCCGCTCGTCGAGCACTTCCGCGGGACGGGGCACACGGTCCGCTTCATCGAGTACATGGACGTCGGCACCACCAACGCCTGGAAGTCCGACGAGGTGATCGCGTCGGCCGAGATCCTCCGACTGCTCTCGGAGCGCTGGGAGATGGTCCCCGTCGACCCCGCCTACGCGGGGGAGGTCGCGAGCCGGTACCGCATGGTCGACGGATCGGGTGAGGTGGGGTTCATCTCCTCGGTGACCGAGCCGTTCTGCGGGGAGTGCTCCCGGCTCCGTCTCGCCGCCGACGGCCACGTGTTCACCTGCCTCTTCGCCTCCGCCGGCACCGACGTCAAGGCGGTGATGCGCTCGGGTGCGTCCGACGACGACATCGCCGGACTCCTGCGGGCCGTATGGGAGAAGCGGGAGGACCGCTACTCGGAGCTGAGGGGTGCGGTCCCGATCGAGTTCCCCCGCGTCGAGATGAGCTACATCGGGGGCTGACGACGACGCCGGCGGGGACCCGACGAGCCGGGGCTATCGGCCGGTGCTCGCACGCGGGAGTCGCATCTCGCGCCACACGATGGCGGACCCGATCGCGAACAGCATGAGCACGGGCACGACGAGCGACCGGATGCTCGAGAACACGATGCCGAAGAGGATCTCGATCACGATCGGGAGCGACAGCACGGCGGTCGCCACCGACGGCGGGACCACCACCGACACGCTCTCGATGATCGCCCCCGTGACCATGCCGGTGTCCGATCGGAGCATCTCCATCACCGAGACGGGCTTCTCGGCGGTCGCCTCGAACGATGGAGGCGCGCTGAGCGTGTAGACGACGTCCTCGTCGGTCATCCCCGCCGTGTCGGTGGACGACGACGGCGGCGGGGCCGGGGGGAGCGCCGCTGCCACCGTCGTCGTGGTCGTCGGTGGAACGGAGGTGGTCGTGGTCCGAGGCGGCCGCGTGGTGGTCGTGGTGGAGGGCGGGAGCGTCGTGGTGGTGGTGGTCCCGCCGTCGGTGGAGGGCGGCAGGGTCGTGGTCGTCGTGCGATCGACGATCGTCGTGGTCGTCGTGTCGGGCGGGAGCGTCACGGTGGTCACGGTGGTGGTGGTCGTGGTGGTGGTCGTCGTGGTCGTCGTGGTCGTCGTGGCGGCGGGCGGGAGGGACGGTGCGATCTGGGACGTGATGCTGTCGATCTCGCTGAAGGCGCTCGACGCTGAGTTGGTGATCCTGTTCCGGGCGACGGTGGCGTCGTAGGCCAGGTCGTCGGGGAACAGTGCGAGGAGCGTATCGACGTCCGCGATCGCCGCGTCGCGGATGTTCGCGATGTCGCGATCGGCCCTCGCCCGCGCCGCGTTGAGCTCCTCGAGTGTCGTAGCGCCGATCGCCTCCGACGTGAACCGGTTCAGGACGACCTGCATGTCGCCGTCCGCGCGTACGGGGATCTGATGGATCTTGGTCCTGGCGGAGTCCACCGTCTCGGCCGCCAACACGGGCACGGCGAAGCCCACGAGCAGCAGCACCACCGTCGCGTACCCGAGCATCCATCGGAGTGATGTTCGGCGCATCTTCATGTATCGGAATCCGTCGCCGCGTCCTTGAGCGCGCCACCCTCAAGACGGCAGGCCGATGTGCCGACAAACATGCATCGGCCTCGAGGGGAGAACGAGATGCGGAGGATGCCCTCCAGCATCCTGAGCGTGGTAGCGCTCGCCGTCGCGCTCGTCGTCGCGCTCATCCTGATCTCGAACCTCGCGACGAGCGAGGGAACCAGCGAGGTCGGGCGTGAGGGGCAGACGGCGATCGCCGCCGAAGCTGCGCTCAGTGCCGCCTCGTCCGTGCAGAACGCCGCCGCGTTCGCCGTGGTGCTCGAACAGGGACGGGCCACAGGGCAGATCCCCGTGGAGGTCGTGACGGCGGCGGCCCGGTCCCTCGCGGCCACCACCGACGAGTACGAGCGCAGGGTCGAGCTCCTGACCGGCCGTCTCGACCCGGCCGAGGCGGACGCCGTCGCAGCATCGAGCACCGCGTTCGTGAGCGACGCTCGGGACGTCTCCCTGCTGCTCCTCGGAGATCCCGGCCCCGTCGCGCCGCGGGTGCCGGACTTCGACGCCACCGCCTACGACGCCGCCGCGGCGGACCTCGCCGCCGTTCGCGATTCCCGTGTCCGGGATGTGCTGATCGCCGCGGAGAACGTGGGGCAGGTCGCCGACGCCGTGCGCTTCCTCATCGTCGTCGTGATCCCCGTCGTCGCGATGCTGCTGTTCCGCTCCGTGTTCCGGCGCCGTCGGGAGCGGGACGCGCTCGAGGTCGAGCTCGCGCACCAGCGGGAGCTGAGCCGACAGAAGGACCAGTTCCTCGCCAACCTGTCCCACGAGCTCAAGACACCGCTGACGGGCATCTACGGCTTCGCGCTCACCCTCGAAGAGGAGGGCCTCGACGATCCGGAGATGGCGCACGAGCTGACGGGGCACATCATCACCGAAGCGGGCGAACTGTCGCGGATGGTGGACGACCTCATCACCGCCGGGCAGATCGAGAGCGGAAAGCTCAACCTGCTGATCGACAACGTCGACGTCGACGCGCTCGTCGAGTCCGTGGTCGACCCGTACGTGCGCAGCGGGCACGCGATCGAGATCGTCCCGGGTGGGTGCACGGCGGAGGCCGACGAGCGGAAGCTGCAGCAGATCGTGCGCTCCCTCGTCTCGAACGCCGTTCGTCACGGTGGGGAGCACATCGAGGTGTTCACCGAGTACGGGTCGGGCACGATGTCCCTGTTCGTGATGGACGACGGCGACGGCATCGACGACGAGACCCGCGAGAAGCTGTTCGAACGGTACGTGCACGACGGGCGCGAACCACTGCTGCAGGGGAGCGTCGGCCTCGGCCTCGCGATCGCGCGGTCCCTCGCCGTCGCGATGGGCGGCTCGCTGAGCTACACCCGCACGAACGGTCTGACCTACTTCGTCCTCAAGCTCCCCGCGCACCGCGTGTCCCGCCTGCACGAGCGCATCGAGGGATCGGGTCGCGAGGCCGACGAGTCGATGTACGACACGCAGCAGGTCGCGAAACTCTTCTCCAGCTGAGCGACCCGGCTCTCTTGTATCGCCGGTGCGTCCTTGGCATCGTCGAGGCATGGAACCAGCAACCCTCTTCGCACTCACCGTCGCAGCCTGCGGATCCGCCTGGCTCGTCGCCACGGTCGTCCTCCCGGCAGCCTTCCGCGCCGTGATCGCCGCCGTCGAGCGGGTGCCGACGATGCCGGTCGCCGCGACGGTCGCGCTCACC
Organism: Actinomycetes bacterium; assembly: GCA_024276495.1. Taxonomy (GTDB): domain Bacteria; phylum Actinomycetota; class Acidimicrobiia; order Acidimicrobiales; family Aldehydirespiratoraceae; genus JAJRXC01. Next base: position 8,453 of record JAJRXC010000072.1, read on the forward strand.
ACCGTGCTGCTACTCGGTGTCGCTCGACCCCCGGCCGCCGGGGCAGCGACACCGCCACCGGCCGTGCGGACCATCGTCGATCACACGCCCGCGCCCGACTCGGGGACGGCGGTGGCTCGCCCCGTCGTCGAACGCGTGACGGCGAGCGGCCCGACGACGTACACGGTCGTGCGCGGCGACTCACTGTGGAAGATCGCCCGCGGGCTCCTCGGGGCGACGGACGAGCGGCCGTCGGGGGAGCAGATCACGCGGCTGTGGAGAGAGATCTACGCGGCCAACCGTGACGTCATCGGGAAGGATCCGAACCTGATCCTTCCCGGCCAGGTGCTGGCGATCCCGGGAGGCGTCCGTGGATAGCGAGGAGTTCGAGCAGATCCCGTGGTCGGCGCTCGTCGCGGAGCAGAACGACGGCGTGGACAAGAGGATCTACCTGGCGGTCGGGGTCGTCGGCGTGCTGATCGCCGTCGTGTTCGGTACTCGCCTGCTCGGCGGGTCCGGCGGACAGCCGACCCCGATCGTGGCCCCGGCGCCGGTCGGAGAGGTCGCCGTCCCGCCGGAGACGACGTCGACGACGGGCGTCGTCGTGTCCGAGGCGGACCTGATGGCGGGCGCGCCCGACGTCCTGCCGCTCGAGGGGGGTCTCGAGATCACCGCGTTCGCCGAGTGGTTCGTGACCGACTACTTCACGACCGACGGGTCGCCCGAGACTGCCCGGTCGCTCCGCGCGCTGCTCGCCCCGGGATCCGACGTGTTCACGCTGCCCCACGAGGCCGACCCGGCCCCCGCCGTCGTCTACGTGGAGTGGGCGCGGGCTCTGCGGGTGCGCTTCGTCGGCGCAGACGACGTCGAGGTGGACGTCGCCTTCCGAACGATCACCGACGAGGGTGAGGGGTTCGCTCGCGACCCGGTCAGGGCCGTCACCGTGACGCTGCTCCTGACGGCGGGATCGTCCGGGATCACCGGCCCGCCGATCGTCATCCCCGTCCCACCGCTCGGCTCCTGACCGCCGCGACTCCCCCGCCGATCGCGGCTCGGGCGGTGAGCGTGGCAGAATCGGGGATGACGAGGTCGGCCGAGCGCCGTGTGCGCGGCAACGGCGAGGAGTCGACCCACACGGAGATCTCCGGAAAGGCGAGGGATGGCCATGGCAACCGTTGTGCTGCTCGGGACGCTGGACACCAAGGGGACCGAGTACGCGTTCTTGAGGGACCGGATCCTGGACGAGGGGTGCGACGTGGTGATGGTCGACGCCGGGGTCCTCGCGGATCCGGGCTATCCGGTGGACGTCACCCGCGACGACGTCGCTGCGGCCGCCGGGGCCGATCTCCAGGCACTGATCGACGCCGACGACCGCGGGGCGGCGGTGGAGGCGCAGTCCGAGGGAGCCGCGGTGATCGTCGAGCGACTGTTCGACGAAGGCCGCCTCGACGGCATCCTCGGCGTCGGCGGGTCGGGTGGCTCGTCGATCGTCGGGCACGCCATGAGGCGCCTGCCGGTGGGGGTGCCGAAGTTGCTCGTATCGACCATGGGATCGGGGGACACGCGCCCGTACGTGGGGGCGGTCGACATCGCCATGATGTACTCGGTCGTGGACATCGCCGGCATCAACGAGATCTCGGAGCGGATCCTCGCCAACGCGGCCGCCGGGATCGCGGGGATGGCGAAGGCCCACGCGGTGCACGTGCCGGGCGCTGAGTCCAGGCCGCTCGTCGGAGCGTCGATGTTCGGAGTCACGACGCCGGCGGTCGCATCGGCCCGGGAGTGGCTCGAGGACCACGGGTACGAGGTCCTCGTCTTCCACGCCACGGGCACCGGTGGCCGGTCGATGGAGGCGCTCATCGAGAGCGGGTACATCACGGCGTCGCTCGACGTGACCACCACCGAGCTCGCCGACGAACTGGTCGGCGGGGTGCTCTCCGCGGGCCCGGACCGGCTCGAGGCAGCGGGCAGGAAGGGGATCCCCCAGGTGGTGTCCCTCGGAGCCCTCGACATGGTGAACTTCGGGCCGTCCGCGACGGTGCCCGAAGCGATGCGGGACCGCAACCTGTACGTGCACAACCCGACCGTCACGCTCATGCGGACGACACCGCAGGAGTGCGCGGCGCTCGGGCAGATCATCGCCGGGAAGTTGAACCGGGCCACCGGTCCGCTGACGCTGTTCATCCCGCTCGCGGGGGTGTCGATGATCTCCACGCACGGCGGCGTCTTCTTCGACCCCGACGCCGACGCCGCGCTCATCGACGCGCTCAAGGCCGGCCTCGATCCGTCCGTCGACGTGGTCGAGATGGAGACCGACATCAACGATCCGCAGTTCGCGATCGCGATGGCCGAGAAACTGGACGAGCTCTATCGGGCGTGGGCGTCGGCCCGCATCGCGACGTGAGGGAGAGGAAGGGACATGACGGGTGACGAAGCGCTCGCGAAGCTACGGAGGACGCTCGATGACGGTGGCGTCATCATCGGGGCCGGTGCCGGCACCGGCATCTCGGCCAAGTGCGCCGAAGCGGGTGGGACCGATCTGATCATCATCTACAACTCGGGTCGGTATCGCATGGCCGGTCGCGGCTCCCTGGCGGGACTGATGCCGTACGGCGACGCCAACGCGATCGTCATCGAGATGGCCGCCGAGGTGCTGCCCGTGGTGCGCGACACCCCGGTCCTCGCCGGCGTGTGTGGGACCGACCCGTTCCGGCTCATGGACAGGTTCCTCGACGAGATCGAGCAGACGGGTTTCGCCGGTGTGCAGAACTTCCCGACCGTCGGGTTGATCGACGGTGTCTTCCGCACGAACCTGGAAGAGACCGGCATGGGCTACGACCTCGAGGTCGACATGATCCGCATGGCCCACGACAAGGGCCTGCTGACGACCCCGTACGTCTTCGACATCGAGTCGGCGAAGGCCATGGCCGACGCCGGAGCGGACGTCGTGGTCGCCCACATGGGGCTGACCACGAAGGGGTCGATCGGGGCCGAAACCGCCCCGACGCTCGAGCGGGCGGCCGAACGGGTCCAGGAGATCGGCGATGCCGCCCGGTCGGTGAACCCCGACGTCATCGTCCTGTGCCACGGCGGGCCGATCGCAGAGCCCGAGGACGCCGAGTTCGTGCTGGAGAACACCACCGGGACGGACGGGTTCTTCGGGGCGTCGAGCATGGAGCGGCTCCCCACCGAGATCGCGATGACCGAGAACATGAAGCGGTTCAAGCGAATCTCGCACCGGTGAGGGCGCCGTGCACCGCTGCGCGGTGCCGTTGCTAGCGTGGTCGGCGCGACGCGAGAAGGGATCGCCGTGCCGAACATCACCACATCTGCAGTGACGGAGACGCCACCAGCACCGAGCGAACAGACCGAAGCGCACTTCGCCGGGTTGCTCGCCTTCGAGACGGACTGCTGGGACACCCACGAGGCGATGGCCGGAGGGAGCCCCGACTTCGTGCTCCTCGACGTGCGAGGCCCCGACGCCTTCGCCGCCGGGCACGTTCCCGGCGCCGTGAACCTGCCGCACGGACGGATCGTCGATCGGAACCTGGAGCCGTGGCCGTCGGACACCCTGTTCGTCGTGTACTGCGCGGGCCCCCACTGCAACGGCGCCGACAAGGCCGCCCTCCGCCTGGCGCGCCTCGGCCGGCCGGTCAAGAAGATGATCGGCGGGGTCGAGGGGTGGAAGGACGAGGGGTTCGAACTCGAGGGCGGGACGGCGTGACGTCGCCCGGTGACGCTCCTTCGAGGTCGATCAGGTGAACGACGCTTCGAGCACACTGGTGGCTGCGGGCACGATGTCGTCCCACGTCGCAGCCTCGTCGCGGGTGATCGTCACGAAGTTCCCGGTCGCGAACACCGACACGACGCCTGCGATGTCGAGGAGCGGCGCGAACCGCTCATCGTCGACGGATCCGGAGGTGTAGGTTGCCGGGCCACCGACGGGCGTGCCGACGGTGAACTTCATCGCTCGCGGGTTCGGTGTGGTCTCGACGATCACGGGCATTCCTGCGCTCCTTGGTGTCTCGGGCAATCGTAGCGGGAGGCGGACGTGATCCTGGGTGCGGACGTCGGAGGCACCTTCACCGACATCGTGGTCGTCGATGGAGGGACGGTGACCACGGCGAAGATCTCGACGACGGAACTCCAGGGCGATGCGATCGTGGAGGGCCTCGATCAGATCACCGGTGGGGAACCCGTCGAGGCGTTCGTGCACGGCACGACCGTGGCGACCAACGCGCTCCTCGAAGGCAAGGGGGCGCACGTCGCCCTCATCACCGACGCCGGGTTCGAGGACGTCGTCGAGATCGGGCGTCAGGATCGGCCCTCGCTCTACGACCCGTTCTTCGACCGGCCCGCACCGCTCGTAGCGAGGCAGGACCGCATCGGTGTCGAAGATGTTCCCGAGCGGGTCGACGTCGGCGACGTCGAGTCGGTGGCCGTCGCGCTGATCGACGGCCACGTCGATGCCGAGCGCGAGTCGTCCATCGCCGCGGCGATCGGGTCGAAGGTGCCGGTCAGCCTGTCGTCGGTCGTCGCTCCGGAGTTCCGTGAGTTCGAGCGCACCTCGACCACGGTGATCAACGCGTACCTGACACCCGTCACGTCACGGTACCTCGGCGCCCTCGAGGACCGTGTGGTCGGCTCCGGCGCGGTCGGCTCGATGGCGGTGATGCGGTCCTCCGGCGGACTCATGTCGGCGGCCGACGCGGCGGCGCTGCCCGCCGCCGTGCTGCTGTCGGGGCCTGCCGGCGGTGTCGTCGCAGCACGGGAGTTCGCCGCCGTGCTCGGAATCGGGCACGTCATCTCGTTCGACATGGGGGGCACCTCGACCGATGTGTGCCGGATCGTCGACGGCGACATCGACGTGTCCTACGAGCGAACGGTCGCTGGGTACGTCTGCCGCATGCCGTCCGCGGGGATCCACACGGTGGGGGCCGGGGGCGGCTCGATCGCATGGATCGACCCCGGGGGATCCCTTCGCGTCGGCCCGCGATCTGCCGGTGCGATGCCGGGTCCCGCGTGTTACCGGCGCGGCGGCACCGAGCCGACGGTGACGGACGCGAACGTCGTCCTCGGACGCATCGACCCCCGGACCCGTTTGGGGGGAACGCTCCGGATCGATGGGGACGCCGCCGAGCGGGCCGTCGCCTCGGTGGCCGGGCGGCTGGGGATGTCGACCGTCGAGGCTGCGCTCGGGATCGTGCGGATCGCCGAGGAGGTGATGGCCGGGGCCATCCGCACCGTCTCCATCGAGCAGGGCAGCGATCCGAGGGGTGCGTCGTTGCTCGCGTTCGGAGGTGCCGGCGGCCTCCACGCCGTGTCGCTCGCGAGGTCGCTGTCGATGGCGAGCGTGATCGTGCCCCCGTTCGGGGGCGTGCTCTCCGCCGTGGGACTCCTCCTCGCGCCTCCCCGTGTGGATCTCGCCGCCGCCGTGCTCGTGGTCGACGGCGACCTGTCCAGCGTTCACCCGGTCGTCGACTCGCTCGATGCGAGGGCCCGCGACGCTCTGGCGGGCGCAGGCCACGTCGCGGAGAGCGTCGACGTGACGCTGGACGTGCGGTACCTCGGGCAGGCCCACGAGATCGGGGTGCCGTGGCGACGCGACGAGCCGTTCGGCGTGCTCGACGATCGCTTCAACGCGATGCACGAGCTTCGCAACGGCTTCGCACGCAGGGGCGACCCCATCGAGATCGTCGCCGTGCGATGCACCGCACGGGGCCTGCCCGCCATCACGATCGACGACCTCGGCACGTGGGCGCGGCGTTCCTCGACACCCCCGGCGACGCGCGTGGTGATCGGCGCCGCCGGGCCGACCCGCGCCTCGATCTACGACCGACGGTCGCTCAGCGTCGGTGACTTCGTGGCCGGGCCGGCCGTGATCGAGGAGCGCGAGTCGACGACGTTCCTCGACGTCGGAGAGCGGGCCGTCGTGCGTGAGAACGGATCCCTGGAGGTGACGTGGTGAGCCCCGTGATCGACACCATCGCCCTCGAGGTCGTCCGCAACCAGCTGTCGAGCATCGCCGAGGACATGGGGATCGTGCTGAGGAACACGTCGTTCTCCCCCAACATCAAGGAGCGGATGGACTGCTCCGCGGCCGTGTTCACCGCCGACGGCGAGATGCTGGCCCAGGCCGAGCACATCCCGGTGCATCTCGGCTCGATGCCCGCCTCGGTGGAGGCCGTCATCGCGGCCGTCGGCCTCGAACCACGGCCCGGCACGCAGTACGCGGTGAACGACCCGTTCGCGGGGGGAACGCACCTCAACGATCTCACGCTGGTGCGCCCGGTCCACATCGATGGGACGCTCGTGGCGTGGGTCGCGAACCGGGCGCACCACGCCGACGTCGGAGGGGAGGCACCCGGTTCGATGCCGGCGCACGCGACCCGGGTCGACCAGGAGGGCATCATCGTCCCCCCGATGCCCGCCGTCGTCGGAGGAGTATGGCTCCCCGACTTCCTCGCCCCGTTCCTCGAGGCGACCCGTACGCCCGCCGAACGGCGCGGTGATCTCTCCGCGCAACTCGGCGCCAACGAAGCAGGCGCCTGGAGGCTCGAGAAGCTGGTGCGCAACGTCGGGCGGCGTGAGTTCATCCATTTGTGCGGCGCGCTCCTCGACTACGGCGAGCGGCGGATGCGGGCGGCGCTCACGGTGCTCGACGACGCCTCCGTGACCTTCACGGACTTCATGGAGTGGGACGGCGCGCTCGTGCCGATCACCGTCGAGGTGACGGTGGACGGCGACGTGCTCACCGCGGATTTCTCCGCATCGGCCGACCAGGTTCAGGGCAACATCAACGCGGTGCAGGCGGTGACCCGGTCCTGCCTCTCGTTCGCCGTGCGGGTCGCCACCGATCCGTCGATCCCCGCGACCGGTGGAGCGCACCGACCGCTGCGCCTCGTCACGAGACCGGGGTCGATCGTCGACGCGAGGGCACCCGCCGCGGTCGCCGCGGGGAACGTCGAGACGTCCCAGCGCATCGCGGACACGCTCCTCGGCGCACTGGCGCCCTTCGCGCCGGACCGGGTCCCGGCGGCGGGCCAGGGAACCATGAACAACGTCCTCATCGGCAACGACCGCTTCGCCTACTACGAGACCGTCGCCGGAGGTCAGGGCGCCCGACCCGGCCGCGACGGGCAGTCGGGGATCCAGAGCGGGATGACGAACACGAAGAACACCCCGATCACGTCGCTGACGACCCACTACCCCATCACGATCACCCGGTACCGGCTGCGCAACGCCAGCGGCGGCGACGGCAGGTACCGCGGGGGTGACGGCATCGAGCGTGGGATCCGGTTCAACGAGGACGCCGTCGTGTCGCTCATGGGGGAGCGTCGCGTCACCCGCCCGTGGGGTCTCGCCGGTGGGTCGGCTGGGAGCAGCGGCGAGGACTGGTTCGTCCACCGCGACGGCACGAGGTAACGCCTCCCCGGCAAGTGCACCGTCGAGGCCCGCGCCGGAGACGAACTCGTCGTCCTCACCCCCGGCGGTGGTGGATGGGGGCCGGCGTAAGGGCAGGGCGCCGAGCCGCGGAGCGCAGGAACGTGGATCGCGGCACGCCGCCGATGCTCACCGTCCGGCTTTCTCGCTCTCCGGGCATCCGGCTACCGTAGGGACATGAGCCTCACGAGCGACCTGGAACGATTGCTCGGACCCGGGAGGGTTCGCCATCACCCTCTCGACGTCGCCGTGTTCGCGAAGGACGCCGGGGTGGTCCCCGGGAGCGTGCTCGCAGCGGTCCTCCCGGAGACGACCCAGGAGGTCGCCGCGATCGTTCGGCTCGCCAACCGCCACGAGGTCCCGATCGTTCCCCGTGGAGCGGGGACCGGCCTCGCCGGCGGCGCCGTACCGACGGAACCCGGGTTACTCGTCGTCCTCACCCGGTTCACCTCCATCGAGGACGTCGACACCGTCGGGCGCACCGCGTGGGTGGGGCCCGGTGTCATCAACCTCGACCTCTCCCGGGCCCTCACCGGTGAAGGACTCCACTTCGCTCCGGACCCATCGAGCCAGTCCGCCTGCACCATCGGCGGGAACGTCGGCACGAACGCCGGCGGGCCGCACTGTCTCGCCGACGGGACGACGGTCGCGCACATCTACGCAGCGGAACTCGTCACGCCGTCGGGCGACGTCGTGGTCGTCGGGGGCGAGGCCCCCGACACCCCGGGTCTCGACCTGCGCGCCGTGGTCGTGGGCTCGGAGGGAACGCTGGGGATCGTCACCCGCGTGCTCGTCCGCTTGATGCAGAGCCCGCCGGACGTGGCGACGCTCCTCATCGGGTTCCCCTCCGTGGAGTCCGCCGCGGCGACGGTCTCGGACGTGATCGCCTCGGGGTTGATCCCAGCCGCGCTCGAGATGATGGACAAGCGGATGGTGGCCGCCGTCGAGAACTTCGTCCACGCCGGGTACCCCACCGACGCCGCCGCCGTGCTCCTCGCCGAGGTGACCGGCCCCACCTCGACCGTCCTCGCGGACACCGAGCGGATCGCCGACATCGCCCGCGAGCACGGCGCCGACGATGTTCGGATCGCGACGGACGACGACGAGCGGGCCCTGCTGTGGAAGGGCCGAAAGTCGGCGTTCGGGGCGGTCGCCCAGGCGGCGCCCGACTACTACCTCCACGACACGGTGGTGCCGCGCACCCGGCTCGTCGAGGTGATGAACCAGATCTACGAGATCGGCGATCGGTACGGGTTGATGATGCTGAACGTGTTCCACGCCGGCGATGGGAACCTCCACCCGCTCGTGGCGTTCGACGCCAAGGAGCCCGGCATGCTCGAGCGAGTTCAGGCGGCTGCCAAGGAGATGGTGAAGGCCTCGATCGAGGTCGGCGGGTCGCTGTCGGGGGAGCACGGGATCGGCTTCGAGAAACGCGACCTGATGCCGCTCGTGTTCTCGGCGGTCGACCTCGACGCCCAGGCCCGGGTCAAGGAGGCCTTCGACCCCCTGGGACTCATGAACCCGGACAAGGTCCTGCCCTCCGGGTCGCGATGCTTCGATGCTGCGGGGGTGCGGTTGTGACCACCCTCCCCGACACCCTCACCGCCGCCCTCGCCGACGTCGCGGTCGACACGGTCCCCCCGGGGATCGAGGCCGGGCTCGTCGTGGAACCGCACACGGCCGAGGACCTCGCCCGGATCGTGCGCGCCGCCGCCGACCACGGCGTGGCCGTCACCCCGGTGGGCTCAGGGTCGACCCTGCGCGGCGCCGACGCCGCCATCGCCGTCGTGACCGGCGGACTCGCAGGCGTCATCGACTACCAACCCGACGACCTGACGATCGTGGTCGGTGTGGGGACGACCCTCGGGGCGCTCGACGATGTGCTCGACGAGCGCGGCTTGTCGGCGATCCTCCCGGAGACGTCGCCGGACAGGACGGTCGGCGGCGTCGTGGCCACCTCGTCCTCCGGGTACCGGAGGCTGGGATACGGCCCGACCCGTGACCGGATACTCGAGGTGACCATGGTGACCGGGTACGGGGAGATCGTTCGCGCGGGGGGTCGCCTCGTCAAGAACGTCACGGGGTACGACCTGTCCCGGCTGGTGACCGGCTCGCTCGGATCCCTCGGGATCATCGCCTCGGTGTGCTTCAAGCTGTGGCCGGTGACCCAGCAGCGGCGAACCGTGACGGTCGACGACGCTGGAGCCGCCCTCGTGGAGACGTTCCGGCCGGTCGCGGTCCTCGAGACGGAGGCCGGCTCGACCGTCTACCTCCAGGGCGACCCGACGACGATGGACGAGCAGGTCCGTCATCTGCGCGGGGACGCGGTCGAAGGGTTCACCTGGCCGGATGTCCCGGCGTCACCCGTCCGGATCGTGATGAACGTCCCGCCGCGGTCCCTCACCGCGGCGATCTCCGAGGTTCGTGCCGCCGGGGTCGGAAGGTTCGTCGCACAGCACGGCGTCGGCGTCATCGAACTCGGTGTCGACGCGTTCGACGAGTCCCTCGTCGACGCGTTGCGGTCGTGGGCCGAGACGCACGGCGGGAGCCTCATCGCGTCGGCGCCCGGCCTGACGTCTGCACAACGATGGGGAGCACCGCCCGACACGATCGAGATCCAGCGCCGGATGAAGCACCTCTTCGATCCCGCCGGGATCTGCAACCCCGGTGTGCTCCCGGGAGGCCTGTGATGGCCTGGATCACCGAGCACCCCCCCAGGACGGTCGATCTCGACTCGTGCGTCACCTGCGGCCTGTGCCTCCCGATGTGCCCGACGTTCCGGCTGACCGGAGACGAGACGGCGTCGCCCCGCGGCCGTCTGGCGGCGATCACCGCCGTCGCCGACGGTCGGCTCACGGTCGACGAACGCTTCGACGAGATCACGTCGTTCTGCCTCCAGTGCCGGGCGTGTGAGACCGCGTGCCCATCGATGCTGCCGTACGGGGAGGTCATCGAGTCGGCTCGCGCCGAGGCCGTCGCGCAGGTGCCCCACCCCGACCAGCGACTCCGGCGCTTCGCCCTCGGGCGTGCGCTCGCCGGTCCCGTTACGATGCGGGTCGCGACGCTGGGAGCCGCGGCGATGCAGCGCATCGGCGCCCTCGAGGCGCTCCCGGTCGTCGGAGGCGCAACGGCCGGGTTGCGTCCCTTGCCGGTCCCCCTCCCCTCCGCTCGAGGAGGTGCGTGGGGCCCGCGGGACGCCGATCGGGTGACCCTGTTCACCGGGTGCGTCGCCGACACGTGGTTCACCGGGATCCACACCGCCACGGTCGAGGTGCTGCTCGCCGCCGGCTACCGGGTCGAGGCCCCCGAGGACCAGACCTGTTGCGGTGCGCTCGCGAGCCACAGCGGGTTCGGGGACGACGCCGCGCGCATGGCTCGCTCGAACATCGCATCGCTCACCGGCGACGACCCGATCGTCGTGAACGTCGCGGGGTGCGGCGCCCACCTCAAGGCGTACGGCCGGTACGGGGACGACGGGGGCGACCTCGCCGCGAGGACGAAGGACGTCACCGAGATCGTCGCGGAGGCGATCGAGTCGGGCCGGCTTCCGATGATGAGCCCCGCCGGTGAACGCGTCGCGGTCCAGGACCCGTGTCACCTCGAGCACGGTCAACGGATCTCACGGGAACCGCGGATCCTCCTCGAGGCGGCAGGGTACGAGGTCGTCGAGGCCGACCCGGGGGGCCTGTGCTGTGGCGCCGCGGGGCTGTATCAGGTCGACCACCCCGACACGGCCGAGGAGCTCGGGCGAGAAAAGGCCGACAAGGTCGCGGCCACCGGGACGACCCTCGTCGCATCGGCCAACGCGGGATGCGAGATGCAACTCCGCCGGTACCTCGACGACGGCTACGAGGTCCTGCACCCCGTCGAGATCTACGCGCGGGCGCTGCGACGCGGGGGGACGGGACCAGCCCCGTCGCCGTGACGACCGCGGCCACTGTGACGGATCGCGGTCGCCCGGTGCGCCGAACGCGGTGAACGAGCGAGTGCAGGGGAACCGACCGTCGGTTCCCCTGCACGACACGAGGGTCAGAGCGGGTACTCCCAGATGCTGAGGGGGCTGACGTCGCACCCGGTGCGCCGCGCCGCCTGGACGATCCAGTCGATGGCCGGGAGCCAGACGACGAACCGCTCGGCCCCGCGGTTGTTGGCGAGGTCGACGAGCGCGCCGATCGCTTCGTACGCCTCGTCGGGCCTCGTGTCGAGCATCGCGACGTGGAACGTCGGCTCGATGGTGGTCGTGATCGCCCACGAGTTGCCCACCTCCCACAGGGACCCTGAGCCGGCGGCATCCCTGACGTCGTCGACCCGCAGGGTGTGGAACCGCCACCCCTCGCCGATGAGGCCGCGCACGGCGCGCCCGATCTCGGACGACGACCACGAGGCCAGCACGAGCGGAGCGTCCTGGACCTTCGCCGGCTTGGCACGCAGTGCCGACGGGCCGCGTCGAACACCGTTGCCCTCCGGGTTCGCCGTGGCCTCGCCGACCGTCCGCGATGCGTGCATCAGCCGGACCGTCCGCCGGAAGCCGAGCTTCTGAACGTGGCGGATCGAGGGTTCGTTGTCGTCCTCGATGAGCAGGCGGACGACCTGGGCGCCGGCGTCGCGGATCCATGCGAGGAGGGGGATCCCGATCTCTGCGGCGACGCCGCCGCCGCGGTGGTCCGGGTGCACCCGGATGCCGTGCCCCCAGCCTTCGTTCGGTGTGAGCAGCAGGGCTCTCGCCACGGCGATCGGTTCCCCGTCGAGGGCGGCGACCATCGTCACCCCGTCGGGGTCCTCCACCCACTCCTCGATCACGTCGGGGACGTAGTCGCCCCACTCGAACGTGTCACGCGTGTAGGCGATGATCCCGGGGATGTCCTCGTGCCGTGCGCGTCGGATCTCCATGATGCTCAGGGTAGGACGACCGGACCGGTTCGCCTACCAGCGAGCGAGCGACCGCGCTTGCTCGACGATGCCGTCGACGTCCGGCATGACCTGGTTCTCGAGCGAGGCAGCGAACGGGAACGCCGGAACGTCCGGTGCGGTGAACCGGCGCACGGGGGCGTCGAGCCACTCGAAGGACTTCTCGGCGATCTGGGCGGCGACCTCGGCGCCGTACCCCATGAACCCGTTGTCCTCATGGACGATGAGAACCTTCGACGTGCGCTGCACAGCGGCCTCGATCGACGGCCAGTCGAGTGGGCGCAGGGACCGGAGGTCCAGCACGGTGACGTCGATCCCCTCGGCGGCGAGGACGTCGGCGGCCTGCACGGAGAAGTGCGCCATCGTGCCGTAGGCGATGATGGTGAGGTCGTTCCCCATCCGTCGCAGGGCCGCCTTCCCGATGGGGACGACGTGGCCGGCCCCGGGGACGGGACCGGTGGCGAGGCGGTACAGCTTCTTCGGCTCGAGCACCATGACGGGGTCGGGGTCCTCGACGGCTGCCCGGAGCAGGCCGGCGGCGTCGGCGGGGGTCGAGGGGACGACGACCTTGAGGCCCGGCACGTGCGTGTAGAACGCTTCGACCGACTGGCTGTGATAGAGGGCGCCGTGGATGCCTCCACCGTACGGCGTGCGGATCGTCATCGAGAGGGTCCACCTCCCGTTGCTGCGGTAGTGGGTGCGGGCGACCTCGGAGACGATCTGGTCGAACGCGGGGTGGATGTAGTCGGCGAACTGGATCTCGGCGACCGGGTGTGAGCCTGCCGCGGCCATACCGATGCCGAGACCGATGACGAGGGACTCTGCGAGCGGCGTGTTGAAGGATCGGTCCGCCCCGAACTTCTCGGTGAGCCCGACGGTGGCCTTGAAGACGCCGCCGGTGGGGTCGGCGACGTCCTCGCCGAACACGACCATGTCGTCGTGCTCCTCCATCAGCTGGTGGAGCGTCCTGTTGACGGCGGAGATGAGCGTTCCGGTCTCACCCTCGGGCTCCGGCTCGATCGTGGTCACGGCTTCGGTGGGTGTGATCGGGTTCGCGTACAGATGGCTCACCGCATCGGTGGGGGCGGCGGAGGACTCGGTCGTCTTGACGGCCTCCGCGATCCGGGAGGTCACCTCCTCCTCGATCCGGCGTTCCTCCTCGGCCGAGAGCAGGCGTTGCTCGACGAGGTACTGTCGGAAGTTCGGGATCGGGTCCTTGCGTCGCCAGAGCTCGACCTCCTCCTTAGTGCGGTAGAGCTTGTCGTCGTCGTCGGACGTGTGGGCGTAGTAGCGGTACGTCTTGGCCTCGATCAGGGTCGGGCCCTCTCCGGCCCGAGCGCGAGCGACGGCCGCCGACATCGCCCCGTAGACGTCGAGCACGTTGTTGCCGTCGACGACGACGCCCGGCATCCCGTACCCGACGGCGCGATCGGCGACCTGTCCGGCAACCTCCGAGGCGGCGGGCACCGAGATCGCGTACAGGTTGTTCTGGATGAGGAAGACCATCGGCAACTCGTGGATGCCGGCGAAGTTCATCGCTTCGTGCCAGTCGCCCTCGGAGGTGGAGCCCTCACCGCCGTCGACGACGACGATGGCGTCCGATCCACGGCGCTTGAGGTCGTACGCGATCCCACAGGCCTGGGGGTACTGGGAGGCGATCACCGAGCTCTGGGTGAAGACGTTGAGGTCCGGTTCCGACCAGTGGTTGGGGAGCTGGCGGCCGCCGCTCGACGTGTCCATCTCCTTCGCGAAGACACCGGCGAACACCTGCTCGGGTGTGATCCCGATCGTCAGTGCGAACGCGAGATCCCGGTAGTAGGGCATAGACCAATCCTTCTGGGGGTCGATGGCGTACGCCGCTCCGACCTGTGTCGCCTCGTGACCGGAGACCGACACGACGAAGGGCACCCGTCCCTGGCGGTTGAGGGCCCACATGCGCTCGTCGAGCCGACGGGCGAGCAGCATCTTGCGGTACAGCTCGAGGAGATCTTCGTCGGTGAGTCCGAGTGCGCTGTGATCGAGCACGCTGTCAAGTCCCAAGGTCACGTTCTGCCTCCAGAGCGGCGGCCGCCGCGATTCGTTCCTCCGCGACGTGCTCAGCGGCGGTGTGCGTGCCGATGTCGAGCCGGTCGGCGGTGGTGAGGATCTCCGTCAGGTTGTCGAAGATGCGGTCGATCATCACGGCCGCCTTCTCGATGGAGTACCCGCCCTGCTCCGCCGCGATGTTGATGATGCCCCCTGCGTTGACGACGAAATCCGGGGCGTACAGGATGCCCGCCGCGCGCAGGCGGTCCCCGTCGGGCTCGGTCGCCAGCTGGTTGTTGGCCGAACCGACGACGGCGATGCACCGGAGTTCGGGGATCGATCGTTCGTTGAGGTCGCCGCCGAGCGCGCACGGGGCGAAGATCTCGCACTCGACGTGGTGGATCTCGTCGACGTCGACGACCTTCACGCCGAGTTCGACCGAAGCCAGCTCGGTGGCCGCCGGGTTCACGTCGGCGACGATCACGTCGGCGCCGAGCGCCGACAGCCGCCGGGCGAGCGACATGCCCACCTTGCCGACGCCCTTGATCGCGACGCGCGTGCCGGTGAGGTCTTCGGAGCCCCACAGCATGGTCGCCACCGCCTTCTGCGCGACCACGACGCCCCTCGCGGTTGCGGGCGACGGATCGCCCGAGCCGCCGTGCTCGATGGTGAGGCCGCGGACGTGGTCCGTCCGCGTGGCGACGACCTCCATGTCGGCGACCGTCGTGCCGACGTCCTCAGCGGTGATGTACTGTCCGCCGAGCCCGTCGACGAATCGTCCGTAGGACCTGAAGAGGTCGTCCGTCCCGCTCGTCGCCGGATCCCCGATGATGACGGCCTTGCCGCCGCCGAGCGCCAACCCGGCGCACGCCGCCTTGTAGGTCATGCCCTTGGCGAGACGCAGAACGTCGTAGAGCGCATTCTCCTCGGACGCGTACGGATAGAAGCGGGTCCCCCCGAGCGCAGGGCCGAGGACGGTGCTGTGGATGGCGATGATGGAGCGAAGCCCGGTGTCGGGGTCGGCCCCGAAATGTACCGACTGGTGCCGTTCGGTCCCGATGGTGTCGAATACTCCCAAGGCGGGTCCTCCGAGTTCGTGCCACGCATGTGCCCTGCAGGTCCAATGTTAGCGATGGGTCCGGCGTCTGGTCCCCTCCGCGGAGTGCGTAGTCTTGATGCCCATGATCGGAACTGCCTATCTGCGCGCCTACCTGCCGGCATCTCGAATCGGGCCGTTGCTGCCGCATCGAGCCGTCGACCGGGCTGGTTCGATCATCCGGAACGACCGGTTCATGTGGGACGAGGACATCACCGACGACGCGTTCTACACCGTCTGGCAGGGGGTGCAGTACGCATGCCCGAGGAACGTGCGCGTTCGCATGATCGAGGGCATCCTCGCGTTCACGAACATGTACCCCTCGATGCCGCTCCTGACCGAGGAGGAGCGGCGCGGCTACAAGACGGAGCTGAACCGGCTGCGGAGAGAGACGGCCCACTCGAGGAGCCACATCCTGTCGAGCGCGTGGCACGTGCCGCTGCGATGGTTCTCCGCGTACCGTGCGAGCGACCGCGAGGTGTACGACGGCCCGACCGGGACGTCGATCCGGTACCGCACGTCCGCCGGCGATGCGATCGATCGGGTGCAGTGGGCCAGGAACGTCCTCGACGGCGCGGGGTTCGCAGACCAGGTCGTCGACAGGATCCGTGATCTGGAGCGGTGGATCGCCGAGTTCTCCGCGGACGCGATGATCGAACTCGACTACGCCACCGTGGCCCGGTCCTTCCCCGAAGCCGAGCTCGTGTTCGACGAGTCCGCCGACGACGTGCGGGCGAGTTTGCTCGCGCTCGAGGCGGACGACTTCGAGGCCTCGCGCACCGCGTACATGAAGGTGGCCCGACGGTGGGCGGCGACGCAGTCGTACACATTGTCGAACTGAACGAAGTCCGTCTACCGTTCGCCAGGTCACCGGACCGAAGCGTCTCTCGAGGTTCCATGTCCACCGGGAAGTTGATCGTGTTCTCCGTAGCGTGGATCCTCGCGTCCCTGACGATGGGAGTCGTCGTCGGGGTCCTCGTGACGGAGATCCTGCGACTCGTCGGCGTCGTCGAGACGGGCTCTTCGGGGTACTCACTGTCGCTGAACGTGGTGACGTTCTCGACGTTCGTCGCGCTGCTGGCGGTCCCGTTCGTGTTCCGCCGCCGCTTCACCGGTGGGGACGCCGACGATGCCTGACGCGGCCGTCGCCGCGATGCGCCGTTCGAGGCGCCGCGCCGCGAGAACGGGGATCGCGCCGATGGCGACGGACGTTGAAGACGAAGCGGTGCCCGCGCGCCCGCGGAGCGATCCGGGGAACGGGTCCCGAAGAGGGCGGACGCACCATCGCCGCCGCACGAGCTATCGAGGAGAGGGACATGGGTGAGCTTTCGATCGAACGTGACGAGGTCTTCCGTCTCAGGACCCAGCGAACACCCGGGCTCCTCGCCAAGGCTCTCGCAGCGGCCGGGGAGCACGGGGCGAACATCGGTGAGATCGAGACCGTCTACATCGGTGCGGACTACAACATCCGGGAGGTCGCGATCATCGCCCCGGACGCCGCCGCCATCGACAGGATCGCCGAGGCGATGGATGCGATCGAGGGCGTCACGGTCCTGCCGGGGCACATCGACAAGGTGTTCGACCAGCATCGGGGAGGCAAGATCGAGGTCAGGTCGAGGGCGACGGTCCGGACGCTCCAGGACATCCGCGAGGTGTACACGCCAGGTGTCGCGAGGGTCGTCCAGGCGATCGCCGAGGACGAGAGCGTCGCCGATGCCTTCACATGGCGCGGGCGCACCGTCGCGATCGTCACGAACGGCACGCGGGTCCTCGGCCTCGGCAACGTCGGACCTGCGGCAGCGCTCCCGGTGGTGGAGGGCAAGGCGCTGTTCTACGCGCAGCTCGTGGACGTCAACGCGGTGCCGATCGTGCTCGACGCCGACGACCCGAAGGACGTCATCGATACGGTCGCGCGCATGGCGCCGGGGTTCGGCGCCATCCACCTCGAGGACATCGCGACGCCCGGCGTCTACGAGGTCGAGCGGGAGCTCGAGCGGCGCCTCTCGATCCCGGTGTTCCACGACGACCAGCACGGAACGGCGGTGGTGGTCGTCGCCGCGATCCTCTCGGCGGCGCGTCGGACCGGTCGGGACATCGCCGACCTGCGGTTCGGCCAGCTCGGGCTCGGCGCCGCGGGGAGCGCCATCGCCGGCCTCGCTTCCGGTTTCGGTTTCGCCGAGGTGCGTGCCTACGACCCGAACCCCCTCGGTATCGAGCGTCTCGAGGAGGTGGCCGAACCGGGCGTCGATCTCGTGACCGGCACCGACGACGCGACGTTCGACGGGATCGTGGATGGTTGCGACGTCCTGGTGATGACGACCGGTCGGGCCGGCCTGTTGCCCCCCGAGCGCGTTCGCCCGGGCCAGATCATCATGGCGCTCACCAACCCCATCGCCGAGATCGCTCCGGCGGAAGCCGTCGGAGCAGGCGCCGCCGTCGCAGCCGACGGGAGCATCGTCAACAACGTCCTCGCCTACCCGGGGCTCATCCGCGGCGCGCTCGATGCGAAGGTCCCGGGGGTCACCGCGGCGATGGAACGCGCCGCTGCGTTCGCCATCGCCGACTCAGCGCCGGGTGACCAGTTGCTCCCCGAGCCGCTCGACGTATCGGTGCATGCAGCGGTGGCCGGGGCCGTGGCGTCGGCGGCGGGCGACGCGGTTCAGAACCCGAGCCAGTAGGCGATCTCGTCGGCGTACGCGATCTGGTCGGTGCACTCCTCGCGCGGGGCGAGGACGAGGACGTCGCCGTACTCGGCCTTCTCGGAGGCGGTGAGGCCGTCGAGGTCCGTCGTGACGATGGACGCCGCGGCGTTGCCGGGCGGCACGCTCGCTGCGCTCAGCAACTCGAGCGTCCGGCACATCGTGGCGACGGCGACGGCCCGGTCGTCCACAGCCCCGGTGGTCGTGGTCGCCTCCTCCGGCTCTGAGGAGGAACACGCGGCTGCGACGAGGCCGAGCGCCAGGACCAGGACGATGAGGGCTTTCGGGAACGTGGTGATTCGCATCCCCACACGGTAGATCGCGCTGGCTGCTTGTCGCCGTCATTCTCGGTTCGGGTGTCGTGGCGCGCGGGCGTCGGGCGTCAGATCGTGTCGTCGTGGTCTCGCGAACGTAGGTCGAGCCAGATCATGAGCATCAGGATCGCCGTGAGCACCGTGACCCAGCTCAGCGGTGTTCCTGCGGCGAAGAGCATCGCGGCGACGAGGACGGCGGCAACGCTGCGCACGACCTTCGTGATCCGTCGGTCGGGAACGGGCTTGTCGAAACGATCCCCGTCCTCGACGAAGCCTGGTGCTTCGTCATCGAGGTGCGGTTCGTCGTTGTCGTATGGGTCCACGGTTCGCTCCCGGCCGCTGCGGCGTCGCCCGATCTGACCGGGACGATATCAGCATCGGGAGGGGCGGTCGACGGTGCCGCAGCGACGCGGTCACGCGTGCACTCGCGCGGACCTGTTCGCGTACCACTCGACCGTGGCGTGGACGGCGTCGTCGAGGGGCGTGGTCTCGAACGGCCCATAGGCCTCCCGGAAGGACGCGTCGTCGACGACGAAGTCCTCCGTCCACTGGTACATCGTCTCGAGGCTCTCCCTCGACATCGTGTGGAACGGTGCGGCGATCCGCAGGAGCGTGGGTGACAGCGTTCCGGTCTCGACCGGCCGGGGAAGCGAAGCGTTGACGGCCGCCAGGAACCCGGCACCCGTGGGTGGCTCGCCGTGGGGGAGTATCCACGTGTCGCCGTCGGTGTTCCCCGACTCGCCGAGGAGTGCGTACGCCCGGGCGACATCGGGGAGGTACGCGACGGAGTGGTAGTTGTCGAGTCGTCCCATCCAGCGGATCGGCTTGCCGGCGACGGCTCTGCGGATCGACAGCGTGGTGATGGCACTGGTGTCTGCACCCGGGCCGAAGTAGTCCGACGCCCGCCCGATCGTGACCCGTGCCCGCCCGGTCTCGTGTGCGCTGCGCAGCATCCGCGCCAACCCGGCGCGAGCCCGCCCCTTCTTCGTGTCGTTGCTCTCGGGTGTCGTCTCGGAGATCGGATGCGCTCCTTGCTCGTACATGTAGAGGTTGTCCACCATGATGAGGTGAGCATCGACGCCGCCGACGGCGTCGATCACGGCGCGCAGCATGGGGGAGAACTCCTGCCGCCACCGGTGGTAGGCGGGCTGTGCGGCCATGTAGACGACGTCGGCGTTCTCGACGGCCGCCGCGGCTCCGTCCGGCGTGGTGATGTCCGCGGCCGTCTGCTCGACGCCCGCAGGGACGTCGGCGCTGCCCGAGCGGTTGACCGCCCGTACCTCGTGCCCGCGATCGGCGAGTTCGTGGACGAGCGCGCGGCCGGCGCCGCCGCCGGCGCCGAGAACGACGAATCGTGGTTCGGTCATGGTGATCTCCTCGAAGAGTGAACAGTGTTCGCAGTCGACGACATCATATGCGAACAGTGTTCGCAAAGTCAAGAGTGTTTGCAAAGGTCCCCGATCACCGGCAGACTGTTCCCATGACGAGCCGCCGTGAACGCATCCGCACAGCCACGTACCGCGAGATCAAGGAGGCCGCCCTCAGCCAGATCGGCGAGGCCGGAGCGTCATCGCTCTCGCTGCGGGGGGTAGCGCGTGCGATCGGGATGAGCCCCGCCGGCCTGTACCGCTACTACGACGGACGGGACGATCTCCTGACCGACCTCATCGCCGACGCCTACAACGACCTGGCGGACGCCGTGGAGACGGCGATCGGGTCGACGGGTGGCTCGCCGCGCGACCGCTTCTCTGCAGGGATGTGGGCGTACCGGCGATGGGCGCTCGCCGATCCGAACCGGTTCCTGCTGATCTTCGGGACGCCGATCCCCGGGTACACGGCACCCGAGGGCGGGCCGACCGTCGAGGCCAACCGGAGGATGGGCAGGGCGTTCTTCCTCGTCGGCGTCGAGGCGTGGAGCGCCGGGCAGATGCCCGTCGGGCTGCCGGATCGACCGCCGACGGAGGGGGAGGCCGCGCTCGCCGCGGAGATCGACCCCGACCTGCCGCCTGCGCTGATCCCGGTCATGCTCGGGTCGTGGGCGCACTTCCACGGCCTCGTCACGCTCGAGGTCCTCGGCCAGCTCCAGTGGCTCTACGGTGACGGGTGCGATCGGTTCTTCGAGGGCGAGACCGGCCGTCTGCTCGACGACCTCGGCCTCACGGGGTGAGGCCGAAGGACACGATCAGCAGCCGTTGCAGTCGTCCGGCTTGTTGTTCGCGATCGTCGTTCCCGAACCGCGCGAGAAGGTCGCGGCGTTGAGGACGCCGCCGCCCGGTGCACCGGCGGAGTTGAACGTGATCCACGAATCGCCCTGCATCGTGAAGTGCCCGCCGGAGGCGTTGTAGACCCCGCCACCGCCCTTCGCCGACGTGTTGCTCGTGATCGAGGCCTGTCGGTCGAGGAGGAAGATGCCCGAGTTGTAGACCCCGCCGCCTCGCCCGTTCGAGAGCGAGGCGAAGTCGGCCGTGTTCCGCGTCACCTTGGCGGAGTCGCTCATCTCGATGGATCCCGAGTTGTAGATCCCGGCCCCAGACTCGGCGGTGTTGCCGGTGATCGTTGCCGAGTCGTTCATCGTCATCGTCCCGCTGTTGGAGACACCACCCCCGTACGCGGTGAATACCGAGCCCGACAGGGTCGTGGTCCCCAGGAGATGCAGGGTGCCCGAGTTGTTGATCCCAGCTCCTCGGTACGCGCTGTTCCCCTGGAACGACGTGTCGGTGATCGCCAGGATGCCGCTGTTCACGATGGCGCCGCCGTTGAAGGCCTTGTTGCCGTCGAGTTGCGAGCTCGCGATGTCCATCGTCCCGAGGTTCCTGATACCGCCGCCGTTCTTCGCCCCGGCGGTGTTGGTGACGATCCGACTGTCGGTGATGCTCGCGCTGGCGGTGGCGGCGTTGTAGATCCCACCGCCGTTCGAGCTCGCGTTGTCCCGCACGACGCTCCCGGACATCGTGAGATCCCCGGTGTTGGAGATGCCGCCCGCTGAGAGCGTGTGGGCGTCGTTGTCGATCACGGTGACGTATCGGAGCGTGAGCGTCCCTTCGTTGCGCACCCCCGCCCCGGATTGGCCGGTGAGGGACCGGCCGTTGGTGATGCTCATGTGGGTGAGGGTGAGGTCGGCGCCGGGTTCGACGAGCATGACACGGCTCGCGGCGTCACCGTCGATGGTCGCGCCGAGGGACGTGTCGGCGGCGGTGATCGTGATCGTCTTGCCGGATGGGATGACGAGCTGGCCCCGGGTCAGGGTGATCGTGCCGGGATCGACCTCGATGGTTCCGCCGTCGCACACGTCGTCGATCGCCTCACGTAACTGGTTCGTGCCCCCGGATGCGTCACCGAGATCCGAGACCGTGATAGCGCACGGGGTCGACGGCACGGTTGTCGTGGTCGTCGTAGGTGGTACGGTCGTCGTGGTCGTCGTAGGTGGCACGGTCGTCGTGGTGGGCGGCACCGTGGTGGGCGGCACCGTGGTGCTGGTGGTTCCCGGTGCGGTGGTCGGCGTCATCGTCGAGGTGGTCGTGGTCGGTGGCGTCGGCAGCGAGAAGTACCCTGCGACGGGGATCCACGACGGGTTCCCGGTGACGTGGGACTCGTCGGCGATCCCTTGCGTGTTGGCGTACCGCAGGTACATCGTGGTGTTCGACGGGCGGAACACCCCGGGGCTGTCGACACCGTTCCCGGTCCAGTCGCCGGTCACGAACCGGTCCCCGGGATCCCCGAAGATGAACTGGGCGTCGGCGATCCCCTGCGTGTTCGAGTTGCGGTAGTACACCAACCCGGTCGAGGCGCGATGCAACCCGACCGTGTCGGTGCCGTCCCCATCGAAGTCACCCACGAACGGGGTGTCACCCGGGTTGCCGAACACGAACGAGTACTCGGCGGCCCCCAACCCGGAGTCGGCAGACCCGAGCTCGTTGATGATGTAGAACCGCTGGTTCGACGGGCGGTAGATCGACACCGTGTCACACCCGTTCCCATCGAAATCTCCCGCAAGGGGCACATCCCCGGGGTTCCCGAAGAAGAACGACACGTCCGCGACCCCCTGCGTGTTGGTGTTCCGCAGGTACACGTACCCGTCCGACCGGCGATACAACCCCGGCGTGTCGACCCCGTCACAATTCCAGTCCCCCATGAACGGGGCATCCCCGGGGTTCCCGAAGAAGAACGACGCCGCCACCGACCCGCCGTCGTAGAGACGCCACACTCCCGTCGCCGGGTCCACCAACCCGAAACCATCCGACCCCACCGGGCCCGGCCCGGCAACCGCATCGGACACGACACTCCCCAACCCCACCAACAACGACACGACCAGCGAGCCCCAACGACGCACAGTGATCCCCTCCCGAACGATCCGATACCCAACGCCCACACTACGCGGCGGCGACGGGGTCGTGGGGCCTGATTCGCTTCACCGCCTCGTGGGTTCGCACGGGGCGGTGGCTGGTGGCGTCGAGCACCCGGAGCGGTGCGCGTGTGCGACGACGACACGGTGCGCTTGACCGCCGGATCCCGGGGAGAGATGATGGAGAGGAGGTGTGCGATGCAGGTCCGAACCGACCGAGACGCAACCCGAAGCGCGTCGGCCAGGGGA
>JAJRXC010000073.1 GCA_024276495.1 Actinomycetes bacterium
AACCTCCAGGTGACCAGCGAGAACCTCGCTGCATCGGAATCCCGGATCCGTGACACCGACGTCGCGGCCGAGATGGTCGAGTTCACCCGGTCCCAGATCCTGCAGCAGGCCGGTACGGCCATGCTCGGTCAGGCCAACGCCGTGCCGCAGTCGGTTCTCCGACTCCTCGGCTGATCCCGCAACGGATCACAGCATTCACCCACCCACGGGCGGGGGACTCCGGTCCCCCGCCCGGCGGGGTAGTACCCCCTCCCACCCACCAACCCGACGGAAGCAGATCGAGCCATGAGCAGCGTCGACGGACTGATCACCGGTCTCGACACGACCGCGATCATCGGTCAGCTGCTCGCCGCCGAACGGATCCCCCAGAACCAGCTCAAAGCCCAACAGGCCCTGTCCGAGGCTCGCGCCGACGTGTTCGCGGATCTCCGGGGTCGCTACGACGCGGTGCGCAGCGCGGCCGAGGCCCTCGAGCTTCCCGACGACTGGGCCGCCCTTTCCGCCACCAGCAGCGACGACCTGGTCAGTGTCGATGCCGGTAGCGGCAGCATCACCGGCGCGATCAGCTTCACGGTCATCCAGCGGGCCCAGGGCAACACCGTCTACTCGACCGACACGCTCAGCTCACTCGACGCGGTGGTCGCGGCCGGTGGCAGCGTCTTCTCCGCCCGCGACTTCACCCCGCTGGGATTCAGCGACCTCGACGGCACAGGGCTCGCGGTCGGCGTGCAGAACTTCGCGGTGACCCAGGCATCCAACGCCGCGGTCAAGGTCGGCGACACTGCGCTCACCGACGGCGTGGTCATCGACGCGACGAACAACACCATCGACATCTCCGTCAACGGCGTGAGTCAGACCCTCACCGTCGCCCAGGGCACCTACGCGACCAAGGACGATCTCGTCACCGCGGTGAGAAACTCCTTCGATGCGGTGATCGGCCTCGATGACGTCCTGACCGTGTCGAAGAACCCGGTCGACCAGATCGAGTTCGTCACCGTCCGCGAAGGGTCCGCCGCAACGGTGCAGATAACCGGCGGCACCGCCCTCACCGACCTCGGCCTGAGCGTGGACGTCGTCGCGAACCTCGGGACCGACGGGATCATCTCGGTGAACGGCGTCGACACGACCGTCACCAACACCGATGCCGACACCCAGGTCGTCCTCGGCGCCGGCGTCGGCTCGATCACGGCGACCCTGTCGGGCGGCGTGCGGGTCGGCACCGCCGACGTCGAGCAGGTCTCGTTCGGAAACGGCACCCTCACCGAAGTCGTCACCGCGATCAACGGCGCCGGCAGCAGTGGGACCAAGGCCGCGATCATCCAGGTCGCCGAAGGGCAGTACCGCCTCCAGCTCTCGTCGACCGAGACCGGGGCGACATCGGCGATCGATCTGGACCTCGCCCAGTTCACCGGCCTCAGCGGCTTCACGACGCTGACGACCGGTCAGGACGCCCAGGTGCAGATCGCGGGAACGAACCCGTACACGGTGTCGTCCTCGAGCGACACGTTCATCGACCTCATCCCCGGCGTCGATGTGACCCTGGCCGGAACACCAACGGGAACGGTGACGATCGACGTCACCCGCGACAGCGGCGCCCTGGCCGATCGGGTGGAGACCCTGGTCTCCGCGATCAACGATGTCGTCGGAGCCCTCGCCGCGTCGTCCGAGTACGACGCGGAGACCGACTCCGCGGCGCTGCTGACCGGCAACGCCACGATCCGCCGGGCGCTCGACGAGCTCACCCGCTCACTGATCGAACCGGTCGCCGGCGCCGCCCTCGGGTCGGTTGGACTCACCGGCCTGACGATCAAGAACGACGGCACCTTCGAGTTCGATCGCAACGTGTTCCTCGATGCCTACGAAGCTGACCCCGCGGCGGTCGAACGCGTCTACTCCGTGCCCTTCGAGAGCACCGACGTGTCCGCGATGGGTCGAGTCCTCGACGAGATCGAGGACGCGACCGCGTTCGGCACCGGCTACCTCCGCAGCGCCGAGGATGCCGAGAAGGCCCGCGTCGAGGATCTCAACACGTCGATCGCGAGATGGGACCAGCGCCTGGAGATCCGAGAACGGGTCTTGCGGGCGACCTACACCCGACTGGAGACGGCCCTTGCCCAACTCCAGGCCCAGAGCAACTGGTTGGCCGGGCAGGTTGCCGGCCTCTCCCAGGGTTAGGACAGAAGTGACCCAGAGCCAGAGAGACGAGACTGATGCGACACGGTGACCAACGACGGCGGTTCCAGACCGACGGAATGCAGAGCGTGTCGCCCGAGCGGCTGGTGATCCTCCTCTACGAACGGGCCGGACGCGATCTCGCCGAGGCCCGGCGGGCGATTCTCGAGCCCGACAACGAAGTCCGCCACCGCACCCTCCTGCACGCCCAGGAGATCGTCGAGGAGCTCGCCTACGCGATCGACGTCGACGTCTGGCCCGGGGGCGAGGCCCTCTTGTCGATCTACCAGTACATCCTCGAGCTCCTGGTCCGGGCCAACATCGAGACCGACATCGCGGCGCTCGACGAGGCGATGGTTCTGCTCAACGACCTCACGACCGCCTGGCGCGACGCCTACGTGCGCATCCAGACGGAATCGGTCACCGCATGAGCAGTGACCCGTTGACCCTCATCGAGGCCCATCTCGCCGCCATCGAGGCGGTCACGATGGCCGACGAGGACGATCTGCCGGAACCCCCGGATCTCACGGCGCTCGCCCTCGACCGGGACGACCTCGAACGGGCCCGGGCCCTGCTCGCCGCCGTCGACGCGGCCGGCGACCGGATCGCCGGGATGCAGGTGCGGCTGCGCGGCGAGATCCAAGGTCTCCGCCGACCGAGACGCGAGACCCTCCGCCCGGCACCGCGCGTGCTCGACACCTCCGCTTGAGCCGCGACCCCCGGCACCGCGACCGGGCCTCGCGACCCAGTGGGGTGGGCCATCGGGACCTTCGAAGGTGACCTTTCTCATCTCATGGCGAAGGCCCCCGATACTGCGCCCTGAGCACGGACAGCTCATCGCCTGCCAAGGACGGCCGGGACATCTCACTAGGTGATCCGTGATGTACGTGTTGGTGTGGACTCCGCGACTGCGGAGCGAGGTGACGGCCCGATGATGATCGGTGACGCCACCACGACCGGGCTGCAAGCCGCCCTGCGAGCGCTCGACGCCCGCCGCGCCGCCTACGAGTCGAACATCGCCAACGTGGAGACCCCCGGCTACAAGGCCCGCTCGGTCGAGTTCGAATCGGAGCTGCGCCGGGCGATGGACTCCGGCGACGTGTCGTCCGTGACCGCCAACGTCTCGGTGTCGCGCGAACCGGGCCGAGCCAACGGCAACAACGTGAACATCGCCCGGGAGATGGTCGGCCTCACCGAGACCGCGCTCACCCAGGAGCTCCTGATCCGGGCGATGAACGACAAGTACGGTCTCATTCGCACGGCGTTGGGGAACGCGTGATGGGAATGTTCGGCAGTCTCTCGGTGAGTGCGTCGGGGATGAACGTCTACCAGACGTGGATCGATGCGATCGCCGACAACATCGCCAACGTGAACACGCTTCGTTCCACCGACGACGAGGCGTTCCGTCAGCGCATGGTCGTGGCACAAAGCGTCGGCGGCGAAGGCGGGGAGATCGGAGAGGGCGCCCGGGTCGCCGGGATCCGTCTCGGCGACGCCGAAGGGGTCCTGCGCTACGACCCGGAGCATCCGTTGGCCGACGAGGACGGCATGGTTCGTGCCCCCGACGTCGACCTGGCGAGCCAGATGTCGCAGCTGATCGTCGCCCAACGTTCGTATCAGGCCAACGTCTCGGTTTTCGAGCGGGCTCGTGACGCGTACCAGCGAGCACTGGAGATCGGCCGATGATCGGCGCGGTCGGAGGTGCCGGCGCGGTCGGCGGGACCGCACCGGTCGGTGGTGCCGCCGCGGCGGGCAAGTCCGGCGCGGCCGGCAGCGACTTCGGCTCGTCCATCACCAAAACCCTCGACGAGCTCGACCGGCTGCACGGCAACTCGGATCAGCTCGCCAACCAGGCGGCGACGGGTGAGCTCGAATCGGTCACCGACTATCTCGTGGCCGCCACCGAGGCCCAACTCGCCACGCAGGTGACGGTGGCCGTGCGCAACCGGGCGGTCGAAGCGTTCAACGACATCATGCGGATGCAGGTCTGATGCGCGACACGAGGGCGCCGATCGCGCCGACCGTCAGTGATTCGAACGACAGTTCCTACAACATCGGGTGGATGAAGTGATCGAGCAGTTCAAGAGTCGTGCCGGCGAGGTGACCGCCGGCTTCACCGCCGTGCAGAAGGTCACGATGGGAGCGGTTTTCGCCGCGGTCCTCGGTGGCCTCTGGTTCTTCAGCAGTTGGGCGTCGACCACCGACATGGCGCCGCTGTACGCCGACCTCGAGACGGCGGACGCCGCCGCGATCGTGGACGAGCTCAACTCCCAGGGAGTGGCCTACGAGCTCGCCGATCAGGGTCGGACCGTCCTGGTCCCGCGCGATCAGGTCTACGAGCTCCGTCTCGATCTCAGCACCGCCGGCCTCCCGAGCGGCGGTTCCCAGGGCTATTCGCTTCTCGACAACCAGGGCATCACGTCCACCCAGTTCCAACAGCGCATCGCGTTCCAGCGGGCCCTCGAGGGTGAGCTGGCCGTCACCATTCGCTCGATCGAAGCGGTCAACGGTGCCAGCGTGCATCTGGCGCTGCCCCAAGACGACCTCTTCGCGGCCGACGACGTGTTCGCGACGGCCAGCGTGCTCGTGGAGACCGATGCGACCCTCGCACCGGAGCAGGTCCAGGCCATCGTCAACCTCGTTGCCGGGAGCGTCGAGGGTCTGCGGGCCGACGCGGTCACCGTCGCCGACCAGAACGGGCTCGTCCTCGCCGCCCCCGGCCAGACCCCGTTCGAACGAGCCGGGGCCGGCGGCGCGACGAGCAAGACGCGGGCGTTCGAGCAGGACCTCGCCGGCCAGATCCAGTCGATGCTGGTGGCCGTGGTCGGCCCGGGGAACGTGATGGCCACCGTCAGTGCCGAGATGGACTGGAACGCGTCGAGCACGATCTCCGAGGTCCGCACGCCATCGGCCGTCGCCGAAGGAGCCGAGCCCCTCTATGTCGCCGAATCGACGCGGACCGAGAGCTACACGACCACCGCCAGCGATGGCGACGGCGGCGTCCTCGGTGGCGATCCGGAAGCCAACACGTCGACATCGGAGTCGACTTTCACCAGCACCGACGTGGAGCGCCAGGCGTCCATCGACAGCGTGATCACCACCACCGAGGACAGCGGCGGCGACATCATCCGACTCAACGTCGCCGTCCTGCTCGACGAGTCGTCCATCACCGAAGAGCAACTCGCGGAGATCGAGTCGCTGGTCACCAGCGCGGCCGGCATCGATCCGGCTCGTGGCGACACCCTGGCGGTGAGCCGCCTCGCGTTCGACACGACCATCGAAGACGCGCTCGCTGTCAGCATCGAGTCGGCGGCGACCGGCGCCGACGCGGTCTCGGCCGGCGGCATGATCCGCACGATCGTGCTCGGCGCACTGGGCTTCTTCATCGTCGTCCTCGCCGCGGTGCAGCTGTGGCGTGGGCGTCGGGTCAGCGAAGAAGTGGAAGAGCTCGATCTCGTCACGCTCACCAACAGCTTGACCGCCGGGGCCGCCCGTCCGGTCATGACCACGGCGCCGGCGGCCGCCGGCGCCCTCCCGAGCGCCGGCGCGGCGGCCGGTCGAGCCGCGGCCGAACCCGATACCCAGTCGCCCGAAGACGAGCTGCGGGCTCTCGTGGATCAGCAGCCCGATGAGGTCGCCCGCCTTCTGCGCACGTGGTTGGCGGACCGGAGGGCGGTGGCCCGATGAGTCGACTCCACGAGCTGACCGGCGCCGAGAAGGCCGCGATCCTCCTGCTCAGCCTCGATCAGGAACAAGCCGCGCGGGTGCTCCAGCAGCTCCGCGACGAAGAGGTCAGCGAGATCGTCACCGAGATCGCGGCCCTTCACGTCGTCGAACAGGAGACCGTGGCCGAGATCGTCGAGGTGTTCAGCGACACCCGCAAGCAGGACGTGCAGCTCACCCGCGGGGGAATCGAGCGGGCCCGGGTCCTCCTCGAGAGCACCGTCGACAAGGAACGCGTCGACGAGATCTTCGCGCTGATGGACAAAGGGGTCATCGAGCCCCCGTTCGCCTGGCTCGCGCCGGTCGCGCCCGATGATCTCGCGACGATCCTGCAGCGCGAGAACCCGCAGACGTCGGCGATCGTCTTGTCGTTCCTCGACCCCGACGTCGCCGCCGCCGTGCTCCAGGTGCTGCCCGAGCAGTACCAACAAGATGTCGGCATCCGCATCGGGGAGCTAGGGGAGCCGTCCCCGGATCTCGTCGGCAAGATCGAGGAAGGTCTCCGGGAGCGGATCGGGCCCGACGCGTTCAAACGTCAGTACGGCGTCGGCGGCATCAACACGCTCGTGGCTCTGCTCAACCGTTCCGACCGCAACACCGAACGGGAAGTCCTCGAAGCGCTCGCCCAGCACGACGAAGAGCTCGCGATCGAGGTGCGCCGACGACTGTTCGTGTTCGAGGACATCGCCACGCTCGACGATCGGGCGATCCAGGCGATCCTGCGCAACGTCGACTCGAAGCTCCTCCCGATGGCCCTCAAGGGAGTACGCCCGGAGGTGCAGCGCAAGATCACCGACAACCTCTCGCAGCGGGCGGCCCAGAACCTGACCGAGGAGATCGAGCTCCTCGGCCCCGTGCGGGCCGCCGATGTCGAAGCCGCCCAGTCGTCGATCGTGGCCCTCATCGGCCAGCTCGAGCAGTCCGGCGACATCATCATCAGCAGGGGGAACGATGCGCTCATTGCCTGACGCCCGCGCCTCCATCCGCAACGACGACGCCGTCATGTCCGCCGAGACGAGCTTCGCGCTCACGGGACGCCGCGACGGTGTGGCCGAGGCGAAACTCGAGGGCTACCGCGACGGACGCGAAGAAGGCTTCCGGGTCGGCCGCGAGGAAGGTCGGGCAACGGCGGAAGCCGCGGTCGCCGGCGCCCTCGAGGCGCTCGGGGCCGCGGTCTCGGACTTCCGACGCCAGGACGCGTTCGCCCGGGCGGAAGTCGAACAGGTCGCCGTCGAGCTCGCAATGGAACTGACCGAGGCCATCCTCGGCCGTCAGCTCGCGGAGATCGAGCCGGGCAGCGACGTGATCGCCCGGGCCCTGAGCCTGCGCCGTGGCACCGAGCCGGTGCGGGTCCGGATGCACCCGGTCGACGCCGAGGCCCTGCGCCCCGAGCCCCATCCCGATGTCCGGATCATCGCCGACCCCACCATCGGCCGGGGTTGTGCTGCGGCCGAGATCGGCGAAGGACTCGCCGATCTGTCGATCCCCGCCGCCGTCGAACGAGTTCGAGCGGTGCTCGCATGAGTGTGCTCACCGACGCCACCGCCGCGACCCGCTGGGAACGGGCCCTCGTCGGCGCCCGCCCGATTCGACTTGGTTCCGTCTGCCGGGTACTCGGCAACGGGTTCGAGGTGGCCGGGCTCGACGCCGCCATCGGGGATCTGGTCGTCGTGGAGACCGACGCCGGCAGCCTTCGTGGCCTGGTGGTGGGTCTTCGTGACGACATCGTCGTCGCCGGCGCGTATGGAGAGCTCAACGGGTTGCGGTGCGGCCAACTCGCGTCGACACCGGGCGGCCCCCCGACCCTCGGTGTCGGACCCGCCCTTCTCGGCCGAGTGGTCGACGCGCTCGGACAACCCATCGATGGCGGCCCCTCGCTCGGTTCCCTCCGCCTGGTCGAGCTCGACCAGCGGGCACCACATCCCCTTCACCGTCAGCGCATCACCGAGCCGATGGCGGTCGGCGTGCGGGCGATCGACGCGGCTCTCACCTGTGGTCGTGGTCAGCGAATCGGCATCTTCGCCGGTTCCGGCGTCGGCAAGTCGACCCTGCTGTCGATGATGGTCCGTGAGGCCGAGGCCGATGTCGTCGTGATCGGCCTCGTCGGAGAACGCGGCCGCGAGGTCCGCGAGTTTCTCGAGAACGATCTCGGTCCCGAAGGCCGAGCCAGGTCCGTGGTGGTCGTCGCGACCGCCGACGAACCCGCGCTGATGCGCCTGACCGCCGCCCAGACCGCGACGCGCATCGCCGAGAGCTTCCGCGACGAGGGCTCCGACGTCCTCTTGTTGATCGACAGCGTCACCCGGTTCGCGATGGCGCAACGGGAGATCGGGCTGGCCGCGGGTGAGTTCCCCGCCAGCCGCGGCTATCCGCCGTCGGTCCTGTCGGCTCTCCCCCGACTGCTCGAGCGGGCCGGCGCCGGTGAGCGCGGCAGCATCACCGCCTTCTACACGGTTCTCGTCGAGGGCGACGACATGAACGACCCGGTCGCCGACACCGTTCGCGGCATCCTCGACGGCCACATCGTGCTCACCCGGGCCCTCGCCCAGCGAGGCCACTACCCGTCGATCGACGTCTCCGCCTCGGTGTCGCGGGTCATGAACGCCGTGACCACGCCCCACCAGCAGGCCCTGGCCCAGGTCCTTCGGGACCAGCTCGCGGCCTACGAGGAGTCGCGCGACCTGATCGAGGTCGGTGCGTATGTGGGCGGGACGAACCGGCGGACCGATGCCGCGATCGAGCGTCGCGACGCGGTGCTGGACTTCCTCCAGCAGGGCAGCGATGAACAAGTGCCGTTTGCCCGGGTCTGGGACGAGCTCGGGCTTGCCCTCGGGGTCGGCTCATGAGCCGGTCACCGATGCGGCTCCGCCGTCTTCTCGATCTTCGCCGCCGCCAGGAGGAGAACGCCCGGGTCCAGCTCGCTCAGAGCCTGCAGCGGGCCGCGACCATCTCCGACGAGGTGCGGGTCCGCACCGAAGCGCTCGAATCGGTCCTGGCCGGCGCCGAGCAACCGCACCGGCGCTCTCACCTCGACGCGTTGAGAGAGATGACGATGCCGGCGATCCTCGCTGCTCAGGCGGCCGAGGCATCCGCGATGAACACGGTGGTGGAGATCCGCCGCGAGTGGAACCGGGCCGCGATTCGGCTCAAGGGGCTCGAACGGCTCGAGGAGAAGCACGTCGAGGCGGTCCGAGAAGAACACCGACGCGACCGCGCGACACAGACCGACGATGCCATGACGAGCCGGTTCCCGAAGGAGCCGTCGTGACCCTCTCCATGCCGGCGATGAGGATTCCGGAACGGGTGCTCGAGCTCGAGGCCCGATTCGGCTCTCCCCGGGTCGCCCTCGGCAACGCCGCCGATTCGTTCGCGTTCGGTCGAGCCCTCGACGACGTGGGTCTCGGCACGGACCGAACGGAGTCCCCCGCACTCACCGCCCAGGCGGTGCCGTCGGTCTCCCCTGGCTTCTCGGGGTCCGTCGTCAACGCCGACGGCACCCTCGCCGACGATGTCCCCTACGCAGACCTCTTTCGTGCGGCCGGCGCCGCGTACGGCATCCAGCCGTCGGTTCTCGCGGCGGTGGCGAAGACCGAATCCGCGTTCGATCCCGCCGCCGTCAGTCCTGCCGGCGCCCGAGGTCTCATGCAGTTCATGCCGGCCACGGCCGACGAGTTGGGCGTCGACCCCTTGGATCCCGCATCCGCGATCGACGGGGCTGCCCGCTACCTCTCGTCCAACCTTCGACGTTTCGGCTCGCTCGAGCTGGCCCTCGCCGCATACAACGCGGGGCCCGGCGCGGTGCAGAAGTACGGCGGCATCCCGCCGTTCGCCGAAACCCAAGCCTATGTACCCAAGGTTCTGGCTGCGGCCGGGATCTCTTCATCCCCTGGAGGAAACCCGTAGTGATCGAGCTCGATGGCCTGATGGCCGCTGCTCCGCCGGCCTCGGCCGGAACCATGGTCGACGACGACGCGTCGGCCGACTTCGCCGCCGCGCTCGCGGCCGCCGGTCTCGACGAACGCGACGAAGCGGTCGACGCGCTCGACCAGGCCGACGCCGGCGACGATGTCTCCTCGGAGCCCGACCCCGTCGATGACGAATCGTCGGGCGGTACGGCCTCGCCTGTGCCGGTCACTTCCGCGGTGGTCCCGGTGGAGGTGCCCGCAGATCCGGTCGCCGCGGTCGGCGGCGACGAACCCGTCACCGTCGGCGAGTCGATCGGCGACGGGTCGCCGGCGTCCGACCTCGTCGGACCCTCCGATGTCGAGGGTCTGACCCCGGATCCGGCCCTGATGCGCGATCAACTGGGCGCCGATGACGATCCCGGCGCGGTCGTCGACACTGCCGCGGCGCGTGGCGGCGCTGAGCCCGGACTCGTCGAGCAGGGGAGCGGCGACACCGAGACGCCGATCGTGGGCACCACCGACGTGGACGACCTCGATCCCGCTCCCGCCCCTGCCGACCCGGTGGTGGCGCCCCCGGCCTCCGGGTCGTCCGAGCCGGTCACGATGATCCCGTCCGCCGTGGGTGCGGCCCCGTCGCCGCCGACCGTCGAGTCGGCGGCCGGGGCCCCTCGTACGGTTGGCGCGGTCGCGGCCGACCCGTCGCCGCCCGCCGCCGATCGGGTGATGGAAGACCCGGCCCTCGGCCTCGACCTGCCCACTCTCGACGAGGGGCTCGTCGACGTGACCGAAACGGCCGACGTCGGCGACCGCCCGGATCTCGGCGAACGTGTCAATGTCGGTGACCCGCCCGGTGCGGCCGGCGCGGCCGGACGCGGCAATCTCGCGGACGTCGCGGACCTCGCCGATGTCGCGGACCTCGCGGACCTCGCGGACGTCGCCGACCTTCCCGCGGCCGGCGTCGGCGAAACGACGCCACCGGCCGAACCGACGGTCGCCGATGTCTCCGCCGATGTTCCCGCCGAGCTCTCCGTGCCGGGGGCCGCCGGAATCCGGTCGGCCTCGGCACCGTCCAGGGTCGAGATGCCGCCGGCGATGCCGGCGAGCGCCGGTGCCCCGTCGGAGGCCACGCCGGCACAGCAGATCGCCGAAGCGTTGAACGACGTCCGTCGGCTCGCCGACGGCTCTCACCGCCTGTCCCTCCAGCTCCACCCGCAGGACCTCGGCGCGGTGCAGCTCGAGATCGCCATTCGAGACGGGCGTCTCCATGTGCGCGCGGTCGCGGAGACCGACGCCGCCCGAACGATGATCGAGCAGAGCCTCCCCGAGCTCCGCAACGAGCTCCGCGACGCCGGTGTGCGGGCCGGTTCGCTCGAGGTCGGACCCGACGCGTCGGGTCGCGACACCTCCGACGCGCAGGCTCACCCGAACCGCGACACGGGCACCCACGACGCGGCGCGCTCGACGAGCGCACCCTCCCCCGACCCGGTCTCCCCGGTGCTCCCGACCGGCGCCGGCGTCGACATCCGACTCTGACCCGCTCACTCTCTGACCCTCCAACCCTCCCCACACTCCCCACCCTCCCACCGAACCAGGAACCCATGGATCCCATCCCCGGAATCAACACCCAGACCGCCACCAGCGGCACCGGCGCCAACGAAGGGCCGGCCAACGAGCTCGGCAAGGGCGCCTTTCTTCAGCTCCTGGTCGCCCAGCTCCGTTACCAGAACCCGCTCGAACCGGCGGACTCGCAACAGTTCATGGCGCAGACCGCCCAGTTCACCTCGGTCGAGAAGCTCGAGGAGATCGCCGCATCCATGGCCAGTCTCACGAAGAACGACGACCTCGCGACGATCGGCAACCTCGTCGGCAAGCAAGTTCAGTACCGGGACTCCATCGGCAACCTCCTCGACGCGAAGGTGACCGCCGGCAAGATCGACAGCAACGGCATCAAGCTCGTGCTCGGCGAGGACGAGATCCGCGTCGACGACATCGTCGCGGTGCTCGCCGCGACCGACGCGGGCGGTTGACCTCTGCGCTGAGCCCCCTCCCGCGGTCTGCACCGTCTCCCCGTCCGGCTTCCTCCCACCAACCCTTCAGTTTCCTCCCACCCTTCAGTTTCCTCCCACCATTCGACTTCGACACCACAACCAATCCGAGAAAGAAAGCGACACCATCCAATGATCCGTTCCATGTTCTCCGCCATCTCCGGCCTGCGGTCACACCGCACGATGCTCGACGTCGTCGGCAACAACATCGCCAACGTCAACACCTCGGGCTTCAAGAGCTCGACCGTCGTCTTCCAGGACATCTTGAGCCAAACGATCCAGGGCGCCGGCGCCGGCGCGCCGAGCGCCGACATCGGTGGCACCAACCCGAGCCAGATCGGCCTCGGTGTGACCATCGGCCGGATCAGCACCAACTACAGCCAGGGCGCCCTCCAGCGGACCGACCGCGACATGGACTTCGCGATCCGCGGCGACGGCTTCTTCACGATCGAGAACGCCGGTGAGCAGCTCTTCACCCGGGCCGGTTCGCTCTCGCTCGACGCCAACGGCCGTCTCGTCACCGCGACCGGCGGCATCGTCCAGGGCTGGTCGGCGGACCCGCTCGGCAACATCGACACGAACACCCCCATCGGCGGCATCTCGATCCCGGTCGGCGACCTCATCCCGCCGACCCCGACGAGCGATGTCACCTTGAACGGCAACCTGCCCACCGGAGACGCGGTCGGCGCCGTCTACACCACCAGCGTCGAGGTCTACGACAACCAGGGCCAGCCCGTGCTCGCCGCGTTCACGTTCACGAAGACCGCCACCGACGAGTGGACCGTGACAGGCGAGTACGGCGACCCGGCGACGGCGTTCACGATGACCGACAATGTGATCACCTTCGATGCCTCCGGAGAGATCTCGCTGCCGGCCGACCTGAACATGAACGTCGCCGCCGGCGAGATCCCGGGCGTTCCGGCGTTCACCGTCAGCCTGGCCAGCACCGGTGGACGCGTCTCGCAGTACGGCCAGCTCGCGACCGTCAGCGTCACCTCCCAGGACGGATCCACGGCCGGTTCGCTCCAGTCGATGACCGTGTCGCAAGAAGGGGTGCTCATCGGCTCCTACAGCAACGGCCGCAATCGACCGATCGCCCAGTTCTCGCTGTCGATCTTCGCCAACCCGGAAGGTCTCGAGAAGGTCGGCGAGTCGAACTTCCGCTCGTCGGTCAACTCCGGCGTCGCCCAGCTCAGCACCGCCGGCATTGGCGGTCGAGGCCTCATCAGCTCCGGCACGTTGGAGATGTCGAACGTCGACCTCGCGGCGGAGTTCACGAACCTGATCGTCGCCCAACGCGGCTTCCAGGCGAACTCGCGGGTCGTCACCGCGAGCGACGAGTTGCTCTCCGACATCGTGAACCTCAAGCGCTAGTCGCGGTGACCGGGGGCGTCCCCGGGCCCGCGGATAGGTCGCCCGCACCAAAGGTGCGGTTCCAAAGGTGAGTTCTCGGCACCGTCGGAGGTACATGAGGTGCCTTCCGTCTCTTATCGAGATGCAAGACGGGCCGAAACTCACTGCCATCGGGAAACCGGTACCCGTCGTTCATGAGGAACGGCGGTCCAGACACCAAGGACGGTCAAAATGGGCACAGCCCCGGAACCCCCTCGCAGTCGCGTCTGCAAGGACATCGGACCCGGTTCCGACGCGGCGGCCCGTGCTTGTGCCGTCGTCATCGTCGACGACCATGATCTGGTGCGTCTGGCGTTGCACACCCTCATCGACCCGGAGACGGATCTGACGATCGTCGGTGAGGCCGCGTCGCTCGCGGCGGCCCGATCGCTGCTCGACCGCGTCACCCCGGACGTCCTCCTGCTCGACGTCCACCTTCCCGACGGCGACGGGCTGGAGCTGTGCCAGAGCGCCGTCGACCGTGGGGTGAAGACGCTCGTGCTCACCGCCTACGACGGCGAGGAACTGCTCGTGGAGGCGATGCGGGCCGGCGCATCCGGCTACGTCCTGAAACAGGACCCGGCCGAGTCGGTCCTCGTCGCCCTTCGCACGGTCGGGGCCGGCGGTGCCCACTTCTCCACCGCCGCGACCCCCCAGATGCTGGCCATGATCGCCGGCGGCGGCACCCCGGAGGACCCACTTGCCCATCTCACCGATCGCGAACGGTCGCTGCTCGAGCTTCTCGGCGAAGGTCTGAGCAACCGCCAGATCGCCGAACGACTGTTCCTGGGTGAACGCACCATCAAGAACTACGTGTCGCGGCTGCTGCGCAAGCTCGATCTCGACCGTCGAGCCGAGGCCGCGGTGTTCGCCGCCCGGCTCGAAGCCCAAAGGGAGATGCGGCGGTACTCGGTGGGAACGCGGTAGGACCCATGTCGTCCGCCGAGGCGGCCACCAGGTGGTCCGGAGCCGAACAGATGCCGATCGGGCGTCAGCTGCACGACATCGTCGTGCCGCAGCTCTTCGTGTTGACGACCGGCCTCACCGCGCTCCGTCGCCGGCAGGTGAACGGCACCGGCGACACCACCGCCGACGCGTTGGTCCGCGACCTGGTGGACACCGCCACCCAGGCGCTCAGTGACCTCCGGGCCATCAGTCGGGGTCAGGTCACCGGCGCGGGCGGAAGCCTCGACCTCGTCGGCAAACGTCTTCGCGAAGAGACCAAGACGGTCGCGCATCTGACCGAATGCCATGTGTTCTTCGACGTGTGCGGCGACGCCGAGATCGGCCCGGAGCTCGCCGATGACCTCGTGGCGTTCGTGTGGGAGGCGCTGGCCAACGCCATCCGACACGGCGGGGCCTGCCGGGTCGATGTCGCGATCCGCGCCGACGACGGGGCCCTCGTGCTGATCGCGGAGGACGACGGCCACTGGCGGGAACCCACCGACGCGGGTGGGACCGGTCTGGGCGGGCTCGAGCGGCGGGCCGCCCGGTGGGGAGGCGCCGTCTCGGTCGAGTCGACGACCACGGGAACCCGCCTCGAGTGGCGTGTCCCCCTCACCGGCGTGGACGTTGGTCCCTCGCCGCGGTGACGTTCGCCATCTGCGCACCCGCGTCGCCCTGACCGAAGCTTCCGGTGCACGCCTCGCCACCACGGAAGGGACCGGATCAGATGCGCCCGCATCAACGCACTGAACGACAGGCCGCTCACCGTCGGTACCGGCTGCGGGCTCCGTCGGGTTCGCTGGCGGTCGTACTCGTCGTCGCCACCGCCGTCACCGCCGCGGGACTGGCCGCCGGTCGACTGTCGGCCCCGGTCGCGGTCGGGCTGTCGCTGGGGCTCACAGCGGTGTTCGTGCTGTCCGAACGCCGATCCCGCCCGCCGGCCCGCCCGGTCGACGCCGCCGGACTCGGTCACGTCGTCGAGCAGTACCGTCGGGACGGAGCCCTGACCGTCGCCGTCGCGGCGATCGTCGTCGAGCTCCGGGGAATCGCGGCGGACACGCTGGTCGACGGTCCGGCCG
Source organism: Actinomycetes bacterium (assembly GCA_024276495.1). Taxonomy (GTDB): domain Bacteria; phylum Actinomycetota; class Acidimicrobiia; order Acidimicrobiales; family Aldehydirespiratoraceae; genus JAJRXC01. The sequence goes on from JAJRXC010000073.1 coordinate 15,262, forward strand.
CCTGGTCCGAGCCGATCGCCGTCATCGCCCGTCGGATGGCCTCCGCCGATCTCGGTCCCGGATTCTCGCTGGCGAGGATCGGGCCGCACACCTTCGGTGCGGTCTTCCGGGCCGCGGACCACGCGGCGGCCCTGGCCGCCGCGGAGAGCCTGGTCGCCCTGTGCCGGGTGCCCGTCCACACTCCCGCCCGTGAGGTTCGGATCGATGCGGTCGCCGGTGTGGGCCACGCCGATGTCGGCGACCGGTGTTCGGGCGAGGAGCTCGTCCGGACCGCCGACGCGGCCCTGCGCGTCGACGGCCGGATCGCGTCGCCGGTCGCGTCGGCCGATCACCGTCTTCTCCGCCACGCCCGCCGGGTGATCGAGGTGGAGACCGAGATTCGTCACTCCCTCGACGTCGACCTGCTGACCGCCCGCCTCATCCCGGTCATCGACGTGCACCGCGACGCCATGGTCGGTCTGCGCTCCGCCTACGACTGGACGGCCGTGTCGTCGACCGACCCCGACACCCTCGGCTCCATCGCCGCGTCGCTCGGGCTCCGGCGGTCCATCGAGACGCAGTACCTCATGCGGTCGATCGCGGCGGCCGAATCGGTACCGGTCGAGGCGGCCCGGCGCGTCGTCGCCCGTCTCGACCCGGCCCGTCTCGCCGACCCGCGGGCGGTGAGCCAGATCGGTCTGCTGCTCGACGTCAGCGGCCTCGATCCCCGCCATCTCGTCGTCGAGTTCGACTGCTGGGGATCGGCAACGATCGAACGAGAAGCCGTCGATGCCCTGGAGGACCTCGGTGTGGGCATCGGGCTGTCGCTGCAGCACCGGGGCGTGTGGGACCTCATCCCCACGCCTCTCATCGGTCGGCTCGCCGCGGTGTCGGTTCACGCCGAAGACCTGATCGACGCGCACCACGGTGAGGTTGCCGCCGAACGGGTCGCCCGACTCCTGCGGATGTGCGACGACGACCTGCCCCGCGTGACCGTGTGCGACGTCGACAACGCCGCACTCGCCCTCGAGCTGTCCGCCGTCGGCCTCTCGACCCAGTGCGGCCTGATCCACGGCCGGGCCATGTCGGCCGCGGACCTGCGGAAGTGGATCGTCAACCGGGCGATCAGCTGACCCCGAACCGTCTTGAAATCGGTCGGGATCTGCCGAGACTGTCTCACATGCATGCCATCGACGACGCCGGAGCCGTCGCCGCGACCGCGGACGAACTCGGGCCGGGCGCCGGTCTGGTCGATGCCGATCTTCGCGGTCGGGACCTCCGTGGGCTCGATCTGTCCGGCGCGGACCTCTCGGGCGCGGATCTCACCGAGGCCGACCTCCGGGAGACCGACCTGACCGGGGCCGGGCTCGTCGGGGCCTGCCTGCACGGGGCCGACCTCCGAGGCGCGCGACTTCTCCACGCCGACCTGACCGACGCCGACCTGTCGACCGTGCGGGCAACCGACGTGCTTCTCGGCGGGGCGATGCTCGACGGGGCCGCGATGTTCGGAGCCGACCTGTCCAACGCGAGCCTGAGCCAGGCGTCGATGCGGGGCTGCGATCTTCGAACCACCCAGTTCGGACGGGCCCGGTTCGTCGGCGCGGATCTCACCGGCGCCGACCTGAGCCGGGCCGACCTGACCGAGGCCGACCTGACCGACGCGGCGCTCTCCGGCGCGAGCCTTCACGATGCCGATCTCTCCGACACGACCCTGCGGGGCATTCGGGGCGCCGCGAACGCCGACTGGATCGGCGCGAGCTTCTCGACGGCCGACTTCACCGGGGCGTATCTCGCCCGCCGCGAAGCGATCGACCAGAACTACCTCCACGAGTTCCGCAGCCGCGGGCGGGTCCATGAGCTGTTGTACCGGCTCTGGTGGGTGACCTCGGACTGTGGCCGCAGCTTCTTGCGATGGGGACTGTGGACCGTGCTCTTCGCGTTGGTCTTCGGCGGGATCTACAGCCTCATCGAGATCGACTACGGCGATCACGAGACGGCGATCTCGTCGGTGTACTTCAGCGTCGTGACGTTGACGACGCTCGGCTATGGCGACGTCCTCCCTGCGTCGCAATCGGCCCAGCTCGTCGTGATCCTCGAGGTCGTGCTCGGCTACGTGATGCTCGGGGGGCTGCTCAGCATCTTCGCGACGAAGATGGGTCGAAGGGGCGAGTGATGGGGTTGTTGCGACGGTCTCGCGGAACAACCCTCGATCAGATCAGCTCGGTCCTCGACCGCTTCGAGCTGCCCTCGTTCCCCCAGGTCGCGGCCGAAGCGTTGCGGGAGCTGGCCGATCCGGATGTCAGCATGGGAAACGTCGCCGCGATCCTCGAGCGCGACCCGGGCCTTTCCGTCCACTTCCTCCGGCTCGCCAACTCCGCTTCGCTGGGTCTGCGCAGCTCGGTCGACAGTCTCGATCGTGCGGTCGCGATGCTCGGACGGAACCAGGTGGAATCGATCCTGATCGGCCGGGCCGTCGCCGGGGCGCTCAGCTCGCGGTCCCCGGCGATCGACACCGCCCGCTTCTGGGGGACCGCCGCGATGCGCGCGGTGGTGGCGTCGCAGCTCGCGCTGGTGCTCGACCCGTCGCGCCGCTCCGAACACTTCACGGCCGGCCTGCTGCAGGACATGGCGTTGTTGGTGTTGTCCGAGAACGTCGCCGGCTACGACGAGGTGCTGGTGGCCTGGTACGAGGGATCGGTGACCGACCTCGCCGCGGCGGAAGTCGATCGCTTCGGCTGGGACCATGCCGCGGTCGGCGCGGTGATGTGTCGGGAATGGAACTTCCCCGAAGGGCTGATCGACGCGGTCGAGTCGCACCACGACGGCGACGACTCCCGCTCACCGTCACAGCTGGTCGGCGAGTGGCACGAGACCGACGAGGACCGGGGCCGCGTCGCGCTGGTCGAGCGGGCCGCCGGAGTCGCGGAGCTCGCGGGTCGGGTCGACGACATCCTCGAGATCGCCGAGGAGCAGGCCGACGAAGTGGCCTCCGTCTTTCGATGAAGGTCCCGGTTTCTCATGTCGGCTGTGTTTCCATGTCAGCCGTGTCTCTCATGTCGAGCGGATCGGCGTCGATGCTGAAGTCCCACGCGGTCGACAGGAGCAGCCGATGAACATCGCCGAACGCACAATCCGCCAGGAGCGCCTCTCCGAGCTCGTGACCCAGCTCAGCGGTGCGCCGTTGGACCGTTCGCGCGCCGCGGTCGCTGACGCGTCCGCGGGTCGCGGTGACGGTGACAGCCTGCGCAGGGTGGCACAAGCGCTCGTCACGATTCAGACAGAAGCAGCCTGAGGGCACTCAGAGAACGAGGTCGTCGGTTTCCACGTCGGTCGAGAAGTCCGGGAAGCGGGCCAGCTGGCGCTGGCGGAGAGCGGTGAAGAACTGCTCCTCGGGCGCGGGTCGGCCGAGCAGGTAGCCCTGGCCCAACTCGACGTTCATGAGCTGGAGCATTCGCAGCTGTCCCGGCGTCTCGACTCCTTCGGCGATGATCTCGAGCCCGAGCTCGCTGCTCAGCTCGACCATCGCCTGGGTGATCGCCTTCGTCCCGGTGTCGACCTCCAGGTCACCGACGTAGGACCCGTCGATCTTGATCATCGACGCCGGCATCAATCGGAGCTGGTTGAGCGACGAGTAGCCGGTCCCGAAGTCGTCGAGCGCGATCGTGCACCCCGACCGCTTGATGGTCCGCAGCATCTCGACCGCGTCGCCGTCGGGGCCGACGAACACCGCTTCCGTGACCTCGAGGATCATCTGCGACGGAGAGATCCCGTGCCGGTCGATCGCGTCGAAGAACTCGTCGACGAAGCCGCTGTGGGCCAGCTGGCGGCTCGACACGTTGACCGAGATCCGAAGATCGTCCCGGCCGATGGCGCGGGCCCGGCCGGCGATGCGGCAGGCGCTGTCGAGGATCCAGCGGCCCAACGGCACGATCAGTCCCGACTGCTCGGCGATCGGGATGAACTGGTCGGTCCCGGTCAGGCCGTGCACGGGATGGAACCAGCGGACCAGGCATTCGGCCCCGACGGTCTGCCCCGTGGCCAGGTTGCGCAACGGCTGGAGGAAGAGACTGAACTCGTCCTCGTCCAGGGAGTCGAGGATGCCTCGTTGCAGCTCGAACGTCCGGGTCATCGTCTGACGGAGATTGTCGTCGTAGACCGCCCAGCGACCGCCGCCCGCCCGCTTCGCCTTGTACATCGCGAGGTCGGCGTTGGTCAGCAACTCCTCGGCCCGACCCGAGCCGTCGGGATCGGAGAGGGCGATTCCCACGCTGCAGCCGATCTTTGCTTCGGTGCCGTCGATCCCGATGGGTTGTCCGCTCTCGTCGATCAGCCGGTCGGCCAACGCGCCGGCGTCTTCGACCGTCGGACAGGCGACGGCGATGACGACGAACTCGTCGCCGCCGACCCGCGCGATCCTGTCGCCGGGCCGCAGACAGCCCGACAGTCGCTCGGCCACCTTCGTCAGGACCTCGTCGCCGACGTCGTGGCCCAGACCGTCGTTGATCATCTTGAAGCCGTCGAGATCGAGGTAGAGGACGGCGATGGTCGACGTCGGATTCGCCTCGTCGAGGCACGACCGCAGCCGCTCGACCAGTGCGGGCCGATTGTCGAGGCCGGTGAGGTCGTCGGTCATCGCCTTGTGGCGGAGTTGCGCCTCGAGCTTGGCCGAGTCGGTGATGTCCTCGACCGAGGCGATCGCGGTTCGGGACTCGCCCTCGGAATCGTCGCCCACCGGGCGGACCCGAACGCGGCAGATCCGTTCGTCGTCGCGGCGTCGGGCTCGAACCCGAACATCGAGATCCGTGGCCGTACCGGACCGGATCGCCGCTCGGAACGCCGCGTTCAGCCCTCCCCGGTCGTCGTCGTGCACCGATTCGAATCGGGAGTCGGCGTCGTCGGTGGCGTCGAAGCTCGCGAGCTCGCGAAGCCACGAGTTGACATAGAGGACGGTCTCCCCCGCACCGACGTGGATGACCCCCATCGGAAGGGACTCGGTGAGGGTCTCGAACCGCAGCTCACCGGCCCGGGCCCGAGCGAGGGCCCGCATCTCGTCGTCGACGTCGACCAGTTCGGTCTCGATGAACCCGTGGCTGTGCAGACGGTCCGTGTGGGTCGATTCGAGCCAGATCCAGTCGTCGTCGCTCGTTCTCCACCGCACCCGGTAGCGCGGCGTCGGCTCTCCGGCGAGAAGGGCCAGCCACGAGTCGATGCCGCGGTCGTGATCGTCGGGATGGATGAACTCCAGGGCCGACCGGCCGAGCATCTCGTCGGGTTCGAACCCCAGGAGGTCCTTCGTGAGCGGATCGATCCAGGTCAGCTCGGCGACCTCGTTTCGATGGTGGACGATTCGGCGGGGTCGGGGAACCTCCCGTCGAAGCAGCGACCCGGGGATGCGAATGTCCGGGCCGCTCAGGCTGACATAGACACCGGCTGCCTCCGTGATGTCGATGATCGCGACCGTTCGCGGGCGTTCGTCACCGGGGACGTGCAGGATGCAGTCGCCGGCTCCCCGCCGCCGGGCCCGCCCGATCGCGCCCATCAAGGCGGCGCTCTCACGGGGGCTGATCTGGTCGCGCAGCTCGCCGACATCGAGGACGTCCGTGGTCGGGACGACGCCCAACTCCCGGACCGACTCGGGCACCGGGCAGGAGCGGAACGTCATGTCGAGACAATGGATGGTCACGTCGGGGACGGCGGCGAGCTCGCGGATCAGCGAGGTGCGCTCGTCGAGGGTCAGAACATCGTCGGAATCGGGCGGCCCCATGGGGCACCCGTCGGCTCTTTCCACCCGGACCTGAGCGGTCGGTCGCCGCCGTTCACCCCGGGCCCGGATACACCGCGCTCAGCGAGCCCGCCAGTCGGGATCGCGACCTTCGGCTCGGGCCCGACCCGCTTCGACGGTGTCCTCGCTCTGGGCCACCACCCTGCGCATCGCTTCGCCCATTCGGACGGCGTCGGTCCACGGGAGGCGCTGGCCGCGGTGCGCCATCTCGTTGGTCGCCCGCACCGCGAGGGGGGCGCCCTGGCACAAGCGGGTCGCCAGCCGGTGGGCCTCGGACAGGAGCGCCGCGTGGTCGTGAACCCTCCAGACGAGACCGATCTCGTGCGCGTGGGCGGCATCGATCGAGTCGCCGGTGAGGAGGAGCTCGAGCGCGTCGGGCATCGCGACGTGGGCGGGAAGGCGGAGCGCACCGACGATCGTCGCGACGCCGATCCTGACCTCCGGATACGCGAACGTCGCCCGGTCACTGGCGAGGACGAAGTCGCATGCGAGCACCGCTGTCAACCCGTAGCCGATGCACGGGCCGTTCACCGCGGCGATCGTCGGCTTCCAGATCTCCATCCCGCTCTCGAAGGTCGTGATCGTCGGCCATTCCCAAAATGATCCCGGCCAGGTGCCCGTCGACCCCTTGCCGTCCTTGAGATCGGCGCCCGCGCAAAAGGCGCGGCCGGCGCCGGTGACGATGCCCACCCAGGCATCGTCGTCTTCGCGGAACCGGGTCCAGGCGGCGTCGAGCGCCTCGCGCATCTCGCCGTTCACTGCGTTGAGGGCATCGGGTCGGTTGTAGGTGATCGTGGCGACGTGACCGTCGCGGGTGTAGGTGGCCGCAGGTTCGCTCATGGGCCGTCAGCTTTCCCTACGCTGCGGCCCATGGCCACAATCACCGCAGATCTCACCACCGGGTACGCCGTCGAGATTCGGGCCGGCAACCACATCTGGCAGGCCGATGAGCCGCTCGACGCCGGCGGCACCGACCTCGGGCCGAGCCCGTATGAGCTGCTGATGTCGGCCGTCGCGGCCTGCACCTGCATCACGGTCTCGATGTATTGCCAACGAAAGGGATGGAAGCTCCACTCGATCTCGGCCCGCTACGAGCTCGACAAGGTCCACGCCAACGATTGTGAGGACTGCGACGACGCCGAGCAGGGTCGCATCGACCGGGTCCGCAGCGAGATCTTCATCGAGGGCGACTTCGACGACGAGCAGCGAGCCCGCCTGTCACAGGTTGCCCGACGTTGCCCGGTCCACAAGACCCTCGATCACGGCGTCACCTTCACCACCGAGTGCCTTTTCGTCGGCTGAGTCTCGTTCGCCGTTCGGCATCGTCACCGCGATGATCGCGAAGGGCACCATCCAGGGCACGACCCGGCTCAGATTGAGGGGATCGAACAGGACTCCACGGTCGAGCAGCACCAGGACCGCGGCATCGAGGAGGAGGACGACGGCCCATGTCCGGTCGTGGTCCCACAGCTTCCACGCGACCCACACCGACCCGACGAGAAACGTGAATGCCACCGCGACCTCGCCCGACGCGAGGCCCTGATCGACCCAGCCGAGGAACGGCGGCCGGAACTGGGCCGCCGACTTTCCCGGATCGCCGATCCACACCTCGAGGATGCCCATCCAGGCGGCCGGCACCAGTGGTGCGACGAGGAGTGGCGGGCGCCGGCCCCGCCCCTCGACGAGAAACACCGCCGCGGGAACGACCAGTGTGGTCTCTCTCGTCAGCGCGGCGAGGGTGAACAACGTGACCGCGAGGGCGCACCGGCGATCCCGGCGCCACACGACGACACCGGCGGCGACGAGGGCGAGGGCGAGGGCATCGCCGAGGTCGACGACGACGCTGCCGATGAACGCGGGCGTGAATCCCACCGCCGCCCCGGCCAGCCAGGTCGCGCCATGACGCCGGGCCGTCGCCGCGACCGCCGTCGCGGCCCCGGCCACCGCGGCCAGATTGATGATCCACAGCGTGACGACGAGCGGCATGCCGGGCGGCGCCAGCGACGCGACGGCGGGGTAGACGATTCGTCGAGCCCGGTAGGTGACGGAGTCGACGATCCCCTCGGCGGCGCCGAGATCGGGGAACACACGGGCGAGCACGTAGTTGGCCTGTCCGTCGTGTCCCCAGCCGGGAACGAGATCGACGTCGGTGATGTCGGCCTCGACGAAACCGCGCGCCGACGCCACCTCGCCGACTCGCAGGAACCGGGTCAGGTCGAACGTCGGGCCGAGATCGATGAACGTGACGACCAGCGCCAACCCGACCGCGACGACGGCGGCCTTGACGAGATCGCGAGAGGACGACACGGCGGTCCTATCGGCCGCGTCGTCCCGGAGTCGAGCAGTGGCTCAGCGGGCGGCGAGCGAATCCCGGATCTCGGTCAGCAGGTCGATCTCGCTCGGTTCGTTCTCCTCTTCTTCGGATTCTTCGGAGTCCTCCGATGCCTTGCTCGCGTTGTAGGCCTTCAAGACGAAGAACACCGCCAGCGCCACGAAGATGAAGCTGATCGTCACGGTTATCACCCGGCCGTAGAAGATGTCGGCGTCACGGAAACCGAAGCTGAGCGCATCGAAGTTCGGTTCACCGAAGATCCCCGCCACGATCTGCATGAGCACGCCGTCGACGAACGTGTCGATGATCGGCTTGAAGGCGGTCGCCATGACCACCGCCACGGCCAGATCGACGATGTCGCCTTTGTTGATGAAGTCCTTGAATTCCTGAAGCACGTCTTCTCCTTCGCCTTCTTCGCTGTCTGGGTCACCGGGGCGTGACCCGCCGGTGCGCACGACGCCGGGACGGCGCCGAAAGTCGCGGTCGGACAGTAGGCCAACGGCCGCCGCCCTGCCGACGGTCGGCGAACCGGCGTCCTTCGGCTCGGGCCGGACGCAATGGGTAGAGTCCGAGCCGACGCAACATCGTGGGGAGCATCACCATGGCTGACGGTTCGATCGAGGTCTACGAGAGCGAAGGGCGCCGGTTTCCGCCTTCGGCGGAGTTCGCGGCGGCGGCGCTCACCAACGACCGTTCGCTCTACGACGAAGCCGATGCCGACTTCGAGGCGTTCTGGGCCCGTCAGGCGCGCGAGCTGCTGACCTGGTCGAAGGATTTCGACACGATTCTCGAATGGGATCTGCCGTTCGCGAAGTGGTTCCCGGGGGGCGAGCTCAACGTCAGCGAGAACTGCCTCGATCGGCATGTGGCCGCGGGTCGAGGCGACAGGGTCGCCTACCATTTCGAGGGCGAGCCCGGCGACACCCGAACCATCACCTATGCCGACCTTCTCGCCGATGTCGAACGGTTCGCCAACGTCCTCAAGGGCCTCGGGCTGCGCAAGGGCGACCGGCTCGCCATCTACATGCCGATGATTCCCGAGCTGCCGGTGGCGATGCTCGCCTGCACCCGGATCGGTGTCGCTCATTCGGTGATCTTCGGAGGGTTCTCGCCCGACGCGATCACCGATCGGTGTGTCGACGCCGAGGCGAAGGTGATCATCACCGCCGACGCCGGCTACCGCCGCGGCGAGCCATCGGCGTTGAAGCCCAATGTCGATGCCGCGCTCGAAGTCGGTGCGCCATCGGTCGAGCATGTGATCGTCGTCGACCGGTGCGGGACCGACCCGATGATGGTCGACGGTCGTGACCACTGGTGGCACGACCTCATGGCGGAAGCCGAACCGAGGTGTCCGGCCGAGCCGATGGACGCCGAGCAGCTCCTGTACCTGCTCTACACCTCGGGAACGACGGCGAAGCCGAAGGGCATCATGCACACCACCGGTGGCTACCTGACCCAGGTGGCGTTCACCCACAAGTACGTGTTCGATCTCCGTCCCGACACCGACGTCTACTGGTGTGCCGCCGACATCGGCTGGGTGACCGGGCACAGCTACATCGTCTACGGGCCGCTCACCAACGGCTGCACCTCCGTCATGTACGAGGGCACCCCCGACACCCCCCTTCCCGAGCACCGCGACGGCGACCGGGCCGACTGGAGGAAGGATCGGCTCTGGGACATCATCGAGCGCTACGGGGTCACCCAGCTCTACACCGCCCCGACCGCGATCCGAACGTTCATGAAATGGGGTGACGAGTGGCCCGACGCCCACGATCTCTCGACTCTCCGAGTCCTCGGCACCGTCGGCGAGCCGATCAACCCCGAAGCGTGGATGTGGTATCACCGCCACATCGGGCGGGAGTCGTGTCCGATCGTCGACACGTGGTGGCAGACCGAGACCGGGGGCCACATGATCACGCCTCTTCCCGGTGTCACCACGACGAAGCCGGGTACCGCCACCAACCCGATTCCCGGCGTCTATGCCGAGGTGGTCGACGACGACGGGAACGCCGTGACCGAAGGCGGCGGCTATCTCACGATCACGAAGCCCTGGCCCTCGATGCTGCGAGGGATATGGGGCGACGAGGATCGATATCGCGACACCTACTGGTCCACGTACGAGGGCCGCTACTTCGCCGGTGACGGTGCCCGGGTCGACGACGACGGCTACATCTGGATCCTCGGCCGGGTCGACGACGTGATGAACGTCTCCGGGCACCGGATCTCGACCTCCGAGGTCGAGAGCGCCCTCGTCGACCATCCGGCAGTGGCCGAGGCGGCGGTGGTCGGCGCCACCGACGAGATCACCGGTCAGGCGATCGTCGGCTACGTGATCCTGCGAGGCACCGCGTCGGCGTCGGACGACCTGCGAGAGGAGATTCGTCAGCACGTCGCCAAGAAGCTGGGGGCCACGGCGCGACCGAAGGCCGTGTTCCTCGTCCCGGACCTCCCCAAGACGCGATCGGGCAAGATCATGCGTCGGCTGCTGCGCGATGTCGCCGACGGGCACGACCTGGGTGACACCACGACCCTCGCCGACCCGAATGTCGTCGAGGCGATACGGGCGGGGGCCGAGGCCGGCGACGACGACTGAACGCGGCCTCGCCTGCCCGTCCCGACGCACGGATCGAAGTCCTCGGATGCCTTGACGTGGAATTTCGGGCCCCGTCCCTACGGTTGTAGCGAACAGGAGGTATCCGACCGCATGGTCAACACAGCCAAGACATTCACACTTCTCGCCGCGATGGGCGGCCTGATCATCGTCGCCGGTGGCGCGCTCGGTGGATCAGCCGGGCTGGTGATCGGTCTCGGCATCGGGTTGGTGATGGTGGGCGGCTCCTACTGGTTCAGCGACAAGCTGGCCATCCGGTCGGCCAAGGCCCAAGCCGTGACCCGCGAGCAGGTCCCCGAGTTCTACGAGATCATGGAGGAGCTCACCGCGAAGGCGAACATGCCGATGCCGAAGCTCTACGTCTCTCCGAATCCGCAACCCAACGCCTTCGCGACGGGCCGCAACCCGAAAAACGCGGCGGTCGCGGTCACCGTCGGGCTGCTCGACGCCATGAGTTGGGCCGAGGTCCGGGGCGTGCTCGCCCACGAGCTCGCCCATGTCCGCAACCGCGACATCCTGATCGGATCGGTCGCGGCCGCGATCGGCATGGGCATCACGTTTGCCGCCCGGATCGCGATGTGGGGGGCGATCTTCTCCGGTGGCAACAGTCGCGACCGCAACCCCATCGGTGAGTTGGCGTTCGCGATACTCGCCCCGATCGCCGCGGCGGTGATCCAGGCGGCCGTGAGCCGAAGCCGCGAGTTTCAGGCCGACGAGTCGGCCGCGAAGCTCATCGGTACCGGCGAACCCCTCGCCCGGGCATTGGAAAAGCTCGAGACCTACGCCAATCGGATCCCCGTCGACATCGACCCGAACCAGGCCAGCGCCTACATCATCAACCCGCTCAGCGCCCAGGCCCGTGGTGGCGGGGGGATGAGCAAGTGGTTCAGCACCCATCCGCCGACGGAACAGCGCATCGCTCGGCTTCGTTCGTTCTGAGACGGGCGCCCACATCGAGATCCTCGGGCTTGCCGGCCCGGATGTCACGGTCTTCGCTTTGACGCGGGGGCCCGGATCCGGGTGGGTCGCGTGGATGAAGGTGCCAGGTGCCGTCGGCTCGTCGGCGCAGTGTCTGGCCCCGGTCGTGGACCAGATGGTGATGGTGGGCGCACAACAGCACGAGGTTGTCGATGTCGGTGGGGCCGTTGTGGGGTGGCCGGGCGAAGATGAGGTGGTGGGCTTCACATCGGGCCGGTCGGGCGTCGCAGATGACGCAGCCTTTGTCGCGGGCGATGAGCATCCGCCACTGGTTGTCGTCGGCGATGCGGACGCGGGTGCCGTGCCAGAGTGGTCGACCGTCGGTGGAGAAGACGAGTCCGTAGAGGTCGCTGTTGCAGGCGAGCCTGGCGAGCTCGCCTGCGGGTATGGGCCCGGTGCCGGGGATCTCGGCGGTGCCGTCGGCGTGGGCAATCACCAGGAGCTGTGTGCGGACCGGGCCGGATCGACCGCGGCGCTTCGTCGATGCAGCATCGTCGCCGCGCCCGTTGAGACCGTCGTGGTCGTGGTTGCCGGCGTCGTCGCGGTGGTCGGTGCCCGCGATGAGCTCGGCGAGTGCGTCGGCGCGGCGTTGTTGCACGGTTCGGATCTGGTCTGCGTGTTCACGACCGCCGTCGGTGGTGAACATGGCGTTGACGGCGGTGTCGAGCAGCGATCGGACTTTGGCGCCCGTGACCGGGTCGAACTCGGCGTGGAGCACGGTCATGTCGGATTCGTTGTCGAAGATCACGCAGCGGCGCGCCGCGACACGGCGGCGTTGCTGCGCCTCCAGCGAGACTCGGGTCTGGGTGCGACGGGTCCAGTCGCGGGCGTCTCTCTCGTGGAGATCCGCCGGCCGGCATCTGGCGTCGCGAACCAGTTTCGATGCTTCGACCGCTTCCGCGGAGGTGTTGTCGGCGGCCCTGATCAGTGTGTCGGCGTGTTCGGCGGTGATCTCACCGGCGGCCAACGCGGCGGCCGCGGTCGGGAGCTCGACGAGCCGTTCGGCTCGACGGGCTCGTCGGTCGGCCTCGCGTTGTGAGCACTTGGTGGCGCCGCGAAACATCGATGACGGCCCCGGACCGTCATCGTCGAGACCGGCCAACGCGGCGGCGAGTCGGGCATCGAAGCCGTCGAGCGCGGCCCGGAGCCGACCCGACCCGGCCGCGGCGTCGCACAACTCACGTCGGGACATGCCATCGACGGCCACGTCGCCCAGTTCACTCAGCCACCCATCGAACACGACAACCCGTTCCTCTCGGAGAACATGGGGAAGTGTCAGTTTGGACCGGCCGAAGTGAGTTCGGGGCCGGTGACCGAATGTGATCACCCTACCAGGGACCGGTCCGAGATGCGAACACATGTTCGGTGACATCGGTCACCATGTCGGGCCGTCGGCAGACCCCGACACCGGCCCGCAGCCGACTCGGGTGCGTCAGTCGCGGAAGTTCGTGAACTGGAGGGGCAGACCGAATTCGGCTTCCTTCAACGCGGCGATCACACTCTGCAACTGATCACGTTTCTTCCCCTGGACCCGGAGTTGGTCACCCTGTGTCGACGACTGGATGCCCTTCAGCCCGAGCGTCTTGATGAACTTGTTGAGCTCCTTCGCCTTCTCGGCGCTGATCCCGGACTGCAACGTCGCCCGCTGACGAACCGATCCGCCCGACGCCGGCTCGACGGTGCCGTAGTCGAGCACCTTCAGACTCACCTTGCGCCGCACCAACTTCTCCTCGAGAACCTGACGCAACGCCGCGAGCCGGTCCTCGGACAACGAGGCCATGTCGATCACCCCGTCGCCGAGCTCGATCGACGACTCGGTGTTCTTGAAGTCGAACCGCTGGGCGACCTCCCGCGCGGCCTGATCGACCGCGTTGCGCACTTCCTGCTCGTCGACCTCTGAGACCACATCGAACGTCGGCATGGCCAGGAACGTACCAAAGCGACGGTCGACGGGCGACCCCCGCGGCGCATCCTCAAGACGAGCCCCGGCCGGCCGACGTCAACGACATGCGTTCCCTTCGCCGGTCGGCCCTCGTCACCGGTGCCGTCTACCTGACATGGCGACTTCTCTTCACGTGGCAAGGCGCCGACCCGATCCTTTTCTTCTTGCTGCTCAGCGCCGAGGCGTTCGGATTCCTCCGCCTCCACATGGAGACGTCGATGCTCGGCGATCCTCGACCCGTCATCCGCACGCCCGAGAGGACCCCGGCCCCCGATGCCGACGTGATCGTCGTCGTCACCGACGAGCCGGCCAGCGAGGTTCGAGCCGCGGTCCTCTCCGACCGCCTCATCTCGGGCTACACCAATCTGCGAATCGTCGACCGCGACGACCGCCCCGACGTCGCCCAACTGGCGGCCCGGCTCGAGCTGGTACGGATCGTCGGCGGCGCGAACGCCGACCTCGGCGCGCTCATCGACGTCGCGATCGACCAATGCACCTCGCGGCTCACCCTCCTCGTGCCCGCCGACGTCGTCGTGCTCCCTGACGTCCTCGAAGTCACCGCCGGCGCGTTCGAGGACCCCGAAGTGGGCGTCGTCGCCTGCCGGATCGAGCACACCAATGCCCTGCGAACCGTCGACTACGGCGGCTACGGCGAACACCGGCGACGAGACGAGCTCATGCGCCCGACCCTCGACGACGCCGGAGTGCTGCCCTGGTGGCCGGGCATGGCCGTCGTCCGCCGCCGCGCGATCGAAGAGATCGAGGGAATGAGCCGCGGCCGCCAAGGCGTCACCCTCTCCACCGGCGTCCGGCTGCAGGCCGCGGGATGGAAGATCGCCGACGTGCCGGTGCTCGTCGCCCGTCGACTGGCGCCGTGGAACGACGACCGTCACCTCCACCGCTGGGCCCGCGACCTCCACGAACGACTCTCGGTCCTCGTCGACAAGGACGCGCCCCGTCGCGGCCCCCACACCTCCCGCCTCGGTCGTCGCGCCTACCGAATCGCCGACCTCCACATCGGTCGGAGCATCCAGCGCCTCGTGCTGATCGGCACCCTCTTCACGGTCATGTTCTCGCCGGCGTTGCCGATGGTCGCCGACCCGTTCGTCCTCGTCCCCCTCTGGGGCACCTGGATGGCGTCATCGGTGCTCTACCGTCGGGCCGCCCAAGCCCCCATCGGATTCCTACCGTGGTTCAGCAACGACCTCCGCTTGCTCGCCACCGACCTCGTCGTGGCGGCACGGGCCCTTCCGGGAAAACCCCTCGGGATCGACCTCGTCGACCCGGCCCCGGGCCGGCTGGTCCGCACGATCCTGCTCGGTGGGCTCCAAGCCGCCCTCGCGCTCAGCCTCGCCGTGTTCGGGATGGGAATCGTCCGGCCCCCGCACGACGACTTCGCGACGCTCACCGTGCTGGCGATCGCGGCCTGGCTGCTGGCCATGACCTTCCAGGCCCGCGCCGCGTTGAAGCTCCACCAGATGCGCCAGAACTTCCGGACCACCCACGACCTCGAGGTGCTCGCCGCCGACGGCCGAATGGGCATCGTCGGCGTGTCACCGTTCGGCCTCGACGTCATCTCGGCCGAGCCCCTCTCGGTCGGCCAGAAGGTCCGCGTCGCCTTCGCTCTCCCCCGAGTCGACGGCCGCACCCTCCGATTCGACTGTCCGACCGCCGTTCGCCGGTCGTCACGAAACGGCCGCCACCACGTCGCCTACCTCCGATTCGCCCACCTCAGCGACCTCGAAGTCGACCAGCTCACCGAATACTGCGCCGTCGTCGCCGGACGCCGGGAGCTCCGCGACCCCCGCCCGGGCGAACCCGAAACCCTCGTTCCCATCATCGGGACCCTGGTGAAGCCCCGAGCAGCCCGAATCGAAGTCGCAGACCAGCCATAGCCGGATAGTCTTTTTCTCGTCCAAGGGTCGGTGCCCGAGCGGCCAAAGGGAACGGGCTGTAAACCCGTCGGCTTTCGCCTACGAAGGTTCGAATCCTTCTCGGCCCACACGGACCAGAGGCCCGGCGATCCGCTCGCCGGGCCTCTCCCGTTCTCCCACGAGTCTCGCCGTGCATCTGGCTCACGCCAGCATGCGCTGCATCACGACCACGTCGAGCCATCGGCCGAACTTGCGACCCACCTCGCGTTCGGTGCCCACGACCTTGAAGCCGCAGGCGTGATGCAGCCCGATGCTCGGCTCGTGACCGCCCACGATGTGGGCCACGATCGTGTGGAACCCCCGCTGGGTGGCGACCACGATCAGCTCGTCCATCAAGGCCCGACCGACACCGAGCCCCCGAGCCGACTCGTCGACATACACGCTGTTCTCCACGGTGGTGCGATACGCCGCGCGCGGCCGGTACGGCGACAACGACGCGAACCCGACCACCCGGCCCTCGAGCTCGGCCACCAGCACACCCCGGGCACCCTCCCGGTCGGCGATCCACTCCCGCTGCTCCTCGAGCGACCGCGGTTCGAGGTCGAACGTGTGCGTCGTCTCGAGAACCTCCCGGTTGTAGATCGCCCGCATCGCCTCGGCGTCGTCGATGGTGGCGAGCCGGATCTCCATCACGAGACCTCGGCGGCGGGCGCTCGGTTCGAAAAGGACATGGGGACCTCGATCCGGCGGTACGGGACGAGGCGAATCTATCTCCGTGCCGTCTCCGTCTCCGTGCTTTGATGGCGTATGTCGCGAAACGTGTTGGGTGGCGAACTGGTCGAGTGCGGAAACGATCCGGTCACGGGCTTCTTCCGCGACGGCTGCTGCAACACATCGGAAGCCGACGTCGGATCACACACCGTGTGCGCCACCGTCACCGCCCGCTTCCTCGAGTTCTCCAAAGCCGCCGGAAACGACCTGTCCACGCCGCGCCCCGAATGGGGGTTCGCCGGGCTGCGGCCCGGCGACGGATGGTGCGTCTGCGCCGCACGATGGCTCGAGGCGGCCCTCGCGGGTGCCGTGGCGCCGGTCCGGCTCACGGCGACCCACGAGCGGGCGCTGGAGGTCGTGCCCCTGCAGATGTTGCGAGCCCACGCGGTCGACTCGGAGAACTGATCCGAACGACGCAGGCCCGGACGCGTCGTCAGGCCCCGGCGACGTCGCGGGCCACGTCGGCCCAGCGATCGAGGACGTCGGGACGGGTCTTCAGCTGACTCGACGCCGAATAGGTCATCAGTCGTGTACGCGGGGCGACATCTCGGTACCGCTCGACGAGGTTTGCCCCCAACGTCGACCATGATCCGGAGACGGTGTAGTGATCGAGGATGTCGTCGGTGATCAGGCCGACCATCGCGGCCAGATCCCCCTCGCGTTGACGGGCGTGGAGCTGCTCGGAGAGCCCCTCGAAGCCGTGGGTCTCGAAGACCGCCGCGTAGGTTCGGGTCGAACCGTAGAAGGCGATCATCTGGCGGGCATGCTCCCGGCTCTCAGCCAGCTCTTCGTCGGTGTCGCCCACCGGTGTCATCACCGGGATCTCGAAGGTGATGTCGTCGAGGCTGCGCCCGGACCGGGCCGCGCCGGCCTCGATGTGGGGCCGCTGTTGCTCGACGATGTAGGTGGGGGAGTTGAACGGGTGGATGTGGACCCCGTCGCAGATCTCGCCCGCCATCCGGCTCATCCAGGGGAGCACGGCGGAGACGAATATCTCGGGATCGGGTGCCTCGATCGGACCCGGCGACCATTGGGCCGGGAGCAATGAGAAGGAATAGAAGTCGCCGTCGAACGAGAGCGTCTCCTCTCCCCGAAACGCCCGGAAGATCGCCTGGATCGACTGGACGTACTCCTTCATCCGAGGTCCGGGCGGCGCGTACTCCGACGAGTAGCGCCGTTCGATGTGGGCCTTCACCTGGGTTCCCAGACCGAGGGTGAACCGCCCGCCCGTGGCGTCGGCGAGCTCCCACGCCGTCGCCGCGGTGATCATCGGGCTTCGAGGAAAGGCGACGGCCACCGCGGTGCCGATCCCCAGCCGCTCCGTGGCGAGTCCGGCCGCCGCGGCCGACAGGTACGCCGTCCGCCCCGACTCGGTGAGCCAGAGGGTCGCCAGGCCGGCGTTCTCGACGGCCTTCGCGTGGCGCTGCATCTCGTGCAGCTCCATCGATCCGGACATGATGTCGAGTTTCATGACGCGCTCCGCGGGTTCGACTGAGCAGTCAACGTACCCGCGCGACCGATGGGGGGCCTCAAGTCGGCCCGTTCCCCGCCGATGCGAGAGGCACGTGTCCGAAGGGAGCTCCGTGCCTCGCGCGCTCGGTCGTCGAAACCCGGAAACCGATCTCGATGATCTGGACGCGCACGATCCGCTTCGGCTGGTCGAGGCGGTCGGCCGGCTGCTGGCCCGGAACCGGGTCGACGATCCGGCGAGGAGTCACGGCCGGGCCCTTCAGGCCGTCGCCGACTTCTACGGCGCCTCGATGACCGCCGTGTTGCGGTTCGAGGACGATGGGGCCCACGTCGTCGGGATATGGGCGTCCGGGCGTTTCGAACGTGAACCCCAGATCGTCGTGGGTCACGACCTCCTCGCCGACGATCCGGGATGGCGTTCGAACCGCGAGTACCGGGTGATCGATCCGAGCGACCTCCGGGCCGACTTCGCCGACCTCCTCAACGAGATCGGGCCCGGCCACACGCTTCGCGTCGCGCCGATCGTCGATCGAGACGAGGTGCGGGGCGCCTTCGTCGTCCTCGCCCCCGACGCCGAGACCGTCGACCGGCGCGACGTCGTTGCGTTGAAGCTGTGCGGCGAGGTGTTGTGGCGGGCGATTCGTCATCACGAACGCCGCCGCGAGCTCCAGGAACGAGCCGAGGTCGCCGAGATGCTGGCCGACATCGGCACGGCGCTCCACGAGGCCGGGATCGACGAGGCCCGAGAGATGTTCGACGACGTCCTCGCCACGGTGGGGGCCTACATCGGAGCCCACCTGGCCTCGGCCGACCGGATCGTCAGTGACAAGCTCATGCCCGTCGGTCGATGGGTCGCCGACGGTTCCCCGCCCGACGAGCGGGAGCGTGAGGTTCCCGCCGACGTCGTCCGCCTGGGCGATGTCGAAGTGGAGGAGTTCAACGAGCTCTGCTCGTCGCCGTTCGCCCCGGTGCTGGCCAAAGGCATGCGCTCGGGTCTGATCATCGCCGGTCACGAGGGCGGCGGTGTCGCCGGGATCGTCGTGATCGCCCGCCGGGAGAACCGGGCCTTTCGTGCGACCCAGGTGGAGCTCGCCGCGGGCGCGGTCCGGCTCCTGTGCCGTTTCCAGCGGCGCATGATCGCCGAGGCCTCCCTGGTCCGTCGCGGCCTGGTCGACCAGGCCCGGACGGAGATCGCCGAGACCTTCCTGAACTCCTCGGCACCGGAGATCGACACGTCGGTCCACTCCGCGCTCGCCCGCATCGGTGCCGTGTTCGGGGCCCGACGCGTGCGCTGGGTCGAGATGGACGACGCGGGCCAGGGCGCGTCGCTGGCCCTTGAATGGCACGACAACAGTTGTTCCGAGGCCCCCGCCGACTGGGCGTTCGGCGCCGAGCTCAACGATCTCCGGGCCAAAGTGCGCGAACCGATCCTGTTCGACCCGCCGATGGTGGCTGAGCTGTGCGGCACCCGGAGCCGGTCGTCGACCCTGGTCGTCCCGGCCGTGGTCGGTGACGACGTTCGGGCCGTGCTCACCCTCACCGCCGATTCGATCGGCGACGGCATGCCCGAGGACGAACGCCGGTCGTTGACCGACCTGGCCGGTTTGATCCTGCAGGCCCGTCAGCGGGCCCGACAGGAGCAGGAGGTCGAGTACCGCCAGCGACTCGACGATCTTCAGCTTCGGCTCGCGACCCGGTTTCTCGACCGGGGGGTCGTCGACTTGGGTCCTGTCCTCGACTGGGTGCTGGGAGAGGTGGGATCGGTCCTGAACGCGGACCTGATCGGTTTCCTCGAACACCTCGGATCCACCCGGGCCGAGATGCGCTGGTGGACGAAGGACGAGAACGCGGCGCGCGCCGCCCGTCACATGGATGTGGACAGCGAGGGTTTCGCCCGCTACTTCGACAAGATCCTCCGATCGGGTGAGCCGCGAACGACTCGCAGCCGGCTCATGCCCGACGAGATCCGGGCGCGGTCCGAGGAGACCACCGGATCCGAGTTCTCGACGCTGGTCGTGCCCCTGCGGGCGCCGGGCATCGCGCTCATGTTGGGCGTCTCGGTCTTTCGCGACCACGAGTGGTCGGCCGCGGAGCGGTCGTTCCTCCAGCAGGTGATCGGCCAGATCCGGCAGTTCATCGACGTGGTCGCGAGCCGTGGCCAGTTGGAACACGACGCGTCGCACGACTCGCTCACCGGTCTGGCGAACCGCCGAAAGCTGACCGAGGAGCTCCGGACGCTGCTCGGCGGCGGCGAGTCGGGTGCGGTGCTCATGGTCGACGTCGATCGATTCAAGGTCGTCAACGACTCGCTCGGCCACAGTGCCGGCGACGTGGTGCTCGCGACGATCGCCGACCGGATCAGCGCCTCGGTCCGCGGTGGTGATCTGGTGTCCCGATTCGGTGGCGACGAGTTCGCGGTGCTGGTCCGGGGAGAGACGAGTGAGCTCGAGCTGGCGGCGACCGCTGACCGGCTGATCTCGGTGATTCGCGAGCCGGTGGTCGTCCGAGGGACCACCGTCATCCCGACCTGCAGCGTCGGGATCGCGCTCTCTGGTGTCGGCGACGACGTGGAGCTCGTGCTCGGGCATGCCGACGCGGCGCTCTACGACGCGAAGGCCAAGGGGCGCGACCGCTACGAGTTCTTCGACGAGGCGCATCGGAAGTCCCTGCGGGAACGGCTCCACCTCGAGACGGCGCTCCGGCGCGGACTAGTCGGCGACGAGTTCCTTCCCTGGTTCCAACCCGAGTACGACCTGACCAGCGGTGAGATCGTCGGGGTCGAGGCCCTGGTCCGCTGGGACCATCCCTCCCGCGGGTTGCTGGAGGCGGCGAGGTTCATCGACACGGCGGAAGAGATCGGTCTCGCCCCGGAGATGAGCCGCCTCGTTCTCGAACGCAGCCTCGAGGCGCTCCGAACGTGGCAGGCGGAGGGCGTCGCGACCCGGGCCCGCGTCAACATCGCCGCCGCGCAACTCCAGTCGTGCGAGCTCGTGTCCGAGATCGCCGAGGGTCTCGAGCGGCTCTCGATTCCGGCCGAGATGCTCTGCATCGAGATCACGGAACGTTCCTTGATGCTGGACCTCGATACCGCGGTCGACGTGCTCGGCCAGGTCCGGGATCTCGGGGTCGAGGTCGCGGTCGACGACTTCGGCACCGGGTTCAGCTCGCTCGCCCGCCTCAAGCACCTGCCGGTCGACACGCTCAAGATCGATCGTTCGTTCGTCAACGGGATCGTCTCCTCCGTGACCGACCGGGAGATCGTGCGCACCATCATCTGGCTCAGTCGAGGGCTCGGCCTGGGGGTGGTCGCAGAGGGTGTGGAACATCCGGCCCAGGCGGAGATGCTGCTCGAGCTGGGCTGTCGACGGGCCCAGGGATGGTTGTGGTCCGCGGCCGTCCCCGCGTCGGACGTGCCCCGCCTCGTACGTGACCGAGCGCGCCGATCTTCGACGATGACGGCGCGGTCGGCGACTTCCCCTACGCTGTGACCGTCCGGTCACGCCGGATGCGATGACCCGACGATGAAGGACAGCGACGATGCAGGAGGGCACCGTGGAGCCGACCGATGTGGAGAACCGGGCCGAAACGACGGCGGACGACATCACCGAGGCCGAGCCGCTCGTCGAGGAAGAACTCCTCGTCGAGGAGATCTCGATCGACGGGATGTGCGGCGTCTACTAGGGCGGTGGAACGCTTCGACTCCTCCCGGCCGTATCGGATCCACGAACGGGTCGCGTTGCGGCCCGAACCGTTCGGGGCCCTCGCCTACCACTACGGAAACCGACGCCTGAACTTCCTGCGGGCCCCCGAGCTCGTCGCCCTGGTGGAGTCGCTCGGCGACCACGAGAGCCCCCGTGCCGCGTTCGCCGCGTCCGGCATCGAGTCGCGGCGGTGGCCGTCGTTCGAGAAGGCGTTGGCGTCGCTCGCGGCCTCCGACTTCCTGGTGGCGTCGTGACCGATCTGCGGATCCCGTCGACGCCGGTGCCCGACAACCTCGTGTTGTCCCCGGTGAAGGAGAGCGGCCTCGCCGCGCAGATGAAGGCCGGGCTCGACGCCCCGATCTGCCTCACCTGGGAGTTGACCTACGCCTGCAACCTGCAATGTGTGCACTGCCTGTCGTCGAGTGGTCGCCGGGACCCTCGCGAGTTGAGCACGGCGGAAGCCGAGGCGGTGATCGACGAACTCGAGCAGATGCAGGTGTTCTACATCAACATCGGTGGCGGCGAACCCACGATCCGTCCCGACTTCTGGCATCTCGTCGAGTACGCCGTCGACCACGGCGTGGGCGTGAAGTTCTCGACCAATGGCTCGCGGATCGACGCCGAGGTCGCGACGAACCTCGCGATGATGGACTATGTCGACGTCCAGATCTCGATCGACGGCGCCGACGCCGCGACCAACGACGCGGTGCGGGGCGAAGGTTCCTTCACGACGGCGGTGCAGGCGATGGAGCATCTTCGCGTCGTCGGGTTCGGTGAGTTCAAGATCTCCGTGGTGATGACCCGGCACAACATCAGCCAGGTCGACGCCTTCGAGGCGATGGCGCGGTCCTACGGGGCCCAGCTCCGGCTCACCCGGTTCCGGCCCTCGGGGCGCGGCGCCGACAGCTGGCACGAGCTGCACCCCACCGACGCGCAGCAGCGGGAGCTCTACCACTGGCTGCTCGACCGTCCCGATGTCCTCACCGGCGACTCGTTCTTCCATCTCTCGGCGCTCGGCGAAGCGCTGCCCGGCCTCAACCTGTGCGGGGCCGGCCGGGTCGTCTGTCTCATCGATCCGCTCGGTGACGTCTACGCCTGCCCGTTCGTCCTCCACGACGAGTTCCTCGCCGGCAGCGTGCGTGACGAAGGCGGGTTCCGGCGGGTCTGGCAGGAGAGCGACCTGTTCACCGAGTTGCGCGAACCCCAGTCGGCGGGCGCATGTGCGTCGTGCGGCCATTTCGACGCGTGCCAAGGGGGCTGCATGGCCGCCAAGTTCTTCACCGGGATTCCCCTCGACGGCCCGGATCCCGAATGTGTGCTCGGCCACGGCGAACCGCTGGTCGAGGCGGCCGATCGGACCCGTCGCCCCGTCGGACAGGATCACTCCCGCCCGGTTCCGGTTCGGTTCCTCGGTCGTCGATGACGCGGCGGCTCGCCGCGGCCGTCGGAGCTCTCACGCTGTTGGCGGCGGCCTGCAGCGACGGGAGTCCCGCGGCGACCCGGGAGTCGGTTCCGGCGTCGAGCGCGGCTGCCTCGTCGACGGTCCCGGCCACCACTTCCCTGCCGCGCACCCCGACCAGCACCGCCACCGCGACCACACCGGCGCCGGTCGCGACTCGTCCCCACGACGTCGTCCGCGCCACGGCGACCTATGTCGATCCGACGAGGATCACCCCGGCCGGTGCGCAGACCGAGGATCTCCCGTCGCGAACCCTCGACGTCTGGATCGACCGACCCGACACGACCGTCCCGCGGCCGCTGGTGATCTTCGCTCACGGGCTGACCGGCCATCCACGGTCTCACGAGCTGCTCCGCGACAAGCTGGCGGCGGAGGGGTTCGTCGTGGTCGCACCGGCGTTTCCGTTGACCAACAACGACGTCCCCGGGGCGTTCGCCAACGCCGGCGACACGGGCGAGCAGGTGAACGACGTGTCGTTCCTGATCGATGCCGTGCTCGCCGACCCCGAGTTGGGTCCGCTCGTCGACGCCGACCGCATCGGGATGATCGGGCATTCCCTGGGCGGGATCACCACCGCGGGGGCTGCGCTCTCGGCGTCCGGCGACCCGAGGATCTCCGCCGCGGTCGTCATCTCGGCCGGCTACGGCCAGGCCCGAGACGACGTCGCGGTGATGACGGTGCACGGTGACACCGACCGGATCGTGCCCTACACGAGCAGCGAGCTGTCCTACCGGTTGCTGACCGGGCGTCGGATCTTCGTGACGCTCGTCGGCGGCACCCACCTCACCGGCATCCTCGACGACGACTCCGACCTCGGCGTGGCGTTGCGGGGGCTCGCCGCGGCGTTCTTCGCGGTCGAGCTCGATGTCGAGGAAGGGCAGGTGGCGGCGATCGACGAGTTGCCGCTCGACTCCGTGACGATCGAGGCGGGTACCGGCGCGGGGCCACTCGCCGATTGGCGCGACTACTTCACGGGCTGACGGGCCGGCTCAGCGGCGGCTGAACAGGCGCAGCACGTACCAGAACATCGTCATCACCGAGGAGAACAGCCCGAGCGCGGCGGCCACGTGGGCCTGGGCCGGGTACTTCCGGATGATGGTCTGGGTCTGGTAGAGGATCGACACGCCGGAGAGGGCGATCATCGCGATCGAGAACCAGACCCCGAGGCTGAAACCGAACAGCACGGCGGCGACGATCAGCACGAGGGCGACGACGAAGCCGTACATGACCATCGGTCGCAGGAACGAGAGGTCCTTGCGGGTGACGAAGCCGACCACGGTGAGCCCGGCGAACGCGACGGCGGTGATGAGGGCGGCCGAGGCCACGGTGGTGCCGCCGTTGTCGCGGCTGTTGAAGACGTAGTGCAGCATCGGCGCGAACAGCACCGCGTAGAGCGCCGCCGACCCGAAGAGGGCGGCGTACTGCCGCTGCGGGTTGAGCAGATCGGCGGCCGCGTTGGCCACGATCCACTGGCCGAGCATGAAGCCGCCGAGGATCAACAACCAGGTGGCGCCGCTGCCGGCGACGAAGTCGTAGATCCGTTCGGCGATCCCCAGGTTGATGAACAACGCCTCGATCCCGACGAAGGCGATGATCGCCGCCATCAGGTGCTGGTAGACCCGCACGACGAAGTCGCCGCGGGTCTCCTCGTCGAGGGCCGCTACCGGTCGCAGATCGATGTCGCCATAGGTCATGGTCGTCAGTCTACCGGTCGGGGCCGGTTCCACCAGGGCGCCCCGGGGGTCGTCCGGGCCGGATCATCCGGTCGTGATCACGCCGCCGTCGAGCAACACCCGGCGCTGCTTCGCGGTGATCCCGGCCTCACGAAGCACCTCCTCGACGTGCTCGTTGAGCAGCGGGGCCGATGCCTTGAACTCCGGCGGCGTGGCGCTGAACCGGGCCGACATGCGGGGGCTGCGGATCCGACCCCCCGTGGGATGATCCCATTCGACGAACGTCTCGGCGTGCACGACCTGTGGGTCGCCGGGGAGGTCCTCCATCGAGTTGACGTGTCCGCACGGCACCGAGTGCTCGTGCATGCGGGGCAACAGGTCGGCCACCGGCCACTCCAGGAAGGCATTGGCCAAAAGCGCGCCGAGCTCCTCCTGGCGACCGTGGCGGGCCTCCGCGGTGCCCCACTGGTCGTCATCGCACCACTCGTCGCGGCCGAGGGCGCGGAACAATCCGTGGAACTGTTGGTCGGTGATGACGAAATAGACGATGTGGCCGTCCGCGCAGGGGCTCAGCTGGTAGAGCTCCGACAGTCTGAATCCGGGCGACACGTCGTCGTCGAGCATCGTGTCGGCCATTCCCCCGTCGGGCCAGAGGAACTGGATCGCGACATCGAGCATCGACAGCTCGATGTGTTGACCGCCGGCCCCGCCGTTGCGGGCGTGGAGGGCGCTGGTGATGGCCAGCGCCGCCATCCACCCCGCGGCCTTGTCGACGACGCCGTTGCGGACCAGGTCCGGGATCGGAACCTCGGGGTTGACCTGGAGCGCGACATAGCCCGCCATCGCCTGGATGATCGGGTCGTACACGGGCCGGTCGGCGTAGGGCCCCGACGGCCCGTAGCCCGACATCGAGCAGTATACGACGTCGGGATTCACCGCGGCCGCGCCGTCCCAACCCACTCCGAGCCGGTCCATGACC
The DNA here is from genome assembly GCA_024276495.1 of Actinomycetes bacterium. GTDB lineage: Bacteria > Actinomycetota > Acidimicrobiia > Acidimicrobiales > Aldehydirespiratoraceae > JAJRXC01. The sequence continues at coordinate 40,813 of JAJRXC010000073.1, forward strand.
CCGGGGCGCATGTTCTGGATCACCACATCGGCCTGGGCGATGAGCGTCAGGACGAGGTCGCGTCCGGCCGGCTGCTGGAGGTCGACCTGGATCGAGCGTTTGCCCCGGTTGTTGTTGAGCACGGAGCTGTTCATGTCGCCCTTGGCGAACTGGGCGAGTCGGGTGAGGTCACCGAACCCGGGCGGTTCGATCTTGACGACGTCGGCGCCGAGGTCGCTCAACAACATCGCGGCCAACGGCCCCGCGATCACCTGGGTCATGTCGATGACCCGAATTCCGTCGAGTGGGCCTGGCATCGTGACGTTCCTCGGTTCGCGGGTTCGGCGGCGGCCAGGACAATAGCCGTGTATCCTCATCCGGCATTTCGACCGTCCGGTCGGAGCAACGAACCTGGAGACCCCCAATGGGCATACTCGACAAGATCAAGGGCCTCGTCGGTGGCAACGCCGACAAGGTCGAAGACGGCATCGACAAGGCAGCCGACCTGGTCAAGGACAAGGTCGGCGACGAACACGCCGACAAGGTCGACATGGCCGCGGAGAAGGCGAAGGACGTCGTCGACAGCCTCGACGGTGACGACGGCGACGACAGCGGCGACTGACCCGGTTGCTCCCACTGACGGGATCGATCCGTCGGCCGGTACGGTCGGGGGAGAAGAGCCGGTTCAGTCGAGAGGTGTGAACGCGTGAGCAATCCGTGGTTCGAAACGGTCGCGATCGCCCAACAACGGGCGAAGAAGCGGCTGCCGAAGTCGGTCTACGGGGCGCTCATCGCCGGGGCCGAGGCCGGTGTCTCCATGCGGGACAACGTCTCGGCCTTCGACGAGCTCGGTTTCCGGCCCGTCACCGCCGGCCAGTCGGCCGAGCGGGCCATGGAGGTCGAGGTCATGGGCCAGCCGGCGTCCATGCCGGTGCTGATCTCTCCCACCGGTGTGCAGGCGGTGCATCCCCACGGTGAGGTCGCCGTGGCCCGGGCCGCCGCGGCCCGCGGGGTGCCGATGGGGTTGAGCTCGTTCTCGGGGAAACCGGTGGAGGAAGTCGCCGAGGCCAGCCCGCAGACCCTGTTCCAGATCTACTGGGCCGGGGATCGTGACTCGATGGTCGCCCGGATGGAGCGGGCCAAGGCCGCCGGGGTGGTCGGGATGATCCTCACCCTCGACTGGTCGTTCTCCCACGGCCGCGACTGGGGCAGCCCGCAGATTCCCCAGGCGTTCACCGTGCGGGAGCTGCTTCCCCATGTTCCCGACGTGATCACGCGCCCCCGATGGGGGCTCACCTGGCTGCGGGACCGTTCCGTTCCCCTGCTGCAGGTCCCGAACTTCGTGGTCGGCGAGGAGAAGCCGCCGCTGTTCTTCGAGGCGTACGGCGTGTGGATGAGCACCCCGCCGCCGAGCTGGGACGACGTCGCCTGGTTGCGGGCCCAATGGGACGGACCGTTCATGATCAAGGGTGTGGCGCGGGCCGACGAGGCCCGCCGGGCGGTCGACGCCGGCGCCACCTGCATCTCCGTGTCGAATCACGGCGGCAACAACGTCGACAGCGCCCCGGCCCCGATCCGGGTGCTGCCCGAGATCGCGGCGGCCGTCGGCGACGACATCGAGATCGTGCTCGACGGGGGCATCCGCCGCGGTTCCGACGTGGTGAAGGCCTGCGCCCTCGGCGCCGACGCGGTCCTCATCGGCCGGGCGTATCTGTGGGGGCTGGCGGTCAACGGCCAGGCCGGGGTGGAGAACGTCCTCGACATCTTGCGGGGCGGGATCGACGCCACACTCCGCGGGATCGGAGTCGACTCGATCGCCGACCTCACCCCGTCCGACGTCGTCGTGCCGCCGAACTTCTCGCCGCCGGCTCTTTGAGTCGATTCGGTCCGGTTCGTGCGCCGACACCGCGGCTGATGACGGCCGGTTGGGAGTTCTGGATCGACCGGGGCGGGACGTTCACCGACATCGTCGCCCGGCGCCCCGACGGTGTGACCGTCACCCACAAGCTGCTGTCGGAGAACCCGCGACGCTATCCCGACGCCGCGATCCAGGGAATCCGCGACCTGCTCGGAGTCGCCGAGCCGGACCCCCTTCCGGTCGAGATGATCGAGTCGGTGAAGATGGGAACCACGGTGGCCACCAACGCCCTGCTCGAACGCGAGGGCGAGCCGACGGTCCTCGTCACCACGAAGGGGTTCGCCGACGCCCTGCGGATCGGCTATCAGGCCCGCCCCGACATCTTCGCCCTCGACATCGAGCTCCCCGAGATGCTCCACACCAGGGTCATCGAGATCGATGAGCGGATGAGCGCCCACGGCGAGGTCATCGTCGGGCTCGATGCCGAGTCGGCCCGGACCGAGCTCGCATCGGCGCGGGCCGACGGGTTCGACGCCGTCGCGATCGTCCTGCTCCACGGGTACCGCCACACCCACCACGAGGCCCGGCTCGCCGAGATCGCCCGCGAGCTCGGATTCGGCCAGGTGTCGGTGAGCCACGAGGTGAGCCCGCTCATGAAGCTGGTCAGCCGGGGCGACACCACCGTGGTCGATGCCTACCTCACGCCCATCCTGCGCCGATACGTGGCCCGGGTCGACGAGCAACTCCGCCCCGACGGGCAGGGCCCCCGGGTCATGTTCATGCAATCGAACGGCGGGCTCACCGACGCACACCGGTTCCAGGGAAAGGACGCGCTGCTGTCGGGCCCCGCCGGCGGGGTCGTGGGGATGGTGCGAACCGCGGCGGCGGCCGGTTTCGATCGCCTGATCGGGTTCGACATGGGCGGCACCTCGACCGACGTGTCGCATTTCGCCGGCGCGCTCGAGCGGACCTACGAGACCGAGGTCGCCGGGGTCCGCATCCGGGCGCCGATGATCCACATCCACACCATCGCCGCCGGCGGGGGGTCGGTGCTGCACTTCGACGGCAGCCGCATGCGGGTCGGTCCCGACTCGGCCGGTGCCGACCCCGGACCGTGCGCCTACGGCAACGATGGGCCCCTCGCGATCACCGACTGCAACGTCGTCCTCGGTCGGCTACGGCCCGAGCTCTTCCCGGCGGTGTTCGGCCCGGACGGCACCGCGCCACTCGACGCCGCCGCGGCGCGGGCGAAGTTCGAGGTCCTGGCCGCGGAGATCTTGGCGGCCACCGGTGTGTCGTCGACCGTCGAGGAGATCGCCGAGGGGTTCTTGTCGATCGCGGTCGAGAACATGGCCAACGCGATCAAGAAGATCTCGGTGCAGCGCGGGCACGACGTGACCGACTACACCCTGGTCTGCTTCGGTGGCGCCGGTGGCCAGCACGCCTGCCTCGTCGCCGATCGGCTCGGCATCGGCCGGATCCACATCCATCCTCACGCGGGTGTGCTCTCCGCGGTCGGCATCGGATTGGCCGATGTCCGCGACATCGCCGACGAGTCGATCGAGCGCGAGCTGCACGTCGATCTCCTCTCCGAGCTGATGTCTCGATGGGAGCGGCTGGCCGCGCGCGGGAGGCGTGCGGTCGCGGCCCAGGGAGTACCGGCCGACCGCATCACCACCCGCCGCCGGCTCGCCCTGCGCTATCAGGGGTCCGACACGGCGCTGCTGGTCGACGAGGGATCGGTCGACGAGATCATCGCTCGCTTCGAGGAACGACATCGGGCCCGCTTCGGGTTCGTCTCCCCCGAGACGGCGCTCGTCGTCGAGTCGATCCAGTTGGAGACCATCGGTGCGGGCGCCGCGTCGGTGTCGGCGATTCCCGACGCTACCGGAGAGGCGGATCTCGGTCGTCGCGACGCGGTCATGGCGGGCTCGTGGACGACGACACCGTTCCTGCGCCGGTCGGCACTCCCGGTCGGCGTACCGGTCGACGGCCCGGCGGTGGTGATCGACGCGACCGGCACGACCGTCGTCGAACCGGGTTGGCAGGCGGTCGTGAACGACCTCGGCGACCTCGTGCTGGAGCGGGTGATCGCCGCCCCCGATCGGGTCGCGGTCGCCACGTCGGTCGATCCGGTCCAGCTGGAGATCTTCAACAACCTCTTCATGAACATCGCCGAGCAGATGGGGGTGGTGCTCGAGAACACGGCGGCGTCGGTGAACATCAAGGAGCGCCTCGACTTCTCGTGTGCGGTCTTCGATCCCGACGGTGAGCTGGTCGCGAACGCTCCGCACATGCCGGTGCACCTCGGCTCGATGAGCGAGTCGATCAAGTCGATCATCCGCGAGAACCCCGACATGAGCCCCGGCGACGTCTACGTGATGAACGCGCCGTACAACGGTGGTACCCACCTGCCCGACGTCACCGTCGTCAAACCCGTCTTCGACGATGGCGAGAGCCGTCGTGACACCGTCGGACACGGCGGCGGACGCCCCATCTTCTACGTGGCGAGCCGCGGCCATCACGCCGACATCGGCGGCCGGGTGCCGGGGTCGGCACCGGCCGACTCGACGAGCATCGAGGAAGAGGGGATCCTGCTCGACAACGTCGTGTTGGTCCGGGCCGGCCGTTTCCTCGAAGCGGAGATCCGGGCCCTCCTCACCGCCGGCCCGTACCCGGCTCGGAACCCGACCCAGAACATCGCGGATCTGTCCGCCCAGGTCGCCGCGTGTGAGAAGGGGACCATCGAGCTGCGTCGGGTCATCGACCACTACGGCCTCGACGTCGTCCACGCCTACATGGGGCACGTGAAGGACAACGCCGAGGAGGCGGTGCGTCGGGTCGTCGCGACCGTGGGGGACTCGACGTTTCGGTGTGAGATGGACGACGGTCACGCGGTCGAGGTGGCGATCACCGTCGATCACGAGCGACGCGGCCTTCGCGTCGACTTCACCGGCACGAGCGCGACCCATCCCGGGAACTTCAACGCGCCGTCGGCCATCGCCCACGCCGCGGTGCTGTATGTCTTTCGCTGCCTGGTCGACGACATCCCGCTCAACGCCGGGTGTCTGAAACCGATCGAGATCGTGCTGCCCGAGAACTCGATGATCAACCCCCGCCACCCGGCCGCGGTCGTGGCGGGCAACGTCGAGACCAGCCAGATCATCGTCGACACCCTGTTCGGGGCCCTTCAGGTCATGGGCGCGGCTCAGGGGACGATGAACAACCTCATCTGGGGCAACGCGGCGCATCAGTACTACGAGACGATCTGTGGTGGCGCGGGCGCGACCCCGCGAGCCGACGGTTGTGACGCCGTCCACACCCACATGACCAACTCCCGGCTGACCGATCCCGAGGTGCTGGAGTGGCGCCACCCGGTCCGGCTCGAGAGCTTCCGCATCCGGCGCGGCTCCGGTGGTGCGGGCGCGCACCGCGGCGGGGACGGGGTCGTTCGCCGGGTGCGTTTCGGCGAGCCGATGGAGGTCAACATCTTGTCCGGCCGTCGGCGGGTGCCGCCGTACGGGATGCACGGCGGCGAACCGGGCGCAGTCGGCCACAACCGGTTGATCCGGGCCGACGGAACCGTGACCGAGCTCGGAGCCACCGTGCAGACGACCGTCGACGACGGCGACGTGATCGAGATCGAGACCCCGGGCGGCGGGGGCTACGGTCGCGTCGATGGCACCACGACAGCTGGGTGACGAGACCTCGCCTTCCCTGAGGGGCGACCGGTGCACGTTGCTCGTCCCGCTGGGGGCGACGGAACAGCACGGCCCCCATCTGCCGCTCGACACCGACACCCGCATCGCGGTCGCGGTGGCCGAGGGAGTGGCGGCGAGGATCGACGACACGATCATCGCCCCGCCGATCGCGATCGGGGCGTCGGGTGAGCATCAGGGATTCGCGGGCACGTTGTCGGTCGGCACCCGGGTGTTGACCGACATGCTCGTGGAGATCGTGCGAACCGCCGGCCCCGAGCTCGCCCGCATCGTCGTGCTCAACGGGCACGGCGGCAACGCCTACGCGTTGCGGGCCGCAGTCGACGTCTGCGCGGCGGAGGGGAGATCGCTCGAGGTCTGGTCGATTCGTCTGCCCGGCGCCGACGCTCACGCCGGGCGCACCGAGACGTCGTTGCTGTTGCATCTCGCCCCCGAGGCGGTGGCGATCGACCGGGCGGTCGCCGGCAACACCGACCCGCTCGACGAGCTCCTCCCGAAGATCATGGACGGCGGCGTCCGGGAGGTCTCCGACAACGGGGTGCTCGGCGATCCGACCGGGGCCTCCGCAGCCGAGGGCGCCCGCCTGTTCGCGGCGCTCGTCGACGACGCGGTGGCGCAGATCTCGGCTCGGTGATCCGCCGATGGTCGCACCGGGCCGGCGCGCCTGCGACGCTGGAGGGGTGAACCGTCCTGTCGCCCTCGTCACCGGAGCCGCCCGCGGAATGGGGGCGGCAACCGTCGCCCGTCTGGTCGCCGACGGGTGGTCGGTCGTCGCGACCGACTCGTGCACCGACGAACCCGCCATTCCCTACCCGATGGCGACGCGGGCCGAGTTGGATGCGGTGGCGACCGCCGGAGGCGACGATGTCGTCGCGGTGCCCGTCGACGTCCGCGACCAGCAGTCGCTCGACGCCGCCGTGGCGGTTGCCCTCGATCGCTTCGGCCGTCTCGACGCCGCGATCGCGAACGCCGGGGTGTTCGCGGCCCGCGACCGGCTCTGGGAGGTCTCCGACGAGGAGTGGGATGCGGTCGTCGACGTCGACTTGCGTGGCGTGTTCCACACGGCCCGGGCCGCGATACCGGCGATCCTCGCGAGCCCCGAGCCGCGGCGGGGGCGGTTCGTCGCGGTCGCGTCGACCGCCGCGGTCGTCGGGCTCGAACGAATGGCTCCCTACGTCGCGGCGAAACACGGTGTGATCGGGTTGGTCCGGGCGCTCGCCGTCGACCTTGCCGGGACCGGCGTGACCGCGAACGCGGTCGCCCCGGGATCCACTCGCACCGGGATCCTCGACGCCTCGGCCGCCGCCTACGACACCGCCATCGAGGGGTTCGCGACCCACCAGCGATCCCTCGGGCGTCTCGTCGAAGTGGAGGAGATCGCGGCGACGATCGCCTTCTTGTGCTCGGCCGGCGCGGCGGCGATCACCGGCGCGGTGGTGCCGGTCGACGGCGGGATGACCAGCACCATCTGACCCGGGCGATCGACCGCGGCTACGGTCCCAGCCACCGTTGGACGAGGGAGATGTCGCGATGAGAACCCGTGCCGCCGTGCTCTACGGCGCCAATCAGGAATGGCAGATCAAGGACGTCGAGCTCGACGCGCCGGGCCGGGGCGAGGTGCTCGTCAAGACCCACGCGGCCGGCTTGTGTCATTCCGACGAACATCTGGTGACCGGCGATCTCGGCACGCCCGAGGAGCTCGGTGGCTCGTCGTTGTTCCCCGTCATCGGCGGTCACGAGGGATCCGGGGTGGTGATCGAGATCGGCGAAGGGGTCACCGATGTCGAGGTGGGCGACCATGTGGCCGTCTCCTTCGTCCCCGCGTGCGGGAAGTGCCGATGGTGCGCGTCGGGCCAGCAGAACCTGTGCGACCTCGGTGCCGGCACGCTCGGTCCCGGCATGGTGACCGACGGCCGCTCGGCGCATCACGGGCCCGACGGCGAGGACATCAACACGATGGCGAAGCTCGGCACCTTCGCCGAGCACATGCTCCTCAGCCAGGACTCCGTCGTGAAGGTCGATCCCGACATCCCGTTGATGCCCGTCGCCCTCGTGAGCTGTGGCGTCGCGACCGGCTACGGCTCGGCGGTCAACCGGGCGGAGGTCACCGCGGGCGACACGGTCGTGGTCGTCGGTTGTGGAGGGATCGGCTCGAACGTGCTCCAGGGCGCGAAGGCGGCCGGCGCCAAGAACGTGATCGCCGTCGACCCGGCGGAGTTCAAGCGGGAGAAGGCCTCGGTCTTCGGTGCGACCCACACCGCATCGTCGATGGAGGAGGCGATGGAGCTCGTCGGTGGGCTCACCGCGGGCGTCATGGCCGACAGCGTGATCCTGTCGCCCGGCGTCGTCACCGGTGACCTGATCGCGCCCGCCCAGTTCCTGACCCGCAAGGGCGGCACGATCGTCGTGACCGGGCTCGCCCCGATGATGCAGATGGACGTGCAGCTCAACCTCTTCGAGTTCGCCATGATGAACAAGCAGATCAAGGGCACGATCTTCGGGTCCGACAGCCCCCGTCACGCCGTCCCGCGCCTGCTCGGCATGTACCAGGCCGGTCAGTTGAAGCTCGACGAGTTGGTCACCAGGACCTACACCCTCGATCAGATCAACGAGGGCTATCAGGACATGCGCGACGACAAGAACATCCGCGGAATGATCGTCTTCGACTGAGCCGGCCGGCGGCGGACGCCGGCGGGAGATCTTGCCAGGGGAGGTTGCAAGGCGAACACCTGTTCGATAGGATAGGCTGCATGTTCGGCGAGGTGAAGCGGCTCCTGCGAGACGATGCGGTGGAGACGTTGCCCCGGTCACTCCTGGCCGATCGCTTCGAGCAGATTCGCGGGTTGCGGGGCGCGATCGACGCCTACGAGGCCCGGCTGATCACGGCCACGGCCTCGCTCGACGACCGGGGCCTCGACGGCGCGGCCATGTTGCGCAGCGCCGGACGGGTCTCGTCTCGGTCCGCCTCCCAGGCCGCTCGGCGAGCCGAGGGTCTCGAGCACCTGCCGGCCACACGTGATGCGCTGGCGCAGGGTCGCATCACGGTCGAACACGTCGACTCGATCGTCACGGCCGCGAGGACGGTGTCACCCGAGCAGGCCGACGGGGAGCTCGTCGAGCGGGCGGCCCAGGCTCCCGCGGATGTGTTCCTCAAGGACTCGCGCGAGTGGGCCACCCGTCACCGCCCCGACGACGGGGCCGAGGATCTCGCCACCCAGCGACGCAACCGGTCGGCGGTGAAGTGGGTGCGTCGCGACAACGAGATGCGTGCCTTCTACTCCCAACTCGATCGGGTCGACGGCGACGCCGTGCACACGTCGCTGCAACGTCGCTACGACGAGTTGCTTCGCGACGACAAGTTTCGCGACGGCGCGCCCGATGATGTTCGCACCCCCGAACAACGCATGGCCGACGCCTTCGTGTCGCTGATCACGGGCAACGGCCGGGCCGACCTCGCCGATCGCATGCCGCATCCCCGGTATCACGTCAACGTCGTCTACGACATCGCCGAGCAGCGCGGTCCCGATCGGCGACCGCTCGCGTCGCTGGTGGGAGATGGGCGGCCGTTGCCGGCCCCGGTGCTCGAACGAATCGCCTGCGACGCGACCGTCACCCCGATGATCTTCGACGGACCCGCACGGCCGCTGTGGCAAGGAACCGACCACCGGGCCGCCACCATCGCCCAGTGGAAGGCGCTCATCGCACGGGATCGGGGCTGCGTCGGGTGCGGTGCCGCCCCCAACCGCTGTGAGGCCCACCACATCGTGGCCTGGGCCGCCGGCGGCCCAACCGACATCGACAACCTCGTGCTCGTCTGCAGCCGTTGTCACCACGACCTCCACGACCGACAGATGGTGCTGCGACGGCGCGAAGGGTGTTGGTGCATCGAGAACCGGGCCGGGCCCTCACCGCCGCCCGCCACCGACCCGGCCCGCGGACCCGACGACCAGCTGATGCTCGCCGGGTGAGGGGCCGGATCCGGCGGTGCACACCGGAGCGGGGGATCCGGTGGCGGTCATCTACCCTGGCGCCCGTGACCGATTCGTTGATGATCGAGGTCCGTCGCGGGCCGCGCGTCGAGAGCCGCCACCGGGTCGATGTCGCCGTGGTCGACGATGCCGGTTCGGTCGTCGAGTCGTGGGGTGAGCCGTCGCGTCCGGTCCTTGCCCGGTCCGCCCTCAAGCCCCTGCAGAGCTCGGCGCTGCTGGTGTCGGGCGCCGCGGCCGCGTCGGGCCTCGGCAACGAACGGCTCGCGATCGCCTGCGCCAGCCACGGCGGGGAACCGGCCCACATCACCGTGGTCGACGGCTGGCTCGCCGATCTCGGGCTCGACCCGGACTCCCTGGAGTGCGGTGCCCACGCCCCGGCGCATCCCCCGAGCGCGGTGGCGCTCGTTCGCGACGGGGTCGCCTTCGATGCTCGCCACAACAACTGCTCCGGCAAGCACTGCGGGTTTCTCGCCGTGTGCCGCCACCTCGGATTGCCGACCGACGGCTACATCGAGCCGGACCATCCCCTCCAACGTGACCAGGTCACACCGGCCGTCGAACACTGGTGTGGGGTCTCCCTCGCCGGACAGAACCCGGGAATCGACGGCTGTGGCATCCCGGTCCACGCCCTACCGCTCGATCGGTTGGCCCGCGGCTGGGTCGCGCTGAACGACGACCCGACCGGTCGAGCGATGTTCGATGCCATGATCGCCGAACCGTTCCTGGTCGCCGGAACCGACCGGACCTGCACCCGTCTCCTGCGCGACGGGGGAGGCCGGGTCGTGGTCAAGACCGGAGCCGAAGGCGTGTACTGCGCCATCGATCGTCACGCCGGGATCGGTGTGGCCCTGAAGGTGCACGACGGCGCGACGCGGGCGAGCGAGGTCGCGATCGAGTGGGTGCTCGGCAAGCTCGAAGCCCTGCCCGAGCCCGAGCCGCGGGTGCTGCGCAACTGGGCGGGAACCGTGGTCGGGTCGGTACGCGTCGCCGGGTGACACCCGCGGCCGGTGCCGTCCTCGATCGCGGCTCGGACTGTCCCCCGCCGCGGCGGCGCTGGTACGTTCTCGACGTTCACCCACTGCGCGCGAAGGACGAGACTGATGAAGACCAGGGCAGCAATTCTGCGGGAAGTCGGCGCCGACTGGAGCGTCGAGGAGATCGAGCTCGACGACCCGCAGGCGGGTGAGATCCTAGTGAAGACCCTCGCCGCGGGCATGTGCCACTCCGACGAACACGCCCACGACGGCACCATGCCCGTTCCCATGCCGCTGGTCGGCGGCCACGAAGGGGCGGGCGAGGTCATCGGTCTCGGACCCGGCGTCACCGAGTTCGAGATCGGCGACCACATCTCGTGTTCGTTCATCCCCTCGTGTGGCAAGTGCTCGTTCTGCGCCTCCGGACAGCAGAACCTCTGCGATCTCGGCATGCACCTGATGGAGCCCGGGATGATGGCCGGCGGTTTCCGTCATCACTCGGCCGCCGGTGAGGATCTCACCCCGCTGCTGAAGCTCGGAACCTTCGCCGAGCACATGATCCTCAGCGTCGACTCCGCGATCAAGATCCAAGATGACGTCCCGGCGGGACCGGCCGCGTTGGTGAGCTGTGGCGTCACGACGGGCTACGGCTCCGCGGTCAACCGGGCGGAGGTCACCGCCGGTGACACCGTCGTGGTCGTCGGCTGCGGCGGACTCGGAACCGCGGCGATCCAGGGCGCGAAGATCGCCGGCGCGCAAAATGTCGTCGCGATCGATCCGTCGGAGTTCAAACGCGAGAGTGCGATCGACTTCGGGGCGACACACTCGGCCGCATCGATGGAGGAGGCCGTGGAGATGGTCGGCGCCATGACCCTCGGAGTGATGGCCGACAGCGTCATCCTCACCCCCGGTGTGCTCACCGGCGACCTGATCGCGCCGGCCCAGTTCCTGACCCGCAAGGGCGGCACGATCGTCGCCACCGCGGTCGCCCCCGCCATGCAGATGGACGTGCAGCTCAACCTCTTCGAGTTCGCGATGATGAACAAGCAGCTCAAGGGGTGCCTGTTCGGCTCGACCTCGCCACGCAAGGAGATCCCCCATCTCCTGTCGATGTACCAGGCCGGTCAACTCAAGCTCGACGAGATGATCACCAACACCTACGCCCTCGACCAGGTCAACGAGGGCTACGCCGACATGCTGGCGAACAAGAACATCCGTGGCGTCATCACGTTCGACTGATCCGGCCTCCGACTCCCGCCCGCCATGACCTCGCTCGACGATCCCGCCGTCCTCGACGCGCTCGACGACGCCCTCGTCGGGCGGCGCCGCGAGCTCGAGATGTTGATCGCGGCGCTCGCCGCCGACCGCCATGTCCTGCTCGAAGGCCCGCCCGGCACCGGCAAGTCGACGATGCTGCGCGAAGTGGCCGTGGCGGCCGGCACCGCGTTCGTGTTCGTCGAGGGCAACGCCGAGCTGACCCCGGCTCGGCTCGCCGGCCAGTTCGATCCGTCGCGGGTGCTCGAGGAGGGCTACACGCCGGACGTCTTCGTCGACGGGCCGCTGGTCGAGGCGCTCCGCCACGGCGCCCTTCTCTATGTGGAGGAGCTCAACCGGGTGCCCGAGGAGACGGTCAACCTCCTCATCACCGTGATGTCGGAGGGGGAGCTCCACCTGCCCCGGATCGGAAAGATCGAAGCAGCCGCGGGTTTCCGGCTCGTCGCTGCGATGAACCCGTTCGACAACGTGGGGACCACCCGGGTCTCGAGCGCGGTCTACGACCGGATGTGTCGGATCGCGATGGGCTACCAGTCCCGCGACGACGAGGCCGACATCGTCGTACGGCGCGCGGTCGCGGTCGACGAGGTCCTTCGCCGCCGGGCCGTGCTCGTCACCCGCGGCACACGTCGTCACGACGAAGTCCGGGTCGGTTCGTCGGTGCGGGGCGCCATCGACCTGGTCGAGGTCGCGACGCGGCTCGCCGGGATCCGGCGGACCGCGGTGACCGACCCCGACACCGGGCTCGACGCGGCGCTCGTCGCCCTCTCCGGTCGGATTCGACTCCACGAGGGCGGCGACACGTCACCCGAAGACGTCATCCGGGATCTCTGGAACCAGGTGCTGGCCACCGAGCAGCCTCAGGACCCCGGCGCAGAACCGGGAAAAGCGACCGCCCCCTCGGGGGCGGATCCGGGACGCCGCTGACCCTCGAGGGCGAGGATGCCCGCCAAGCGCTCGCCGACGAGTCGCGGCGCACCACGCCGAGGGAGCAACTCCGGCGTGACGACGCGTTCGACGACATCTCCCCCGAGGTCGGCCGGATCGACGAAGACGCGTTGGCCGAGCTGATCGAGGACGACAGTGAGCACGCGATGGCGCTCCTGGCGGAGATGGCAGCGGCCAGCGATCCGGTGCTGGCCGCCCTCGCCGCCCGACTCGCCGGACGGCTCGTGCTCGACCTGGCCCGGGTCGGGCCGACCGATCGTCGCGGCATCGGCCGGATCGATTCCTCGCCCGCCGACCGGACCGATGGCGACATCGATCTCGATGCCAGCCTCGACGCGCTGGTGCAGGCGCGCGGTGGTCGGGCGGCGGTGGAGGTCGACGAGTTGCGGGTCCGGCACTGGACCCGACCGACGATGGCGATCACCTTGCTGGTCGACCGCAGCGGTTCGATGAGCGGTGGCCGGCTGGCGACCGCCGCGGTCGCCGCCGCGGCGTGCTCGTGGCGAGCGCCGGCGGACTGGTCGGTCCTCGCGTTCGCCGACCGACAGCTCGCCCTGAAGTCCCAGGACGACACTCGAACGACGGCGAACGTGGTCGGCGATCTCCTGCGGCTCCGGGGGCAGGGCACCACCGACCTCGACGGGGCGCTCGTCGCGGCGGCCCGTCAGCTCGAGCGGTCGCGGGCCAAACGGCGGGTGACGATCCTCATGTCGGACTGTCGGGCGACAGCAGGTGTCGACCCGTTGCGGGCCGCCCGCCGGCTCGACGAGCTGTGCGTGATCGCGCCGGTCGACGACGCCGACGATGCCGCCGAGTTCGCTCGTGCGTGCGGGGCTCGATTCGCGACGATCGGCGGCGCGGCCGACATTCCCGGTGCCGTTCTCTCCGTGCTGTGACCACGCAGAACGGCGTCACGGATCCGATCGGCGGGCGTCGGGCCGGGGGCCTCGCACCAGGCGGCCGGGGCGCTCGCCGGTGAACTCGTCGTCTTCGACGGTGACGACGCCGCGGCAGATCGTCGCGGCATAGCCGTGGGCCCGTTGCACGTAGCGTTTGGCGCCGGTCGGCAGATCGTCGACGAGGTGGGGGAGCTCGACGCCGAGGGTGTCGATGTCGATGATGTTCAGGTCGGCCCGTAGGCCCGGCGAGACGCGGCCCCGGTCCCGCAGGCCGTAGAGCTCGGCGGTCTGGCGGGTTTGGCGATGGACGAGCCACTCGAGCGACAGGTGCTCGCCCCGGACCCGGTCACGACTCCAGAACTGGAGCATGAAGGTGGGCATCCCGCCGTCGGCGATCGTGCCGCAGTGGGCGCCCGCGTCGGCGAGCCCCATCCGCGTGTGGGGATGGCGATGCAGCTCGAGGAGATGATCGAGGTTGTGGTTCGTGTAGTTGAAGAGCGGGAAGTAGAGGAGCCCACGTCCGTCGTCGGTCAGGAGCTGGTCGTACGCGATCTCGGCCGGGGAGCGGGAGTCACGGCGGGCCAGTGCCGCGCAGGTCGCCGACGGATCGGGTTCGTAGTCGGCCTCTCCGGCGAAGGGGTAGAGCTTGTCCCATGTCCGTGTCACCGAAGTCATGAAGTCGCTCCACACCGCGGGAACCTCGGTGGTGAGCGCCGTCCGGACGTCGTCGCGCCGGAGGTGGACCAGCCGTTGCGCCTCCGGCAACGCGCCGATCAGGCCCCAGGTCGGACACAACATGAACGGGTTCACCGTCGCCGACCAGGACTGGAGGATGCCGACCGGGCGACCGGAGACCTGCGCGAGCAGGTTCAGCCCGTCGGCCTGGGCTGCTTCGAGCAGTCGGAGGTCCTCTCGCCACAGGTCGGGCGCGTAGTCGGGCTGGTTCAGGTTGAAGATGACCGGCAGGGCGGTGGTCGCGGCGACGGCTCGCAGCCACCCGAACGAGTCGGGGACGTCGGCATGGTGGATCGCGGCCTGGAACACTCCGTGGCCCGCGGCGCGGATCCCCTTCGCGATCGCCATGAGCTCCGCCTCCGACGCGTGGGTCCCGGGGACGAGCTCGCCGTCGACCGACTTGTGCAGCGGCGTGCGCGACGTGGAGAAGCCGAGCGCACCCGCGGCGAGGGCGTCGCGCACCGAATCCGCCATCGTGGCGATGTCGTCGTCGGTCGCGGGGCCGATCGCCCGATCCCCCATCACATAGGCCCGCAGGGCGCCGTGAGGGATCTGGGCACCGAGGTCGAGAACCCATTCCCGGGCCGCGAGCGCGTCGAGATACTCGGGGAACGTCTCCCAGGCCCACTGGATGCCGTCGGTGAGCGCGGCACCGGGGATGTCCTCGACGCCCTCCATGAGCTCGATCAGCCACTCGCGCCGGTCGACGGCCGCCGGTGCGAACCCGACACCGCAGTTGCCCATGACCGCGGTGGTTACACCGTGCCACCCCGACGGCGTCAGCTCCGGATCCCACGTCGCCTGGGCGTCGTAGTGGGTGTGGACGTCGACGAAGCCCGGGGTGACGATCCGGCCGTCGGCATCGAGCTCCCGTCGGGCCGGGCCCACATCGGATCCCACCGCGACGATGAGGCCGTCGGCGACGGCGACATCACCGTGGACCGCCGCGTCGCCGGAACCATCGATGATCCGACCGTTTCGTATGACGAGATCGTGCATGGCCCGGAGCGTAGGTCGATGGCAGGGCTACCGTCTCATGGGTGGACACAGAGTTCGACACGGCAGGGTGACCCGGCCGCTTCCTCCCGCGGGGATCGGGATCGTCGCCGACCCCGGCCTGCGTCGCATCGGCGACGGGCGCGTCCTGATCGGGGGGTCGCCGCTGCGGGTCATCCGACTGTCGGAGCGGGGAGCCGCCGTGTTCGATACCTGGTCGGCCGGTGCGCCGCTCGCCGACGAGGCCTCGGCCCGGGTTCTCGCCGGCCGGTTGCTGGATGCCGGGGTCGTGCATCCTGTCGTGCGTCCGCTCGACGACCCGCCGCCGGTGACGGTCATCGTTCCCGTGAAGGACGCGGCCGGTGACCTCGACGGTCTCCTCGCCGGGGTGGGCCGGCCGACCGTTGTCGTCGATGACGGCTCGGAGGCACCAGACGAGATCGCCACTGTCGCGGCGCGCCATGGCGCCCGGTTGGTCCGCCGGGAGACGAGCGGTGGGCCTGGCGTGGCGCGCATGACGGGGCTGGCGACGGTCGACACCGAGCTCGTGGTCTTCGTCGATGCCGATGTGACGTTGCCGGCGGGATGGTGGCCGGCGCTTGCCTCGCACCTGCTCGATGAAGCGGTGGTGGCCGTGGCGCCCCGCGTGGCCAGTGTCGCCGGGCCGTCACTTCGGGCCCGCTACGAAGAGATCCATTCCCCTCTCGATCTCGGCGCGGTGGCGGCGAACGTCGGGCCCCGCCGGGCCGTCGCCTATGTGCCGAGCGCGGTCCTCGCGGTACGTCGCGAGGCCGTGGACGCGGTCGATGGGTTCGACCCGGAGCTCCGGGTCGGCGAGGACGTCGACTTGATCTGGCGACTCGTCGACGCTGGTGGCACGGTGCGCTACGCCCCGGAGGTCGTTGCCCACCATCGGCCCCGCGACGACTGGGCGGGCTGGTTTCGTCAGCGCCGCCGCTACGGCGGTTCGGCCGTCGACCTCGGAGTGCGGCACGGCGCGACGGTCGCGCCGGCCCGCTGTTCCCGATGGAGCCTCCTGGCGTGGGGGTTGGCCGTCGGGCGCCGCCCGGCGGCCGGGCTCGCCGTCGCCGCGGCGTCGTCGGTGGCTCTGATTCCGAAGCTCGACGGCGTTCCCGCGGCGCCACGGGAGGCCCTTCGGCTTGCCGGGCGAGGTCAGCTGCAGGCTGGGCGGGGACTGGCCCGGGCCCTCTCACGGGTCTGGTGGCCCCTCGCGATCCCCGCCGCGATCGGGTGCCGTCGCCTCCGAGCCGGCGTCGTCCTCGCGATGTTCGTGCCCGCTGTGGACGGGTGGCGGCGAGGTGCCCGACCGGCCGGTCTGCTCCGATCCGTCCTCCTGCGGGTCTTCGACGACATGGCGTACGGCGTGGGGGTCTGGGAACAGGTGATCCGTCGAGGAGACGCCCGGGCTCTGATCCCGGACGTGACCGAGTGGCCCGGGAGGCGCACGGTGGTCGAGGGGGATACGGTCCCGGGATCATGAGCGCTCTGGTTCCCGGACGGATGACGAAGCTGGTCGAGCGGTGCCGCCGGGAGGTGGAGGAAGGCCGGGTCCCGGGGTGTCAGGTGGCGATCGGATTCGAGGGCGAGATCGTGCTGTTCGAGGCGTTCGGCGATCTGACGACCGACCATCGTCTCCACACCTACTCGGCGGTGAAACCGACGGTGAGCCTCACCGTGCTCGAGCTCGCGGCCGACGGTCTGCTCGACCTCGATGCGCCGGTCGCCGCGGTCCTGCCCGGGTTCGCGACCAACGGCAAGGACACGATCACCATCTCCCAGGTGTTGTTGCACGCCGGCGGATTCCCCCACGCGCCGATCGGAATCGCCGAGTTCGCCGATCGTCCGGCCCGACTGGCCCGCTACGAGAGATGGCGCACGACATGGGAGCCCGGTTCGGCGTTCGAGTACCACGCCTCGGCCGGTCATTGGGTCCTGGCAGACTGCATCACCGAGGTGACCGGTCGCCCCCACGGCGACGTGGTCACCGAGCGGGTCATGACCCCGGCGGGCTGCTCGCGCTGGCTCGCGATCCCCGAGGACGAGCAGGACGACATCGCCGAGGTCGTGAGCGTCGGGGAGGCGCCGGATCTCGATGCCCTCGCCCGCCAGTTCGGGATCGACGAGCTGCCGTTCTCCGAGGTCACCGACGACGCGCTGCTCGCCTTCAACGATCCCGGGATCCGCGCCGCCGGCCATCCCGGCGGCGGAGGGATCGCCTCGGCGGCCGAGATGGCGCAGTGGTACCAGGCCGTCATGCACGACGACGGCACCATGCTCCGCCCCGCGGTCAAGATCGACGCCCTTCGAGTGGTTCGCCAGAACCACCCCGACTGGTTGGGGGTACCCGCCAATCGCACCCACGTGTTCACCATCGGTGGAGACGACGGCCAGGCCCTGATGCGGGGTTACGGTCACACGACCGGGCCCGACACGTTCGGCCACGGCGGGGCGAAGGGTCAGCGGGCGTGGGCCGATCCCGCAACGGGGATCTCGTTGGGGTTCATGACCCACGGGCTCGACCGTGACGATCTCGTCACGGCCCGGCGCGGGGCCGGCATCTCGTCGGCTGCGGGGGCGCTCACCACGCCGCTCGACTGATCGGCGCTTAGCGGCCGCGGTCGGCGAGATAGCGGGCGGCGACGTCGCGGCTCTCCCCGTCTTGCATCGCGACGACGAACAGGTCGGCGTCGGACCACGCACCGGTGGTGGGGACGAGCGCTTCGGTTGCCTCGTCGACCGCGTCCAGGGTCGCCCGGAGGGTGTAGGTCGACTTGGCCGCGAGCGACTCGGCCAACGCATCCACCTCCTCGACGAGGGACTCGTCGTCCACGACTCGGCTGAGGACGCCGAGCGCGTGCGCGTCGGACGCGGTGAACGCACGACATGACAACACGAGGTCCCGGGTGAACGCCGGTCCGATCTCGCGGACCATCCGCGGGATCCCTCCCCAGGTGAGCGGGATCCCGAGGTCGACCTCGGGGATCGAGAAGTTGGTCGATCGGGCCGCGATCCGCAGGTCGCAGGCCATGGCGAGAAGGATCGCGCCACCGATGCAGTGGCCGTGGACCGCGGCGATGGTCACGGCCTTCATCCCTTCGATCGCCTCGACCATCACCCGTCCGGCGTCGGCGCCGGCTCGGGGAGGCCGGTCGCCGGGTTCGGTGAAGCCGCGGAGGTCGGCCCCCGCGGAGAAGGCCCGGCCGGCCCCGGAGACGATCACGACCCGGACGTCGGGTTGGGCGTCGAACCAGGCCGCCGCGGCCGCGAGCTCGTCGAGGCATCGGGTGGAGAGGGGGTTGAGCTTGTCGGGCCGGTCGAGGGTCAGACGACCGACGCGACCGGAGATGGTGGTGGTGAGGGTGGTTGCCTGCATGACGCGACGATGCCACGCCCGAGGGCGTGGCACCGAAGCATGCGACCGGCGAGTCGCGGCTCGCCACCACCGACCCCGGTCGGGGGTCGGAGATCCATGGCGGACGAAGGTCCGTCAGGCGACGTGGATGGTCGTCTGTTCGTCGAGGGTCACGTCGGCGTCGGACGACGGATCGTCGGCCGATGTGGGTTCGAGGATGGAGAGGTCGCCGGTGATCGCTTCGACCCGGGCCCATTCGGTCACGTCGGCGTCTTCGGTGAGGAACACGATCTGTTGTGTCTCGCTCGAGCGGACCAGCATCTCGAGAACGGGGGCCTTGAGCTCGGTGTCGAGACCGTTGAGGGAGTCGTCGAGGATCAGGGGAAGGTTCTCGCCGGCCGGACCGATCCCTCGCACGTCTTCGAGGCGTTGGACGAGGGCGTGGGCGATCGCCGCGACCTCGTCGTTCTCGGTGTCGATCGCGAGGGGACCGGCGTGCATGGCATCGACGTTCTTGGCCCGCTGGGCCGCCTCCTCGATCTCGGCGCGGTGTTCTTCGGCCCATTCGACGATGATCTCGCCGGCGACCGCGAACCAGTCGGACATCGCGGCTTCGTGGTCGGCGGCTGCCTGCATCAGGCGTTGGCGGGCGGCCTGGCTGTCGAGGAGTCCGTTGACCCGCTGGAGATGGAACCCGAGGTAGGACTGGGCGCCGGCTTCGGCGAGGGCCATCTCCTCGGCCTTGCGAGCCCGTTCCATGCGCTGGTTCTGGATGAAGGACAAAGCGGTGACGACGGCGGCGACGATCACGAGGACCATGGCCAGGGGCTGACTGACCCACATCACTGCCGGGACGGCGAGCAGCGCCGCCGACGCTCCGACGAAGAACGAGACCTTGCGGAAGATCTCGGCGCGGTTCTGGGCGTCTTCGAAGATCTCGTGGCGTTCTTCGATGCGAGCCACGACCGCGGCGTCCTCGGGTGCGGAGCCGCTGGCGTCCGCTTCGTCGTCGAGCCGTTTCTGGGCGGCTCTGACCCTGTCGGCCAACTCCCAGAGCATCTTCGGTTCGACGCCGGCGAGGCGACGGATGATCTGGTCGTGGTGGGTGCTGGTCGTCAGGTCGCTGGAGGTGAGGCGGAGGCGGCGCTTGGCCGATCGGGTGTCGAGCCCCGCGACGCCGAGGAGGTCGATGTTGCCGTCCTCGTCGGCGAAGCGGGCGCTCACGTCGGCCGACGCTTCGACGTCGATGACGCGGGCTCGGGCCCCGTGGGGGCGAAAGACGGCGAACCGGTTGCCGTTGTCCGCGACGATCTCGGCGTGCACTCCGGCCCGACTGGAGCTCAGTGAGCCGACGAGCTCGGTGATGAGCCCCTCGCGCTCGAGGCGTCCGACACCGCCGATCACGGTGAGACGGGGATGGAATTCCAACGAGAAGGTGTTCTCGTCGGCCTCGATGACAAGCCGGTCGAATCGCATGTGTTCCTTCTCGGCCGTCGGGTGGCCCGACTTGAGCCGAACGGCCCAATTCATGGTGCACGCGCACCAGAGGAGGCAGGGCACGCGCACCAGAGGAGGCAGGGCACGCGCACCAGAGGAGGCAGGGCGTGCGCACCAGAGGGAGCAGGGCGAGTGGCCCATGGAACGTGACGGGGAGAGAAGCGGGTTGGAGGACGCCTTCCGCCGTGGCATCATTGCCGACGCTTCGCGTGTCGCTTCCGGCTCGGGATGCAGGCTCCCTTAGCTCAGTCGGTAGAGCGCCTCCATGGTAAGGAGGAGGTCGTCAGTTCAATTCTGACAGGGAGCTCCACGGACCGGTTCGCCGGCCCGAGGTTGGCGACGTAGCTCAGCTGGTGAGAGCGCTCGACTCATAATCGAGAGGTCGACAGTTCGACTCTGTCCGTCGCTACAGATCATCCCGCGGCCGCGTTGTTCGGGTCCGCGGCGCAATTGTCCGAGGAACCCGACAAGATGGCCGATGTGACCGCTGCTCCCCGCCGTCTCCGGATCGTCACGAATCCGTCACGTAACCCCGATGGTGTTCACGGGTCCAACCTCTCGGACGCCACCATGGACGAGCTCGTCTTGCGTGCGGTGGCCGGCGAGCGTGAGGCGTTCGACGAGATTGTGCGCCGGACTCATCGAGATGCGTTCGGGTTGGCGCTCCGCCTGACCAGCGATGAGGAGGATGCGCGAGACGTGGTGCAAGAGGCCTACCTCCGTGCGTATCGCAGCCTCGATCGATTCCGCGGCGACGCCCAGTTCGGCACGTGGCTGTACCGCATCGTGGCGAACTGTGCCTCGACCGCCACAGGGAAACGGCGCCGTCACCGTCACGAGGAGCTTCCCGACGAATCGACGTTCGCCGAGACGCGGCCGGATCACGACCCGTCCCTCCACGCCGACGTGGTCGATCTTCGTGATCAACTCGACGGCGCGATCCGCGACCTGCCCCCCCGGCTCCGGTCCGTGATCGTGCTGCGCGACGTGTACGACCTTCCTCACGACGCGATCGCCGAGGAGCTCGGCATCACCGTCAGCGCGGCGAAGGTCCGTCTTCATCGGGCCCGGCGCCGCCTTCGTGAACGGGTCTTTCCTCTGCCCGGAGAGGAGCTCCATGCGATCTGAGACGCCGACGCCCACTCCGTTGACGTGTGTCGACCTTCTCGACGAGTTGGCTGCCGACCCCGATGCCGTGCTCGCGGCACCGGCCCGCGTCCATGTCGCCGAGTGTCTGCGCTGTCAGGCGGAGATGGCGAACTATCGACGGCTGCGTCGATCGCTGCGGGCGTTGGCCGGCACCCCGGTGGCGGTCGATCCCACACTCGAACACGACATCCAACTCGTCCTCGATGCGCACGACGGCCGGTTGAGCCGCCGAGTGCCCGGCTACGCCGCGGCCACCCTCGGTGGTCTCGCCGCGGCCGCGGGCGTGATCGTGCTGGCCACCCGGCAACGTCGCGGTGCCCGGCTCGCCGGTTGAGTCGGGTCCGTTGCCCAGGCCGCGCGAAGGCAGGTATTCCGATGCTCAGTGATATCGTTGACCACCGTTCTCAGGGGCGTGGCTCAATTGGTAGAGCACCGGTCTCCAAAACCGGCGGTTGCAGGTTCGAGTCCTGCCGCCCCTGCATGACGGCGCCGTCGAATGGCGGAACCGCCGAAGATCCAAGGATGAGCTCATGTCGATGAACCGACAACAAAAGCGCATGATGCAAAAGCAGGGCGACATCGACGCCGACGGCGAACCGGTACGCGCCCGACGTCAGCAGCCGTCGTCGGCGCCACCCCAGGAACGCACGAGCCCCGGCCAGTTCCTGCGCGAGGTGCGCGGGGAGTTGCGCAAGGTCGCCTGGCCGTCGCGACCGGAGACCGTCAACTACTCGATCGTCGTCCTTCTCACCATCGTCGTGGTCGGCGCGCTGATCTACGGCCTCGACTGGTTGTTCTCGACCTTCATCCTCGACCTGTTCGAGAACTGACCCGAAATGACGGAAGACATCCAGATGAACGACGAACCCACCTCCGACGCTCCCGACAACGGCGAGGAGGCTGCGGACGCGGTCGTCGCGGAGGCCGAGGAGATCGTGGCCGAGGCGGCCGCCCCCGTCGGTACCGGACTGGCCAACGAGTGGACCGGCGCCGATGCCGAGCCGACCCCGCCGGTCGCCGACACCGTCCTCGACGAGGACGAGCTGCTCGCCGATGACGAGGAGGATGAGGTCGAGCCCTACGTCAGTCCGTACGACCGGCCCGGGCGCTGGTTCGTGCTCCACACCCAGTCGGGCTACGAGAAGAAGGTCAAGCAGAACCTCGAGGCCCGCATCGCGTCGATGAACATGGAGGAGCGGATCTACGAGGTGGTCATTCCCACCCGCGAGATCCCCGAGTTCAAGAACGGCAAGAAGGTGATGACCGAGAAGAAGCTCTTCCCCGGGTATCTCCTCTGTCGCACCTCGCTCGACGACGACGCCTGGTACGTCATCCGCAACACGCCCGGGGTCACGGGTTTCGTGAACCAGGGCGGCACGCCGTCGCCGATGCGGCGCAAGGACGTCGAGAACTTCCTCGGCATCGAGGCCGACCGTACGCAGGAGGCGACCAAGAAGTCGAAGCCTATGTTCGAGTACGACATGGGCGAGACGGTGCGGGTCAAGGAAGGCCCGTTCGCCGATTTCTCCGGCGAGATCATCGAGATCAACGAGGACCAGCTCAAGGTGAAGGTGCTCGTCAACATCTTCGGCCGCGAGACCCCCGTCGAGCTCGAGTTCGCCCAGGTCGCCCGCCTGTAGACACCGGGAGCGTTCACGACGATCAACGCCGTCCGCGGGTTGGCGCGCGGGCATTGTCGGTCCAGACTGAACAGTCCACTTTTTCAAGGAAATCCGTCATGGCCAAGAAGCAGGTTGCTGCTGTCGTAAGAATCCAGATCCCTGCCGGCCAGGCTTCGCCTGCGCCGCCGGTGGGCACCGCGCTCGGCCCCCACGGCGTGGCGATCATGGACTTCTGCAAGGACTACAACGCTCGCACCGAGGACAAGCGGGGCCAGGTCGTTCCGGCCGAGATCACGATCTACGAGGATCGTTCGTTCTCGTTCATCCTGAAGACCCCACCGACCGCGTTCTTGATCAAGCAGGCGGCCGGTCTCGACCTCGCCGCGAACAACCCGGGTCGGGAGACCGCGGGTTCGATCACCGATGCGCAGGTCACCGAGATCGCCGAGGTCAAGATGCCCGACCTCAACGCCATCGACATCGACGGGGCGAAGCTCCAGGTGGCCGGCACCGCCCGTTCGATGGGGATCGACGTCGTCGGCTGAGCCGACGAGGTTCGACACGACACGTTCACGGCTGAGACGCAGCCACCTGCTCGTACCGGATCACCTCGCCGGGCGGCAGTACACAGAGGGAGCCGTCATGGCGCAAGGCAAGCAGTACAAGGACAACAGCCAGAAGTACGATCGGGATCGGTTGCACTCCGACGAGGAGGCCATCGCCATCCTGAAGTCGTTGGGCACGAAGAACTTCGACGAGACCGTCGACCTCGTGGTGTGCCTCGGGGTCGATCCCCGCAAGGCCGACCAGATGATCCGTGCCACCGTCGCCTTGCCGTCGGGCACCGGCAAGGACGTGCGCATCGCGGTGTTCGCCCAGGGCGAAGCCGCGACCGCGGCCCGCGACGCCGGTGCGGACTTCGTCGGTGGCGACGAGCTGGCGGCCGAGGTCGAGAAGGGCATGACCGACTTCGACCTGGCCATCGCCACCCCCGACATGATGCCCACGGTCGGCAAGTTGGGCCGGGTGCTCGGTCCCCGTGGCCTGATGCCCAACCCGAAGACCGGCACGGTCACCCCGGACGTCGCCAAGGCCATCGAGGAGTTCAAGGGCGGCAAGGTCGAGTATCGCACGGACCGTTTCGCCAACGTCCACGTGCCGATCGGCAAGGCGTCGTTCGACGAGGCGGCGCTGCTGGCCAACCTGCGGGCCGTTGTCACCGAGCTCGACCGGGTGCGGCCGGCGTCGGCCAAGGGTCAGTACATGAAGAAGGTCGTGATCAGCACCACGATGGGTCCCGGCATCCGTGTCGATCCGGCCAAGATCGCCGCCGGTGTTCACGACTGAGTCGAGCGTGGACTTTTCGTGTCGGCCCTCTAGCCTGATCGGGAAGTAGCAACACAAGAAGTAGCAACACAAGAGATCTGTTCACCGAAGACCTCCGGTGCGCTCCGTGCGAGCACCAATGGGCGTGAAGTCGCCCGCCGGACGAGGAGAGCTTCCTGATCGCCTCTCGGGGCATGTCTGGGCGTTCACCGATTCGGTGGGCGTCCAGTTTCGATTTTGGACGATGCCGGTTTCGGCTGATGTCCACGGATCCGGCCCGCCGTGGCCGGAAAGGAACACTCGGCTCCGGCTGATGTTCATGGATCCGGCCCGTCGTGGCCGGAAAGGAACACTCGGCTCCGGCTGATGTTCATGGATCCGGCCCGTCGTGGCCGGAAAGGAACACTCGGCTCCGGCTGATGTTCATGGATCCGGCCCGCCGTGGCCGGAAAGGAAAGGGAGGTGAGGACATGGGAGACCCGAGACCGGAGAAGGTTGCGGTCGTCGAGGAGGTGAAGCAGAAGTTCACCGACGCCGACGGCGTGATGCTGACCGAGTATCGAGGCCTCGATGTCGGCGCGCTCGCCCAACTGCGTCGTGCGCTGCGCGATGCCGGCGGTGAGTACAAGATCTACAAGAACACCCTGGTGCGGCGTGCCGCGCAGGATGTGGGTCTGGAGATCGACGATCTGCTGATCGGCCCCACCGCCATCGCGTTCGTGGGCGAACGAGCCGATGGCTCCGCCGGCGACGTCGCCGCGGTGGCGAAGGCCCTGAAGGAGTTCGCGAAGACGAACGACTCGCTCGTGATCAAGGGCGGTGTGCTCGACGATCAGCTGCTCGGTGCCGAGGATCTGAAGGCGCTCGCCGAGCTTCCGTCGCGTGAGGTGCTGCTGGCGCAGTTGGCCGGTGCGCTTCAGGCGCCGATGGCCAAGTTCGCCGGGTTGCTGGCGGCGGTCCCCCGAGACTTCGCGTACGGACTGCAGGCGCTCATCGAGAAGGGCGGAGGCCCCGACGCGGCGGCTCCGGCAGCCGACGAGGCTCCCACCGAGGCCGAGGCGGATGCCCCGGCCGAAAAAGCTGAGAAGACAGAAGAAGAGAAGACAGAAGAAACCGACGAGGCCACCGTGGCCGAGACCGGCGATGCCGGCGAAGAGTCCGGCGATGCCGGTGAGGAAGAGGAGGCCTGATCATGGCTACCAAGGAAGAGATTCTCGACGCGATCGGCGCCATGAGCGTCCTCGAGCTCAGCGAGTTGCTGTCGGACTTCGAGGAGAAGTTCGGCGTGACCGCAGCGGCTCCTGTCGCGGTTGCCGCCGCCCCCGCGGGTGGCGGTGACGGTGGTGCGGTCGAGGAGGAGAAGGACGAGTTCGATGTCGTGCTCACCAGCGCCGGCGACAAGAAGATCCAGGTCATCAAGGAGGTGCGCAGTCTCACGTCCCTCGGTCTCAAGGAGGCCAAGGAGCTGGTCGACGGCGCCCCGAAGCCGATCCTGGAGGGTGTGTCGAAGGACGAGGCCGAGAAGGCCAAGGAGGCCCTCGAAGCCGCCGGTGGCGGGGTCGAGCTGAAGTAGTTCTCCGCCGGTTCGGCAGTGAGCTCGAGAGATCGCGCCGGCTTCGGTCGGCGCGATCTCGCGTTTTCGCGTCGGGGTCGAACCTCGTGTGCTCCGGCGTAGGGTGCGGCGATGGGTGAAGTGATCTCGCATGTCAACGTCTGGCCGAACGACGACGAGTTGATCGTCTCGTGGCGCGGTGGATCCGCGAATGTGTCGGTCTTCGTGTCCGACGACCCCGACGACGCGGGGACCGACGTGCGAGCACCCGACGGCCGTGGGCGGACGGTGATCGAGCGGACGGGGCGCCGCCGGTACATCCATCTCTTCGACCCGGATCACGGGTTTTTCGTCGCGGCCGAGCGGCGGATCGTCATGGACGGCCCGACGAACTTCCGTGACCTCGGCGGCTATCCGACCGAGGATGGTTCGATGACCCGCTGGGGTCGGGTCTTTCGCAG
The DNA here is from genome assembly GCA_024276495.1 of Actinomycetes bacterium. Lineage (GTDB taxonomy): Bacteria > Actinomycetota > Acidimicrobiia > Acidimicrobiales > Aldehydirespiratoraceae > JAJRXC01. The sequence continues at coordinate 67,165 of JAJRXC010000073.1, forward strand.
CGACGGGCTGCACGATCTCTCCGACGACGACCATCGGCGGCTCCGGGAGCTCGGGGTCACGATCGTGTTCGACCTGAGATCGGAGGGAGAGGTGCAAAGCGCCCCCGACCGGCTTCCGGCCGACATCGAGCATGTTCATCTGCCGATGTCGAGTGATGTCGCCCAGCAGCGGTCGATGCTGCAACGCATCATCGACGGTGACTTGCCCAAGTTCGACGAAGACGACATGAGCGAGGGGTATCTCCGGATGTTGGAGGGGTTCCCCGAGCACCTGGCCCGGATGGTGACCGCGGTGGCCGACGGTAAGCGGGTGCTCTTCCACTGCACCGCGGGCAAGGACCGCACCGGCATCACCGCGATGACGCTTCTCGGTCTGGTCGACGTCGCCGAGGCGCACATCCTCGACGACTACGAGATCTCGGCAAGCTATCGGGTTCATTCGGCCGAGGGGGCGGCGTGGTTCGGCGAGCAGATTCGGGCGGCCGGGTACGATCCCGCCGACTACGAGGCGCTGTGGGGATCGCCTCGTCCGGCCATGGCGAAGACCCTCGACGGTCTCCGCGAGAAGTGGGGGGATCACGCCGCGTACGTTCGCAGCATCGGGGTCGACGAGGCCACCGTCGAGCGGGCCCGGGCGGCCTTGCTGGTCGATCCCCGCGGGGGGTCGCCAGCGTGACGATCAGGTTCCACCCGGGCGCTGGTGCTTGACGTTTTCGACCAGAACCCCTACCGTTTGCGGTCAATCCCGACCGGTACGACCGGCCCGGATTCGCACCGCCTGCGCTGGTCGGTGCCGCTTCCGGTTGTCCGGAAGTTGCCGCACGGCGGCGGACCCACTAGCGTGCAAAGCAACGTGGTCGTCCTCGCGCCTGTTCCGAATTTCTTTTCGTCGGTACTCCGCGCCCGGGCGGCCGCTTGTCGTCCTCTTCCACGGCCAATCTTGGAGCCTCGGTGACCACACGCGCCCCACACCGCGAACGTTATTCATTCGGCAACCTCCCGGAGGTTCTTGAACTTCCGGATCTGATCGCCGTACAGCGCAAGTCGTTCAAATGGCTGCTCGACGAGGGGCTGGCCCAGACCTTCCGCGACATCTCTCCGATCAAGGACTTCACGGAGACGCTCCAACTCGAGCTCGAGTTCGACCCCACCGACGAGGACCTTCGTCCGCCGCCGAAGTTCTCGGTCGAGGAGTGCAAGGAAAAGGACATGACCTACAGCGCACCGATCTTCGTGCGCGCCCGGTTCATGAACGCCAACACCGGTGAGATCAAGGAACAGACGGTGTTCATGGGCGACTTCCCCATGATGACCGACAAGGGCACCTTCATCATCAACGGCACCGAACGGGTCGTCGTGTCGCAGCTCGTGCGGTCGCCCGGTGTCATCTTCCAGCCCGGTGAGCGGTTCCGCCTGCGCAACCTGAGCAAGCACCAGCTCGTCACCGGCACCGTTCATCCCTACCGCGGCGAGTGGATCGAGTTCGACGTCGAGCAAAAGCCCGGCAAGGACGTCACCGCCGGCGCCCGCGTCGCCCGCAAGCGCCGCATCTCGCTGTTCACCCTCCTGCGGGCCCTCGGATACGACGAGGAGAGCGAGCCCGGGTTCCTCGACAAGTTCGTCGAGTACTTCGACTTCCTCGAAGGGCAGTGGGAAAAGGACCGGGAGATCGCCCCGACCCAAGAAGAGTCCCTTCTCGAGATCTACAAGCGGGCCCGTCCCGGTGAGCCCCCGACGGTTGAGTCGGCCCGCGCCTACTTCCGCAACGCGTTCTTCGAGCCCCGCCGGTACGACCTCAGCCGCGTCGGCCGCTACAAGCTCAACCGCAAGCTCGGCCCCGAGCTCGACTTCCTGGAGAAGCAGTTCAAGCTGAAGATCGATCGGCCCGACGCGGACCAGTCGGTGCTGGCCCAGGCCGAGATGCTCGCCGCCACCACCTACCTGCTCAACCTCGCCAAGGGTGAACCCGGCTACCGCCTCGACGACCAGGACCACTTCGCCAACCGGCGCATCCGCAGCGTCGGTGAGCTGATCCAGAACCAGGTGCGGATCGGCCTGTCCCGCATGGAGCGGGTCGTGCGCGAGCGCATGACCACCCAGGACGTGGAGGCGATCACCCCGCAGACGCTGATCAACATCCGTCCGGTCGTGGCTGCCATCAAGGAGTTCTTCGGCACGTCGCAGCTCTCGCAGTTCATGGACCAGGTCAACCCGCTGTCGGGTCTGACCCACCGTCGCCGCCTGTCGGCGCTCGGCCCGGGTGGCCTGTCGCGGGAACGGGCGGGCTTCGAAGTGCGAGACGTGCACTTCTCCCACTACGGACGCATGTGCCCGATCGAGACCCCGGAAGGTCCCAACATCGGGCTGATCGGGGGCCTGGCGAGCTACGCCCGGGTCAACCCGTTCGGATTCATCGAGACGCCGTACCGCGTCGTCAAGAAGGGCAAGGTCACCGACGAGATCGTCTACCTCACCGCCGATGAGGAAGAGGACTACGTCGTCGCCCAGGCCAACGCGCCCATCGACGCGAAGGGCAACTTCCTCGCCGATCGGGTGCTGGTGCGTCGATCGCCGCAGGCCGCGTCCCTCCAGGACCTGCGCCTCCAGCTCGAACAAGAGGTGTTCTTCGGCGCGACCACCGAGATCTCGTCGGTCCCGCCCGACGAGGTCCAGATGATGGACGTCTCACCGAAGCAGATCATCTCGGTCGCCACCGCGCTGATCCCCTTCCTCGAGCACGACGACGCCAACCGGGCCCTCATGGGCGCCAACATGCAACGCCAGGCGGTGCCGCTGGTTCGCGCCGAAGCGCCCTACATCGGCACCGGCATCGAAGCCCGCTGCGCCTACGACGCCGCCGACATGGTCCTCGCCGAGGACGACGGCACCGTGATCGAGCTCGACGGCGACCACATGGTCCTCGACTACAAGAAGCTCGGACAAAAGACGATCCGGCTCAAGACCTTCGAACGGTCCAACCAGGACTCCTGCATCACCCAGAAGCCCCGGGTGGCCGAAGGCGACAAGGTCAAGGCCGGCCAGCTGCTCGCCGACGGACCATCGACCGACAACGGCGAACTGGCGCTCGGCAAGAACCTCCTCGTGGCGTTCATGCCATGGGAGGGCTACAACTTCGAGGACGCGATCATCCTCTCCGAACGACTCGTGAAGGACGACGTGCTCACGTCGATCCACATCCACGAACACGAGATCGACGCCCGTGACACCAAGCTGGGCCCCGAGGAGATCACCCGCGACATCCCGAACCTCTCCGAGGAGATCCTCGCCGATCTCGACGAGCGCGGCATCATCCGCGTCGGTGCGGAGGTCGGGCCCGGCGATGTCCTCGTCGGCAAGGTCACCCCGAAGGGTGAGACGGAGCTGACCCCCGAGGAACGGCTCCTGCGGGCCATCTTCGGCGAGAAGGCCCGTGAGGTGCGCGACACCTCGCTCAAGGTCCCCCACGGGGAGACCGGCAAGGTCATCGACGTCAAGGTGTTCAACCGCGACGACGCCCATGAGCTCCCGCCGGGCGTCAACCAGCTCGTGCGAGTCTATGTCGGCCAGAAGCGCAAGATCAGCGTCGGCGACAAGCTCGCCGGTCGCCACGGCAACAAGGGCGTCATCTCCCGGATCCTCCCGATCGAGGACATGCCGTTCACCGCCGACGGGCAGCAGGTCGACATCATCCTCAACCCGCTCGGTGTGCCGTCCCGCATGAACGTCGGGCAGGTGCTCGAAGCCCACCTCGGCTACTGCGCCCGGTGGGGCTGGGAGATCGACGGCGAGCGGGTCGGCGACGACCCGATCCGCGGCACCGAGAACAAGACCCGGCCCACGACCAAGCCTGCCACCTTCGTCGCCACCCCGGTGTTCGACGGGGCCAAATGGGATGAGCAGCAACTCGCCGGCGACAAGCCGGTGATCGTCGACATCTTGAGAAACCTGAACCCGGAGTCGGCCGACGGCCAGACCCGGCTGATCGGCGAGAACGGCAAGCAGACCCTCTACAACGGCCGGACCGGCGAGCCCTACGACAACCCGGTCATGACCGGCTACGTCTACATCTTGAAGCTGGCCCACCTGGTCGACGACAAGATCCACGCCCGGTCCACCGGCCCGTACTCGATGATCACCCAACAGCCGCTCGGCGGAAAGGCCCAGTTCGGCGGTCAGCGTTTCGGCGAGATGGAGGTGTGGGCCCTCGAGGCCTACGGCGCGGCCTACTGCCTGCAGGAGCTGCTCACCATCAAGTCCGACGACGTGCTCGGTCGGGTGAAGGTGTACGAGGCGATCGTGAAGGGCGAGAACATCCCCGAGCCGGGGATCCCCGAGTCCTTCAAGGTGCTCATCAAGGAGATGCAGGCGTTGTGCATCAACGTCGAGGTGCTCTCGAAGGACGGTCAGGAGATCGAGATGCGTGAGCTCGACGAGGAGACCTTCCGGACGGTCGAGGAGCTGGGGATCGATCTCCAGCGGCCCGAACGTGGATCAGACGAAGAAGACGCAGCTCGTGCCGCCGCTCGTGCGGCCCGGGCCTGAGACCGGCGAAGACACCGACAGGACTGAACATGCTCGACGTCAACGATTTCTCCAACCTGAAGATCGGTCTCGCGACTGCGGACAGCATCCGCATGTGGTCGAACGGCGAGGTCAAGAAGCCCGAGACCATCAACTACCGCACCCTCAAGCCCGAAAAGGACGGCCTCTTCTGCGAGAAGATCTTCGGTCCCACCAAGGACTGGGAATGCGCCTGCGGCAAGTACAAGCGGGTGCGGTTCAAGGGCATCATCTGTGAGCGCTGTGGCGTCGAGGTGACCCGTTCGAAGGTCCGTCGTGAGCGCATGGGCCACATCGAGCTGGCCGCGCCGGCCGTCCACATCTGGTACCTCCGGGGTACCCGCTCGTGGCTCGCCTACCTCCTCATGGGCACCGAGCCCAAGGAGGAGCTCAAGGCCAAGCAGCTCGAGAAGGTCATCTACTTCGCGGCCAACCTGGTCGTCTCCGTCGACGAGGAACGCCGCGACGCGGACCTCGCGTCGCTCGAGGCGGAAGTCGTCGGTGAGCGCGAAGCGATCGACAGCGACATGGAGCTCGACCTCGCCCGCCGCAACGAGGAGCTCGAAAAGGAGCTCGCCGCGCTCGAAAAGGAAAAGGCGAAGGAGTCCGAGCTGAAGGCCCGCCGCAAGGCGGCCGAGAAGGACCTCGCGGAGATCCGTGAGCAGTTCGAGTTCGAAAAGGAGATCCTCGACCGGGCCTGGGACGAGTTCAAGGGCCTGTTCGGTCGCCAGATCATCGAAGACGAGATGCTGTGGCGTGAGCTCCAGGATCGCTGGGGCGACTACTTCGTCGGCGGCATGGGTGCCGACGCGATCGCCCGGCTCGTCGAATCGCTCGACTTCGACGACGAAGAAGTTCGCCTGCGGGCCCAGATCGATCCGCCCGAAGGCGTCAAGGGTCTGTCGGCCCAGCGCAAGCAGAAGGCGATCAAGCGGCTCAAGATCGTGGCTGCGTTCAACCGCCGCGACGAGCACGGCCGCCGGATCAACGATCCGCGGGCCATGATCCTCGATGTCGTTCCCGTCATCCCGCCGGAGCTGCGCCCGATGGTGCAGCTCGACGGTGGCCGCTTCGCCACCTCCGACCTCAACGACCTCTACCGCCGGGTGATCAACCGCAACAACCGGCTCAAGCGGCTGCTCGATCTCGGCGCGCCCGAGATCATCGTCAACAACGAAAAGCGCATGTTGCAAGAAGCCGTCGACGCGTTGTTCGACAACGGCCGTCGTGGTCGCCCGGTCACCGGTCCGGGCAACCGTCCGCTCAAGTCGCTCTCCGACATGCTCAAGGGCAAGCAGGGCCGGTTCCGCCAGAACCTGCTCGGCAAGCGGGTCGACTACTCGGGTCGTTCGGTCATCGTGGTGGGCCCGACGCTGAAGTTCCACCAGTGCGGTCTCCCGAAGATCATGGCGCTCGAGCTCTTCAAGCCCTTCGTGATGAAGCGGCTCGTCGACGCCGAGTTGGCCCAGAACATCAAGTCGGCCAAGCGCATGGTCGAGCGGCGCAAGCCCCAGGTGTGGGACGTCCTCGAAGACGTCATCAAGGAACATCCGGTGATGCTCAACCGGGCGCCCACCCTGCACCGTCTCGGCATCCAGGCGTTCGAGCCCGTGCTGGTCGAGGGCAAGGCGATCAACCTGCACCCGCTGGTGTGCACCGCGTTCAACGCCGACTTCGACGGCGATCAGATGGCGGTTCACCTGCCGTTGTCGGCCGAAGCGCAGGCCGAGGCCCGTGTGCTCATGCTCAGCGCCAACAACGTGCTGAGCCCGGCCAACGGCCGCCCGCTGGTCACCCCGACCCAGGACATGATCATCGGCGCCTTCTACCTCACCGACGAGGTGCCGGGTTCGAAGGGCGAGGGACGGGTCTTTCGCGACGTCCAGGAGCTGCACTCCGCCTACGAGCAGGGCGACGTGGCGATTCACGCCCTGATCCAGTTCCGGACCCCGGAGCTGATGATCGCCCCGGCCAACGGCGAGGCCGCCAAGTACGAGACGACCACGGTCGGCCGGGTGTTCTTCAACGAGACCCTTCCCGACGCGTACCCCTACGTCAACGAGAAGGTCGGCAAGAAGCAGATGGGCGAGATCGTCGACACCTTGGCGCGCGGCTACCCGAAGCAGGACGTCGCGATGGCCCTCGACAACATCAAGGACACCTGCTTCATGTACGCCATGAAGTCGGGTCTGACCGTGTCGATCGACGACGTGAAGACGCCGAGCGAGAAGGCCGACATCCTCGAGAGCCACGAGAAGAAGGCCGACAAGATCGAACAGCAGTTCCGCCGCGGCATCATCACCGACGGTGAGCGCCGCCAGATGGAGGTCGAGGTCTGGTCCGAGGCGACCGAAGAGGTCACCAACCGGATGAAGGAGGGCCTCGAGGCGCAGCAGTTCAACCCGGTCAACATGATGGTCGAGTCCGGTGCTCGTGGAAACATGATGCAGGTTCGACAGATCGCCGGCATGCGTGGCCTCGTGGCCAACCCTCGTGGCGACATGATCCCGCGTCCGATCAAGAGCAACTTCCGCGAAGGGCTGAAGATGCTCGAGTACTTCATCGCCACGCCGGGCGCCCGCAAGGGGCTCGTCGACACGGCGCTGCGGACCGCCGACTCCGGCTATCTGACCCGTCGCCTCGTCGATGTGGCGCAGGAGCTCATCATCAACGACGAGGATCCCTTCGAGCGGCCCGGTCCGATCCGCGGCATCTGGCTCGACGACATCGTGCCCGACACCCCCAACAAGCGCGCTCATCTCGAGACGCGACTGTTCGGCCGGGTGCTCGCCGAGGATGTCGAGTTGACCGATGGAGTGATGAAGGCCGGCACCATGGTCGGCGACGAGGAGCTCGCGACGCTGCGTGACGACGAGGCGGTCAGCCGGGTGCGAGTCTTGTCGCCGCTCACTGATGACAGCAACTTCGGCATCTCCGGCAAGTCCTACGGCATGTCGTTGGCGACCGGTGGTGAGATCGAGCTCGGCGAAGCCGTCGGTGTCATCGCCGCACAGTCGATCGGCGAACCGGGCACCCAGCTCACCATGCGGACGTTCCACACCGGCGGTGTCGCCGGTGCCCAGGACATCGCCGGTGGTCTGCCCCGCGTCGTGGAGCTTTTCGAGGCTCGAACCCCGAAGGGCAAGGCCACCTTGGCCAAGACCTCGGGTGTCATCCGGGTCGGCGAAGACGATGGTCGCGGCCGCGAGGTCCTTATCATCGCCGACGACGGCGAGGAGGACTCCTACACGATCCCGTCGGGGGCCCGTCTCGAGGTGACCGACGGTCAGGAGATCAAGGCCGGCGACGCGATCGTCGAGGGTGCTCGTGACCCCAAGGAGCTCCTGGAGATCAAGGGGGTGCGTGAGACCCAGCAGTACCTCGTGACCGAGGTCCAGAAGGTCTATCGCGACCAGGGTGTGTCGATTCACGACAAGCACATCGAGCTGATCGTGCGACAGATGACGAAGCGCATCCTCATCAACGAGCCCGGCGACACCGAGTTCCTGCCCGGCTATCAGATCGACCAGAAGACGTTTGCCGACACCAACCGGCGTGTCGTCGAGGAGGGTGGGAAGCCCGCCGAGGGTCGTCCGCAGCTGATGGGGATCACGAAGGCGTCGCTCGCGACCGAATCGTGGCTGTCGGCGGCGTCGTTCCAGGAGACCACGCGGGTGCTCACCGAGGCCGCGATCGAGTCGAAGAGCGACTCGTTGCAGGGCCTCAAGGAGAACATCATCATCGGGAAGCTCATCCCGGCCGGCACGGGCATGCGGGAGTACCGCAACATCAAGACCCACGCCCCCGACTACGAGCCGATGGACTACTACACGTCCGATGCCGAGGAGCAGGATCTCGCCGAGTGGCTGGCGGGCCGCAGCGATGCCGGCGCCGACGTCATCACCATGCCCACCGCCTGACCCTCCTGGTTTTCCGACATCTGCGGACCGTCTGACGGTCCGCAGATGTCACAGAACCGGGGAGGGGTGGGGTCAGGAGCGGTTGTGAAGGGGACCGGCGGGCAGGGTGCCGTCGACATCGGTGAAGCCGTAGTGATCGGCGAGCGTGCGCGACGCGACGGCTTGGCCGGACCATCGGCCCGCGTCCGGATCGGCCGCGATGGCGGCGACGGCTCGGCCCGTGAAGCGCGACGACTCGGCGACGGACACATCGAGTGAGTCGGGGAGCAGACCGGCTGCCTCGGCGAGATCGATGCGTTCGGTCCGGACGAAGCCGGGCCAAAGCGACACGACGTGCACACCATGGGGTTCGAGCTCGTGGGCCGTGTCGGTGGTCAACCGGTCAAGGGCGCACTTGCCGACGCCGTAGGCCACATGCCACGCGTACTCCCGGGCCCCCGACGAGCTGATGTTGGCGATCAGCCCCCCGCCGGCGGGCACCATGAACCGGCCCGCCGCGAACACGCTGGCGACATAGGCCGAACGAGTACCCACATCGATCATGTCGTCCCAGTTCGAGATCGGCACCTCCCAGAACGGCCGACCGGAGGTCAGCTCGTCGCTCACGATGAAGGCGTTGTTGACGACGATGTCGAGGCGCCCGTGTGCATCGGCGACCCGATCGAAGACCCGCTCGACCGCCTCGTCATCGCGGTGGTCGCACACGACCGCGACCGCCGAGCCGCCCGACCCGACGATCTCCGCCGCCGTGCCGGCGACGGTGCCGGGAAGCGGATGGTCGTCCTCGGTCGCGGACCGGCCGGTGACATAGACCGTCGCCCCCGCCGCCGCGAGCTCCAACGCGCAGCCCTTCCCGATCCCCCGGCTCGCCCCGGTGACGATCGCGACTTTTCCCTTGAGGGCTCCCATGGTCAAACCTCCTCGTCGATGATCGGCTCGGCGCCGGTCCAGGCCCGGAAACGGGCACCGTCGAGGTCGTCGACGACCTCGATCACCCGGCCCAGGACCACCTGTCGCCGTCGACGTCGATCGTGGATCGGCCAGGCGCCGACCGGCGCGCACCCGGGTCGAAGCGAATGACAAAACGACGCCCACGCGGTCCGAATCGCCGCGGAGAGGGCGTTCGCGGCCGCGGCATCGGTGCCGGTCGCCCCGAGGAAATCCCGCCAGTTCGCGACGTCGAGCGTTCCGAAGGTAAAGGGCAGGTCGGTCGCGTGGGCGGCCCTGATCCGCGGGGCCTCCCAGGCGAACCGGTAGCGCCAGACCGGGAGACCCCGCGCGGCGTGGCTGTCGGCGATCACGGCGGCCGGGAGGTGGAGATCGGTGTCGGCGATCGCCTCGGCCAGGTCGCCATCCACCGAGTCGAGGCCGCGTCGGGCCGCGTCCTCGGAGGCGGTCGGGCCAAGCGTCGGCGCGAGCTTGCCGGCGAGGAACGGGATCGAGAACTCGGTGGGGAGCTCCGGGATGGCCTCACGAAAGAGCTCCATCTCGTGCATCGTCGTACCGATCACCAGCGGTACCGCGGCGAGCGTGCCGGCTCGGGCTGCGTCCAGCGGCGAGCCGGTGAGCAGGTCGCCGTCGACCACGGGGTGCAGCGGCATCATGCCGACGGTCGCCAGCATCTCGGCATCGGCGATCGCCTGCGCCGCCAACAACTCGTCGAGGGGGAGTGGACGCAGCCCGTGCACACAATCGACGCCCGCGGCCCGCAGCAACGCAGCGGTGACGGTTGCCGCGGCGGGGGTCGTCAGCGTCGAACCCGGCGCACCGCTTTGGATGATCGCGCCGGCGATCAGTGATTCGGTTTCGGGGACCGCGAGTAGGTGGGCGATGGCGCCCGCGCCGGCCGACTCGCCCATCAGGATGATCCGATCGGGGTCGCCGCCGAAGGCCGAGACCTCGGATCGCAGCCAACGGAGCGCGGCGAGCAGATCGCGCAGCCCGAAGTTGGCGGGGACGCCATCGGCGAAGAGAAACCCGAGTGCGCCGAGGCGGTAGTTCACACCGACGACGACGAGGTCGGCCTCCGCCGCGAGCCGGGCACCGTCGTAGGTCGCGAGCGCGGCGCCGCCGATCTGGTAGCGACCGCCGGGGATCCACACCAGCACCGGGCGCCGGCCCGAGACGTCGGGAGTCCAGATCTCCGCCGCGAGGCAGTCCTCGCCGATGCCGGCGACGGTCATATCGGGAACGAGCTGCTCCTCGTCGACCGGCTGGGGGGCGGCGGGGGCCGGTTCGGTCGCGTCGACGACATCGGGCCACGGATCGACGGGCTGCGGCAGTTCGAACCGTTCGGCCCGGGCGTAGCGCACCCCCCGAAAGACCGTGACGGTCCCGGCGGGTCCGGCGACGAGACGCCCCCGAAGGCGCCCCGCGCTCGTTGCGGTCTCGACTGTCATCGTCAAAAGGCGTTCGGGTCGTGTCGCACGGCCTCGGGGACCGGATGCCCGAACAGCTCACTCGCGTTCTGCCAGGTGACCCGCCGGATCTCGGCGTCGGTCAGGCCGGCGATCTGGGCCGCGATCTTCTCCTGGGTGTGGGGCCAGGTCGAGTCGGCGTGGGGGTAGTCGGACTCGAGCAGGATGTTCTCGATGCCGATGACGTCGCGTTGGAGAAAGGCCGAGGGGTCATCGATCGCGCACACCCAGAAGTTGCGGCGGAACGTGTCGGCCGGGCTGATGGTGAGATCGTTCCAGGTGCCGTACATCGAGTCGTACTTGCGGACGTGGTCGAGCCGGTCGAGGAGCCCGGCGACCCAGCCGATGCCGCCCTCCGAGAGGCAGATCTTCAGCTCGGGAAACCGGATCGGGAGACGGGAGTAGAGCCAATCGACGGCGGCGAACATCGCGTAGCCGAAGAACAGCACCCCGATCGTGTCGCTCGGCGCGTCGGGCGCGGTGGCCGGTGATGTGCCCGAGGACCCCACATGGAGGCACACGACCGTGCCGGTCTCCTCGCAGGCGGCCATGAGGGGATCCCAATGGCCGCTGTGAAGGGTCGGCAGGCCGAGCAGGTGGGGCGCCTCGGAGAACGTCACCGCCTTGAATCCCCGTTCGGCGTTTCGTCGGATCTCGGCGGCGGCGACCTCGGGATCGAGCAGGTAGGGAAGCTGGAGGGGAATGATCCGGGCCGGGTCGTGGGCGCACCACTCCTCGATGCACCAATCGTTCCAGGCCCGCACACAGGCCAACGCCAGCTCGGGGTCGCCCGCGAGTTGCTGCAGGCGTTGACCGGCGAATCCGGGGAGGAACGACGGGAAGCAGACCGACGCGTAGACGCCGTTGAGGTCCATGTCCGCGAGGCGGGCCTCGATGTCCCACGCGCCCTTGCGCATCTGATCGAACCGTGTCGGTTCGAAGCTGTACTCCTCGACCGGCCGGCCGACGACGGCGTTGAACCCGACGTTGGGCATCACCTCGCCCTCGAAAACCCAGGCCTCCGAGCCGTCGTCCTGTTCGACGACGCGGGGAGCCCGGTCGGCGAGGGCAGCCGGGAACCGGCCCTCGAAGGTGTGGGCGGGCTCGACGATGTGGTCATCGACCGAGATCACGGTGAAGTGACGTGTGGCCGGATTCGGTTCGGGAAGAAACGAGACGGCCCCTTTCGCCACCGTCGTGAATCCCTCGCGGTTCGCCAGATCGTCCAATGAGATCGCCATGGTCAGCTTCCTTCTTCGAGAACGTCGGGTTCGTGCGCGACGAGTTGGCGAATCGCGCCGTCCCAATAGGCCGGGGCGGCCCGTTCGATCAACGACGCCTTCAGTTGCGACTGAAACCGGGGCGCGATCGGGGTTGCGCCCTCGCCGATCGATCGCAGTCGGAGGTGCATCTCGCACGTGCGTTCGAAGAGCACGCTCTTGTAGACCGCCTCGGCCATGGTGGGCGCGGTCACGATCACGCCGTGGCTGACCAACAACGCGACCGTCGCGTCCCCGATCGCCTCGGCCAGCGCGGCACCGAGAACGGGTGAGTCGACCTCGCCGTCGTAGTCGCCGACGACGGTCATCTCGTCGGCGAGGATGCTCGAGTTCTGGTGGACGATCTCGGGGAGCTCGGGCACCGCGGCGAGAACGGACGCGTGGATGGGGTGACTGTGGACCACGACACGGGCTTCGGGCCGGCGGCGGTGCAACTCGGTGTGGATGTGGATCGCCGGGGTGACGTCCCAGGATCCCGCGACGACGGCACCGTCGAGATCGACCCCGATGACATCGGCAGCGCGGACCTCCCGCCACCAGAAGCCCCACGGGTTGACGAGCAGGGTGTCGCGACCGGGCCGCTGCCAGCTGACATGGCCCGTCATGTTCTCGGAGAACCCGGCGATGTCGAGATGACGGACCGCGCAGGCCAGCTCCTGGCGCGGCGAGAGATCGACCCCGCGGGGTGGGACGCGATCGGGTGCCCAGGCGGCCAGCCCGCCGACCCGTTCCATCGAACCTGTCATCGTCCCCCCGGGGCTTCGTCGTGTCCGCGCCGACACTGCTCGCGCCGATACTACGAGCGCGACTGCCCGACGTCAGATGGTGAGGTGTCCCGGGACGGGTCGTTCTACGGTGGGCCGGTGGCCCGATCGATGTCGACCGACCCCCGCCGCGAGGCGCAGTACCTCGCCGACGGGTGGTGGGAGGAGACGACGTTGGCCGAACGGGTGCGCTCCCACGCGGTCGCCCGGGCCGAGGCGACGGCCTACGTGTGGGACGACGCCCGGATCAGCTGGGCCGAACACGAGCGGCTGCTGCGCACGATCGCCGCCAGGATCGCCGGGTCCGGTCTCGCTCGAGGTGATCGGGTGCTGGTCTTCTTGCCCGACGGTGCCGCGGTGCACGCGGCGTTCCTCGCCTGCGAAGCAGCCGGGGTGGTCGCGGTCGGTGTCGGTTGGCGGGCCGGTGAGCGTGAGCTCCGGCATCTCGTCGATCGCACCGGGGCCCGCGCCGCGATCACGACCTCCCGAACGCGGCTGGGTCCGGGACCGGCGTTGATGGAGCGGCTCGGGCTGGTCGCGCCGGTGCTGATCGAACGGCTGGTGGACGGCCCGACCGTGGTCGACGGCCCGGTCGGCGACCTCGGACACGAGCCGATCGGCCCGTCGGAGCCGTGGTTGTTGAACTCGACGTCGGGAACCACCGGCCTGCCCAAGTGTGTCGTGCAGACCCAGAACCGGTGGGCCTACTTTCATCAGCTCGCGATGGCATTCGGTGACCTGGATCACGACGAGGTGTGGATGAGTGTCGTGCCGGCGCCGTTCGGATTCGGTCTGTGGACCTCGCATGTGAGTCCGACGATCGAGGGTTCGACGTGCGTCGTCCAGGCCCGCTTCGACGCCGCCCGGGCCGTCGACCTCATCGAACGGGAACGGGTCTCGGTGCTCGCCGCGGTCTCGTCACAATTCGTGATGATGCTCGACGAGATCCGCGACCACGACCTATCGTCACTGAAGGTGTTGTTCACCGGTGGTGAGGCGATCTCGGCGTCGAGGGGGGCCGCGTTCGAGGACGCGACCGGGTGCACGATCCTCAACTTCTACGGCTCCAACGAAACCGGCCTGCTCTCGGGGACGACGGTCGACGACTCCCGAGAGCGCCGGCTCACCACCGGCGGCCGGGTGGTCGACGAGATGCAGGTGCGGTTGTACGACGCCGAGGGCGAGCGCGTCGTCGGCGATCGCGGCCGGGGCCGCCCCGCCTGCCGGGGCCCGGCCCTCTCTCTCGGCTACTGGGACGACGACGCGGCCAACGCGGAGCTGTTCACCGACGATGGCTGGATGTTGATGGGGGACATCGTCGAGATCGACGACGACGGGTACCTGTCCGTCGTCGGTCGCACGTCGGACTTCATCATCCGTGGAGGAAAGAACATCTCCGCCGCGGCTGTCGAGGAAGAGGTGTCGTCTCATCCCGCCGTTCGGCTCTGCGCGGTGGTGGCGGTGCCCGATGAGCGGCTCGGGGAACGCGTCGCCGCGTACGTGGAGCTCACGCACGGCACGCTCACCCTCACGGAGCTGACCGACCATCTCGATCGCCGAGGCGTCACCAAGGAATGGTGGCCCGAGTACCTCTACGTGTTGCCGACGCTGCCGCGGTCGTCGGGCGGAAAGGTCGCCAAGTCGGAGCTGCGCCGACTCGCGGCCACTGCTCCCCACCGAACCTGAGGCCATCTGCGGATCGGGCGCGTGTTGTTGGCGATCCGTTGGCGCGCACCGGATAGGGGAGCAGTCGTCATGGCCACCACATCCGAGAGATGGGAGAAACGATGCAGAAACGGGGCAAGACGGAGGCGCGAATCCGGATGGCGATGGTCGCGTGGCGAAGGACGGCAGTGCGCGCGCTGACGGCGCTGATGCTCGTCGCCGGGGTGACGGTGGTGGGTTCGGTCGGTACGCCGGCGCCGGCCGTGGCGATCGGGCACACCCCGGTGGAAGGCGGGGAAGTCTTGATTCCCGCTCCTGTTCGCGCGTTGCCGATCTGTCAGACGATCCCCGACCCGGATGTCGGGGCGTGTCCCAAGAAGAGCGCTTTCCTCGACATCTCCGCGTCGGGATCGCTGGGGGGCTCCGGCTCTGTGTCGGTGGAGCTCAGTCCGGGGCTCCCTCCCTGCAACCGGCGGGACGTTTCGACCGACACGTTCAGCCCCTCGCCATGCTATGACAGCATCTCGATCGCGCCCTCCTTCGGCGGCGGCCTCGGTTGCGTGTGGCTGGAGGACTCGACGGGAGATCTCAATCCCTGTCCGAGCCTCTATCGGGATTCCTCGAGCTCACTGAACTCGGTCGTCGTTCGCGACAGCAAGTGGCTGTCGAGGTCCACCATCGGTACGCCCTCGAACACATGTTCAGTCGCCGCGGACTTCGTGACCTACGGCTATGGCGGTGCCACTGGTGTTCCCTTCCCGGTGACCTGGGCAATGGTCGCGCCGACCGCGCTCGACTGCGACCTGAGCCTCGATGGCGGCGACCCGGACAACCTGATGGGCGCGAGCTGGATGATCGTTCGGGCCAGGATCACGGTCAAGGAATCCGGCAACAACAACCGGGTGGTCGACGTGTACGAGGTGGAGGAGTACGTCACCATCAATGGGTTCCTCGGCCCGGACGCTCCGGAGCCGTCGGCGCAGGATCCCTCCGATGATCCGAACGTGCCGGGCGCGGACCCGTTCGAGCCGCTGGGACCGTTCACCGATGTGCGGGCCGGTTCCTTCGCCCGTGGCGACATCCGGTTGCTGCTCGACCTCGGGATCACCAAGGGCACCAGTGCCACTACCTATGGCCCGAGCGAGCTGGTGACCCGTGAGCAGATGGCGGCGTTCCTGGCGAGGCTGTGGCGGGCGCTCGGGGAGACGTGCCCCCGCGACCCGTCGCCGTTCACGGACGTGAGTCCGACCTCGTTCGCACGAGACGACATCGATTGCATCGCGGCGCTCGGCATCACGACCGGGATCGGGGGCACGAGCTATGGTCCTGGTGGTCGGGTGACCCGTGACCAGATGGCGGCGTTCCTGGCGAGGCTGTGGCGGGCGCTCGGCAACACGTGCCCGACGGGAGCGACGCCGTTCACCGACGTCAGCCCGACCTCGTTCGCGAAGACCGACATCGAGTGCATCTTCTTGCTCGGGATCACCAAGGGCACCAGCGGGACGACCTATGGGCCGAGTGAGTTCGTGACCCGTGAGCAGATGGCGGCGTTCCTGGCCCGGACCTACCGGATGCAGACCGGTTGAGCATCCCCGGTTCTCTGACATCTGCGGACTCGCACACGGTCCGCAGATGTCAGAAATCCAGGGCGGGGAAGAGGGGACGGGGTTGAGGTTCCCCCGCCTCGCTCGTATGCTTTCTCGTCGGCCCGAGCGCGCTCTCGCGGGCGCAGCCGGCCGTTTCCTCGATCTCTCCTTCACGAAAAGGTTTTTCTGTGCCCACGATTCAGCAGCTGGTCCGCAAGGGTCGCCAGTCGAAGCGTCGCAAGGAAGCGACACCGGCGCTCAAGGGAGCGCCCCAGCGTCGTGGTGTGTGCACCCGCGTCTACACCGCCACCCCGAAGAAGCCGAACTCGGCGTTGCGCAAAGTCGCCCGCGTTCGTCTGACCAGTGGCGTCGAAGTGACCGCCTACATCCCGGGTGAGGGCCACAACCTCCAGGAGCACTCGATCGTGCTCGTCCGCGGCGGTCGTGTGAAGGACCTACCCGGTGTGCGCTACAAGATCGTTCGCGGCACGCTCGACACCTCCGGGGTCCGCGACCGCAAGCAGGCTCGCAGCCGCTACGGCGCCAAGAAGGAAGGCTGACGATGCCTCGCAAGGGTCCGGCGCCGCGCCGCGAGATTCACCCCGATCCGATCCACAACTCGGTGCTCGTCACCCAGTTCATCAACAAGGTCCTGCAGCGGGGCAAGCGCAACCTGGCCGAGCGGATCGTCTACGACGCTCTCGCGATCGTCGAGGAGAAGACCGGTTCCGAACCGGTCTCCACCCTGAAACGGGCCGTCGACAATGTTCGCCCCCAGCTCGAGGTGCGCAGCCGCCGCGTCGGTGGCGCCACCTATCAGGTCCCGGTCGAGGTTCGTCCCCGTCGGGCCACAACTCTCGCCATCCGTTGGATGGTCGGCTTCTCCCGCGACCGTCGTGAACGCACGATGGCCGAGCGTCTCGCCAACGAGATCCTCGATGCCGGCAACGGCATCGGCGCGTCGTGCAAACGTCGCGAGGATCTCCAGAAGATGGCAGACGCCAACAAAGCTTTAGCCCACTACCGCTGGTAGTCCCGCGGTCCCTTCCGCGGTCCCATTACACTTTTCCCACGACCGGGCAGTCTCTCGAGACGAGGCCCGGTCGTGGTGCGTTACGCACCGATCCGAATTCACCTGAGGAACACCCATGGCCGAGAAACGAACTCCCCTCGCCAAGACCCGCAACATCGGGATCATGGCCCACATCGACGCGGGCAAGACCACCACGACCGAACGCATCCTCTACTACACCGGTCGGTCCTACAAGATCGGCGAGGTCCACGACGGCGCGGCCACGATGGACTGGATGGAACAGGAGCAGGAGCGGGGGATCACCATCACCTCGGCCGCCACCCACTGCATCTGGAACGACCATCGCATCAACATCATCGACACGCCGGGCCACGTCGACTTCACCGTCGAGGTGGAACGCTCGTTGCGGGTGCTCGACGGCGCGGTCGCGGTGTTCGACGGGGTGGCCGGGGTCGAGCCGCAGACCGAGACGGTTTGGCGCCAGGCCGACCGGTACAACGTTCCCCGCATGTGTTTCGTCAACAAGATGGACCGCACCGGTGCCGACTTCTTCTTCGTGCTCGACTCGATCAAGGAGCGTCTCACCGAGAACGTGGCCGTCATGCAGCTGCCGATCGGGGCCGAAAGCGACTATCTCGGCCTGATCGATCTCGTCAAGATGAAGGCGCTCGTCTGGCAGGGCGAAGATCTCGGCGCCAGCTGGGACGAGGTCGACATCCCCGACGAGCTCGCCGAACAGGCCGAGGACTATCGCAACCAACTCCTCGAGGTCGCGGCCGACCAGGACGAGGACATCATGATGAAAGTCCTCGAAGACGAGGAGATCTCCGAAGAGGAGCTGAAGGCGGCCATCCGCAAGGGCACCCTCGAGGGCGGCCTGGTCCCGATCCTCAACGGCACCGCGTTCAAGAACAAGGGTGTGCAACCGCTGCTCGACGCGGTGATCGACTTCCTTCCGTCTCCGGTCGACATCCCGCCGGTCGTCGGCGTCGACAAGCAGGGAAACGAGACCTCGCGGGCCCCCAGCGACGACGAGCCCTTCTCGGCGCTCGCGTTCAAGATCATGACCGACCCCCACGTCGGTCGCCTCACCTACTTCCGGGTCTACTCCGGCACGTTCGACAAGGGCGACCAGCTCCTCAACACCCGCACCGGCAACAAGGAGCGGGTCGGACGCATCCTGGAGATGCACGCCAACGACCGGGTCGACAAGGACGGCGTCGCGACGGGCGACATCGCCGCGGGAATCGGCATCAAGAACACGCGCACCGGAGACAGCCTCTGCGATCCGGCCCATCCGATCACGCTGGAGAACCTCGACTTCCCCGATCCGGTGATCGAGGTCGCGGTGGAACCGAAGTCCAAGCAGGACCAGGAGAAGATGGGCAAGGCCCTCCAGGCCCTCGCCGAGGAAGACCCGACCTTCCAGGTCAGCACCAACGAAGAGACGGCGCAGACGATCATCGCCGGAATGGGTGAGCTCCACCTCGAGGTGCTGGTCGAACGCATGGTGCGCGAGTTCAAGGTCGTCGCGACCGTCGGCAAGCCCCAGGTCGCCTATCGAGAGACCATCACCTCGCCGGTCATCGAACACACGTACACGCACAAGAAGCAGACCGGCGGCACCGGCCAGTTCGCGGTGATCACCGCCTCGCTCGAGCCGTTGCCCGGTGGCAACTACGAGTTCGAGAGCAAGGTCACCGGCGGCTCGATCCCGAAGGAATACATCAAGCCGGTCGATCAGGGGATTCAGGAAGCGATGACCAACGGTGTGCTCGCCGGGTTCCCGACGGTCGACATCAAGGTGACGCTCGAAGACGGCAAGACCCACGACGTCGACTCGTCGGAGATGGCGTTCAAGATCGCCGGCAACGCCTGGTTCCGGGAAGTGGCCCGCAAGGCGAAGCCGACATTGCTCGAGCCGGTCATGGCCGTTGAGGTCGTCACCCCCGACGATTATCTCGGCGATGTGGTCGGCGATGTGAACTCCCGTCGAGGTCAGGTGCAGGGCACCGAGCAGCGCGGGAACAACCAAGTCGTGAACGCACTGGTGCCGCTCTCCGAGATGTTCGGATACAGTACCGATCTGCGTTCACGCACGCAGGGGCGGGCCAGCTACACGATGCAGTTCGATTCGTATCAGCCCACACCTGCAAACGTCCAGGAAGAGATCATCGCCCGCGTCCGCGGCGAATGATCGTCTCCTAAACCAACCGAGAAGCACGCCAATAAAACACAAGGAAAAACAGTTATGGCCAAGGAGACGTTCGAGCGGAACAAGCCTCACGTCAATGTGGGGACGATGGGTCACATCGACCACGGCAAGACGACGCTCACCGCTGCGATCACGAAGGTTCTCTCCGAAAACGTTGAAGGTTCGGCCTTCACCGAGTTCGAGAACATCGACAACGCGCCCGAAGAGCGTGAACGTGGGATCACGATCAACGTGTCGCACGTGGAGTACGAGACGGAGAACCGTCACTACGCCCACGTCGACATGCCCGGACACGCCGACTACATCAAGAACATGATCACCGGTGCGGCCCAGGTCGACGGTGCCATCCTCGTGGTGTCCGCGGCCGACGGTCCGATGCCCCAGACCCGTGAGCACGTGCTGCTCGCCCGTCAGGTGGGTGTGCCGAAGATCATCGTCGCGTTGAACAAGGTCGACATGGTCGACGACGAGGAGCTCATCGAGCTCGTCGAGATGGAGGTGCGTGAGCTCCTCAACGAGTACGACTTCCCCGGTGACGACACCCCGATCGTGCAGGTCTCCGCGCTCAAGGCGCTGGAGGGTGACGCCGACGCGGCCGCCGCGATCCTCGATCTCATGGCGCAGGTCGACGAGTGGATTCCCACTCCCGAGCGCGACCTCGACAAGCCGTTCCTCATGCCGATCGAAGATGTCTTCTCGATCACCGGCCGCGGCACCGTCGTGACCGGCAAGGTCGAACAGGGCGCGGTTCACACCGGCGACGAGCTCGAGATCGTCGGCATCAAGGAGACCGGCAAGACGGTCTGCACCGGTGTCGAGATGTTCCGCAAGCTCCTCGATCAGGGCCAGGCCGGCGACAACATCGGCGCGCTGCTCCGCGGCATCGACAAGGACGAGGTGCAGCGCGGCCAGGTGCTCGCCGCTCCGGGCAGCATCACTCCGCACACCGAGTTCGAAGCCCAGTGCTACGTGCTGTCGAAGGAAGAGGGCGGTCGTCACAAGCCGTTCTTCACCAACTACCGCCCGCAGTTCTACTTCCGCACGACCGACATCACCGGCACCATTCAGCTCCCGGAAGGCACGGAGATGTGCATGCCCGGCGACAACACCGAGATGCATGTCGAGCTGATCAATCCGATCGCCATGGACGAAGGGCTGCGCTTCGCCATCCGTGAAGGTGGCCGCACCGTCGGCGCCGGCTCGGTCACGAAGATCATCAAGTAAGAGCTGATTCACGATGGCGACAGGACAGAAGATCCGGATCCGGCTGAAGGCCTACGACCACGAGATCATCGATCAGTCGACGAAGAAGATCGTCGAGACGGTGAAGCGGACGCAGGCGCAGCTGTCGGGACCGATCCCGCTGCCGACCGAGAAGCACCGCTTCACGGTCATCAAGGGCCCGTTCAAGGACAAGGACTCCCGGGAGCATTTCGAGATGCGCATCCACAAGCGTCTTCTCGACATCTTGGATCCGTCCCCGAAGACGGTCGATTCCCTGCAGCGCCTCGATCTTCCGGCCGGCGTCGACATCGAGATCAAGATCCAGCAGGCCTAGCGGTCTTCGCCGGCCCAGGCCGGTGGGATCGCCCGAAGAACGAGCCGAGCCCCGGGCCATTGGCCCGGGGCTCGGTCGTTCTCCGACTCGAGTGGGACGTCAGCTGGGCAGCTCGTAGATCGTGATGTGGAAGGCGCTCGCGACGCTCCTGGCACGGGGCTCTCGATGGGTCGAGTCGATCGGCGGGGTCAGGGAAGCGCGATCACCATCGGGCCGTTGGCATCTCCGAGCGGGGAGCAGATGACGGTGACGGCGAAGCCCTGGTCGGCGTTGGTGCCGGCTGAGTCGTAGGTCTCCACGAAGATGCCCGAGTCGTCGAATCCGCCGCCCACGATGGGGCCGTCGTAGTCGCGGGCCAGGCCGATCTCGCCGATGGGCGGCTGCGGCTGCCCGATCTGAAGGCCACCGTTGGGGACGGCGACGAGGGTCGCCTGCCACACGCAACCGTCGACATCGACGGGGAAGTCGAGCTCGTAGATGCCCTCGTTGAGCCGTTCGGCCGAGGTCCCGCTCGTCGACACATCGGACTTGATCGTGCCGTCGTCGGCGACGACCGCGTGGTAGATGACGGACGCGTCGTTCGCCACCGAGGTGATGTCGGCGTCGAGCGCGGCGAGGCCGGGCTGGATGATGTTGGTGTCCATGCGCTCGAGCATCGTGACCGCCTGATAGCGGGTGAACCCCTGTTCGCCGGCGAACTCGGTGGGCGAGACGCCGGTGGTGATGCCGTTGTCGTAGGCCCAGTCGACCGCGTCGGAGAACCATTGGCCTCCGGGGACATCGGTGAACGGGGTGCCTGCGGCCAGGGCGGCCGTGGGGATGGCGGCGGCGAGGGCGAGCCCGCCGAGGGCTGCCTTGATGCCGGTGGAGCGGAGGGAGCGGATCGGGTTGCGCATTTCGGGGTTCCTTTGTTGAACGTCGGTTTCGGTTGGAGCGAGGTGTTCGCCCTTCGCCGGTCCTGAGCAGCCGCCCCCATCGCCGTGGACACTTTCCGCGAAAAGTTTCCGAAACTGTCCACGGCGGTCGGCCTCGTGCGTCGGGACGGCATGTCCTCGACCGCGCGACCTCGCTACGATCCATGCCCATGGCGGGTGACGCTGCGCTGGTGGAGCGATATCTCGGTGGCGACCGGGCCGCGTTGGGCGACATCTACGAGCGCTACGCGGACCCGGTCTACGACCTCTGCAAGACGATGTTGTTCAGCGAGGACGACGCGGCCGACGCCTTCCAGGACACATTCCTCACCGCGGCACAAAGGCTCGGACAGCTGCGGGATCCCGAGCGGCTTCGCCCCTGGCTCTACAGCGTCGCCCGCAACCAATGTCGCGCCCGGATCCGGGCGCGGGGCCGCACGACGCCCGCCGCGGACGCCGGGGTCGACGTCGGCGTCGAGGTCGACATGAGCGGGCCGATCGAGCGGGCAGAGCTCGCCGCGTTGATGGTCGATGCCGCGGCCGGACTCAACGAACGCGACCGTGACATCCTCGATCTCCACATGCGGCACGGGCTCGAGGGCGACGACCTCGCGGCGGTTCTCGGCGTGTCGACCCAAAACGCCTACAAGCTGGTGCAGCGAGTCAGGGGACGGATCGAGCGGTCCCTCGGGGCCCTGCTCGTGGCCCGCCATTCCCGCGCCGACTGCGAAGAGCTCTCGGCGATCCTCGCCGAATGGGACGGCCGGTTCACCCCGGCCGACCGCAAACGGGTGAGTCGCCACATCGACGATTGCGACGTGTGCTCGACGAATCGACGGGCGCTGCTCGATCCGAGCGGGCTCGCGTCGGCCATGCCGTGGACCGCTCCGCCGGCCGCGGTGCGGACCCGCGTCGCGGTCTCCCTGGGATCGTCCCCGGTCCCGCCCCCCGGCCACACGCTGCGCCATTGGCGCCGCGACGGGTTCCCGAGGGTCCGCGGTCGCAAGCTTCGCCGCCTCCTCACGGTCGGAGCGGTCGCCGGTCTGTTGCTCGTCGCGTCCACGGCCGGAGTGTTGCTGGCAACCATGGCCGAGACCGCGGACCCCGTTGTCGATCTCGGGGACGACGTGCCGGGCATCCCCGCGGAGGCCTCCCCGACAAGCTCCGTGGATTCGACCCAACCCTCGGACACGGCGCGACCGCCGACCTCGACGGCGTCCACAACCTCGGCCCCGCCCGCATCGACGTCGCTGCCGCTGACAACCACGAGCTCGCCGGAGACGACCCTTCCGGCGACATCGGTTCCTGCGACCCCGCCGACCACCACGACCGCGACGCCACCAACGACCACGACCACGACGACGACCACCACCACGACGACCACGACCACGACGACCACGCCAACCGTGCCGCCGGACACGTCCCCGCCGAGGATCACGTCGGCGAGATCGAGTCCCTCGTTGATCTGGGAACGCAACACGGTGACGCCGTGCGACCCAGCCACCCGGTCAGTGGTCCGGGTCGTGGCGGTGGACGATGTCGCGGTCACGTCCGTACGGGTCGTCTGGACGACCCTGACCAGCCAGACCGGAACCGTGGATCTCGTCGAGACGGCGGGGGAATGGCGCGGCAACCTCGTCTTCTCGCCCGGCACATTCCCGACCTTCACGGATCTCACACTCACGGCGACGGTCGCCGACGCCGTGGGCAACTCCACCTCGGCCCCGGTTCCGACGGTCACCGTCGGTCCCTGCCCCTGACCCCGAAGTCGCCCTGGTTCTGTGACATCTGCGGACCGCTGCGCCGTCCGCAGATGTCACAGAACCAGGGCTGGAATAGGGTCGGCGCACCATGACCGAGATGACCCTTCTCGCTGCACGCACCATTCGCACCCTGGATCCGGCCCACGAGGGGGACACCGTGGCCGTCGCCGATGGCCGCATCCTCGCCGTGGGAGACCGGGCCGACCTGATCGACGCGCACCCGGGCGCGGTCGTCGACGACCGCTACGCCGACGCGGTGCTGCTCCCCGGGTTCGTCGAGGCCCACGCCCATTCGATCGCCGGCGGGATCTGGGACCATGTCTATGTCGGCTATTTCGACAATCGAGATCCCGAGGGCCGGGTCTGGGCCGGATGCCGGTCCCTCGAATCGGTCCTCGACCGACTGCGCGAGGCCGATGCGGCGCTCGATGATCCGTCGGCCGTGCTCTGGGCCTGGGGTCTCGACCCGATCTACTTCCCCGGTGAGCGGCTCGTAGCCGAGCACCTCGACCGGGTGTCGACGACCCGTCCGATCTTCGTCATCCACGCGAGCCTGCATCTCGCCACGGTCAACAACGCCCTGATGCGGCGAGCGGGCATCGACGCCGACACCCTGGCCGAAGGTGTGCCGAAGGACGGGGCCGGGAACCCCATCGGTGAGCTGCAGGAGCCCGCGGCGATGATGCTCGCCCAGGAAGCAGCGATGGGGTTCTTCTTGTCGCTCGTCACTCCCGAGGCGACCGCGGCCTACGGCCGCCTCGCGGCGAATGCCGGCATCACGACCCTGGCCGATCTCGGCAGCGGCTCGATCGCCGGAGACGACGCCGTCGCGAAGTGGCAACGCGTCGTGAACGACGAGTCCTTCGCGGCCCGCGTGTCGGTCTTCCACAACCCGGGCCGCGATGGAGCCGATGGTCTCGCCGACATCGGTGAGCTCGTGAAGAGCCGGAAAGCCGAATCGACCGCCAAGTTGCGCTTCGGTGGCGTCAAGTTCGTTCTCGACGGCAGCATCCAGGGATTCACCGCGCGGCTGACCGAGCCCTACCTGGACGGCAAACCCAACGGCCTCTGGCTCATCCCGCCCGCACAGTTCGCCGACTGGATCCGACCCGTCGTCGACGCCGACCTGCTCCTTCACGTGCATTGCAACGGTGACGAGGCGGTCGATGTGTTCCTCGACGCGTTCACCGAGGCCACCGGCGGCTCCCCGGCCGACGACCATCGCACCACCGTGCAACACAGCCAACTCACCCGCGACGACCAGTATCGGCGAATCGCCGAGTTGGGCATGTGCGCCAACCTGTTCTCGAACCACGTCTGGTTCTGGGGCGACCAACACGTCGGGGTGACCGTCGGACCGCAGCGGGCCGCCGGAATGAACGCGGCGAAGACGGTTCTCGAGCTCGGGATCCCACTGTCGATCCACAGCGATGCCCCGGTGACCCCACTCGGCTCCCTTCATGTCGCGTGGTGCGCCACCAATCGGCGCACCGCCGACGGCGAGGTGTTGGGCGAGACCGAGCGTCTCACCGTGACCGAGGCGCTGCATGCCATCACCCTCGGTGCCGCCCACCAGTTGCGAATGGACGACGAGATCGGGTCGATCACCCCGGGCAAGCGGGCCGATTTCGCCGTGCTCGACGCCGACCCGGTCGATGTCGGGGCCGGGGGACTGCGCGACATCGGTGTGCACGGTACGGTGCTCGGTGGGGTCCACCACCCGGCCGGGTGAGCACCCTCCGGATCCCCGTCACGGTCATCGGCGGCTATCTCGGCGCGGGCAAGACGACGCTCGTCAACCGCGTCCTGACCGGCGACCACGGGCGCGCAATCGCGGTCATCGTCAACGACTTCGGCGACGTGGCGATCGACGAGGAGTTGCTGGCGCCGTCGAGCGGCGGTGTCCGGGCCCTCGCCAACGGGTGTGTGTGCTGCGCCGCGGTCGACGGCCTCGCCACCGCCCTGACCGAGATCCGGGCGCTGGATCCTCCGCCGGAACACCTGCTGATCGAGGTCAGTGGGGTGGGCGACCCCTGGGCCGTCGCCCAGTGGGGCCGAACGCCCGGATACGAGCTCGCCGGGGTGGTGGTCATCGCCGATCCCGAACAGATTCGGGAGTGGGCCGACGACCACTATGTCGGCGACGGCGTTCGGCACCAGCTCGAGGTCGCCGACCTCGTCCTCTTGTCGCGAGCCGACGTGACCGGCGCGGAGATGCGGCGCGGTGTCGAGTCGTGGCTGGCCGGGGTGACCGACGCGGTCGTCGTGCACGGCACCGACCTTCCCCTCGACCTCGTCCTCGGCCCCGGCGTGGTCACCGACGGAGAACCGTCGGCCGTTCGCCCCCCGGACCCGTCGAGCGGTGGGCGACCGGGCGAGCATGGCGAGCACCGCGCCCACACGGTGTGGCCTCCGCCGGTCTCGCGGGCCCGGGCGACGGAGTGGCTCGCAGACGCGCCGGACGGAGTGGTCCGGGTCAAGGGATTCGCCCCAGCCGTGGAAGACGACGTCGAGGCGTGGTTCCTCCAACGGGTCGGTCGCCGATCCGAGGTCGTGCGCCACGTGGCTCCGGCCGCGACCGCGGTGGTCGTGATCACCTCGGGTGCCGCAGTGCCGTCCCGGGTCGACGCCTGGCTCGGCCGGCTCGTCCACTGAGATGGGGGCCGGGTGGGCCGTTCGGCCCAAGCCGGTCGGGACGTTGGTCCTCGTTCGGCATGGGCCGTTCAGCGCTTCCGTGGGGTCGGTCGACGGGTCCTCGTCAAGTTCAGGGCCATCGGACCCCGAAGGAGGGGAGGGGAACCGCACCCCACCGATCGACGCTCCGTCGAAGGGCTGACACATGACGATTCGCGTCTTTCTCGTAGATGACCACGAACTGGTTCGCGAAGGCATCCGTGCGGTGCTGGAACGGGAACCCGACATCGACGTGATCGGGGAGGCCGGAACCGCGGTCGCCGGTCTCGAACAGATCGAGGCGACCGGTCCCGACGTGGCGCTCGTCGATCTGATGCTGCCCGACGGCGACGGCCTCGACGTGTGCCGGGGGCTGCATCGGCGCCACCCCGACGTCGCCTGCCTGATCCTCGCCGCCTACTCGAGCGACGACATCTTGTTGTCGGCCATCCGCGCCGAGGCGGCCGGGTTCCTTCTCAAGCGCACGGCGGGTGCCGAGCTCGTACGGTCGGTGCGGGTCGTGGCCCGTGGAGGGACGCTGATCGATCCCGTCGTGACGGCGCGGCTGCTCGAGCGGGTCCGTTCGGGGTCCGTCGAGGAAGGCGGCGACACGATTCTCGACACGTTGAGCCCGCAGGAACGCCGTCTGCTCGATCATCTCAGCGAGGGTTTGACGAACCGGCAGGTCGCGGCCCGCATGAACCTCGCCGAGAAGACCGTGAAGAACTACGTGTCGAACCTCCTGCGCAAGCTGAAGATGAGCAGTCGGACCGAAGCGGCGGTCTTCGTCACCAACCTCCGGGCCGAGCGCGAACGGCGACTCCGCCCGGTCGACGGCTCGTCACGACTCTGAACCGGCCGTGCTCGGGTCGACCCGGCGACGCCCCCGACGGCGGGCGCTGGCGCTGAGCTCGTCCTCGGCGATGTCGTGGCGTTGCCGGAAACCCGAGATGAAGGCCTGGGCGGTCGCCGCGAACGGCAAGGCGAGGAGGGCGCCGACGACGCCGAGGAGCGCGGCGCCGGCCAGCACCGAACCGAACGCGACGGCGACGTGGATCTCCATCGTGTGGGCGGTGACCTTCGGCGCGAACAGATAGTTCTCCACTTGTTGGTAGATCACGATCACGACGAGGACGGCGAGGCCGGTCCGTGGTTCCTCGATCAGCCCGATCAGCACGGGCAACGCGCCGGCGAAGTACGTGCCGATCACCGGGATGAACTGGGAGATCACGCCGACCCACAGCGCCAGCGGCAAGGGGAAGGGCAAGTCGATGATCTCGAACGCGATCCAGTGTGACGCCGACGACAGCACGGCGAGGATCGTGCGCGAGTAGATGTAGCCGCCCGTCTTCTCGATCGCGAGGTCCCAGACCTCGAGCACCATGCGCTGGCGGGCCGGCTCGAGAAACGAGCAGATGGTGCGGCGCAGCTTCGGCCCCTCGGCCACGAGATAGAAGGTGAACAACAGCACCGTGAAGGCCTGGAACACGATGTTGAGCAGGGTGGTCCCGAGGTTGAGCAGGTCGTCCGCGAACGTCGTCGCGAGGTCCGCGGCGCGGCCGTCGTCGACGAACTGCTGCTGGAGGCTGTCGAGGTCGATGCCCTCGTCGACGTTCTCCTTGAGCCAGTCCTCCAGATCGGCGATCAGTTGCGGGGCGTCGTCGATGACGTCGTTGATCTGGGTGGCGAGGGCGGTTCCCACCGCGGCGGAGAAGCCGGCGATCGCGAGGAGGCCGCCGACATAGACGATCCACACCCCCAGACCGCGGCGAACCCCCCACCGTTCCATGCGGTTCACGGCCGGCTCGATGGCGAAGCTGATGAACAGCGAGATCAAAGCGACGATCAGCAGCGAACGCAGCGAGCGGATCATGCCGGTTCCGACGTAGACGACGACCCAGCCGACCCAGAAGAGAACGATGGCCTTGATCGCCCACCTCGGTACGGCGCCCGGGCTCGAAACCGACGACGGAACGCCGGTCTCAGTGTGCGATTCGGGCGCGTCGCCGCCGTCGGTGACCATCGGAGCGGACGCTACCGCGGTCCCCGGAAAGAGCCGGGGATGCCGGTTGGTGCCCGGCCCTGCCGCCGATAGCATCATCTCCTTGTGCGGCGAGATGGTCCTCGTGACCATGTCGTCTCCTCGAATCGATGTCGGTGAAGGCCCACGGGAACCGCACCGCACAACCGAAGAACGCTCCGCCGGGCCTGCCCGAGCGGAGCGTTCGCGTGAGCAACCGTTCACACGAATCCACAGGAAGCAACCATGGCCACCAAGGCGATCGTCGGCGAGAAAGTCGGCATGACGCAGGTCTGGGACGAGGAGAACCGAGTCGTCCCGGTCACCGTTTTGCGCGTGTCGGCCTGCCGTGTCGTGCAGGTCAAGACGCCCGAACACGACGGCTACAGCGCCATCCAGGTCACGCTCGGCGTGAAGGATGCCGGCAAGCTCACCCGGCCCGAAGCGGGCCACTTCGAAAAGGCCGGCGTCGATGCCGGACGAAAGCTCGTCGAGCTGCGCCTCGACGACGTCTCGGAGTTCACGGTCGGCCAGGAGATCGGTGTCGACGTGCTCGAACAAGGAGAACGCGTCGACGTCACTGCCGTGTCGAAGGGCAAGGGCTTCGCGGGGGCCATGAAGCGACATGGTTTCGGCGGTGCCCCGGCCTCCCACGGCGCCCACAAGAACCATCGCAAACCCGGCGCCGTCGGTCAGTGCGCGACACCGTCGCGTGTGTTCAAGGGCAAGAAGCTTCCCGGCCGAATGGGAAACCAGAAGGTCACCACCTTGAATCTCGAGGTCGTCAAGAGCGACCCCGACGCCGAGGTGCTGCTGGTCCGGGGCTCGGTCCCCGGCCCTCGTGGCGGCACCGTGGTCATCCGCGACGCAGTGAAGGGGTCCTGACATGGCGTCCTCCAAGATCAGCGTCACGGTCAAGGACCAGTCGGGAGCCGACACCGGCTCGGCCGAGCTCGCCGCCGACATCTTCGGCATCGAGCCGAACCTGCCGGTCATGCATCAGGTCGTCACTGCCCAGCTCGCGGCCGCCCGCGCCGGCACCCACAGCACCAAGACCCGTTCCGAGGTCCGCGGTGGCGGCGCCAAGCCGTGGCGACAAAAGGGCACGGGCCGGGCCCGGGCCGGTTCCTCCAACTCGCCGATCTGGCGAGGCGGCGGCGTCGCCCACGGCCCCAAGCCCCGTGACTACAGCCAGCGAACCCCGAAGAAGATGGTGAAGCTCGCCCTGCGCAGCGCCCTGTCCGACCGGGCCTCCGACGGCAACGTGATCGTCGTCGACTCGTGGAACTTCGAGACGCCGAAGACCAAGGACGCGATCGCGGCCCTGTCCGCCATCGGCGCCGATGGCAAGGTCCTGCTCGTCCTCGGCGACAACGACGAGGCGGCCTACCGGAGCTTCCGCAACCTCACCAACGTGCACGTGTTGCACCAGCGCGAGCTCAACACCTACGACGTCCTCGACTCCGATGTCGTCGTGTTCACCCAAGAGACGCTCCCCGGCGCGTCAGAGAGCGGGGCCTGAGATGAAGGATCATCGCGACGTCATCATCCGCCCGGTGGTCTCCGAGAAGTCCTACGGGCTGCTCGAGGAGAACGTGTACACGTTCATCGTCGCCAGCGCGTCGTCGAAACCGGAGATCCGCGACGCCGTCGAGGCGATCTTCGACGTGTCGGTGCTGAAGGTCAACACCCTCAACCGCAAGGGAAAGCGCATCCGCAACCGGCGAACCGGCGGTTTCGGCCAGCGGGCCAGCCAGAAACGTGCCCTCGTCACCCTCGCCGAGGGTGACTCGATCGATCTGTTCGAGGCCTAGCCACCATGGGTATTCGCAAGCGCAAGCCGACCAGCCCCGGACGTCGTTTCCAGACGTCCTCGGATTTCGCCGAGATCACCGCCGATCGCCCCGAACGCAGTCTCGTCAAGGGCGAATCGAAGACCGGTGGCCGCAACAACCACGGTCGCAAGACGAGTCGCCACCGGGGCGGCGGACACAAGCAGAAGTACCGGCAGATCGATTTCCTGCGCAACAAGGACGGCGTGCCGGCCACGGTCGCGACGATCGAGTACGATCCGAACCGCACCTGCAACATCGCGCTGCTGCACTACCACGACGGCGAGAAGCGCTACATCCTCGCTCCCCGCGACGTGCAGGTCGGCGACAAGCTCCAGTCGGGGCAAGGTGCGGAGATCCGACCCGGCAACGCCATGCCGTTGCGGTACGTGCCGGTCGGCACGGTCGTGCACAATGTCGAACTGAAGGCCGGCGCCGGCGCCAAGCTCGCCCGTTCGGCCGGCGCCTCCGTTCAGCTGGTGGCCAAGGAGGGCGACTTCGCCACGCTGCGGCTCCCGAGCACCGAGATGCGTCGTGTGCCCATCGATTGCCGGGCCAGCATCGGCGAGGTCGGCAACGCCCAACACGAGCTCGTCAAGATCGGCAAGGCCGGCCGCAACCGGTGGAAGGGCAAGCGCCCCCAGACCCGTGGTGTCGCCATGAACCCGGTCGATCACCCGCACGGCGGCGGCGAGGGAAAGACCTCCGGTGGCCGCCATCCCGTTTCCCCGTGGGGCAAGCCCGAGGGCCGCACCCGCAAGCAGAACCAAGAATCCGACAAGCTGATCGTGCGCCGTCGCCGGACGCGCGGTTCGCGGAGGTAACCACGATGCCGCGCAGCCTCAAGAAGGGTCCGTTCG
>JAJRXC010000074.1 GCA_024276495.1 Actinomycetes bacterium
CCCAAGGCGGCAAGAAAGTGTTCCTCCGAGGCGAGACCGCAGCCAACGCAGAGTGGCGCTTCCTGGCCGCGTGTCACAACATCCGCAAGCTGTTCAACGCCACGCAGGCGCCAAGCCCAGCCACAAGCTGACCACCGGGGGGCCACCGCCCGCCCGCCACCACCAACCAAGAAGTAGATTTCACCTCACACCAGACGAGGCCAACCCACCACCACCCGGCTCACCACACGGCCTCTCGCCATTACCGACCCACGCTCCTAGCGATCGGGGGCTTCGTCGTCGTCCTCGTCTCGGCTCGCGTGGACGAGCAACATGACGACCCCGTGGGCCGATGCCTCGGCGATGGTGGGTGCCTCGATCAGCTCGAACTCCCGCTTCGGGATCTGCTGGGTCATCACCAGATAGGTGTTCACGGTTCGAATCGGCCCCGGATCGCCTCGTTCGTGACGAAGATCGGCAGGTCGTGCTCATCGAGCCCGCCGCGTGAGGGGCCACCGTCGACATCGATCGTCTGCCCGGTGACGTAGCTCGCCAGATCCGACAGGAGAAACAGGGTGACGTCGGCGACGTCGCCGGGACGTCCCCGTCGCCCGAGGGTGATCGACGCCGCCGCCGGATCGACCTCATCGGGGTCGCGTCCGGAGCGGGGCGTGTTGATCGTGCCCGGCGCGAGCGCGTTCGCCCGGATGCCGTGGCGGCCCCACTCCATCGCCATCGAACGGGTCAACGAGTCGAGGCCGGCCTTCGCTGCGCCATAGGCCGACAGCAGCGGCTGCCCCCGACTCGCGATCGATGAGATGTTGACCATCGCGCCGGGGACACTGCGCTCGATGAGGTCCGCGGCGACGTGTTGGCACGCGACGAAGACGTAGCGCAGGTTGGTGGTGAGGAGGTGATCGAACGACTCGATCGGGAAGTCGGCGAGGCGGTGCCAGTGTTCGGGCGGCGCGCCGCCGACGACGTTGACGACGAGGTCGGGGGCGCCGACCTCGGCCGCGCCGCGGTCGATCGCCGCCCGGAGCCCGTCGAAGTCGGCGACGTCGACGACCTGGGCGGACACCAGTCGGCCGATCTCCTCGACATCGGCCCGGGTCGCCGCGCTGTGTTCGGCCACCGCGCTGAGGGTGATGATGTCGGCGCCGGCGGCCGCGAGCCGTCGGCAGACCGCGGTGCCGATGCCACCGCCCCCGCCACCGACGACCAGCGCGACGCGGCCGGAGAGGTCAATGTCGATCGGCATGGCGGCAACTGTACGTCCGACTTGCGCACGAACGTGTGTTCGCTACCATGACGCGATGCTGCAGTTCGATCGAGACCACGAAATCGAGCATCTGCGCCGGTCCCTGGCGATGCTTCCGGCCGGGTCCGACGCGCTGAAACGAGAAGAGGCGATGGCCCTGCTGGGCCGCCTGCGCGACGTCACCGCTCGCCTGCGCCGCGTCGAGAACGGGCTGCGGGCGCTCATCGTCGACGAGACCGAGTGACGACACGGTGACCGCGCCGGCTCAGTCCGCTGCATGGGCCGCGAACTTCTCGCGCACCCATGTGCCGGTCATCTCCGCAATCTCGTCGGCCGCCTCGGCCATCAGATGGTCGGTCCCGGGAAAGGTTCGCACCTCACCGGTTCCCGCGATCGACTGCACCATGACCGAGTTCTCCGGGCCGAGGATCGAATCACATTCGCCGTGGAGCAGAAGCAGGGGAGTCGACCCGATGAGGGCGGCATCCTCACATCCGGCCGACTGGGTCGCGAACGTGACGATCCCCGCGGTATGGGCCGGAAAGGTCGAGGC
>JAJRXC010000075.1 GCA_024276495.1 Actinomycetes bacterium
GCCGGCACCAGCAGCGCGCCGCTCGATCCCGGCGCCTACGGCAACACGACCGACCTCCGACTCCTGCCGTTCAACAGCCCCGCGGCGTTCGCCATCAACGAGTACGCCCGTGCGCTCGGTGACCGTCGTCGCCGGGACCCGGCCGACGACCTGATCACGAAGCTGATCGAGGCGGAGGTCGAGGAGGAACGACTGACCGAAGAAGAGTTCGCCAACTTCTTCCGGTTGATGATCTTCGCGGGCAACGAGACGACCCGGGCGGCGATGGCGCACCTCGCGCTGCACCTCGTGGAGTTCGCCGACGAGTTCGACCGGGTGCGAGTCGACGGGTCGCTCCTCGAGTCGGTGACCGAGGAAGTGATCCGCTACTCCTCGCCGATCCTCTACTTCCGCCGAACCGCGACGGTCGACACCGAGCTCTCCGGCACGACGATACGAGCCGGGGAGAAGGTCGTGATGTGGTACGCCGCGGCCAACTTCGACGCCGAGGTCTTCGCCGATGCCCGGCGTTTCGACGCGGCCCGTCCGGTCCCGCCCGCCAACGTCGCCTTCGGGGGCGGCGGCGCCCACTTCTGCCTGGGGGCGTCTCTGGCCCGGCTCGAGTTGGCTGTGCTCATCGAGGAGATCCTCCGTCGCGAGCTGCGCATCGAGATGGTGGGCACGCCGACCTTCGTCGACTCCAACTTCGTGAATAGCATCGAACGCCTCGAGGTCCGGGTCCGGTGATGTTCGACCCGGGAGACCCGGCTCCGACCGGGACCGACACCTCCCGCCTCGCGTGGGCGGACGCCTGGCAGCAGTTCCTCCACTTCCGCGGTGACCCGATCGCGACCCTCTCGGCGGCGAGCGAGGCCGACGACACCTTCGTGATGGGGCCCGTCTTCGCCGCCACGTACACCCTGCTCGGCGGGTCGCCGCTCGACGGATCGGTGCTCATGACCCACGTCGACCGGGCCCGGGCCCGCCGTGACCGGGCCTCGGGTCGCGAGCTCGCCCATGTCGACGCGCTCGGGCACCTCGTCGCCGGGGAGTTCACCCGCGCCGCCCGTTGCTGGGACGACATCGCCCGACGGGGCCCCGACTTCGCCGCGATCCGTTTCGCCCACGACGTGTACCTCCACATCGGGGACGCCGCGGGTCGACTGTCGTCGAGTCGAGCGGCGGTCGAGCAGTGGGGCGACCGGCCCGGCGCCAACTTCGTGGCCGGACAGCACGCGTTCGCCCTCGAGGAGGTCGGCCGCTACGACGAGGCGGAGGCCATCGGACGCCGCGCTCTCGACGCCGACCCCGACGACTTGTGGGCTCGCCACGCGCTCGCCCACGTCTACGAGAGCGTCGAGGACAACGAGGCCACGTTCGCGCTGCTGCGGGATTCGACCGACCGTTGGCACGACCAGGACCTGCTGGCCACCCATGTCTGGTGGCATCTCGCCCTGCGCCTGCTCGCGGTCGGCGACATCGACGTGGCGCTGGCGATCTTCGACGAACGGCTCCCCCACGCCACGACACCGTTTCGGCTCTGCGACCAGGCGTCGTTGCTGTGGCGGGCCGAGCTGGCCGGCTTCACCGTCGGCGATCGGTGGGACGACCTGGCCGATCGCTGGGATCGGGTCGAGGAACGCCACGTCTGCGGCTTCCTCGATCTCCACGCGGCGCTGACCTTCGCCCGCCGGCCGGGGCACCCCGGTGCGGCCCGCTGGTTCGACGGGCTGGCCGGCCGGTCATGGGGCGACCGCGAGAACGACCGGACCTTCGCCGAGGTCGTCGTCCCCCTCGTCCGGGCGATCCGGGCCTTCGGCGCGGGCGACCACGGTCGTGTCGTCGCCCTGATCGACGGCCTCGGGTCGACCACCAGTCGCATCGGCGGCAGCGTCGCCCAACGAGACCTGATCAACCTGACCCGACGAGCAGCAGGAGCAGCCACATGACGTGGGCCCTCACCGACGAACAGATCGCCCTCCAGGCCGAGGCCCGGGCCCTGGCCACCGAGGTGATCGCGCCCCGCGCGGCCGACGTCGACCGGACCGA
>JAJRXC010000076.1 GCA_024276495.1 Actinomycetes bacterium
CTACAAGGCGGCGCTGAACGAGATCGAGCTCGATTCTCCGGGGGCCAAGCACGCCTTCTACTTCGGGTTCCTCGATCGGGCCTCGGATCGTTTCACCCCCGACGAGACCGAGGCCGCGGCCCCGGCCGTGACCCCGTGCACCCGATGCGGCGCGCCGTCGTCCAACGACGTCTGCGCGTTCTGCCGACTCACGGATCGGGCAACGGCCGCCGTTCCGATCGAGATGGAACCGACCCGCCGCCGAGCCCGAGCGCGTCGATGAGCGCCCGAGGACCCCTGCAGGCCGGCGAACCTGTTCTGCTGATCGATCGAAAGCGCCGCCGCTACCTGATCGACCTGCGCGAAGGAGGCGAGTTCCACTCCCACTCGGGGGTGTTGGCCCACGACCAGATGATCGGCTCGCCCGAAGGCACGACCTTCCGCTCGACCAGAGGGATGGTGTTCACCACCCTTCGGTCGACGATCACCGACTTCGTCCTCAAGATGCCGCGTGGGGCCCAGGTGATCTACCCCAAGGACATCGGACCGATCCTGGTCCTTGCCGACATCTTCCCGGGGGCCCGTGTGCTCGAATCCGGCCTCGGCAGCGGCGCCCTCTCGACCGGCATGCTGCGCGCGGGAGCCGAGATCACCGGCTACGAGATCCGCGACGATTTCGAGGCCAAGGCCCGCGAGAACGTCGGTCGCTTTCTCGGCGACGACGCGCTGGCCCACTACGCCACCCAGGTTCGCGACGTCTACGAGGGGATCGACGAACGCGACCTCGACCGGGTGGTGCTCGACCTTCCCGAGCCGTGGCAGGTCGTCCCCCATGCCGAGGCCGCGCTGCGCCCGGGCGGCATCCTCCTCGCCTACACCCCGAGCATCATCCAGGTCTCCCAGCTCCACGAACGCCTCGAGGCCTCGAAGTTCGGGTTCGCCGAAACCGTCGAGATCCTCCAGCGAGGGTGGCACGTGGCCGGCCATGCCGTCCGGCCCGACCACCGAATGGTCGCCCACACCGGGTTTCTCACCCACGCGCGGCTCCTGGAGGAATGACCGGCCCACGACCCCCACGGCGCGGACCGCGACGAGGTGTCGCGCTCGCGATCGCCCTGGCGATGGTCATCAGCGCCTGCGCGCGCGGTGGCACCGTCGACGCCGCGTCGACCCCGACGACCGTCCCGGCGTCGGGGATCCCCGACGACTTCGGGCTTCCGGAGGACCTCGTGGGACGGGTGCTCGCGTCGACGGTCGGCATCAGCGGGGTGGCGTGTGGCCGTCTCGCCAACGGCTCCGGGTTCGCGATCACCGACGAGCTCGTCGTCACGAGCGCGCACGTGATCCTCGGAATCGACGAGATCCGGGTCGCGATGTTCGACGGGTCCGAACGACTCGGCACCCCGGTGGCGTTCGATCCCGAAGCCGACCTGGCGATCCTCGAGGTGGCCGGGGCCGCCCTCACCCCACTGGCGCTCGACACCGACGCCGAGGTGGGGACGACGGGGATGCTGGTGGGCTGGGAAGCGGGCCCGTTTCCCGACCCGACGCCGTTTCGCATCGAGCGTCGGATCACCGTGCGCATCGAGGCGGTGGGGGGAACGGACCGGATCGAACGGCCGGCCTGGCTGGTCGCCGCCTCCGTGGACCTCGGCGATTCGGGGGCGGCGCTCGTCGACCGTTCGGGCGAGGTGGTCGGGGTGGCGTTCGCGTCGTCGAGGGAGGAGGCCGATGTGGGTTACGCGGTTCGGGCCACCGCAGTCGAGGCCCTCATCACCCGCGGTCTCGATCCGAATCTGCGGATTCCCGATTGTTGACCGCCCGCCGGCGGTGGAGGTTCAGACCTCGATGAAGATGCACTCACCCGGGCACTCTTCGGCCGACTCGATGGTCGCCTCTTCCTGCCCGGCCTTGACCACGGCGAGCCCTTCGGGACCACCGGGATCCGAGAAGATCTTGTCGCCTTCTTTGACGTAGGCGAGGCCGTCGTCGAGAAGGGTGAAGACGTCGGGGGCGATCTCTTCGCAGAGACCGTCACCGGTGCAGAGATCCTGGTCGATCCAAACCTTCATGAGCCGTGTTGACCTCACTGTGTTCGGCGGGATGGTCCCGCTCGGGTGCGACATCCCGGACACGGGATACCTGTTCGTCGGCAGCTTAACGGACCGAATCAAGTTCAGGGGACACCGAGCCTGTGAATTTCAACACCCCGACACGCGGGTATTCCGCCACGGAGCGTGCTGTCCCTTGAACGTGACCGGGGCCGTCCGACGAGAGGCACACAGCGGGGTCTAGGGTGACGCCCTGAGCGGGACCCGGCCGACGAGGAATGGGAGGAACCGTGCAAGAGCGAGACGACACCGCCGAGATCAACCGGCTGCGGATGGTCGCCGCCGAGCTCGAGGACGAGGTGACGGCGTTGCGTCGCCGTCTGCAGGATTCGCCCAAGCGGGTCCGCACCCTCGAGGAACGGCTCCTGGAGACGAAGGGCCAGCTCAGCAAGGCCGTGTCCCAGAACGAGAAGCTGACCTACACGCTGCGCGAAGCGCGAGAACACATCTCGACTCTGCGCGACGAGGTCGACAAGTTGACCCAGCCGCCGTCGGGCTACGGCACGGTTCTCGGCGCCAACGACGACGGCACCGTCGACGTCCACGCGGGTGGCCGCAAGATGCGCGTCGCCGTCCAGCCCGACCTCGCGGGCGAGCTCGAGGTCGGCCAGGAGGTCGTCCTCAACGAGTCGTTCAACGTCGTGTTGGCTCGCAACCCGGACCGCACCGGCGAGGTCGCGACGATGCGGGAGCTGCTCGACAACGGCGACCGCGCCCTCATCATCGGACGGGCCGACGAGGAACGGGTCGTCGAGTTGAGCCACGCCGTCAGGAACCAGCCGCTGCGCAGTGGCGACACCGTCCTCATCGATCCTCGGGCCGGTGTGATTCTCGAGCGGTTGCCCCGCCCCGAGGTCGACGAGCTCGTCCTCGAGGAGGTGCCCGACGTCTCCTACGCCGACGTGGGCGGCCTCGACGCCCAGATCGAGGAGATCACCGACGCCGTCGAGCTGCCCTTCGTCCACAGCACCCTGTTCTCCGAGTACGACCTGCCCGCGCCGAAGGGGATCCTGCTCTACGGTCCACCCGGCTGCGGCAAGACGCTCATCGCGAAGGCGGTGGCCAACAGCCTCGCGAAGAAGGTCGCCGAGGTCTCCGGCGACAAGGCCGCCCGCAGCTTCTTCCTCAACATCAAGGGCCCGGAGCTCCTCAACAAGTACGTCGGCGAGACGGAACGCCAGATCCGGCTCGTCTTCCAACGGGCCCGGGAGAAGAGCGAGGAAGGCTGGCCGGTGATCGTCTTCTTCGACGAGATGGAGTCGCTCTTCCGCACCCGGGGGAGCGGCATCAGCTCCGACATCGAATCCACGATCGTGCCCCAGCTGCTCGCCGAGATCGACGGTGTGGAGACGCTGCGCAACGTCATCGTGATCGGCGCCTCGAACCGGGAGGACCTGATCGATCCCGCGATCCTCCGGCCCGGTCGGCTCGACGTGAAGATCAAGATCGAGCGTCCCGACGCCGAAGCGGCTGTGCCGATCTTCACCCGCTACCTCACCTCCGACATCCCGATCGACGAGGGAATGATCGAGACCCAGGGGGGCGGCGACATCGACAAGGCGATCCAGGCGATGATCGAGGACACGGTTCGGGAGATGTACCGCGAGGACGAGGCGAACCGCTTCCTCGAGGTCACCTACCAAAACGGTGACAAGGAGATCATGTACTTCAAGGACTTCGCGTCGGGGGCGATGATCGAGAACATCGTCCGTCGGGCGAAGAAGCTCGCGATCAAACGCGAGATCGCCGGCGGTGACCGGGGCATCCGAACCGACGACCTCCTCGCGTCGATCCGTCAGGAGTTCAAGGAACACGAGGATCTTCCCAACACGACGAACCCCGACGACTGGGCGAAGATCTCGGGCAAGAAGGGCGAACGGATCGTCTACGTTCGCACCCTCATCCACACCGACGACACCGCGGCCGGCGGCAAGTCGATCGACGCCGTCGCCACCGGCCAGTACCTGTGACGACCGGTCGACCGGAGGCCATGACGAGCCATTCGACGAGCCGGCTCTATCAGGAGGCGGCGGCCAACGTCGATCAGGCGACCGCGGCGATCGACATGGACCCGAAGGTGCGCCACATCCTGTCGGCGCCGATGAACGAGCTGATCATCAACTTCCCGGTCCAGCGCGACACCGGCGACTACGAGGTGCTACAGGGCTATCGCATCCAGCACAACAACGTGCTCGGTCCCTACAAGGGCGGGATTCGCTTCCACCCGGGGGTCGACCTCGACGAGGTCCGGGCCCTGGCCACCTGGATGACCTTCAAATGTGCGCTGCTGCAACTGCCGTTCGGCGGGGCGAAGGGGGGAGTCGCGATCGACCCTCATCTGCTGAGCGACGCCGAGCTCGAACGGGTCGTGCGCCGCTTCACCCATTCCCTCGGCGAGAACATCGGTCCCGAGTTCGACATCCCGGCCCCCGACATGGGCACCGACGCCCGCACGATGGGCTGGATGATGGACACCTATCTCAACTCGCGGGGCCCCGGTGAGCGCCAGAACGCCCGCCGGGTCGTCACCGGGAAGCCGGTGGAGCTCGGCGGCAGCCTCGGCCGCGACTCCGCGACCGGACGGGGCGCCGCGTATGCCCTTCGCCACCTCTACGGCGAGCTCGACCGAACCCTTGTCGGGGAGACCGCGGCGATCCAGGGGTTCGGCAACGTCGGTTCCCACGCCGCCGTCGCCCTTTCCGAGCTCGGTGTCAAGATCATCGCGATCGCCGACGTCACCGGTGTCGTCCACGACCCCGACGGGCTCGATGTGGAGAAGCTCCGGGCCCACGCCGACGATCGTGGGGGAGTGGCCGACTATCCGCAAAGCGAGGGGTTGCGCGTCGAGGAGTTCTTCGCGCTCGATGTCGACATCCTCGTGCCGGCCGCGCTCGAGACCCAGATCACCGCGGCCAACGTCGACTCGATCCGGGCCCGGGTGATCGTGGAGGCCGCGAACGGTCCGGTCACAGCGGAGGCCGCCGCGGTGCTCGAGCACGGCGGGGTCCATGTCATCCCCGACATCTTGGCCAACGCCGGCGGTGTCGTGGTGTCCTACTACGAGTGGGTCCAGAACAAGACGAGCGACCGTTGGACGGCCAAGGACGTCGACGAGCGACTCCGTGACGCCATGTGGGACGCCGCCGACCGGGTCGCGAATCGTCGGCTCGAACGCCGGTGCACACGACGTCAGGCCGCCTACATGGAGGCCGCGTCGCTGCTGCAGACCGTCTACGGCCTGCGCGGCATCTTCCCGTAGTCGATCGGGCGCATCCGACGCGAACCGGCTTCGCCGCCCGGTTCGCAACAGAACACCGTTCAGTTGCGAAGAAAAATTTGTTGCGAAATGTCCGCACCTGCTGACTTCTCGGATCTGACTGTGTAGTGTCCGGTCACCCAAATCGGGATCAATGGAGGGAAACATGAGAAAGCATTGGATCTTGCGGCTCGTCGCCGTGTTCCTGGGCTTCACCTTGCTTGCAGCAGCATGCGGCAACGACAGCTCAGACGGCGACGCCGTTGAACAAGACGGTGGCGACACCGGCGGCGACACAGGTGGCGACGGTGGTGACACCGGCGGCGACACCGGTGGCGACACCGGCGGTGACACTGGCGAAGACGGCGGTGAGGACACCGTCGACCTCGTTCAGGGTGGAAGCGTCCTCGCCAAGGTGCAAGACGCCGGCGTGGTCGAGTGCGGCGGCAACGACACGCTGCCCGGCTTCGGCATCGTCGACGCCGACGGTGCGTTCAGCGGATTCGACATCGACTTCTGTGGCGTCATCGCCGCGGCGGTCCTCGGAGATGCATCGGCCGTCAACGTGACGCCCCTCCTGGCCGCACAGCGATTCCCGACCCTGCAGTCCGGTGAGATCGATGTGCTGATCCGCAACACGACCTGGACCGCCAGCCGTGACGGCAACGAGCAGGCCAACTTCTTGCACACGACCTTCTACGACGGCCAGGGCTTCATGGTCCGCGACGACAGCTCGATCGCCACGCTCGCCGACGCGAACAACGCGTCGATCTGCGTGTTGACCGGCACCACCACCCTGTTGAACCTCAACGCGGTGCTGGCCGATCGCGGCATCGCCTTCACTCCGGTGACGTTCGAGTCCAACGACGAGCTCAACCCGGCCTTCCAGGCCGGGCAGTGTGAGGTCTGGACCTCCGACGCGTCGCAGCTCGCCGCGTTCGCCGCGACCATGGACATCCCGACGCGGATCCTCCCCGAGATCATCTCGAAGGAGCCGCTGGGTCCGGTTGTCGCCGACGGCGACACCCAGTGGGCGCAGGTCGTCAACTGGGCGACCATGGCCACCATCCAGGCCTGGGAGTTCGGCATCAACCAGGAGAACCTCTCCAGCTTCACCGACAGCGAGGACACCAACATCCGTCGGTTCCTCGGTCTGCCCATCGTCGATGGCGACGGCAACGAGTCCATCGCGGAGGTCGGTCTCGGTCTCCCGACCGACTTCGCCTGGAACATCATCGAGCAGGTCGGCAACTACGAGGACATCTTCAACCGCAACCTCGCCGGTATCGGCCTGACCCTCGCGGGCAGCCCGAACGACCTGTGGACCAACGGTGGTCTGCAGTACGTTCCGCCGTTCCGCTGAGTCGGCCACCGGTCACTGACTGACCGGTCACACGTTGGTGCGAGGGCGGACCGGAGCCAACCGGTCCGCCCTCCACCGCCATGCACTATGTTTCTGCCGGGCCCGGGGAGGCCCACGGTCACACGACCAATTGGGGGGATGTCTCGATGATCAGGTTCCTGCTGGCGGTTCTCGCCGTCGCGGTGGTCCTCACCGGGGTCTATGTCGTCGGACGCTTGATCTACGACATCGTCCAACTCATCGGGGAACGGCGCCGAAGCAAGAACGACGCGGCGCTTCCACCACTCTGGCGCGACGTCAAGGCCCTCGGGATCGCCGCCCAGATCGGCGTGCTCGCGATCATCGTCGCCGTCATCGCCTACCTACGGTCGAACTTCCTCACCCGGGCCGAGGACATCGGCCTGAACCTCTCGTTCGACTTCCTCGACCAACCCGCGGGCATCTCGATCGCCGACAATCCGCTGGGCCCGAACGACACCGTCTCGGAGGCCTTGACCCAGGGATTCCTCAACACCATCCGGGTCATCCTCATCGGCATTCCCGCCGCGCTCATCCTCGGCACGCTCATCGGCATCGCCCGGCTCTCGTCGAACTGGGTCCTCCAGAAGCTCGCGACGGGCTATGTCGAGTTCTTCCGCAACATACCGCCCCTCGTCGTCATCATCGTCATGTGGCGGGTCGTCTTCTTGGAGGGCTTTCCCCGATCCCAGGAAGCCTGGAAGCCGCTGGGGGGCTGGTTCATCTTCAGCAACAACCGATTCGCTTTTCCCTCACTTCTCGGCCAGGACAACTTCGACGCGTTCCGACTGATCCTTCTTCTCGGCCTGCTCGCCGCCGCAGCAGTGGCCGTTTGGAGAACACGCGTCTTCAACGAGACCGGTTCCCCCCACCACCGGGTGCTGTGGGGGGTCGGAACCTTCGTCGGCATCGCCACGGTCGCCTATGTCGCCCTCGGCGCCCCGATCGCCACGTCCAAGCCGGCGCTCGACGAGGCCGGACGGGTCTTCTCCGGTGGGCTCCGGATGCAGATGCCCTATGCGGCGCTCACGACGGCGTTGGTCATCTACACGGCGACCCACATCGCCGAGATCGTGCGGGGCAGCATCCTGGCGGTGCACAGGGGCCAGGTCGAGGCCGCGAACGCGTTGGCCCTCTCTGGGTTCCAGCGCTACCGATTCGTCGTGTTGCCCCAGGCGATGCGGATCGCGTTCCCGCCACTCATCAACCAGTTCCTCAACTTCTCGAAGAACTCCTCGTTGGCGATCGCGATCGGGTTCTCGGAGGTCACCAGTCTCGTCAACGACCTGTTCGGCCAGTCACAGCCCGCTCCCCAGCTCATTCTCATACTCATGCTGTTCTACTTGACACTTTCATTGGTCTTGTCGGCTGTCGGCAACCTGATCAACCGCCGTCTTCAGGTCGTGGGGAGGTAGCTCGACATGACTGGTGCAGGAGAAGGACTCTCAGCCGACGACGTGGCGCTCTTCACCGCGAGGGCGGAGGCGGCCCGGCCGCCGAGCCAGAAGCTGCCACCCGGCCAGTGGGCGAAGAAGAACCTGTTCGACGGGTTCGCCAACATCATCTTCACCTTGGTCTTCGGCTTCGCGGGGCTCGCGGTGCTGTTCTTCCTGGCGGTGTGGGTCATCGACGCCGACTACGAGATCGTTCGCCGAAACCTGCGAATCTTCATGATCGGCCAGTTCCCCAAGAACGAGCTGTGGCGTCCGGCGGTCTCACTGCTCGTCGTCATGGCCGGGGTCGGGTTCACGTCCGGCGCGCTCGCCCGCAACGCGCACGACCTCGCGCTCGAACAGGACCTGCCCACCGAGAAGAGCTCGTGGGTGAGCCTGATCCGGCGATTCTGGGCCGTCATCGCCGTGGTGATCTTCTTCGTCAGCTTCGCCCGCACCCTCACCCCCTACTTGCTGGTGGCGGGGGCGTTCGCCCTGCTCGTCGCCGGGCGGGAGCTCGGGTGGGCGATCAACGCCGCGGTCCGAGCCCGGGCCATCTACATCGGGGCGACCATCTTCTTGCTGTCGATGCTGGTCATCGCCGGCACGTCGTCGCTCGGCGGGCTCTCACTGGGCCTGATCACCCTGTTCTGGGTCGCCGGGGAGGTCGGGCGTCGAGATCTGCCCGGCGGAGTCGTGGGCCTCACGATCAGGTGGGGGATCGCGTTGGTCGCCGCCATCGTCGTCTACGCGATCGAGGTGGCGATTCCCTACGACGGCTTCGGATGGGAGAACTGGGGCGGACTCCACATCACGTTGTTCACCACGGTGCTCGGGATCTCGTTGGGCATGCCGTTCGGGATCCTGCTGGCCCTCGGCCGCAAGAGCGACCTCCCGGTCATGAAGACCGCCTCGGTGCTGTTCATCGAGTTCATCCGCGGCGTCCCGCTGATCTCGCTGCTGCTCTTCTCCAACCTGATGCTGCCGCTTTTCCTCCCGATCGATTTCGAACGTCCCGCCGACCTGACCCTCACCATCGTCGTGATCACCGGGTTCAGCGCGGCCTACATCGCCGAGATCGTGCGGGGCGGCCTGCAGGCCGTGCCCAAGGGTCAGACGGAGGCCGCCCAGGCGTCCGGCATGTCCGCCGGATCGGTGCAGCGGCTGATCGTGCTCCCGCAGGCGCTGCGGGCGGTCATTCCGGCGATGGTCGGCCAGTTCATCGCCTTGTTCAAGGACACCACGCTGTTGCAGATCATCGGGATCCTGGAGTTCCTCCGGGTCACCGACGTGGCGAACGTGCAGCCCGACTTCCTCGGCAAGGGTCTTGCCCCGGTGACCTATCTGTTCGTCGCGCTGGGCTACTGGGCCTTTGCGTACACCATGTCCAAAGAGAGCCGTAGGCTCGAAACCAAACTGGGGGTCGGAGTCCGATGAGCGACATCACCGTCAATACCGATGCGACCGAGGTCGCCGGAACCGGCAAGGTCATGATCGAGTTGACCGGCGTCGACA
>JAJRXC010000077.1 GCA_024276495.1 Actinomycetes bacterium
CTGCACTTCCTCACCGAGAACCCGCAGCAGCGGGCGGCGTGGGCGGCCGACTTCGAGGAGATCGCCCCGACCGCGGTCGAGGAGATCGTACGCCTCGCATCACCGGTCATCTCCATGCGGCGCACCGTGACGACCGACGGCGCCGAGCTCGGGGGCCGCACCTGGAACGAGGGCGACAAGCTGATCCTCAGCTACTGGGCCGCGAATCGCGACGAGTCGGTCTTCGCCGACCCGCTTCGTTTCGACGTCGCCCGCAGCCCCAACGACCATGTGGGGTTCGGTGCGCCGGGTCCGCATTTCTGCATGGGCGCCCATCTGGCCCGACGCGAGATCACCGTCGCGTTTCGCGAGCTGTTCCGTCAGGTCCCCACGATCCATGCCACCGAGGAACCAGCGATTCTGCGCAGCAG
Organism: Actinomycetes bacterium; assembly: GCA_024276495.1. Lineage (GTDB taxonomy): Bacteria > Actinomycetota > Acidimicrobiia > Acidimicrobiales > Aldehydirespiratoraceae > JAJRXC01. Next base: position 411 of record JAJRXC010000077.1, read on the forward strand.
CTTCATCAACGGGGTCAAGCGCCTTCCCGCGTCGATCTGACGTCGTCGGGTCGGGGCGCTCAGAGCGAGCCGGTTCGGAGGATCTCGTCGGCCATCGCGACCAGGTTGTCGACCGCGGCGCGGGCGTCGGTGTCGGCGGTGCCCTCCTGATCTCCCATCGCCCCCGCCGCGAAGCGGACCCGTACCCCTTCGCTGATGGCGGCGAGGCGCCAGTGCTGAAAGGCGACGTACCAGGGCAGCTCGGAGATGTCACGGTCGGTTCGGCGGCCGTAGCGCTCGAGCATGTCGACTCGGCTGCCGAAGCCGGCGGCTTTCGTGGGGACGTCGGCGAGGCGGCCCTGGGCTCTCGGATCGTCACCCCACCACATCGCCATTCCCGCCACGTCGGCCAGCACATCGCCGAGGGTGCAAAGCTCCCAGTCGAGCACGGCGGCGACCGAGCCGTCGTCTCCCATCATGCAGTTGTCCATGCGATAGTCGCCGTGCACGATGCCCGCGCCCTGCTGGGGCGGAATCGAGTCGACGAATCGCCGGTGGAGATCGTGGAACAGGGGCATGTCGCGGTCGCTGCCCTCGTCGATCTGACGTTTCCAGCGCCGTAGCTGGCGGGCGCAGTAGTCCTCGGTGCGCCCGAGATCACCGAGCCCGACCGTCGCGGGGTCCAGGGCGTGGAGGGCGGCGAGGGTGTCCGTCAGGGATTCGGTCATCACCGGCCGCAGTGAGGGGTCGACGGCCTCTCCGTCGGCGAGGTCGAAGATGATCTTGCCGGCCACGAAACCCATGACGTAGAAGTCGGCACCGTTGACCGCCTCGTCTTGGCACAATCCGATCATCGGGGGCACCGGGACCGGCGTGTCCCGAAGGGCCGACATGATGCGGTGCTCGCGCGCCATGTCGTGGGCGCTGGCGAGAACGTGGCCGGTCGGCGGCCGTCGCAGGACCAGCAGCGTGCCGGCCCGATCCGTGATCCGGTATGTGAGGTTCGACGCGCCCCCGGTGATCAGCTCGAACTCGAGCGGTGGGGTCAGGTCGGGTCGACGGTCGAGGATCCACGCGCTGACCGGCTCGGCGTCGATGCCGCGGGGCGCGCGCATCATCGTCCCCCGGGGGCGAGCGCCTCGAGCAGGCCCCAGTCGGGTTGGGAACGGTTCGCCGGATCGATTGGCTGGATGCACACGTGGGTGGCACCGGCGTCGTAGTGGGCCTGGATGCGTTCGGCGATAGCGGCGTCGTCGCCCCAGGCCATCACCGCGTCGAGGAACCTCGGGGCCCGATCCTCGATCTCTGCTTCGGTGAAGCCGAGCCGCAGCCAGTTGTTGCGGTAGTTGGGCAGGTCCGCGTACATGCCGAGTTGTTGCCGGGTCGTGTCGTGGGCGATCTCGGCATCGGTGGTGCGCACACACTTCTGCTCGACGCACAACCACGCGTCGGGGCCCATGATCTCGCGGGCCCGGGCGGTGTGCTCGGGCGTCGTCCAGTAGGGATGGGCGCCATCGGTTTTCTCGGCGGCCAACGCCAGCATCTTCGGGCCGAGGGCGGCGAGCACGACCGGCGGTTCCTCCTCGGGGGCCACGCCGATGTACATCGACGATTCCATCGCGTCGAGATACGCCCGCATCGTCGCGATCGGCTTGTCGTACGGGAGGTTGCGGAGGCCCTCGACCATCGGTGCGTGCGAGACCCCGAGCCCGAGCACGAACCGACCACCGGAGAGCTCGGCGAGGCTCCACGCCCCCTGCTTCATCATGCCGGGATGGCGCATGTGGATGTTGGCGATGCCGGTGGCGACGACCAGTGTCTCGGTCGCGTCGAGAAGGATCGTCGCGTTGACGAACGGGTCGCGTCCGAAGGTGTCGGGGATCCACAACGCCGAGTAGCCGAGCGCCTCGATCCTCGCCGCGAGCTCGCCGGTTTCGTCGGTGGTCAGCATGTCGGTGAAGAACCACACCCCGGTGGTGGACAGTCGATCACGCGAAGACGAGGTGGTGCGAGACATGGCGCTCACCCTCGCAGGCCCGACGCGGAACTGGCAAGCAGGGCGAACCGGGTGCGATCCTGCACCCATGTCGGACGATGTCGATGTCGATGCGGTGGTCGTCGGGGCCGGGTTCGCCGGTCTCTACATGCTCCACTCCTTGCGGGGTCTCGGTCTGTCCTGTCGGGTGATCGAAGCCGGCTCGGGGGTCGGCGGCACCTGGTACTGGAACCGCTACCCGGGGGCCCGCTGCGATGTGCCGAGCCTGGAGTACTCCTACGGATTCGACGATGACATCGCCCGGGAGTGGACCTGGACCGAGCGCTACGCGACACAGCCGGAGATCCTGCGGTATCTCGAGTTCGTCGCCGAGCGGCTCGACCTGTCCCGCGACATCACCTTCGACACGAGGGTCGTGTCGGCCGCCGTCGACGAGGGTGCGAGCCGGTGGGTGGTGACGACCGACAACGACGAGATGATCTCCTGCCATTTCCTGATCATGGCCACCGGGTGCCTGTCGGCGGCCAACCTGCCCGCGATCGACGGCGTCGACGACTTCGGCGGGCCGACGTACCACACCGGTCAGTGGCCCCGTGGGGGCGTCGACTTCACCGGTTTGCGCGTGGCCGTGATCGGCACGGGGTCGTCAGCGGTCCAGTCGATCCCGCTCATCGCGGAGCAGGCCGACCGGGTGATCGTCTTCCAACGAACTCCGGCGTATGCGGTCCCGGCCCACAACCGCCCGCTCGACCCGGCCGAGGTCGAACAGGTCAAGGCCGACTATCCACGATGGCGAGAGGTCGCCCGCAACACCGGCACGGGGTTCGGCGGCCACCTCGCCGCGCCGCTGGTCGGCGCGCTCGAGGTCGACGAGGAGGAGCGACGTCGGGTCTACGACGAGCGCTGGGCCGCAGGAGGTCTGGCCTTTCTCGGATCGTTCAACGACTTGATGTTCGTTCCCGCCGCCAACGACACCGCCGCCGACTATGTGCGCGAGAAGATCGCAGAGATCGTCGACGATCCTGAGTTGGCGCGTCGACTGAGCCCCGCCACCGTGATCGGCTGCAAACGCATGTGTGTCGACACCGGCTACTACGAGACCTACAACCGGGAGAACGTGGAACTGGTCGACCTGAGTGGTTCGCCGATCGAACGGCTCACCGCCACCGGGATCGAAGTGGCCGGGACCGTCCACGAGTGTGACGCGGTGGTGTTCGCCACCGGGTTCGATGCCATGACCGGCGCGATCGACCGGATCGACATCCGGGGCCGGGGCGGCCTGGCCCTCAAGGAGAAATGGGCGGCCGGGCCACTCACCTACCTCGGGCTCCAGGTCAACGACTTCCCCAACCTGTTCATGATCACCGGACCGGGAAGCCCATCGGTGCTGACGAACATGGTCGTCGCCATCGAGCAGCACGTCGAATGGATCCGCGACGTCATCGAGAAGATGCACACGGAGGCGCTGGCCACGATCGAGCCGGAGGCCGACGCCGAGGCAGACTGGGTCGCCTACGTCAACGCGGTCGCCGAGCTCACCCTGTTCAACGGCTGCAGCTCCTGGTATCTCGGCACGAACGTTCCGGGCAAGCCCCGCGTGTTCATGCCACTCCCCGGCTTTCTCGACTACAAGCAGAGATGCGACGAGGTCGCGGCCGCCGGCTACGAAGGGTTCGTGTTCGGCGTCGCGATGCCGGCCCGTTGACCGAGCTGCTGGATTCCGCAGGATTGCGACTCGCCGGCTATGTCGTCGTCGCGATGGCGGCGTTGGTCTCGGGTCGGCGAGAACAGCGATCGACGTCGAGCCCCAGCGAAGGCTGTTGGCCGGCGTTTTGGTATCTCAGCGCGCTGCTGCTCGCTGTGATGGCGGCTTCGCGGGCCGTCGACATCGGCGATGTCGTTTCCGATGTGGGCCGGGACCGGATCCGGTCGGGCGGCTGGTACGACATCAGGCGCGCGTTCCAGGCGCTGATCGTCGGCACGGTTGCCGGGGTCTGGGCCGTCAGCGTCTTGGTGTCGACCTGGCGGGTTCCGGCCCGGCACCGGCGTTTTCTGCCGGCGGCGGTCATGTTGGGAACGCTCGCGGGCTTCGCTGCGGTCCGCGTCGTGTCGTTCCACTATGTCGACACGGTGCTCTACCGCCGCGACCTGTTCGGGGTGCGCGTCGTGGCCATCGTCGAGTTGGCCCTCCTCGCGCTCACCTTCGCGACGATGTTCTGGTTCCCGCTGGTTCGGCGAGGAGATCCCGAGGACCGGACCCCGTCGACCCCATCGCCATGAGCGGGCTGCTCATCCCTGCTTGTAGCTGAGGCGGAGCTTGGTGCGAAACGCGATGACGTTGCCGTTCTCGATGAGCACGTCCATCTCGACGACCTCCGCGACGCGGAGGTCGTCGTAGGTCTTGCTCGCCTCCTTCACCGCGTTCTGGGCGGCTCGTTCCCATGAGTCGCTGCTCGATCCGATCAGTTCGATCACCTGATAGACGCGGTCCTCCATCACTTTCCTCCATGGTCGTGGGTCGGCTGGTAGCGGGTGGAGACGGCGAGATCGGTCTGGAACGAGATGCCGTCGGGGTCGAGAACCAGACGAAGCCCCTTGACCTGTCCGACCCGGGCGTCGTCGTAGCGCGTACACGCCTCGGTGACGCTGCGGCGGGCGCTCGCGGCCCAGCCGTCGCCCGAGGTGCGGAATCGGTGGACCTGATAGACGGACTCGGATCCTCCCCGGATCAGCGGCGGTTCGTCGTCGGCGAACTCCGACGAACGTTGCTGTGGGGTCATCGTCGCGATCGCCGCCATCACGTCGTCGGTCATCTGCTGACGACGCCGTCTCTTGGCGCCGCCGAGGTAGCGGGCCGGGTCGATCGGTTCGCCGAAGCGAATCGTCACCTTGCCGGTGCGGCGGGGCACGCTGCGACCGATCGGCTGGACCTCGTCGGTGCCGACCAGGCCCACCGGAATGATCGGCGCTCCCGTCTGCAGGGCCAGGTGGGCGACCCCGGTGTGACCCTTGTGGAGGCAGCCGTCGCGGCTCCGGGTGCCCTCGGGGTAGATGCCGAGCAGCTCGCCGTTGTCGAGGAGCGCGGCAGCGGTGTCGAGCGCGGCCATCGACGACCGGGCCTGTTGGCGACGGATCGGCACCATGCCGACGGCGGGGAAGAGGTATCTCGTCTTCCAGCTGTCCATGTACTCGGCCTTCCCGAGGAACAAGACGCGGCGCGGTGCGGACAACATCACCATCGGCGTGTCGAAGAACGAGACGTGATTCGGTGCCAGGATCGCGGGGCCGTGCGCCGGGATGTTGTGGGCACCGGAGATGTCGGCGTCGTAGAGGCGCCGGATCAACGGCCGCCCGACGCGGCGCAGCGGATCCGCCAACCACCCGACACCCCATCTCTCGGTCACGGCCTCATCATGGCCCGAGTGAGTGACGCGGGCGAGGGAAACCGTGCCTGTTCACGAAGAGTTGGCTCCGATGTCAACCGGGCCGGGTGCCGTGTGCGTGATACTCACGTGAATGCGGATCCGACACTCGACGGCGCGGCGGTGAGCGACGATCCGTTCGCCGGGCCCGAACTGCACTCGTTCGACGAGTGGTATCACCGCGAGTACCGCCGGGTCGTGGCGCTCGTCTACACATTTTCGGGCAGTCGCACCGCGGCTGAGGAGCTGACCCAGGACGCGTTTCTCGAAGCCCATCGCCGGTGGGGCACGCTCTCGACCTACGACGACCCCGGCGGCTGGGTCCGCAAGGTCGCGATGAACAAGGCCCGTTCGCGGTTTCGGCGGGCCGGAGCAGAGGCGAGGGCCTACGCCCGTCACATCGGGCGCCAACGCGACCTGCCGGCCGTGTTGCCCGAGTCGGCCGAGGCGTTCTGGGCCGCGGTGCGAAGCCTGCCGACTCAGCAGGCCAAGGTCGTGGTCCTGCACTATCTCGACGACCTCCCCGTCGACGAGATCGCCGACATTCTCGACATCGCGTCAGGGACCGTCAAGACCCACCTGCACCGCTCCCGTGCCACTCTCGCCGAGCGCCTCACCCCCGAGGATCTCTCATGAACGACTTCGAAGAACTCGCCCGCCGCAGTGTGGAAGCCGCCGATGACAGCGTGCGTCGCCTTGCCGTTCCCGACCTCGTGGCCCGTCGCCGCCGTCGCCCGGTCGTGCTCGGCCTCGCGCTGGGCGTGCTGCTGCCCGTGGTCGGTGTCGTCATGTTGCAGTCCGGCGACGACTCCACCCCGACAGTCGTCGGACCCGAGACGGCGGGGGAGGGGCTGGCCGTCGACACCGGAGGCGCCCGCGACGAGCAGTTCTTTCGCCTCGAGTGGCCGACTTCGGGCGATTTCGATCCCATTGTCGCGGCCGATCTTGCCGGTGACGACGCCGACTTCCCCACGGCCACGACGAAGGTCTACGGCCGCGGTACTCCGGAGGACCCGTTCGCCCAGGCGGATCTCGTGATCGTGACGCTCGTCGAGGCTGAGGAGTTTGCCGGTGAGCTCTTTGGCGAGAGAACGACCGTCCGAGGCAAGGCCGGCCGGATCGACCCGACGATGCTCAAACTCGGATTCCGCAGCGATGTCCGATGGCGCGAAACCAACGAACTGGTTGTGATGGTGTCGAGCCGGTCGATGACCCAGGAGGAACTCGTGGATATCGCGGAGTCGCTTGAATTCGATGGCCCCGAGGTGTCGTTCGACTCGCCGCTCGATCTCGTGATCGACACCGACACGCTGCCGGTTGCCTCCCCTCGGATGGGCTCCGTGAGCTGGATTCTCACCTACTCCCCCGCGATGGGAGGTGCGGAGAGGCCGGTGTCGCTCTACGCCGAGGAAGCGCGGCCGGAGGTTCTGCGGCTCCAGCGGTACTTCTTTGCGCCGGATGCCGAAGTTGTGGAGGTGCGCGGTGAGCGAGGCTGGCTCTCCACATCTCCCGGGCTGTCCCCGTTTGGTCTCAACACCACCGAACGCTTGATCTGGTCAGAGGGGGGAGTTGTCCTCTCGCTGGCGATTGGAGACGGACCAGTGGCGGGTGGGCTGAGCGCGGTCGAGATAGCGGGAGAGCTGGTCCAGATCGACGAAGCCCGCTGGGCCGAACTCGTGGCGGCGGCCGCGCAGAACCGAGGCGAGATCGAGTTGATGGCACAGGGCGAGTTCGAGGCCGACGACCAGTCGCTCAGGTGGCAGTTGATGATCGACCGGTCGCTCTCGTTGTGCCTGTCGGTCGATTTCGGTGATCCCGTGCACACGAGCTGTACCGGCTCGACTTCCATCGCCGACGGGGTCCCCGCGACACAGGGGATCGGTTCGGTCAGCTTCTCCGTGGAGGAACGGTGGGTCGAGGTCTGGGGTCCGATCGGCGACGGTGTCGACCGGCTGGTTCTCGAGTCGCCCGACGGGGCTTCGGTCGATCTCGAGATCTACTCGCCGCAGTCGATCGAAACTCGAGTGGTCGGGTTGTTGATCCCGCTTCGCCCGGGTGACGGCGACTACGAGTTGGTCGCTCTGGCGGCCGACGGCGCCGAGATCGAACGGCGAGCCTTCGCCGAGGGCCCGGTCCCCATCATCCCCGAGCTTCCGGAGGGAATCGAGGCGGCGCTCATCGTCGGGCGCGATCGTGACATCGCCTGGGAAGTTCGAGCGGACGCCGGCGGGGTCTGTATATGGGCAACCTTGCTGGATTCCGGATTCGACCTGGCGGGGTGCAGTCCCGGCTCAACAGTGAAACTCAGACTGGGGAATGAATCTGTGATCGGCGATGGTCTACTCGTCGCAGGAGTGGCACCGGCGTGTGTCGATGCGGTTCGACTCACACATTCGGGGGAGTACACGGAGAAGGCAGCTCAGCTCACCGACCTGATTGATACGCCAGGGAAGCTCTTCTTCGCGTGGGCCACGACCGAGGGACCCGGCGCGACGACGCTGTCCCTTCTCGATGAGCAAGGAGGAGTGATTGCTGCGTTTGTTCCCCTTGAGTCCGCGGAGGTCGAAGTCGTCTGCTGACCGCTCAGCCGAAGGCGCCGGCTGCCTTCAGGGCTTCGATCTCCTCGGCGGACCTCCCAAGGACCTCGGCCATGACGTCGTCGTTGTGTTGGCCGACGGTGGGGGCCATGGTGGGGCACGGGAGTGGGTCGCCGTCGACGAAGACCGGCAGTGGTAGCTGTTCGCAGCCGACCTCGTCGATCGGGTAGAAGCCCATCCGGGCCTGGAACTGGGGGTCGTCGCCGATGTTGGCCGGGGTGTTCACGGGGGCGATCGTGGTGTTGTGCTCGTTGGCGAAGTCGAGCCACTGCGCACAGGTCCTGGTCAGGAAGATCTGCTGGAGCTCACGCTGGAGCTCGGTGTTGCCCCGGGCGTGGTCGGCGAACTTCGAGCCGGGCCAGCGCTCGAAGAGGTCCATCCGGTCGACGCCCGCACAGAAGTTCTTCCAGAACGCCTGCTCCGACGCCATGAACAGCACGTGGCCGTCGACCGCTTCGTACATCTGGTAGCGCACGCCCTCCCACATTCCCGCCAGGCCGGCGGGGCGCCGCTCGTAGTCGTCCGACGGGTTGCCGGTCACCTCATCGTCGGGGCGGAGGTAGGCGCGTTCGGATTCGATCCGGTACCAATCCATGTAGGCGGCGGCGTCGGACTGGGCCATCTCCATTTCGCAACCCTCACCGGTTTCGCGGGCCTTGATGATCCCGGCGAGAATCGCGATCGCGCCGACCATCGGGCCGACGTTGATGCCGACGTTGGGCATCGTCGGCGGGATGCGCGTGAAACCCTCGTCGTCGGTGACCGGTTGCACGATGCCGGCCCAGGTGTCGTAGGCGATTCCGTGGCTCGGCATGTCGCGATAGGGGCCGGTGGCGCCATAGCCGGACAAGGTGGCGAAGACGATCTTGGGGTTGACCGCCTTCAGCTCCTCGTAGCCGAGACCGAGCTTGGACAGGGTGCCGGGCCGCATGGCTTCGACGACGACGTCGGCGGTCGCGACCAGATCCCTGTAGACCGATTTGCCCTCGTCGGTCTTGAGATCGAGGGTGATGCTGCGCTTGCCGCGATGGGTGTGGAGATGCAGCAGGGAGATGTCGCCGATCATCGGCCAGGTCATCTGGCGGATGTAGTCACCCGCCGGAGACTCGACCTTGATGACGTCGGCGCCGAGATCGGCGAAGAAAGTGGCGACGTGACCGGGCCCGAGCAGGCTCGATTCGATCACGCGCACGCCGGAGAGAAGTGCGGCGCTGGACATGCGGGTGGGCCCCTTCGGGATCTGACAGACCGTCAGAAACTATCCGACGGGAATCACGGGTGACACATCCCGGTTGCACAGGCGGAGTGCGCACGACGTGCGAGAATCGGCAGTAGATCGCGAGCGCCCGCCAGGGGGACGTATGGAGATATTCGATTCGGTTCTCGACATGGTCGGTGAGACACCGCTCGTCCGGCTGCGCAGGGTCGGTGAGGGCCTCGCCTGCCCCGTCGTGGCCAAGGTCGAAGCGACCAACCCCGGTGGCAGCTCCAAGGACCGGCCGGCCATCGCCATGATCGACGCCGCCGAGCGCGACGGTCTGCTGAAGCCGGGGGGCACCATCATCGAGCCGACGTCGGGCAACACCGGCATCGGCCTGGCGATCGTCGCCGCCCAACGGGGCTACAACTGCATCTTCGTGATGACCGACAAGGTCGGCGCCGAGAAGGTCGACCTGTTGCGCGCCTACGGTGCCGAGGTCGTCGTCTGCCCCGTCGCCGTCGCACCCGAGGACCCGGCCTCCTACTACTCGACCGCCGAGCGGCTCGTCAACGAGATCCCCGGCGCGTTCCGACCGAACCAGTACCACAACCCCACCAACCCGCAGGCCCACTACGACACCACCGGACCGGAGATCTGGCGCCAAACCGACGGGAAGATCACCCACTTCGTGGCCGGCGCGGGCACCGGTGGCACCATCAGCGGCGTCGGCCGCTACCTCAAGGAACGAAACCCCGACATCAAGATCGTGGCCGCCGACCCGGAAGGGTCCGTCTTCTCCGGAGGTTCCGGCCGCCCGTACCTGGTGGAGGGCGTCGGGGAGGACTTCTTCCCCGAGACCTACCACGCCGACCTGGTCGACATGACCATCGCGGTCAGCGACCGCGACTCGTTTCTCACCGCCCGGCGCGTCACCCAGGAAGAAGGGCTCCTGATCGGCGGTTCGTGCGGCACGGCAGTCAATGCTGCGCTCCAGGTCGCCGAGGATCTCGGCCCCGACGATCTCGTCGTCGTCCTCCTACCCGACAACGGACGTCTCTATCTGTCGACCGTGTTCAACGACGAATGGATGGCCGGTTACGGCTTCCTGCGGGCCGACGGTCCGGTCGTGGCCGACGTGCTCGGTTCCCGTCGCGAAGGCCTTCCCGAACTGCTCTACGTCCAACCCCATCAGACGGTGCGGGAAGCCGCGCAGATCATGCGCGAGCACGGCGTGTCACAACTACCGGTCGCCAAGAACGACATGCCGCTGGCCGCGGCCGAGGTCATGGGATCGGTGAGCGAGCTGCGGCTCATGGATCTCGCCTTCGACACCGACGCCGTCCTCGACAAGACCGTCGAAGACATCATGAGCCCGAAGCTGCGCACGATCGGGTCGGGCCAGCCGGTGGCGCTCGCCGTCGAGATGCTCGAGAACTGCTCGGCGCTCCTCGTGCTCGACGGCGGCCGGCCCCGGGCGGTCATCTCGAGCGGCGACGTGCTCTCCTTCCTCTCGAAAGCGACCAACCATGGCTGACGACCTCTTCGCGGATGCCGCATCGTGGGGCTTCGAGACCCGGGCGATCCGGGCCGGACAACCCCACGACCCCACCAGTGGCGCCGTCGTCACACCGATCTCGTTGGCCACCACGTTCGTCCAAGAAGACGTCGGGGTGCACCGCGGCTACGAGTACTCCCGCACCGGCAATCCGACCCGTGCTGCCCTCCAGGCCTGTCTCGCGTCGCTCGAGGGAGCGGCTCACGGCCTCGCCTTCGCATCGGGCATGGCCGCGGAGGACACCTTGTTGCGCACGCTGTCACCCGGCGACCACATCGTCCTCGGCGACGACGCCTACGGGGGCACCTATCGGCTGATCTCCGCGGTGCTCGCCCCGATGGGAATCGAATGGTCCGCCGTCGACCTGACCGACCCCACCGCCCTCGCGACCGCGATGCGACCCGAGACGAAGGTCGTATGGGCCGAGACACCGACCAACCCATTGCTCACCGTGGTCGACCTCACCGCGATTGCCGAGGTCACCCACGCCGGTGGGGCCATTCTCGTGGTCGACAACACCTTCGCCACGCCGTATCTCCAACAGCCGATCTCCCACGGTGCCGATGTCGTCGTGCACTCCACCACGAAGTACTGCGGCGGGCATTCCGATGTCGTCGGCGGGTTCCTCGCGCTCGACGACGACGAGCTGGCCGAACGCCTGGCCTATCTCCAGAACGCGATCGGCGCGGTCGGCAGTCCGTTCGACAACTTCCTGACCCTGCGTGGGTTGAAGACGCTCGCGGTGCGGATGGACCGTCACTGTGAGAACGCGACCGACATCGCCGACTTCCTGGAGCGCCGCGACGAGGTCGCCGAGGTCCTCTACCCGGGCCTTCCGAACCACCCCGGCCATGCCGCGGCGGCACGACAGATGAAGAGATTCGGGGGGATGGTCTCGTTCCGGCTCAGGGCCGGGAAGGCCGCGGCGATGCGGTTCGCGGCGAGCACCCGCGTGTTCTCGCTGGCCGAGTCGTTGGGGGCGGTCGAGTCGTTGATCGAACACCCCGGGGCGATGACCCACGCATCGGCGGCCGGCTCACCGCTCGAGGTCCCCGCCGACCTGATCCGGCTCAGTGTCGGCATCGAATCGATCGACGACCTGATCGGCGATCTCACCGACGCGTTCGACCGACTCTCGACCCGGTCGGTTGGCGCCGACCGCTGATCGGTCGCTGATCGGCTCCTCATACTCTCCACACATCCCCGGCCGATGGTTGTCGTGTGACCACGCACGCATCTTCCACCCGAGTCGAGATCGCCTGGCTGGCCCGACGGGCCGCATGGGGCCTCCGACCCGGGCAGCTCGATGAGCTGGAGACCCTCGGTACCGACGCGGTGATCGATGTGCTCCTCGATCCCGACGGCAACGGTGTCGGCCCCGAATCCTCCCCGTGGGACGGGTTCGAGTATGTCGACGACAACGAGAACCGACGCGAACAGGGCCTGGAGGTGCTCGCCTCGTGGCTCGGCCATCTCGTCACCACCGACCGTCCCTTCGAGAACTCGATCGCGTGGTTCTGGCACGACCACTTCGCGGTGTCGGCCGAAGTCGTGCGCTACCTACCCGCCCTGCTCGACCATCTCGAACTGCTCCGTGACTCGGCGTTCGGCGATTTCCGCGAGCTGATCCGTGACGTCACCACCGACCCGGCGATGTTGATCTTTCTCGACGGGACGACTTCCACCGGCGCGTCACCCAACGAGAACTACGGCCGCGAGCTCCTCGAGCTCTACACGCTCGGCATCGGCAACTACACCGAGGACGACGTGCGGGCCGCCGCCGTGGCGCTCACCGGATGGGTCGTCGCCCGACGTTTCGGCTACCAGGCCCGATTCGTGCCCCGACGTCACGACCCGACACCGCAGACCTTCCTCGGCACTCCCGGGGTGACCGGTGTCGACGCGGTCGTCGACACCGCGGTCGCGCATCCCGCCGTCCCCACGTACATCGCCGGCAAGATGGCCCGCCACTTCCTCGGCGATGTCGACGATGCCACGATCGATTCCCTCGCCGCCACGTTCGCGGCGAACGATCTGAAGGTCGCCCCGATGGCCCGAGCCATGCTCGAAGCCGGCATCGACGGCGCCGGTTCGCCCCAGGTGACGGCACCCGTGCCCTGGACGATCGCCGCGCTGAAGGCAACCGGTGCCGACATCGCACCGCGCATCCTCGCCGGTCTCCTTCGGCAGATGGGTCAGGTGCCCGGCCTCCCACCCAACGTCGGGGGCTACCCGGGCGCCGCCACCTGGCTCGCCTCGTCGTCGACCGCCGGCCGATTCACGATGGCGAACGCCCTGGCCCGCACGACACCCGACGACTCGCCGGTTCTGGCGGCGGCGGCCGGTGGCGACTACGACGAGTTGGCCGATCTCCTGCTCCGGCCCGAAGGCTTCAGCGACCCGACCATCGCCGCGCTGCGAGACCTCCCGAGCTCGGCCGCCCCCCGTCCCGGTGAGGCGGTGCTCGCCATCGCCCTCGCGTCCCCCGAACTCCTGATCCGCTGAGAGAGCGACCATGACCGACGACAGCCCCGACAATCCCCGTCCCCGGCCCCGGTGGGACCCGGCACCTCCGGCAACCCCGGAACCCGGCGTGCCCCTCGGTGGTCCGCCGGAGCCATCACGGCTGGCGATGCCGCCGTCGGCCCCGGCGACACCTCCGGCCGCGTCGGCCGAGCGCGACACGCCGCCCGCCGGAGACGGTCGACCCCCTTCGCCGGCCGGGCCGCTCTCCCGCCGGAAGTTCATCGGCATCGCCGGCGGGGTCGCGGGGGCCGCGGCGGCCGGCGGCGCGGCGTGGGCCGCGCTCGTCCGCGACCGCGTCGACGAGTCGGCATCCCGTCTCGCCGGCGTGACCACCACGGCGCCACCCACGACCATCCCGGCAACGACCACGACGCTCGGCGCCGGCTCGGGCGCGGCGGCCGGCGAACGGGTCCTCGTGGTCCTCGAGATGGCCGGCGGCAACGACGCGCTCAACACGCTGGTCAGCAGCGACGGCCGGTACCGCGATCGCCGTCCCGCGTTGGCGATCGCAGAATCCGACATCGTCACGCTCTCCGGGGCCGACTACGGCCTGCATCCCGCGCTCGCCCCGCTCGCTCCCTACTTCGACGCGGGCACGATGCTCGCGGTGGCCGGATCGGGCATGACCGAACAGAGTCGTTCCCATTTCAAGGCGATGGACACGTGGTGGACCGGCGTCCCGGGTGCCACCTCGCAGACCGGTTGGCTCGGACGCTGGCTCGACGCCACCCTCGACGGTGAGAACGACCCGCTGAAGGCGATCGCTCTCGGCGGCGGCGGTCCGTCGCTGGTCGGCCTGAACACCATCTCGACCGTTGTCCGTTCGCCGGAGTTGTTCTCGCTGCGCACCATTAAAGGAGCCGACAACGACGCCCTCGTCGCCGCCTTCCTCGCGACGTCGGCGCCCCTGGCCGCCGAGCCCTATCTGGCCAACGCCCAGTTCGCCATCCCATCCACGTTGTCGGCTGTCGATCTGCTCGCCTCGGTGTCGGGAGGTGGCGAGGGCGATCCGGTCGGCGTCGGGCGAGGCGATCAGGCCACGGCCGGAACCCTGCTGCAGACCGCGGCCGGCATCATCGACCTCGGCATCGGGACGCAGGTGATCACCGTCGGCATCAACGGGTTCGACACCCATGCCAACCAGGCGGCCAGGCACCAGGACCTGCTTCGCGACGTCGCCGACGGCATCGCCTCCTTCCTCACCCGCATCGAGGCCGACGGCAACGCCGACCGGGTCATGTTGATGACGACTTCGGAGTTCGGTCGTCGGGTTGCCGAGAACGGTTCGGGTGGCACCGACCACGGGAACGGCGGGTGTCAGTTCCTGTTCGGTCCCGAGGTCGCCGGCGGCCGGATCGTCGGCGAGCTCGACCTCGCCAACCTCGTCAACGGCGATCTCCCGACGGCGGTCGACACACTCTCGGTGTACGCATCCGCCCTCGACTGGCTCGGCGGCCCGACCGACGAGATCCTCGGCGCCGACTACGATCGCCTCGGTCTGCTGCGGGCCTGATCAGGTCTGCAGCGACAGCACCGCGTCGGCGAGGGCCTCCAGCTCGGCGTGCCAGTCGGCGGGTTCCCCGAACGGGAACAGCACGAACTTCGACGCGCCGACCGAGATGTGCTCCTTCACGAGGGCGACGATCCGATCGTGGCTGGTCGCGACCACGTCGCGGGGGTCGGCATCGGGTTTGCGAGCGGCGACCCGATCCCTCACGACGTCGGGAATCTCCGACTCGTCCACGCCCGGAAGGTACGGGATCAACACGCCGTAGTGGCCGGGATCCATCGTCCGTCCGGCCTCGGCGGCCGCTTCCTCGATCATCTCGATCCCGTCGGCGACATGGCGCGGTGTGGTGAACGACGCGAGCCAGCCGTCGGCCAGTCGGCCGGTTCGTCGCAGCTCCGACGGCGCCTGCCCACCGAGCCAGACCTCGAACGGATCCTGGACGGGCTTGGGCAGCACCCGCGCTCCCTTCACCGTGAAGCGCTCGCCGTCGTGGTCGACCTCGTCCTCGGTCCAGAGTCGCCGCATCAGCGGCATGGCCTCCTCGAACCACGGCGCCCGTTCGGTGCGTTCCACCTGGAAGGCCTGATGTTCGGCGGTGTTGGCGATGCCGAGCCCGAGCGCCGGATGGCAGCGCCCGCCGGAGATGACGTCGAGGCTCGCCAACATCTTGGCCATCAGGATCGGGTTGCGACCCGGCACGACCGACACCGCAGGCCCGAACCGGAGCCGTTCGCTGCGCCCGGCCACGAATGCCATCGCCACGATCGGATCGAGCTGGGGGCTGTTGATGCGCTCGGGAAACCAGAGCGAATCGTAGCCGAGACGGTCGAGGTCATCGACCACACGCCCGAGCCCGTGGGGTTCGCCCAATAGCCGGGGGATCGCCCCGATGCCGTACCCGATTCGTACCTTCATCCCGCCAGGCTCGCACAGCGCCGCCACACGGTCGGGGTCGGGAACGCTCCGGCGGGCCGAAACTGGGGCAGAGTGGCGGAGTGAGCGACACCGGATTCGAGCTGCGAGACGTCTGGGCGGGGGAGCGTGCGAATCCCCGGTTGGCCGGTGTCAGCGTCGATCTCTCCCCGGTCGGCATCACGGTCGTGGCCGGCGCGTCGGGATCGGGGAAGAGCAGCCTGCTGCGTCTGCTCAACCGCCTCGATGTGCCGACCGAGGGCACGATCCGCTGGGACGGGACCTCCCTCGCCGATGTCGACGTGTTGCGGCATCGTCGCGAGGTGGGCATGGTGTTCCAGCGCCCGACGGTCGCGCCCGGATCGGTGATCGACAACCTGCGAATGGGAGCCGCCGACCTCGACGAGGAGTCGGCCGGAGATCTCTGCCGCCTGGTCACGCTCGATCCCTCGTTCCTCGACCGCAACGCGGCGGAGCTCTCGGGCGGCGAACAGCAGCGGGTGTGCCTGGCCCGAACGATCGCCACCGGCCCCCGCGTGATCCTGGCCGACGAACCGACGGCCTCGCTGGATCCCGAGGCGACGGAGGTGATCGAGGCGCTGGCCCTGCATCTCGCCGAGCCCGACAGCCAGGCGCGGATCGGATGGATCTGGGTGTCGCACGACACCGGTCAGCTCCGCCGGCTGGCCGACCGTGTCGTGGTGCTGGCGAACGGGTCGATCTCCGCGGCCGGTACGGTCGCCGAGCTCGATGCCGATCCCGCGCCCGAGGTGCGACGAGCCGTGGGGAGACCCTTGTGAACACCGATCTGGCCGACATCGGGCTGGGCGGTCTCGCCCTCTCCGGGATTCTCGTCGCCGTCGCGCTGGCGCTGTCGCTCGTTCGTCGACTCGGCGTGGAGCGTGACCTCCTCATCGCTGCGCTGCGGGCCCTGGTGCAGTTGTTGCTCGTCGGTGTGGCGCTTCGGATCGTGGTGGACGACGACGATCCGCTCATCTGGACATGGTTGTGGGTGGTGACGATGTGTCTCGTGGCCTCCTGGACGGTTCGCCGTCGCGCCCCGGAGGTGCCGAACGTCATGGCGTTGGCCCTGGTGTCGTTCGCTGCCGCCGCGCTGGTCAGTCTCGGCGTGTTGTTCGGACTCGGCGTGTTCGAACCGACCGGGCGGGCGATCGTGCCGATGGCCGGCGTGATGGTCGGCAACTCGATGACGGCCACGATCGTGGTCGCCCGTCGGATGGTGGCGGAGACCCACGACCATCGCGACCTCATCGAGGCGCGCCTCGCGCTCGGGCTGTCGTCACGCGACGCGTTCGCGCCGCACCTGCGTGAGGCGTTGCGGACCGGGCTGGTACCCCAGATCGAGTCGACCAAGACGGTCGGGCTCATCGCGCTGCCCGGCGCCATGACCGGGTTGATCCTGGCCGGCGTCGAACCGGTCGAGGCCGTACGGGTGCAGGTGGCGGTGATGTACCTGGTCCTCGGGTCCGTGGCGACGACGGCATCGGTCATGGCACTCGGTCTCACCCGGGGGCTGTTCACCGGCGACCACCGGCTGGCGGCGCCGCCCCGCTGAACGATCGGGATCCGACGTTCACGAACGGCGGCCCGCGCTAGCCTCCCGCGGTGCCTGATTCCCCCTGGCAGGGCGACGCCAGCTCACTCGTCGACGCGTTCCGAACCGGCGAGCGATCGCCGGTCGAGGAGCTCGACGCGACGATCGCGGCGATCCAGACGAGCGACCTGAACGCGTTCGCCCACCACGACTTCGACGCGGCCCGAGACGGCGCCGCGGCCGCCGACGTGTCATTGCCGTTCGGTGGCCTTCCGTTCGCGATCAAAGAGCTCGAACCGGTGAAGGGATGGCCCTACACCGAGGCATCGCTCGTCTTCAAGGACCGGATCTCCGAGTACGACTCGACGATGGTGACACGGCTCCGCGGCGCCGGCATCGTGCCGGTCGGTGCGACGACGGCGAGCGAGTTCGGCGGGCTCAATGTCAGCGTCACCAAGATCAACGGCGTCACGGGAAACGCGTGGGACCCCACCCGCAGCGCCGGCGGTTCCTCGGGCGGGAGCGCGGCGGCCGTCGCCGGCGGCCTCGTCACGCTCGCCTGTGGCGGCGACGGCGGAGGCTCGATCCGCATCCCCGCCGGCTACAACGGGCTGCTTGGAATGAAGGGAACCTACGGCCGGATTCCCCGCGGCCCCCACACGTCGCTCAACCCCCACACGATCGTGCTGGGCTGTCTCGCCCGCTCGGTGCGCGACGCCGCGCGCTACTACGACGTCACCGCGGGGCACGACCCGTACGACCCGACCAGCCTGCCGGCCGTCGACGGTTGGGAGCGGAATCTCGGTTCTCACGATCTGCGGGGTCGAACCGTGGTGATCGACCCAACCCTCGGTGGAGTCGCCGTCGACGACGCGAGCCGCACGGCGGTCGAGGCGGCCGCGGAGGCACTGGTCGCCGAGCTCGGTCTGGTCCGGTTGGACCTGCCCGTGGAGATCCCCCGGATGGGCGGCGAGTGGATGATGGGCAACATCGCCGGCCTCTACGGCGAGATCGAGGACCTCTGGCCGGGTTGCGCGGCCGACATGACCGACGAGATCCGGGTTGGGATCCAACTCTCGGAGAACCTCTTCAACATGCGGGTCGCCGCGGCCGGGGAGATGCTCCGTCGTGAGGCCAACGACGCGATGGGCGCGCTGTTCGAGCAGGCCGACTTCGTGATCACGTCCGCCAACCCCGGCCCGGCGTTCCCGGCCGACGCGTCGATGAGCAGTGACGAGAAGTCGTTCATCGACCTGGCCAGGGGCAACCGACTCGTGCAGATGAGCTTCGCCGGCGCGCTCAAAGCGGCGAGGGTCGTGAGCGGCTTCGCCCCCACGACACCGAGGAGGCTTCTCGCCGCCGGGATGAAGAACTCACCGGAGCTGCTCGACATGGGCGCCCTGACGATTCCGGCCAACCTGTCCGGCAACCCGGCGATATCGATTCCGGTCGAGCCCGTCGGCGGGCT
This sequence comes from Actinomycetes bacterium, assembly GCA_024276495.1. Classification (GTDB taxonomy): domain Bacteria; phylum Actinomycetota; class Acidimicrobiia; order Acidimicrobiales; family Aldehydirespiratoraceae; genus JAJRXC01. The sequence goes on from JAJRXC010000077.1 coordinate 19,132, forward strand.
GCCGATCGGCATGCAGGTCATCGGACGACACCACCGAGATGCCCTGCTGCTCGACCTCGCGCTCCACGTCGAACGGGCGCGTCCGTGGCCGCTGGTGGCCCCGGGCGCGCCCCGGGCGGTCAGGTCCTGAGCTTCACCGGCGTGGTCACCTCGGCGTAGAAGTCGTTCCCCTTGTCGTCGACGACGATGAACGCGGGGAAGTTCTCGACCTCGATCTTCCACACGGCTTCCATCCCGAGCTCGGGGAACTCGAGGACCTTCACCTTGCGGATGGAGTCCTTGGCGAGGCGGGCCGCGGGACCACCGATCGACCCCAGATAGAAACCGCCGTGGGCGGCGCAGGCTTCGGTGACCTGACGGGATCGGTTGCCCTTGGCCAGCATCACGAGCGATCCACCGGCCGCCTGGAACTGCTCGACGTAGGAATCCATGCGGCCGGCGGTCGTCGGCCCGAACGATCCCGACGCGTAGCCCTCCGGCGTCTTGGCCGGACCCGCGTAGTAGATCGCGTGGTCGCGCAGGTAGGCCGGCATCGGCTCGCCGGCGTCGAGCCGCTCCTTGATCTTGGCATGGGCGATGTCGCGGCCGACGACCAGGGTGCCGGTGAGCGACAGGCGGGTCTTGACGGGATACCGCGTGAGTTGGCTGCGGATCTCGTCCATCGGACGATTCAGGTCGACCTCGACGACGTCGGTCGACAGGTCGTCGTCCGCGGTCTCCGGAAGGAAGCGGGCAGGGTCGGTCTCCAACTGCTCGAGGAAGACGCCGTCCGCCGTGATCTTCGCCCGGGCCTGACGGTCCGCCGAGCACGACACCGCGATGCCGACCGGGTTGGAGGCACCGTGGCGGGGAAGGCGGATGACCCGGATGTCGTGACAGAAGTACTTGCCACCGAACTGGGCGCCGATGCCGAACTCCCGGGTCTGCTCGAGGACCCGCTGTTCCCACTCGAGGTCGCGGTAGCCGTGGCCGGTGGCGGCGTCGCCGGAGGTGGGAAGTGTGTCGAGATAGTGGGCCGAGGCGAGCTTGGCCGTCTTGAGGTTGAACTCCGCCGACGGGCCGCCGACGACGAGCGCGAGATGGTAGGGCGGGCAGGCCGACGTGCCGATCGCCCGCAGCGCCTCGTCGAGAAAGTCGACCAGTGAGGTGTCGTTGAGGAGCGCCTTCGTCTTCTGGAAGAGGAACGACTTGTTGGCCGACCCGCCACCTTTGGCCATGAACAGGAAATCGTAGGTCGCGCCGGGCTTCGTGTAGAGCTCGATCTGGGCGGGAAGGTTGTTGCCGGTGTTCGTCTCCTCGAACATCGAGAGCGGCGCGAGCTGCGAGTACCGCAGGCTCGTCTGCGTGTAGGTGTCGAAGATGCCCCGGGAGATCCATTCGGCGTCGTCGGCCAAGGTGAGCACCTTCTCGCCCTTCTTGCCCATGACGATCGCGGTGCCGGTGTCCTGACACATCGGCAGGACACCGGCCGCGGCGATGTTGGCGTTGCGCAACAGCTCGGTGGCGACGAACACGTCGTTCGCCGAGGCCTCGGGATCGTCGATGATCGACGCGAGCTGTTCGAGGTGCTCGGTGCGCAGATAGTGGGCGATGTCGTGCATCGCCTCTCGGGTGAGGGATCGCAGCGTCTCGGGCTCGACCCGCAGCAGGGTCGTGCCGTCGATCTCGATCGTCGAGACGCCACCGATGTCGAGTTTGCGGTACTCGGTGGAGTCGGGCCCGACGGGCAGGATGTCGGAGTAGGCGAACTCGGTCATGGCCTCACGGTAGTGGTCGCTAGGGTCGCATCATGACCCGGAGTGACGAACCGTCCGCGGGGGCCCGCATCGTCGACCGTCTCGCCCACGCCTTCTCCCCGGCCGAGTGGTCCCGTCGCTCGCTCGTCGTGACAAGCATCGTCTTCGTGGTGGTCGCGACGACCACGGTCGTTCAACGGGCCCTCGTCGCGCGAGGCGCCGTCGGGTGGGCGATCACCGTCGCCCACGCACTGATCGTCGCGATCGTAGTGCCACTCCTCATCGTTCGGGCCGGCCGTGAGTGGCGCGCGGCTCAGGCGTCGATGGATGTGCCGGAGTAGGGCACCGGGTCGCCGGCGGACGGGATCGTCGGGCGACTCCATTCCGTCATCGTCGCGACGGCATCGGCCACGTCACGCCATGTTTCCGGGTCCCACGACTCGGCCTTGGCCACGACCGCGCCGTCTTGGCGGATGAGGAGGAACGCCGGGGCGACCTCGACCCCGAGACTTCTCGCGACGACCCGATCGGGGTCGGCGAAGGCGAGCGTGTCGTCGGCGTAGGGGCCGAGGAAGCGGTGGCCGTCGTCGGCCGAACAGGTGAGAATCCAACAGACCCGACAGTCGGCCTCGGCGAAGTGATCGAGGATCCGCTTCGAGGAATCGAGGATCCACGCACTCTCATGGGTGAACGGATCGAGCACGACCGCGACGAGCGGAAAGGTCGTCAACCACTCGCGAAGTGGACGGGCGTCGCCGTCGAGCGGTTGGAGATCGAGGTCGAGAGCTGCGGTCACCACGGAGGAGAAAGCTAGCGCAGCGGGCCGCCGAGAGGTCACATCGGGGAGGATCTCGCCGTCCTGCTCATCAGCGTCCCGGCCCAACTGTACGATCCGATGGTGCATCCGATCGAGCGGCTCCGCTTCGTGGCCCGCGCCGGTGAGGCGCCGACCGCCCCGCTGGTCCGGGAGGCCGCGGTCGCGCTCGCATCGTTCACTGACGATCCGGTCGAGTTGCTGACCGCCTGTCGTCAGCTGATCGAACGGCGCCCGAGCTGTGGACCGCTGCTATGGGTCGCGGCCCGCATGGTGACGGGAACCGACCCCAGCACCGAGGCCTGGGACGCCGTCGACACGCTCGAGCGCGACACCTCGGCTCGGGAGCTGGCCCACGCCATTCCCGCCGATTCGACGGTGCTGATCATCGGCGCCTCCGAGATCTGCGGGGCCGCGGTCCTGCGCCGTCCCGACGTGGAGGTGCTGGTGGCCGACACGGTGGGGGAGGGATACGGGCTGGTTCGCCAACTCGAGGCCCGCGATCATCTCGTCGTCGACGTGCCCCCGGCCGGGGTCGGCGCCGCCGCGGTGGAAGCCGATCTCGTTCTCCTCGAGGCCGAGATCATGCACGACCAGGCGGCGCTCGCCCGATCGGGGTCGAGGGCCGCAGCCGCAGTCGCCCGCCACGCCGACGTGCCGGTCTGGCTCGTCGCCGGGATCGGCCGGGTCGTCCCGACCCGCATGTTCGAGTGGGTCGTCGCCCGGGGAACCGACATCGACCCGTGGGACGACGACATCGAGACCGTGCCGCTCGGGTTGATCGACAAGGTCGCCGGCCCGGCCGGCCCGCAGCCGGTGCACGAGATCCGCTACCGCATCGATTGTCCGATCGCGCCCGAGCTGTTCCGATGACCACGCGACGGTCACGGTCTCGTTGGTCGCGGGTCGTCACCGTGGTCGGCTTCGTCTCGGCGTTCGCGGCGGGCGGTGTCCTCGCCGCCAACACCATCGCCACCGACGAGTCGCCGCGATCCGTGTCGCCGACGGTGCTCGACTCGACCGAGACCACCACCACGAGCACGACCACGACCACGACGACGACCACCACCACGGTGCCGCCGCCTCGAACCGCGACCCTCGCCTTCTCCGGCGACCTCCTTCCCCATTCCCCGGTGGTCGCCGCGGGCGCAGCCAACGCCGACGAGGGATGGGACTTCCGCCCGATGTTCGACGAAGTCCGTCCGATCCTCTCGGCGGCCGACCTCGCGATCTGCCATCTCGAATCCCCGATCTCGAGCACCGACAGCAACCTCAGTGGCTACCCGGTCTTCAACGCGCCACGGGCCTTCCTCGAGGCGGCCGTCGATGCGGGGTACGACGGTTGCAGCACCGCGTCGAACCACAGCTACGACCGGGGCAGCGCCGGCGTCCGGTCGACGCTCGACGTGTTCGACGACCTGCCCATCCGCCAGGCCGGCATGGCCCGCGACGCCGAACAGGATCTCGCCCCGGTGATCTACGAGGTCAACGACATCTCGGTCGCGCACATCTCGGCGGCGTACTCGCTCAACGGCTTCTCGCTGCCGGCCGACGAGCAATACCTGGTCGACCTGATCGATCCCGAACAGATCCTCGAAGAGGCCCGGATCGCCAAGGCCGCCGGTGCCGAGTTCGTCGTGGTCAGCCTGCACTGGGGCAACGAGTACCAGCAGGCCCCTTCGGCCGCGCAGGACCGATGGCTCGCCGAGATCCTCCCGAGCGACGAGGTCGATCTGATCATCGGCCACCATGCCCATGTGGTGCAGCCGATCGACAAGGTGGGCGACGAATGGGTCGTGTTCGGCCTGGGCAACTTCCTCTCCAACCAGTCGGCCAACTGCTGCACCGCGGTCACCCAGGACGGCATGATCGTGATCGTCACGCTCCTCGAGAACGACGCCGGTGAGATCAAGGCCACCGGTATCGAGTACACCCCCACCTGGGTCGACCGCAGCGACGGCTATGTGATCCGGGTCGCCGTCGGCGAGCCCGGACGCGAGGGAATCGCCGACATCTTGGCCGTGTCGGCAGAACGAACCGAAAGGATCGTCAGCGGTCGGCTCGGCCCCGACGACGGTCTCACCGTGGCGTCCCCCTGACCGCGTCGCCGGCCTGCCCCCTCAGAACGCGACACCGTTTCGGGAGACGTCGAGGTAGCTTCGCAGCTCGTCGAGCGGCATCGGGTGGGCGAAAAGGTAGCCCTGGGCGAAGTCGCAACCGAGCATCGACAAACGGGTCATCGCCGACGAGGTCTCCACTCCTTCGGCGACCACCTCGAGACCGAGGTTCTGCCCCAACGCGACGATCGATTTCACGATCGTCGCGGCCGACTCGTCGCCGTTGCCCATCGCGAGGACGAACGACTTGTCGATCTTGATCTCCGAGACGGGAAGGCTCTGCAGGTTCGAGAGGCTCGAATGGCCGGTGCCGAAGTCGTCGACGGAACCTCGCACGCCGAGCACACCGAGACGATCGAGGACCCCGTGCGCGAGGAGGGGATCGTCCATCACCTGGGTCTCGGTGAGCTCGAGGGTGACCCGGTGGCCGTCGAGCCCGGTGCGTTCGAGGGCCCCTCGGATCGAGTCGACGAACGCCGGCTCGTACAGGTTGCGGACCGAGACGTTGACCGCCAGGTCCAGTGGTCGCCCGGCGCTGCGAAGATGGCGGATGTCCTCGGCGGCGCGTTCGAAAACCCAGCGGGTTAGCGGCCGGATCACGCCGGACACTTCGGCCACGTCGATGAACTCACCCGGGCCGATAAGGCCTCGCGCGCGGTGATGCCACCGCACGAGCGCTTCGACCCGCACAACGCGCGCCGACGACAACTCGACGACCGGTTGGTAGTGCAGCACCAGCTCGCCGTTGTCGACCGCGTTGCGAAGCTGCCCCACGAGCGTGAGCCGCTCGAGGTTCGGCCGGTCCCGTTCCGGGTCGTACACGGCGACGCCGCCACCCCGCCGCTTCGCCGCGTACATGGCGATGTCGGCGTGTTTTCGAAGTGATTCTGCATCCTCGCCGTGCTCCGGATAGATCGCGACGCCGAGACTCGCCCCGCACTGCAGCGCCATCCCGTCGATCTCGTGGGGTTCGTCGAAGCAGGCCTGGATTCGTTCGGCAGCCCGAAGTGTGCGACGGGGCGAGACGTCGTCGGTCAACAACACGGCGAACTCGTCGCCTCCCAGCCGAGCGACGGTGTCGACGGCACGCAGCGCACCCCGCAAGCGCACCGCGACCATCTTGAGGAGACGGTCGCCCTGATCGTGCCCGAGCGTGTCGTTGACCTCCTTGAACTGGTTGAGATCGAGCAGCAACAGCGCGACCGGCTTGTTGTCGCGGCCGGCCGCGTCGATGCCGTGACGGAGCCGGTCCTCGAGCAGGGCGCGGTTCGGGAGCCCGGTCAGCTCGTCGTGGAGGGCCTGATGGCGCAGGGTGCGGGCGGTGATGACCCGGTCGGTGACGTCGACGACGTTGAGCCCCACGAGGTCGGCCGAGATCGAGAACGCCTCGAGGCTCAGGATCCGTTGACCGTCGCGGCGGAGGTCACCCGCCTCGGCCATCCGCTGGGTGTGGCCGGTGCGCGAGACGTCGACCATGAGCCGGAGGATGTCGGCGGCCCCGGGGCCGTCGAGGGCGCCGGTCACCGACGTGTTGACGAGGGCGGTGGCCGGATGGCCGGTGAGCCGCTCGTAGGCCGGGTTGACGGTGATCGTGGTGAACTCGCCGCCCTGCTCGGCGCGGGCCACGACCAGACCGACGGGGACCCGTTCGACCAGCTCGGCGAGGTTCCGGTTGGATTCCCGCACCCGGACCTCGTCGGTGACGTCCACCACCACGCCGCGGGCGGTCAGCGGGGACCCGTCGGCGTCGGTGACGACACGGACCCGGTCCCGGACGTGACGCAACGAGCCGTCGGCGTCGGTGATCCGGTAGCTGAGCTCGTGGTCGCGCCCGGCATCGATCGCCGCCCTCGACTGACCGATGACCGACGCCCGGTCGAACGCCGGGATCCGCGACAGCCAGGCGCCGGGTCCCGACAGCGTGTCGGGATCGACACCGAGCACCTCGACCGCGTTGCCGGTCACCGTCGCGTCCACGAACGGATACGGGTGGGCTTCCCAGACGATCGCGTCGATGCCGGCGAGCAACTGCTCGCGGTTCTCCCGGGCCAGCCGTTCCGAGTGGGCGATGGCGGCGATGAAGACCGTGACGCCGAACGACACGCTGAGGTAGGCGAGGATCTGGGTGACACCACCCTGGACGTCGTAGCGCAGCGAGGCCGCGAACAGGAACGGCGAGCCGAGGATCGTCGCGAGGATCGTGGGGCGCCATCCGGCGGTCGCGGCCTGGCTCGTCGAGCCGAGCATCACGATCAACACGATCGGGGCCAACTCGGGCTGGATGGCGATCGCGGTCGAGCTCAGGGCTGCGTCGACGATCGGCATCCACCACGGAACGAAACGCAGTCGCGTGACGAGCTCTCGCATCGCGATGTTCGACGGAACGGCGAAGCCGAGCACGAAGACCGCGATGATCGCTTCGACCTCCGACGCCGGGAACAGGGCGATCAGTCCGAGGGCGCTGAGCCCCGCGATGCGGATCTCGAAGAAGAGCCGCCACAGGCCGCGCTCGAAGTCGGCCAGTTCCCTTCGCCGGATACCGAGGTTCACGCCAGCCCTTCCCACCGAACTCCCTGGCGTCCCATCGGCATCTCCGGTGGCCGACCTGAGGCCGGGATCCCTACGATCCCTCCATGTCCTCGTCGCCGCCGCTCGCATCGACGGTGGTGGCGTGGGCCCGCGGGAACCTGAGAGATCTGCCGTGGCGGCGAACCCGGGACCCGTGGCGCGTGTTCGTCGCGGAGATCATGCTGCAGCAGACCCAGGTCGCCCGGGTGGTCGATCGCTGGACGGGGTTCGTCGAGCGCTACCCGGACCCGGCGACGTGCGCATCGGCGCCGCAGGCCGAGATCGTGCGCGGCTGGGAGGGGTTGGGCTACAACCGCCGAGCGGTGATGTTGCATCGGGCCGCGACCCGGATCGTTCGCGACCACGCCGGTGCGGTCCCCTCCGGGCTCGACGAGCTGTTGGCCCTTCCCGGGGTCGGGCCCTACACCGCCCGGGCGGTGCAGGCGTTCGCTTTCGAGGCGCCGGTCGCCCCGGTCGACACCAACGTCGGGCGGGTGCTGGCGCGCGTCGCGGGCCGAGGGCTGGCGCGGCGCGACGCCCAGGAGTGGGCCGATTCCCTCGTGCCGGTCGGCGAGAGCTGGCTCTACAACCAGGGGATGATCGAGCTCGGCGCGATGATCTGCACGAAGCCCTCACCGGACTGTGGGCGATGTCCGGTACGCGGTCGGTGCGCGTGGCGGGGCATCGGCGACGATCCGGCCGTCGGCTCCGCCGGGTCGAGTCGACCCCAGCCACCGTTCACCGGCTCGGATCGCGAGCTGCGGGGTCGCCTGGTCGATGCGCTTCGGCGTTCGCCCGTGGGCGTCGGGTCGCTCGGTTCGGTGCTGGGCTGTCGCGACGTCGGCCGCGGCGAGGCAGTCGTCGCCGGCCTCGTCGAGGACGAGCTGATCGAATTGGAGGGAGGGGTGATCCGCCTGGTCGGAGAGCGGGTTACTCGGGGCCGGTCAGTGAGCTGAGCAGGCCGGCGATCGCCTCGTCGGCGATCGCCACCATCTCCTCGTCGGTGCGATCCTGGATCGGGTGTTCGGTCAACACGTGGGCGACGTCGAGACCGAGCGACTTCGACTGGTCGGCGGCGGCGCCGGCGAATTCGATGGTGGCCACGAAGACCCCCGGGATGCCCCTTCGTTCGAGATCGTTGATGTCGTGCACACTGCACGTCGTGCAACTGCCTCAATCGGCGAGAGCTTCGATCACCGCGTCGCAGCTGGTGGCGATCTCGTGGCGGAGATCGACCGGCGCCGGTTTCGTGAACGTGGGTTTCGAGAACCGTCTCACCGTGGCCCCGAGGCCGGTCAGCTTCTCCTCGACCCGGTCGAGAAAGACGTTTCCCCGGGGTTTGCTGATGTCGAGCAGGGCGACGGTGAGGCCGTTGAGCGACTCGGGCCGGGTGACCCGTTCGCGGGTCTCGGGCCGGAGCTCGCCGGTGGGGTCGAGAACTGTGGTCATCTGACGATCTCCTTCGTGACGGTGACACTACCCATCTCGCCGGTCACCCACCCGGCGATGGCGGCCGAGAAGAGGCCGGCCTGGCTGCCGCCGTGCACGACATGGATGCCGTCCGGCGGGAACTTCGGAATCTGCATGCCCGCGACGAGGTCGGGCATGCCCTCGTCGATCCCGTCGACCCCGGCGATGACCGAATCTCCGTCGATGAGCAGATGGGAGCGCAGCTCGTCGAGAAACCGGGCCCGGTCCCATCCGGCGTCCCGGAAGCGGTTCATGTGCTCGGGGGAGAGCACGATGACGGTGTCGAACTGCATCAACATCCGGGGGCTCGTGTTGGCCCGGAGCATCTCCGCGAAGTGCTTCGTGAGCGACTCGGCCCGCCGCGACTTCTGGTCGAACAACAGGCGGGGACCCTCGCCGGGAAAGAGGGTGACCGTCGAGACGTCCGGGTCGAATCCCCGGGACTGCGCGAACGACTCCCACGGCGAGCCCTCCTCGTCCTCCGCGAAGCACAAGCCGATCTTCGACGGGCTTCCCTGCGTCGCCCGGTCGACGCCGCCGGGTTTGCCGCCGCCGACGTTTCGGATGACCAGTTGCAGCGCCCGGCCGATCGTGTTGTTGGCGCGATTCCCCTGGCCGAGGAGGTTGAAGCCGCTGTTCATGCCGATCTCGTGCCGGATGGGACCGTTGACGATGAGGATCGGACCGACCGGCATCGTGGTGGCCAACAGGCCGTGCATGTTGAACTCGTCGGTGCAGGCGCCCTCCACCGCGGCGAGCACGACGGGAAGGTAGTCGGGCCGACAGCCGGCCATCACCGCGTTGACCGCGACCTTCTCGACGGTGCACTCGACCAGGTCGGGGGGAACGATCGAGACGATGTCGTCGGGGGCGCGGCTGGTGCCCTCGAGCATTCGGAGCACCCGGGCCTCGGTGGGGGGCACGACCGGCAGGCCGTCGCTCCAGCCCCGGTCGTACATCGCCTCCCACTCGTCCTCGAGGGCCGCGATCTCGACACGTCGGCTCGTCAGCGTGGATCCGGAGAAGCGCACGGCGAGCTCGTCGGTGCGGGTGGGATCGACGCTGAGGGAGCCGCATCCGGGCCGCATGTCGGGGAGGTCGGATCCGAGGCCGGGGACACCGGTCAGTTCCTCCCACTGATCGCGCGACCAGCCGACGACCGTCTCGTCGGCGACACCGTCGGTCACCCGGAGCAGGGTCGGGACGGTCTCGATGTCGTGATGCCAAGAGAGGGCCAGGTCGTGATCGTGGCGGACCCAGTCGGCCCGGACGGGGAAGTCGGGGTCGTCCTGGCTGATCACGGTGAGGTTCGCCCGATCGGCGAGGTCTTCGAGGACGGGGGCCACCAGGACACAGGTGGGGCAGTCCCGCTTCACGATCGCGACGAGACCATCGGGCAGCGGTGGCGGAGACGATTCGGTCATGGTCGCCACCCTAGCCACGACGCGGTGGTGGCAGTCCAGCTGACAATAGAAGGAGATTTGTGTCACAGCCCTCTCGACGAACCCGACCACCGTTCGGTACGGTCGGCCCCCAATGGGGGACGACATCGGATCGGTCGACGTGTCTTTTCACGGTGTTCGGGGGTCGACACCGTGCAGCTGCCCGACGTTGCAGCGCTACGGCGGCAACACCAGTTGTGTGTCGCTCGAGGCAGCCGGCCACGACCCCATCGTGTTCGATCTCGGTACCGGGATGCGGCCGTGGGGAAGGTCCATGCCACCGGAAGATCCCCTCACCCTCCATGCCCTCGTCACCCATTTCCACTGGGATCACGTCCAGGGGCTTCCGTTCTTCACCCCGCTCCAATCGGCGAACACCGCGTTGCACGTCTACGGGCCCGGCGATCGCGACGCCTCGATGGAAGACACATTCGGGCAGTTCATGTGCCCGCCCTACTTCCCGATCCGGGTCAGCGACCTTCCCGCGTCGGTCCTCTTCCACGACGCCCACTCGTCGGACTTCGAGCTCGACGGCACCGAGATCATGTCGCGGCCGGTGCCCCACTGCGGAAAGACCAACGGCTATCGCGTGACCCGCAATGGCGTGTCGGTCGCCTACATCCCCGATCATCAGGAGCCGATCGACCGATCGACTCACGTCGATCCGGCCGTGCTCGAGCTGTGCGCCGACGTCGACGTCTTGATCCACGACGCGCAACTGTGGAGCGACGAGCTGGCGGCGAAATCGACCTGGGGTCACTGCACCCCCGAATACGCGGTGGAGGTCGCCGCCCAGGCGGGCGTCCACACCCTGGTGCTGTTCCACCACGACCCGTCACACACCGATGAGGACCTCGACGAGATGAGCGAACGCATCGAGGCGACCGCGATCTCGCGCGGGATCTCCAACGTGATCTGCGCGACCGAGGGCCTGAAGCTCTCGGTCGGTTCCCGCCACGGATCCTGATCCGCCGGCGTCGCCATCCCGACCGGGAGAGGCGCTACCGTGCGCCAATCGACTCGGCGCATCGACGCCCGTGTATCCAGGAGAAGCCATGCCCATCGACCCCAGCGAGTACCGCCGAGTCCTCGGCCACTTCCCGACCGGCGTCACCGTCGTGACCGGCGCCGACGACGAGGGGGCGGTCGGCATGACCATCGGGTCTTTCGCCAGCGTCTCACTCGATCCGCCCCTGGTGATGTTCTGCCCGACCCACGACTCGACCACCTGGCAGCGGATCAAGGAAGCCGGCACCTTCTGCGTCAACGTCCTCGGCGACGATCAACTCGACCTGTGCGGCCTCTTCGCCGGAAAGGACGAAGACAAGTTCGCCGAGATCGAGTGGACGACCGAGCACACCGGTGCGCCGGTGCTTCCCGGTTCGATCGCGTGGATCGACTGCGACATCCACGCCGTTCACGATGGCGGCGATCACGCCATCGTCGTCGGGCTCGTGAAGGCGCTCCGCACGGTCGACGAGCTCGACTCCCGAGGACCACTGTTGTTCTTCCAGGGTGGGTTCGGGCAGTTCGGGACCCTCTGACGTGGCGGTCTACGCCCTCGGAGATCGGGTTCCCGACATCCACGACTCGGCCTACGTGCACCCCGAGGCAACGATCATCGGCCACGCCGTCATCGGCCCCGATGCCAGCATCTGGCCCCACGCGGTCATCCGGGCCGACGACAACATCATCACGGTCGGGGAGGGGACGTCGATCCAGGACGGTGCGGTGCTGCACTGCACCCCGGAGCTCCCCACGACCGTCGGGAACTTCGTCACCGTCGGTCATCTCGCCCATCTCGAGGGTTGCCGGGTGCTCGACCACGCCCTCATCGGCACCGGTTCGATCGTCCTTCACGACGCGGTGATCGGCGAACATGCGCTCGTCGGCGCGGCGGCGCTGGTGCCCGGAGGCGTCGTCGTCCCGCGGGCGGCGATGGCCCTCGGTGTTCCCGCCCGGATCCGCGAGGACGCCGTGTCCGAAGGCCACTCCGACCGCAACGTCGAGACCTACGTTCGGCGAAGCCGCCAGTTCGCGGCAGAACTGCGGCGACTCGACTGAGCAGAGATGTCGACCCCTCCGTTTCGCGTTCTCTTCGTCTGTACCGCCAACATCTGTCGCTCGGTGATGGCCGAGCATCTCCTGCGGCGGGAGGCCGCGGCTCGCGACATCGACCTCGAGGTGACGTCCTGCGGCCTCCTCTTCGACGGCGAACCGGCATCCGACGCCGTCATCGCCGTTCTCGACGAACGAGGCCTCGACGTGCGAGAACATCGATCCCGAAAGTTCGAGCCGTCGATGCTCGACGGCATCGGCCTCGTCTTGACGATGGAGCGGCGCCACGTCCGGGAGATCACGGCCGCGCACGACGAGGCGTCGGCGCGGGTCCACACGTTCGGCGCGTTCGTCACGTGGTTGCGCACCGACCTGCCGGGTGCGGCGGCGATCGACCCGCGCGAGCGAGTTGCCCGATTCGCCGCCGCCCGGCGGGCATCGGACCTTCTCGGCAACGGCGACGACGAGGTGGAGGATCCCCACGGCCGTTCCAAGCGGGTTCATCGAAAGACGGCGGAGCGGATCGAAGATCTCTGCCAGGGACTCGTCGACGGTCTCTTCGCGGGCTGAGTCGCACGGACCAGGTCTCCCGACCCGGGCCGGTTTGCCTACAGGTCACCGGTCGTGGCGCCGAAACTCACGGTGAGTCCAATGAGTCCACCACGAGTTCCGAACCGCGCGCCTTCGCGATGGCGGCCTCCGGCCGGTTTTCCCGCGGTCGGAACCGAGGGCCGAGGGGTTGCCGAGCCCGATGGCACCGTCGTGTTGGTCAAGCTCCACGGCGGGCTCGACGGCTTGAGCGTCGTCATTCCCTACACCGACAGCGCCTATGTCGACCGACGACCGTCGATCGCGGTGGCGCGGCCCGGTGAGCGGCACGGCGCCGTCGACTTGGGTCGGGGACTCGGACTTCATCCCGCGCTCGCCCCGCTGCACGAGAGCGCGGGTCGAGCCGAACGGTTCGCGGTGATCTGTGGGGTCGGTGTTCCCGACCACGAGGACGGGGTGCGCAGCCATCTGCCGTCGCGAGAGTTCCTCCATCGCGGCGGCCGGGGCGAGACCGAGAGCTGGGTCGCTCGATTGCTCCGGTTCGAAGGGATGACCGACAGGGCCGCCTGGTCGTTCGAATCTGGGGCCCAACCGATGGTCGAGGGCGTCGCCGTCTCCCGCCCCGTCGTTGCGGTCGGGGCCGGCGCGGCATCGGCTCGTGCCGACACCTGGTCTCCCGAACGGCCGAAGCCGGGCCGCCCCGGTGTGTCACCGCAGTGGGCGGACATCGACTGGATGTCGTCGGCGGACCGACTGGCCCGCGGCTACCCGGAGGGCCGCCTCGGACGGTCGCTGGCCGCGACCGCCGACATGATCCGGGCCAACCGCGGCCTGCGCCTGGTCGTCGCCGACGACGACGGCTACGACACCCACGTCGACCAGGGCGACGGACGTGGCGGAACCCTCACCCGCAAGCTCGACCGGTTGGCCAGGGCGATCGCGGCGTTCTGGACCGACGTCAGCGAACGCGACCCGGTCGACGGGCCCGTCACGGTGATCGTGATCACCGAGTTCGGACGGGCGATCGACGAGAACGACAGTGGAGGAACCGAGCACGGGCGGGGTGGTGTCGCCCTCGCCATCGGCGACGAGGTCGTCGGCGGTGTGCACGGCGATCTTCCGTCGCTGGTCGCCGACGACGTGTGGCCGGTTTCGGTCGACATTCGTCGTGTTCTGGCCGACGCGGTGGCCAGTCACGGGTTTCGTCCGTGGAGAGGCGGGATATTCCCCGGCCTGCCACTACCGAACCGGTCGCTGGGATTGTTACTATCTCCGTAGGAGAAATAGGAGAAACCATGGCGTCCACGGACATCGGTGTCGATCTCGGCAAGTACCAACTCGGCTGGAGTGACGAGGAGGACTATGTCTTCAAGCCCAAGAAGGGGCTCGACGAGGAGATCCTGCGCGAGATGTCGTGGCTCAAGGGCGAGCCGCAGTGGATGCTCGACTTTCGGCTCAAGTCCTACCAACGCTTCCGGCGACGTCCGATGCCCGAGTGGGGCGGCGACCTGTCCGGCATGGACTTCGACGACATCTACTACTACATCAAGCCGAAGGGCGGACTGAACGACGACTGGGACGAGGTCCCCGAATCGATCAAGAACACCTACGAGAAGCTGGGCATCCCCGAAGCCGAGCGGAAGTACCTCGCCGGGGTGACCGCCCAATACGAGTCCGAGGTCGTCTACCACAAGAACCGTGAGGATCTCGAGGCCCAGGGTGTGCTGTTCAGCGACATGGACACGGCGCTGCGCGAATATCCCGAGCTCCTGCGGGAGTACTTCGGCAAGATCATCCCTCCCAACGACAACAAGTTCTCCGCGCTCAACAGCTCGGCGTGGTCGGGCGGATCGTTCATCTACGTGCCGCCCGGCGTGCAGGTGGAGATGCCGCTGCAGGCCTACTTCCGGATCAACGCGGAGAACATGGGCCAGTTCGAACGAACCCTCATCATCGCCGACGAGGGTTCGCAGGTGCACTACATCGAAGGCTGCTCGGCCCCGACCTACACCTCCGATTCGCTGCACTCGGCCGTTGTCGAGATCGTCGTCAAACCCTCGGCCCGGGTGACCTACACCACCATCCAGAACTGGTCCGACAACGTCTTCAACCTCGTCACCAAGCGGGCCTATGTCGAAGCCGAGGGCCACATGGAGTGGATCGACGGCAACATCGGCAGCCGCCTCACCATGAAGTACCCGGCGGTCGTGCTGGCCGGCCCGAAGGCATCGGGCGAGGTGCTGTCGGTCGCCTACGCCGGACCCGGACAACACCAAGACACCGGGGCCAAGATGATCCACGCCGCACCGGAGACCACCTCCAAGATCGTCTCCAAGTCGATCTCCAAGGACGGCGGCCGCACCAGCTACCGGGGCCTGATCCGCATCGAAGACGATGCCTACGGCTGCAAGAGCCATGTCCAGTGCGATGCTCTCATCCTCGACGAGGAGTCGGTGTCCGACACCTACCCCTACATGGAGGTCGGGTCGGGCGACGCGATCGTCGGCCACGAGGCGACGGTCTCGCGGGTCGCCGACGAGCAACTCTTCTACCTCCAGAGTCGTGGCCTCACCGAGGAGCAGGCGATGGGCATGATCGTCAACGGGTTCATCGAGCCGATCACTCGCACGCTCCCGATGGAGTACGCGGTCGAGTGGAGTCGGCTGATCGAGCTGCAGATGGAGGGCTCGGTCGGCTGACCGGCACCGGATGACATCTCGTCGGGAACCACCGCGACCGGCCGAGGCGGTGTGGAAGATCCACGGCGTTCGCCCGCTCTACGAGAGCCACTGGTGCGGGCTCGAGATCCTCGATGTCGAGATCCCGTCGGGTCGACGGTTCGACCACGAGGCGATCCGGGTTCCGCGCGACGCGGTCGGCACCGCCGTCGTCGTGGACGATGCCCTCCTCATGATCTGGCGCCACCGGATGATCCCCGCCGTGTGGGGATGGGAGATCCCGGCCGGTGCCATCGATCCTGGCGAAGAACCCGCGCAGGCCGCTCGCCGGGAGGTCATCGAGGAGACCGGGTGGGATCCCGGCGCCACCTCGGCGTTGTTCGCCTGGCACCCGTCGTCGGGGATGAGCGACCAACGATTCCACCTCCATCAGGCGTCGACGGCCACCCTCCTCGGCGAACCGACCGATCTCGACGAAGCGGTCGAGGTCGCCTGGATCCCGCTCGCCGATCTCGCCGCCATGGTCGCGGCCGGTGAGATCGTCGATGGTCTCACCATGGTCGCCGTGTGGCGCACGCTCGCCGACACGGCCCGCTGAGCGCGGATCAGCGCCGCCCGCCGTCGACGAGGAACTGCTGAGCGGTACAGGCGGCCCCGTCGTCGGCGGCGAGGAACAGCACCATCTGGGCGAACTCGTCGGGGTAGATCCGCCGCTTGAGGGCCTGATCGTTCAGGGTGCCCTTCTCGCCCTCGGGCGTCCACCATCTCGTGAGCTGTCGCTCGGTCGCGACCCAACCGGGGAGGACGGTGTTGACCCGGACGTTGTGGGGGCCGAACGTGCGGGCGAGGGTGCGGGTGATGCCCTCGACGCCCGACTTCGCGATCGCGTAGCCGGGAAAGAAGTCCTCCTGCATCATGTAGCTGCTCGAGCCGATGTTGATGATCGAGCCGTTGCCGTCCTCGATCATCGCGGGCGCCGCGGCCTGGATGGCGAAGAAGTAGTGGCGGAGGTTCGTGTTGATCCGGTCGTCCCAGTACTCGGGCGTCACCTCGTCCCATCGATGCCGTTCGTCGTTCGCCGCGTTGTTGACCAACACGGTGATGCCGTCGAAGTCGGCCTGGACCACCTCGATCGCCGCTCGGAGGGCGCCGATGTCGACGAGATCGACGGGATGGAACCGTGGCTCGTGGCGTGGCCCACGGGCCGCACAACGAGCCAGCGTCTCCTGCGCCTTCTCCTCGTTGATGTCGAGAAAGGCGACGCGACTGCCCTGACGGACGAACTGCTCGACGATCGCGCGACCGATTCCGTCGGCCCCGCCGGTCACGAGAACCGTGCGGTCGACGAGAGACGGGTAGGACGCGTAGTCGACGGTCGGAGCCGTTTCGGTCTCGGTCATTGGAATCTCCTCGGGTTGGTGCGATCAGAAGTCGTAGAGCTCGGTCGGGTTGTCGACCAGCACCCGGGTCCGGGTCCGTGGATCGGGGAGCCAGTGATGCTGGAGGCGGGCGAGCTCGGTCGGTGACGGCGGGTCGGCGCAGCCCGGATGCGGCCAGTTGGTCGCCCAGAGCAGCCGGTCGGGGGCGTGGGCCACGAGATGTTCGATGAGTGGGTCGAGGTCGGCGTAGTCGGGCGGTCCCGTTTCGGACGACTCGTACGGGGCCGAGAGCTTCACCCATCCCCGCCGGCTCTCGACGAGGCGCGCCAGCGCCCGGAAGCTCCGGTGGGTCGTGGGCACCGGCGGCATGAAGCGGCCCACGTGGTCGACGACGACCTCCACCGGCAGCCCGATCAGCTGATCGATGCGGTCGGCGAGCTCGTTCCCGTCGAGTTGGAGCTGGATGTGCCAGCCGAACGGCGCGATCCGGTCGGCGACCGCCGAGAGGCAGTCCCATCGCAGCGCGCCACCCTCGAGCATGTGGAAACGGGCGCCGCGGGCGCCGAGCCCGGTCAACCGGGCGAGCTCGTCGTCGCCGACGTGCTCGTCGACGACGACGACGATGCGAGCGTCGCGTCCGAACTCGGCGGCGGCCGCGAGTTGGACCCGATTGTCGAGCCCGTACGTCGTCGGCTGCACGATCACGACCCGTTCGAGCCCGAGGTCGGCCTGCACACGGCGGTACTCCCCCGGAGTGGCGTCGGGAGGGTGGAGCCGCGCCGCGGGTGCGCTCGGGAATCGATGGTCGTAGAAGTGCATGTGCGTGTCGCATGCGCCGGTCCGGTTCATCGGGACCAGTACTCGCGAAGTCGCCGGGCCCGGTCGGCGTTCACCGTTCGCGGCGGGATCTTCCCGGACAAGATGGCCGCGACCTGTTCGACGCTGCTGGCCGCCTGGGCATCGGCGTTCTCCGGGGTGAGCCCACCGAGGTGGGGGGTCGCGACCACACCGGCCCGGGCCGCGAGCGTCGGTGACGGGCGTTGATCGGCCGCCCGGCCGACATCCATGCCGAGTCCGCCGAGGCGCCCGGAGTCCAGCGCGGCGCCGACCGCGTCCTCGTCGAGTAGCTCGCCTCTCGAGACGTTGATCAGAATCGTTCCCGGCCGAACGAGGGCGAGCTCCTCGGCCCTGATCAGGTTCTGCGTGGTCGGACCCCCCGGGGCCAGTGGGAACACGACGTCGGCCTCGGTCAACAAACGCCGCAGGTCCACCGACTCGACCCCTTCGGGAGTCGAATCCAGGAAGGGATCGTGGACCAGGACCCGTTGCCCGAGCGCGACGAGCAGGTCGCCCAGGTAGGAACCGATCGCGCCGTAGCCGATGATGCCCGCGGTCTGGCCACGGAGCTGGCGTCCCGGTCGCTGCGGTGGAATCCGGCCGTCGTGGTAATCGCAGGTCGACGCGCTGATCGAGCGGGCCACGTCGATGTACAGACCGAGGGCGAGCTCGGCTGTCGACGCGATGAAGCTCTTGTCGGCGCGGGCGATCAGCACCCCGGCCGCGTCGGCGGCGTCGACATCGATCGTGCTGATGTCGACCGCGCAGCGAAGGAACGCGAGAAGTGCCGGCGACCGCTCGAACAGCTCACGTTCGCCGGGGGTCGCCCGGTGGGCGATGATGACCTCGCAGCCGTCGGCGGCGTCGATGAGCTCCGGGGTGGTGAGGTCGCGCTCGAGCGGGTTGCGGACGACCTCGACGAGGGCCGAGAGCGGCGCGATCGAACGCGCGTAGTAGGCGTCGAAGTCCTCGGGATCGTGGGTGACGAAGACTCGCACCGCGATCAGTAGATGGCGTCGTCGCCGTCGGGTCCGACCCCGCCGCGGGCCCGGTCGAGCTCCGACTTCAGCCCGATTCGTGCGGCGACGAGATCCGTCGTCGCCGTCACCATTCGGAACCCCGCCGCGGTCCTTCGCGGGGCGAGTGCGCCGGTGGCATGGCAGCCGGCGACGACCCCGGCCCGCCGGCACGCCTCGACGATCGCCGTGTAGGCCTGCGCGAAGACGGGTTCGTCGTCGTTGTTGCCGGGGGCGAGGCCGAGGCTGAGCGACAGGTCCGCCGGGCCCACATAGATCGCGTCGATGCCGTCGACCGCGAGGATGTCGTCGAGGTTCTCGAGCGCCTCACCGGTCTCGATCATCGGAATGACCGCGATGTTGTCCGCGGCCCAGTCGACATAGTCGGTGCGGCGCATTCCGACGACGGTCGGCCCGTAGCTCCGTGCCCCGGCCGGGGCGTAGCGGGCGGCCTGCACCACCGCCTCCGCCTGGGCGACGGTGTTGACCATCGGCACGATGACCCCGAGCGCGCCGGCGTCGAGCATCTTGCCGATGACGCCCGGCTCGTTCCACGGCACGCGAACGATCGGCGTGGAGCCGCCGAGCAGGATCGCCTGGATCAGCCCGACCGCGTCGGAGTACTCGATGGCGCCGTGCTGGGTGTCGACGCAGACGTAGTCGAACCCGGCTCGCGCCGTCGTCTCGGCCAGCACCGTCGACGGGATGGCCAGCCACCCGCCGATGGTCGTGTCGCCGTTTCTCCATTGTTCGCGCAATGTTCGTTCGGGCCGCGTGGTGCTCATGGTCGTCGGGTCTACCACGCCGTTCTCACGGCGAAGGAGTCACGATCGTCGCGGGCCGGCCTTCCACGACCGCCAGGGCGTTGTCGAAGGCGTGTTCGAACAATCGTCGGCGACCGGCGCCGGTGGACGAGGCGACGTGCGGCGTGATGATCACGTTGTCGCGGTCGAGGAGCGGATGGGAGACGGGAAGCGGTTCGGGGTCGGTCACGTCGAGCGCGGCGCCGCGGAGATGGCCGGAGTCCAGCGCGTGGAGAAGCGCGGTGTGGTCGACGAGCGAGCCCCGGGCGCAGTTGACGAGGTGGGCGCCCGGTGGCATTCGGGCGAGCTCGGCGGTGGAGATCATCCGGTACGTGGCCGCGGTGGCCGGTGCGTGCAACGAGACGACATCGGCGGCGGCGAGGAGATCGTCGAGCTCGACGAGGCGGATCTCGGCGACGGGGGAGCGGTCGAGCATCGGGTCGGCGGCGATCACCTCCATCCCGAGGGCCAACGCGGCGGCGCCGACCCGGCGGGCGATGCGGCCGAGCCCGACGAGTCCGAGGGTCGCGCTGTCGAGCTCGAGTGCCGTCGCGATCACCGGACCGCCCTCGCCCCGCCGGGCCCGGAGCTGTTGGATGGGGAGCTCCTTCGTGATGGCCAGGATGAGGGCCAGGGTGTGCTCCGCGGTGCTGACGCTTGGTGCGTCGGGCGCGTTGCAGACGACGACCCCGGCGGCCGACGCCGCGGCGACGTCGACATTGTCGTAGCCGATGCCCATCCGGGACACGACCTGCAGGTCGGGGAAGCGGGAGAAGCGCTCGGCATCCCACTCGTGACGGATGCCGATGATCGCGGCGACCGCACCGGGGATGGTGGCGTCGTCGGGTCCGATCAACTCGGCCCGTCCGGCTGCGTGGGCGAGGTCGTCGTCGGTGATCTCGCGATCGACATGGAAGACCGGCTTCGTCATGGGTCGTGCTCCTGATCGTTTCCTCGGATGTTCACGTGCAGGGTCCGGCATCGACGGTCGTCGGGCCCGCGGCGGCCAGGGCCGTCGCGATCTCGTTGCCGTCGAGGGCGAACCCGGCCCGTCTCGAGCGGCTGGCCGCGTAGACGATTCCGACGACCTCCCCACCGGTGGTGACGACCGCGGCGCCGGAGTCGCCGTGGGAGACGTCGGCGTCGAGCTCGATCGCTCGCCGCTCGACGATCTCGTCGACATAGATGTCCTCGATGGTGACGACGAGACGTTTCGTGACCGTCATCGGGCTCGCCACGAATCGGTCGTCGGCGCGCCACGCCAGGACCCAGCCCGATTCGCCGCCCGCCGCGTTCGAGACCGGGAGCGGGTCGGCGTCGAGTCCGGGAACGGCCAACACGGCCAGGTCGACGCGGGGGTCGAATCCGACGAGCGTCGCGGCGCGCCGGATGCCCGCGGAGTCGATCACGACGAGCGCCGACGCGCCGGCGACGGTGTGCGCGGACGTCATCACCCGTTCCCGGGCCAGTACCGCACCGCTCCCCAACGCCGGAACCAGAGAGCACCCCGACGCCTCGACCCCCACGGCGGCTCGGAGGTAGCCGTCCGGTGAGGCCGCCGGAGACTCCTGACCACAGGAGGCGACGATGAGCGCGACCGCGGCGATCATCCCCGCGGTCCGACGGGCACCGATCCGATCCGCGGTCGGCGTCACCGACGTCCTTCGGCGTTGACCGCGTCGGCCTCGTCGAGAACCTGGGGATACGGGTAGTCAATCCCGAGGAGCTGCCGCAGCATGGGCGTGGCCCGGGCCACGACGTCGGGGTCGACCACGGAATGGTCCTCGAGTGGGCGGACGAACTTCGGCAGATACTCGACGAGCACCCCGATCCGGTCGCCGTCGGATTCGTTCGGCATGGCGCAGTGCCAGCACATCCCGTTGAAGACGACGACGTCGCCGGCCTTCCCGGTCGTGCGGATGGCATCGCGATCGAAGGCCGCCTGATCGTCGGGGTAGCGCAGGTCGCCCTGGCTGTAGGGCACGAACGCGGTGGCCCCGTTCGCCTCGGTGAAGTCGTCGAGCAACACCGTTGCCTGCAGGTTCATGGGAAAGCTGCTGTTGATGTTCGTGGGGAACGACGAACGCTCGTAGAGGTCCCAGTACGGGTAGTCGATGTGGGGTTCCTGGCCGGGACCGCCGGGGAGAAGCCGGTTGGCGGCGATCGAGCCCATCTGGAACTCGTCGCCCAGGAACGCGGCGGCGATCGCCGTGACCTGGGGTTGCTGGGCCATCGTCTCGAAGACCTCGCCCTTGTTGAGGAGGTTCCAGACCCGACGTTGCCGGTCGAGCCGGTCGGGGTTGGCGCCCTGGAAGTGGGTCACCTTCTCGGCCTCACGATCGGAGTGGCGCAACACGAGCTCCCGGGCCCGGGCGACGGTGGCCTCGTCGAAGGCCTGACGGATGACGATCGCACCCGCGCCGGTGAGCAGCGTCTCGACGATCTCGTCCAGGTGGGCGTCGATGTCGTCGGGTCGATATCGGGCGAGGTCGGTCATGGGTCGCTCTGGAGTTGTCGTGGGTCGGGGGGTGGCCCGGTGCTCGACCGGGTCACGAGCGAAGGTGTCGCGACGTGGCGGATCGCCGCCGTTCGATCGTCGTCGAGGCGTTCGAGGAGAAGATCGACCGCGATTCGGCCCATCTCCTCGCGGGGCTGGTCGATGGTGGTGAGCGACATGTGGTGCATCGCGGCCATCGCGGTGTTGTCGTAGCCCATGATCGACAGATCGCCGGGCACGTCGAGGCCCAGGTCCTCGGCCCGGTCCAGTGCACCGACCGCGGTGAGGTCGTTGGCCGCGAAGATCGCCGTCGGTGCCGTGCCGCCGGTCAGGAGCTGGTCGGCGCCGCGTACCCCACCCTCCTCGGTGAAGTTGCCCTCGACGATTCGGATGGCATCGTCGAGCCCGAGCTCGCGCATGGCCCGTTCGTAACCTGCTCGCCGCGGTGGGCCACCGGCGCCTCGCCCGCCGTCGATGTGGGCGATCTCGCGGTGGCCGAGGTCGAACAGGTGACGGACGGCGAGGCGGGCACCGATGCGTTCGTCGGTGTTGACGGTGTCGACCTCGGGGATCCGCAGCGTGCGGCCGAGCAGGACGATCGGGCAGGTGTCGGCGGCAGCTCGGATCTCCGGGGTCGGCAGGCGTGGGCCGGTCAGGATGAGACCGTCGACCCGAAACCGCAGGAACGTCTCGATCGCATCGGTCTGGCCGGACCGTCCGGTGCGTTCGGTCGCGAGGAGCAGCTGGTAGCCGGCCTCGTCGGCCCTCGCCTGGATGCCGTCCACGGCTTCGGCGAAGAACGGGTTGTGAAGGTCGTTGATCATCACGCCGAGGGTCATCGTGCGGCGACTGGCGAGGTTCCTCGCCAAGATGTTGGGGCGGTAGCCGAGCTCTGCGGCCGCCTCGAGCACGGCCTGGCGGCGCCGGTCGCTGACGTTGGATGCCTCTCTCATCACGAGGGAGACCAGGGCACGGGACACCCCCGCGACGCGGGCGACGTCGTCCATGGTCGGCTGCGCCATCCCCGATCTCCTCCGGCGGTGTTCTGGTCGCCACTCTTCGTGAATGGCTTGACAGGCTCGGTTCGGCACCCTAATGATGTGGGCGACCCAAGGCAATAGAGCGCTCTAATCGATTCGGGGGACGACGCTTGAGCATCATGGATCGGCTTTCCGGGGCCCCGGTTTCCTGGGGCGTCTGCGAAGTTCCCGGCTGGGGTGTGGAGCTCCCGCCGGATCGGGTCCTGCGCGAGATGCGCGAGGTCGGGCTCCGCGCGACCGAGCTGGGCGCCGATGGGTACCTCCCGTCGGAACCCGATGCCCTCCGGAAGCTGGTCACCGAGACCCACGGCCTCCAGATGATCGGCGGGTTCGTGCCGCTGGTCGTCCACGAACCGACCCAGTCGGCCGCAACGATCGAGGCGGTCCACCGAGCGGCGACGCTGATGTCGGGCGCCGGGGGCACCGTCTTCGTCTCCGCCGCGGTGACCTCATGGGACTGGGAGCCACGGCGTCGCATCGATCACGACGGTTGGCGCCACGCGATGGACATGTTCGCGACCATCGACGAGATCGTCGGTGAGTACGGGATGGTGCAGGCCCTCCACCCGCATCTCGGCACCATCATCGAATCGGCCGACGAGGTTCGCCGGGTTCTCGACGGCAGCGATGTCGGATGGACACTAGACATGGGTCATCTCATGATTGGAGGAGTCGACCCGCTGCAGTTCGCCTCCGACGCCCTCGCGCGCATCCGCCACGTCCACCTCAAAGACGTCGATCTCTCACTCGCCGGCGGGGTCCGCTCCGGGCGCGAGAGCATCATGGCGGGCGTACAGGCGGGAATGTTCACCAGTCTCGGGCTCGGCGACGTGCCAGTGGCCGAGACCATCCGTTTTCTCGAAGCCTCCGGGTACGACCAGTGGTACGTGCTCGAGCAGGATGCTGCCATCACGGGGCCGGTGCCCCTGATCGGCAGTGGGCCAATCCTCGATGTTCGAACGAGCATCGAGTTTCTCCGAACGATCGATGCCGATCTGGGTGAACCCCCAGCGGGGCGCTGCCCGGACTCGAGTGTCGACGATCGGATCATGGAATATCCCACAGGAGGGGAAGAAAATGCGTAAACGATACAAACTGGTGGCCGTACTGGCCGCGATCGTGATGCTCGCGGCCGCGTGCGGCAACGACACGTCCGACGACAACGCGGGGGTCGACAACGGCAGCGCCGAAGGCGGCGACAGCGGTGCCGACGGTGGTGGAGACGGTGGCGACACCGGCGGTGACGCCGGCGACGAGGGCGACGGCGGGGGCGGAGAAGCCGTCGATCAGACCCAGGGTGGAGATCTCACCTTCAACATGATCACCCACTCCGACGATGGTCCGTTCTGGTCCGTGGTCAAGCGGGGCGCCGAGGCGGCCGCCGCCGACGTCGGGGTCACCTTGATCTGGAACCCGGGTAACAACGACCCGCAGGTCATGGTGCAAGACATCGAAGCGGCCATCGCCGCGGGGACCGACGGCATCGCTGCATCCCTGCCCGATCCCGACGCGCTCACCGGGCCGCTCCAGCGGGCCGTCGAGGCCGGAATCCCCGTCTACACGCTGAACTCGGGCGTCGACTTCTACAAGGAGATCGGGGCGACCACCCACATCGGCCAGACCGAAGTCGTGGCCGGAAACGGCGCCGGTGAACGGTTCAACGCAGCCGGTGCGCAACACGTGTTGTGCGTCTTCCAGGAGGAGGCCAACATCGGTCTCAACGAGCGCTGCCAGGGTCTCGAAGAGACCTTCGACGGCGACGTGACCGTTGCCTTCGGCGGGCTCGACACCGACCAGACGGCGCAGGAGAACACGATCAACGCCATCCTCGCCGAGGACGAGTCGATCGATGCGGTGCTCGGCACCGGACCGGTCATCGCGATCTCGGCGCTGCGTGCATCTCAGGCCGTCGGTCGCGACGCCATGATCGGTGGCTTCGACATCACGCCGGAGATCATCGACGCGATCGAAGCCGGTGACATCGCCTTCACGGTCGACCAGCAGCAGTACCTCCAGGGGTACCTGCCGGTCATCCTCATGTACCTCGAGGTCACCAACCAGAACACCGCCGGTGGCGGCCTCCCGGTCCTCACCGGCCCGGGC
Organism: Actinomycetes bacterium; assembly: GCA_024276495.1. Lineage (GTDB taxonomy): Bacteria > Actinomycetota > Acidimicrobiia > Acidimicrobiales > Aldehydirespiratoraceae > JAJRXC01. The sequence goes on from JAJRXC010000077.1 coordinate 44,239, forward strand.
TTCGTCACACCGGACAACGCGGCCGAGGTCAAGGCCCTCGTCGCAGCCGGAACCCGGTAGTCGTCTCGCGAGACGACGAGTGTGATCGGCGGAGCCGGACCCGACACCGGGTCCGGCTCCGCCGACAGCACGCAACACGAGTAGACAGAACGCGCAGGGGGGACACAGGAAATGACAATGGCCGCAGAAGCGACCGACGAGCACGACAAGGACGACAAGGACGACGAACGGCTCGCCTACCGAGGAGTCGTCCAGCGCATGCTCGTGCGCCCCGAGATCGTCGGCATCATGGCCGCCGTCCTCATCTATCTGCTCTTTTGGGGGGTCACCCGCCCCTTCGGCAACGCAGCCGGTGTGGCCACCGTGCTCGATGTCTCGGCCACGCTCGGCATCATGGCCGTCGCGGTCGGCGTGCTCATGATCGGCGGGGAGTTCGATCTCTCCTCGGGAGCGATGACCGGGGCCATGGGCATCATCATCATCCTCCTCGTCAAGGAGACGGGGGAGATGGGGGGCGCCGGGCTCAGCTACTGGATCGCCATTCCGCTCTCGTTGGCGATCGCCCTCGGCATCGGCTGGCTCAACGGCGCGATGGTGGAGAAGACCGCGCTCCCGAGCTTCATCGTGACCCTGGGCACGTTCTTCGTCCTCAAGGGGCTCAAGCTGGCCGGGTCGAAGCTCATGGTCGACCAGATCCAGGTCGGCCGGGCCGACGAAGGCCCCCACTACAACTTCTGGCAGAACGTCTTCGGATCCACCTGGGAGCGACGAGATCACGTGTGGGACGCCCGCGACGGCGTCTACACCGTGCTGCTCCTCATCGGCGGTCTGCTCTTGACGGTCGCCCTGTTCGAGCTTGTCTTCCGCCGCCGGGCAGAGCTGAACGCCGCCGGCCTTCCGGTGTTCGTCGTGGGACTGGCCGGCATCGCCATCGGGGTGGTGCTCATGCACGCCCTCGACGGCACCGACTGGCTCCCGATGTTCGTGATCGCGACATCCGGTGTCGCCGGTGCGGTCGGCCTCGGCATGTGGCGCTACCAACCGATCGCGGCGCGGGGCGCGATCACCTTCGCCCCCGATGTCGTGAGGCCGGTCGGGATCGGTCTGGCCGCCCTCGCCGCGGCCATCGTCGCCGCCCTCGTCCTCGACCCGGCCGACGATTCCGACATCGTGCCGTTCGTCACCGAACAGGGTCTTCGGGCGATCCTGTTCATGTTGTTGGCGGCCGCGGCCGCGACCTTCGTCGCCATCGCCAACTATCGGGCCCGCGAGATCTCGGTCATGACGAAGTCCGCCGTGTTGGGCCTGGCCGCGGTGGTCACATTCGCGGTCGCCCTGTTCATCCAGAGCGAGTCGCAGAGCACGAAGTTCCGCACCGAGCTCTTCGCGATCCTGGCGATCGGGTCGCTGCTCGTGGCTGCGTGGACGGTGGTCTCGACGATGTTCGAGACCCGGCGAGCCGAGGATCCGGCCGCCGACCGACTCGGTCGGAGGATCGCGATGGTCGGAGGCGGCCTCGTGCTCCTGGGGGTGCTCGTGCGATTGTTGTTCGTCGTCCAAGCGGAGATCGACGCCGACAATCGCAGCGTGCTCGCCGTCTTCAGCATCCGCATCGTCTGGTTCGTCGCCTTCGTCGCGGTGATGTCCTACGTCTTGCGCTCGACACCGTTCGGGAGCTGGGTCTACGCGGTGGGCGGCAACAAGGAGGCCGCCCGCCAGATCGGTGTGCCGGCCGCCCGGACCAAGACGCAGCTGTTCATGCTCGTCGCCGGGGCCGCCTGGCTCGTCGGCATCCTCCTCGCCTTTCGGCTCAACAGCATCCAGGCCAGCACCGGCAACGGGTTGGAGTTCGAGTACATCATCGCCGCCGTCGTCGGTGGGACGTTGCTGACCGGCGGGTACGGCTCGGTGCTCGGGGCGGCGATCGGGGCGCTGATCATGGCGATGTCTCGCCAGGGGATCTCCTTCGCCGGCTGGAACTCCGACTGGCGCCAGGTGTTCCTCGGCACGATCCTCTTGTTGGCGGTGGTCGCCAACGGCTATGTCCGACGGATCGCGGAGTCGGCCCGATGACCAGTCTCCTCGCGCTCGACGGCCTCGCCAAGTACTACGGCAACATCATCGCCCTCGAAGGGGTCACCACCACGGTCGAAGCCGGGGAGGTGACGTGTGTGCTCGGCGACAATGGCGCCGGGAAGTCCACCTTCATCAAGATCCTGGCCGGTGTGCACCAACACGACGCAGGAGAGGTCCGCCTCGAGGGTGAGGTCGTGCGCTTCAACTCGCCCCGCGATGCGTTGGCCAAGGGCATCGCCACCGTGTACCAGGACCTCGCCATGGTGCCGCTGATGTCGGTCTGGCGGAACTTCTGGCTCGGAGCCGAACCGACGAAGGGGCGGTTCCCGTTCACCCGGATCGATCAGCAGATGGCGAAATCGGTCGCCAAGGAAGAGCTGTTCAAGATGGGAATCGACATCCGGGACGTCGAACAACCCGTGGGCACGCTCTCGGGCGGTGAGCGCCAGTCCGTGGCGATCGCCCGGGCCGTGCACTTCGGCGCGAAGATCCTCATCCTCGACGAGCCGACATCGGCGCTCGGGGTGAAGCAGTCCGGGGTCGTGTTGAAGTACATCGTCGCCGCCCGCGACCGTGGCCTCGGGGTGATCTTCATCACCCACAATCCCCACCACGCCTATCCGGTCGGCGACCGCTTCATGATCCTCAACCGGGGTCAGTCCCTGGGCAACTTCGCCAAGGCCGATCTCCCCCGTGACGAGCTGGTGAAGATGATGGCCGGCGGGGCCGAGCTCGACCAACTGACCCATGAACTCGAGGGGGCATGAACCCTCTCGGCCGCCTCCACTCGGAACCGTCGGTCCTTCCCTTCTCCAACGGTTCCGAGTGAGGCGAGATCGATGGCCGCCGCGTTCCCACTCGAGGATCTCGAGATACTGACCCTCGGGCGTTCGTCGATCGATCTCTACCCCGAGCAGCTCCGGGTCCCGCTGGCCGACGTCTCCACCTTTCGCAAGGCGCTCGGTGGCAGCCCGACGAACGTCGCGGTGGCGGCGGCCCGACTCGGACGCCGCGCCGCGCTGATCACCCGCGTCGGCGACGACGCCTTCGGCGGGTTCGTCCGCCAGGCGCTGCGGGGCTTCGGCGTCCACGATGCCTTCGTCAGCGCCGATCCGGATCTGCTCACCCCGGTGGTCTTCTGCGAGCTGTTGCCGCCGGAGGACCCGACACTGTTCTTCTACCGGGAACCGCGGGGACCCGAGATGAACCTGACGGTCGACGACCTGCCGATGGACCACATCGCCACGGTGCCGCTGTTCTGGACGGCCGGATCCCGGTTCGCCCAGGAGCCGAGCCGTTCCGCCGCGATGGCGGCGCTGGCCCATCGGGCCCGGCGCCCGCACACCGTGCTCGACCTCGACTACCGGCCGATTTTCTGGTCCTCGCCACAGGAGGCGAGCGAGCTCATCGGGCCGGCGATCGAGCACTGCACGGTGGCCGTCGGCAACCGCGACGAATGTGAGATCGCCGTCGGCAGCCGTGACCCCGATGAGGCCGCCGACCGTCTGCTCGAGCGGGGAGTGACCCTGGCCGTGATCAAGCTCGGCGCCGACGGGGTCATGGTGGCGACAGCCGAACAGCGGTCGTACGTCTCCCCCATCCCCGTCGAGGTCGTGTGCGGCCTCGGCGCCGGCGATGCGTTCGGCGGGGCGCTGTGCGACGGGTTGCTGGCCGGCCAGGACCCCGAGGAGATCGTCCGACGGGCCAACGGGGCCGGGGCGATCGTGGCCGGCCGTCTGATGTGCAGCGACGCCATGCCGACCCCCGACGAGATCGACGAGGTGCTGCGATGATCACCGACGATCGATGGGCCGCGCTCCTCGAGACGCGGGCGACCGATCCCGGGGCCGTCGCCGAGGCCTACGCCGGTCGCCGACGACGGCCACTGCTGGCCGCGGACGGCCGCACGTTCCTGCTCGCGGCCGATCATCCGGGCCGGCGGGCGCTCGGCGTCGGCGACGATCCGTTCGCGATGGCCGACCGGCGGGGGCTGCTCGACCGACTCGTCACCGCCTTGGCGGACCCCGGCGTCGACGGGGTGATGGCGACGCCCGACGTTCTCGACGAGCTCGCCCTGCTCGGCGCGCTCGATGGCCGGGTCGCGATGGGATCGATCAACCGGGGTGGACTCCAGGGCACCGTCTGGGAGCTCGACGACCAACCGACCGCGCACGACGTGGCGGCGGTCGTGGCGCAGGGCCTCGACGGGGCCAAGCTGTTGCTGCGCATCGATCCCGAGGACGCGGCATCGAAGGCCACGATCGAGTCGTGTGCCCACACGATCAGCGAGCTGGCCCGGGCCGGCGTCGTGGCGATGGTCGAGCCGCTTCCGTACACGACCCGCGACGGCCGGGCCGTGCTCGACCGCTCCGACGACGAGCTCGTTCGTTGCGTCGCAGTGGCGTCGGCGTTGGGCGCGAGCTCGGCGCACACCTGGTTGAAGCTTCCGGCGACCGAGGCCGTCGAACGGGTCATGGCCACCACCACCCTCCCCGCCCTCATCCTCGGCGGGGCCCCCGGTCCGGATCCCGACACCGCGTTCGACGCGTGGCGTCGGGCGATGGCCGTGCCCAACGTCCGGGGCCTCGTCGTCGGCCGAAGTCTGTTGTTCCCGCCCGATGGTGACGTCGCCCGCGCCGTCGCCCAGGCGGCCGAGATCGTTCACGGAGTGCCATGACCCCCGATCTGCTTCGTCCCCACGGATCGCTCGCCGATGGTCGCGATCCCGTCCACCTCACGCCGCAAGACGCCGGCTGGAGCCACTGTGGTCTTCGCGTCCTCACCTTCGATCCGGGTCGGTCCCGCTCGGTCGACACCGCCGGGGCCGAGATGGTCGTGTTGCCGCTCTCGGGGGCCGTCACGGTCGAATGCGAAGGAGAACGATTCGAGCTCGCGGGTCGGGAATCGGTCTTCAGTCGCGTCACCGACTTCGCCTATCTCCCCTGCGACTCGACCGCGGTGCTCACGAGCCCGACCGGCGGCGAGTTCGCCCTGTGCACCGCGGCGACCTCCCGGAAGCTGACCCCGAAGTACGGACCGGTCGACGGCATCGAGATCGAGATCCGCGGGGCGGGCCCCGCGACCCGCCAGGTCACCAACTTCCTCAGTCCGACGGTGTGGGACCACGCCGACAAGCTCATGTGCGTCGAGTTGCTGACGCCCGACGGCAACTGGTCGTCGTATCCGCCCCACAAACACGACGCATCGCCCGAATGCGAGGTGAACAACGAGGAGATCTACTACTTCCGCATCGGCAAGGCGGGAACCACCGACTATTGCGCCGACGGGTTCGGCATGCACCGGACCTACACCGGCCCGGGAGATCCCGGCGAGCCCTTCGAGATCGACACGTCGGTGCACGACGGCGACGTCTTCCTCATCCCGCGTGGATACCACGGGCCGTGCATCGCCGCGCCGGGCTACACGATGTACTACCTCAACGTCCTGGCCGGTCCGGGCGGCGAACGGTCGATGGCGTTCTGCGACGACCCGACCCATCACTGGGTGCGCGACGAGTGGGAGGGAATGGCGACCGACCCGCGGTGTCCGATGACGAACGCGAACGGAGTGATCGGTGAGAACGGAGGCCGACCATGACGAGCCGACGGCGACTCGGGGTCGGAGTGATCGGCTTCGGTTGGATGGGGCAGGCCCACAGCCGTTCGTATCGACGCATCCCGACCCTGTTCCCCGAACGCACCTACGACCCCGATCTGGTGCTCATCAGCGACAACGTGTCGGCCCGCGTCGACGACGCCGTCGACTCGTTCGGCTTCCGGGAAGGGACGACCGACTGGCGGGCGGTCATCGACCATCCCGATGTCGATGTCGTCAGCATCTGCGCGCCGAACATGTTGCACGAGCCGCTCGCGATCGCCGCGGCCGAGGCGGGCAAGCACGTGTTCTGTGAGAAGCCCGTCGGCGGCACGCCGGCCCAGACGGTACGCATCGAAGCGGCGACCCGGGCCGCGGGGGTGACCACCGGTGTCGGGTACAACTATCGCTGGGCCCCGTTGGTGCAGTACGCCAAGCAGTTGATCGATGCCGGTGAGCTGGGTGAGATCACCAACTATCGCGGCCGCTTCTTCTCGATGTACGGCTCCGATCCGATGGGGTTGCTCTCGTGGCGGTTCATGCTCGGCGAAGCGGGCCACGGCGTCTCCTCCGACATCTTGAGCCATTCGGTCGACCTCGCCCACATGCTGGTCGGCCCGATCACCGACGTCGTCGGAACCGGCCACACGTTCATCCCCGAGCGGCCGCTGCCCAAGAAGGGAGGAACCCACTACGACCGGGGCGAACCGGGCGACCCGATCGGCAGCGTCGAGAACGAGGACTACTTCGGGGCGATGGTGGAGTTCGAGAACGGGGCGCAAGGCGTCTTCGAGTCGTCACGGTCGATCATCGGCCCGGAGAGCCAGAACGCGTTCGAGGTCTACGGCACCAAGGGGTCGCTGAAATGGAACCTGGAGACGATGAACGAGCTCGACGTCTTCCTCGTCGGTCAGAAGACGCGGGGCTACACGAAGGTCTACGGCGGTGACCGGTATCCGTATCACGGCCACTTCGTGCCCGGCGACGCGAACGCGATCGGATTCGAGGACATGTTGACCATCGAGGACCACGAGTTCTTGTCGTCGGTCGCGGCGGACCGCCAACACACCCCCGGGTTCGCCGAGGCGATCGACTACGTCAGTGTGCAACAGGCCCTGTTGACATCCTGGGAGACGCGCCGGTGGGAGCGCGTGACCCGGCTGGCCCCCCGGTAGGGAGTGATCATGGAGACTGTCCGACTCACCACCGCCCAGGCGATCGTTCGCCATCTCGTCGCCCAACGCACGATTCTCGGTGACGGGACCGAGGCGCCGCTCTTCCCCGGCGTCTACGCGATCTTCGGTCACGGCAACGTCACCTGCCTCGGCCACGCCCTCGAACAGGCCAAGGACGAGCTCCCCACATGGCGGGGCCAAAATGAGCAGGGCATGGCCCTGGCCGCCGCGGCCTACGCGAAGGCGACGCGACGTCGTCAGATCATGGTCGCCACCTCGTCGGTCGGCCCCGGCGCGACCAACATGATCACCGCGGCCGGCGTGGCCCACGCCAACCGGCTCCCGCTGCTCCTGCTCGCCGGCGACACGTTCGCCGGCCGGATCCCCGATCCGGTCCTGCAACAGGTCGAGCACTTCGACGATCCCTCCACGACGGTCAACGACGGCTTCCGCCCCGTGACGCGCTACTGGGACCGCATCGTGCGTCCCGAGCAGCTCGTGCACTCGTTGCCCCAGGCCATCGCGACGATGCTCGACCCGGCCGACTGCGGACCGGCCCTCCTCGCCCTGCCCCAGGACGTGCAGGCCGAGGCGTTCGACTTCCCGATCGCCTTCTTCGAACCGCAGCTCCACGAGATCTCCCGGCCCCGCCCGGACGCCGGTCAGCTCGACCGGGCCGCGGCGGTGCTCCGCGACGCCACGAAGCCGCTGATCGTCGCGGGCGGAGGCGTGCACTACTCCTTCGCCGAAGCCGAGCTGGTCTCCTTCGCCGAGCGGCACGATGTCCCGATCGTCGAGACGATGGCCGGCAAGGCGAGCGTCGTCGCCGACCACCGGCTCTACGCGGGCCCACTCGGGGTGACCGGCTGCGAGGCGGCGAACAACCTCGCCGCGCAGGCCGATGTCGTGTTGAGCATCGGTACCCGCCTCGGCGATTTCACGACGGGTTCCTGGACGGTGTTCGAGAACGAGGCCACCACGATCATCGGTCTCAACGCGGCCCGGTTCGATGCGATCAAGCACCGTTCCGTGCCGGTCGTCGGCGACGCCCGAGAAGGACTCACCGAGCTGTCGTCCCGGCTGGGCGACTGGCGAACGGGTGGCGGCTGGAGTGAGCGGGCCGTGGTCGAGGTCGCCGGCTACCACGCGTACATCGACGAGCTCGCCGCGCCCGGCGATGGAGTCCCGACCTACGCCCAGGTCGTCGGGGCCGTCGACCGCGGCCAGCAGCCCGGCGATCACGTCGTGGCCGCGGCCGGCGGTTTTCCAGGGGAGGTGAACAACGGTTGGCGGGCCCGGGAGATCAACAGCTTCGACTGCGAGTACGGCTTCTCCTGCATGGGCTACGAGATCTCCGGCGGTTGGGGCGCCAAGATGGCGATGCCCGACCGGGAGATCATCGTCTTCGTCGGCGACGGCTCGACGATGATGCTCAACAGCGATCTGTACAGCTCGGTCCTGTCGGGTCACAAGATCATCGTGATCATCTGCGACAACGGCGGGTTCGCGGTGATCAACCGGCTCCAGGTCAACCAGGGTGGGGCGCCGTTCAACAACATGATCGCCGACAGCCGGATCGTGGAGGAGGTGCGGGTCGATTTCGCGGCCCTCGCCGCGGCCCAGGGGTGCCGTAGCGAGACGGTGACATCGATCGACGAACTCGAAAAGGCGATGGAGCGGGCTCGGGCCGCGGATCGCACCTACGTCATCGCCCTGCGGACCGACCCGGATTCGTGGACCGAAGGTGGCGCGTTCTGGGAGGTCGGGGTTCCCGAGGTCTCCGATTCGGCGAGTGTGCGGGCCGCCAAGGTCGATCTCGAGGCGGGCAAGCGGGCCCGAAGGGTGGGCTGGTAGATGAGCGGATCGTTCGACGGCCGGGTCGCAGTCGTCACCGGCGGCACCCAGGGGCTCGGTGAGGCGACGGCCCGCCTGATGGCCGAACGGGGCGCGGCCGGGCTCGTCATCGTGGGTCGCGACGCGGCCCGGGGCGACGCGGTGGCGTCGGAGCTGTCGGCGGGCGGTTGTCGCACCGTGTTCGTCGCGGCCGAGCTCGGCGACGTCGAACAGTGTCGGCGGGTGATCGAGGTCGCGGCGCGCGAGTTCGGCACCGTCCACGCGCTGGCCAACGTCGCCGCGTCGACCGATCGGGGCACGGTTTGGGACACCACACCGGCGTTGTGGGACCAGATGATGGCGGTCAACCTGCGCGCCCCGTTCTTCCTGCTCCAGGGGGCTGCCGATCTCATGCAGCGAACAGGGGTGCCAGGATCGATCGTGACCGTCGGAAGTGTCGCCGGCGAAGGAGGCGCACCGAACCTCCTGCCCTATTCCGTGTCGAAGGGCGCGCTGCAAGCGATGACGAAGAACGCCGCCTACTCCCTCGCCCGCCACCGCATCCGGGTCAATCTGTTGCAGCTCGGCTGGATGAACACGCCGGCCGAGCACCGGATCCAGGTCGACCAGGAAGGACAACCCGAGGATTGGCTCGCGGCCGCGGCGGCCGCGCAACCGTTCGGTCGGCTGATCGGCACCGACGAGGCGGCCCGGGCCATTTACTATCTGGCCGGCGACGAGTCGGGGCTGATGACAGGGGCGGTCATCGACTTCGACCAGTCGATCGTCGGCGCCGGTCCCCAGCCGGTACCCGGGCCCGAGGTCGTGCGATGATCCGGGTCGCCGTGATCGGCGTCGGCGGCATGGGTGCCTGCCATGCCCGCAACATCGCCGAGTCAGCCGGCGCCGCGGTGGCGTGGGTTGCCGATCCGGCGACGGACGTGGCCCGGGCGTTGGCATCCGAAGTCGGGGCGTCCTGGACCGCCGACGGTCACGAGGCGTTGGCGGATTGCGACGCCGTCGTCGTCGCGTGCCCCGACCGGTTCCACGCCGAGTTCGTCCTCGACGCGATAGACCGGCGGTTGCCGGTGCTGTGCGAGAAGCCGTTGACAGTGGAGCTCGACGACGCCCGCCGGGTCGTCGACGCGGAGTCGGCGGCAGGCCGACGCCTGGTCCAGCTCGGGTTCATGCGGGTCTACGACGAACGGCACGAACAGGTCCGCGACGCGCTCGGTCCCCTCGGCCCGGTCCACCACCTCCGGTGTGTGCACCGCAACACCGCGGGAGCGCCACGCACGGTCGAGCAGCTGCTCGTCGAATCGGTCATCCACGACATCCACACGGTTCGCTGGCTGTCGGGAGACGAGATCGTCGATGTCGTCACCTCCGTCGTCCCCGGCCCGCAGAGCTCGGCCCGCTTCCTCTTGCTCACCTGCCGGTTGGCCGGTGGGGGAGTGGCCACGATCGAGTTCGACGACGGCGCGGCCGGATACGAGGTCTCCGTCGAGGTCTCGGCCGAGCACGGCAACGTGGTCTCCTCGGATCCCCATCGGGCCGTGGTTCGGGCCGACGGCCGGATCTCATCGGAGATCGGCGACGACTGGTTCGCCCCGTTTCTCGACACCTACCGCCGCGAGATGCGGGTCTGGCTCGACTCGGTCGCGTCCGCGTCCGCGACCGGTCCGACGGCCTGGGACGGCTTCGCGGCCCAAGCCGTCGTCGGCGCCGCGGTCGCGTCCCATCACTCCGGCGCGGTCGAAGCGGTCGATCTCCCGCCGCAGCCCGATCTCCACCGAAACGAGGACGCATGACCGTTCGAATCGTCGTGTTGGGCACCGGCCGGATCGGGAGCATGCACGCGGCCCTCGTGGCTCGTCAGGTCCCCGGCGCCGAGTTGGCCGGTGTCTTCGACGTCACCGACAGCGCCGCGGCGATCGGGGCCGAGCTCGACTGCCCGGTGGCCGCCACGCTCGACGACGCCCTCGCGATCGACGCCGATGCCGTCGCGATCTGCACGTCGACCGACACGCACGTCGACATGATGGTGGCCGCCGCCGGAGCCGGTCGGGCCATCTTCTGCGAGAAGCCGGTGTCGCTCGACCTGGGCGAGGTCGATCGTGGCCTCGCGGCCGTCGAGGCGGCGACGGTGCCCCTGCAGATCGGTTTCAACCGTCGTTTCGACCCGAGCCACAGAGGAGTCGCCGATGCCGTCGCTACCGGCCGGCTGGGCGAGGTCCACCTGTGCAACATCACCAGCCGGGATCCCGGCCCGCCACCGATCGAGTACATAGCGGCCTCCGGGGGGATCTTCTGCGACATGACGATCCACGACTTCGACATGGCCCGTTTCGTGACCGGCAGCGACGTCATCGAGGTCTACGCCACCGGTGCCGTTCGCATCGACCCCGAGATCGGCGAGGCCGGAGACCTCGACACGGCCGTCGTGGTCCTCACCCACGAGAACGGTGCGATCACGACCATCGACAACAGCCGCCGGGCCGTGTACGGCTACGACCAGCGGGTGGAGGCGTTCGGATCCCACGGCATGGCGGGCTCCGACAACTTCCACGAGGCGAACAGCCGGGTGGCGACGAGCGCAGGGTTCGAGTCGCCCCCGCTGCAACACTTCTTTCTCGAGCGCTACACCCGCAGCTATCTCGATCAGTGGGACGCCTTCGTCGAGATGGTGCGCGACGGCACACCGAGCCCGGTGAGCGGCGCCGACGGCCGGGCGCCGCTCGTCATCGGCCTCGCCGCGTGGAAGAGCGTGCAGGAGCGGCGACCCGTTCGCTGCGACGAGATCACGTGAAGGCGCTCATCACCGGCGGAACCGGATTCGTCGGCTCGAACATCGTGGAGGTGTTCGCCCACGGCCACGGAGCCGACGTCCTCGTCCCCACCCACTCGTTCACCCCGGTCGACGCGGACTACCGACACGAGCCCTGCGACCTCACCGATGCCGGTGCGGTCGCGGCGATGGTGCAGCGCTTCCGGCCCGACGTCATCGTGCACACCGCGATCCTGAACGACTTCGCCCGGATCTACCGGGAGCGGGAGGTCTCCTGGAACAGCTATGTGGGGGCGACCCGCTGCCTCGTCGAGGCGGCGAACTCGGTCGACGCCAAGATGATCTTCGTCTCGACCGACTGGGTGTTCGACGGCACCCAGTCGGGGGCGGTCGAGACGACACCGCCCAACCCGGTCAACCTCTACGGCGTGATGAAGATGGCCGGCGAGCTCGTGGTGTCCGAAGGCGCCGCCGACGGTGCCGTCGCCCGGATCTCCGGGGTGAACGGCATCCATCGGGCCCGCCCGTCCGTTCCCCGGGCCCAGGATCGCGGGTTCGGATACTTCGTCGCGTCGATCGTCGATTCGCTGCGGGCCGGGACCCCGTTTCGGGTCTGGGAGTCCGACGACATCAACATGATCGCCACCCCCAGCCTGGCCACCGAGAGCGCCGAGATGATGTGGCGGATCGCCGACCTCGACCGCACCGGGACCTTTCATTGCTGCGGGCGCGACTCGGTGTCTCGCCGCGGGCTCGCGTTGGCGACCTGCGACGCCTTCGGCCTCGACCCCGACCAGCTGGCGTTCGGCCCGCCCGATCCCGACGACGCGCCCGGCGTGCCGATCCCCTACGACACGAGCCTCGACGCGACGGCCACCGCGGCGGCGCTCGACTACGAGCTTCCCTCGCTGTCGGCGCTGCTCGCGAAGTTCCGGCTCGAGTACGAGCGGTAGCGCCTCACCCGCCCAGCGGCAGGTCGAGGCTCATCAACGCGGCGCCGATGGTGCTCGCGTCGGCGCCGAGCTCGGCCAGCACCACGTCGACCACGGGTCGCCGGGCCTGGCCGGGGAGAAGGACACGAAGCCATCGATCGACGCCATCGCGAAGCGGGGCACCGATGGTGGTGAGGCCGCCGCCGAGCACGACCCGCTCCGAGTCGAGGACCAGGATCAGGTTGGCGATTCCCCTCGCGACCTCGCGGCAGAACTCGTCGAAGATCGCCGTTGCCGCCTCGTCGCCCCGGCTCTCGGCCTCGGCCAGATGAAAGCCGGTGATGTCGTCGACCGACCCGGCCAGGGTCACGCCGAGCGGGAACCGGCCGGCAGCAGCGGCCTCTCGTCCCATCCGCCCGAGGGCGGTGCCGGAGGCGAAGTACTCCCACGGGCCCGCCTGACCGGTGTGATGGGTCGGGCCGTCGACGTCGATCACCATGTGGCCGCTCTCGCCCGCGAACCCGTTGGCTCCGAGAATGAGCGCACCGTTGGCGATGAAGCCCGTGCCGATCCCCGTGCCGAGGGCGACGAAGGCGAGATCGTCGACCCCGCGACCGGCGCCGAGCTTCGCCTCGGCCCAGGCGCCGGCGGTCGCGTCGTTGATGACCGTCACCGGGCAGCCGGTGGCCTGCTCGAGCTCGGGCCCGATCGGGTACTCGACCAGTTCCGGGAGGTTGGGGGAGTAGCGGACGACCCCGGATTGATGGGCCAGCCCGGCGATGCCGAGGCCGATGGAGTCGATGACCGAGCTGTTGCGGTCGCGAAGCTCGCCGACCATCTCGACCAGCTTCGCCAGCAACACCGGCCCGGCGCCGGCGCTCGATCGTGAGGTGCGGTCGAGAACCGCGCCACTGTTGGCATCCAAGAGAATGCCGCGGGCGTTTGTCCCGCCGACGTCGAACCCGATGATCATGAGGCCGCCAGCGTAGGCGAGTTTCTCCGGTTCCTGCCCCTCTACCCCTTGCCTGGTTCACCGCGCCACAATGGTCCCCATGCCAATGCGCCAGGACTGCAAGTACTTCGAGTCCCGTAGCTATCCGAACGGTGACACCGTGCGGAAATGCGATCTCGATCTCGCTCCCGAGGCACCGTGGCGGTGCCCGGAGAACTGTCCGAAGTTCACCCGTCGACTGGCCGACGTCAACTGGAGCCACGGCACGCTCGTCACGCCGGCGACCCCCGACGAACCGGCGAGTCTCGGCGAGGACGACAGCATCGCGGCCTTGCTCGACGCGGCCGAGGACATCATCAACGAAGCGGTTCCGTCGGCGTTGGCGGATCTCGATGCCGAGCGGCAAAAGCGTCAGGGTGGTCGATTGCGCCGGACCCTGCGTCGGGCATCGGGAGGGTCGCTCGACAAGTCGTCTCGGAGGTCGGCGAAGAGCTCCGGGAAGAAGTCGGTCCGGAAGAACAAGCCGCCCAAGGCGCCCGGTGAGGGCATGGGGGAGAAGTTCCGACGGCGCTATCGCGACGGTCGCTGACCATCAGCGCCACGCGTCTCGATGGCGTTGGTCGATTAACACTACGTCGGTAGGATAAACCCCCGTCCGCCGGTCGATTCTCGACCCGCCCGATCCCTCGGATCCCTGCTGTGACCGACTTCTCACCCGACGCCGCCCGTGCGCTTCCCGGCCCGTCCTGGCTCGTTGATCGACGGGTCGCCGCCGCGACGGCATGGGCCGCCACGCCGATACCCGACGCCGCCGCGGAGGAATGGCGCTACAGCCCGATCGGGGAGCTCGACCTCGACCGGTACGCCCCTCCCACCGGGCTCGGCGACGCGCCGATGCCGCGGCTCGACATCGAGCCGGCGGCGATGGTTCGCACGGTCAACGGAAGGTTGGTGGCAGTCGACGTCGACGACGAGTTGATCGCGGCCGGCGTGCACGTCGGCCGGCTCGTCGACCATCCCGACGGGGCCGATCTGTTCGGGGCGGTCGCCTCGGAGGCGGGCGACTACTTCACCGCGCTCAGCGACGGGTTCGCCCCCGATCCGATACTCGTGAGCGTGCCCCGAGGCGTCGAGGTCGATCGTCCGATCGTCGTCACCCACCACGCGGCCGGCGACGGTGCCGCCGCCTTCCCCCGACTGGTCGTCCGAGTCGAGGAGAACGCCGGCGTCGAGGTGCTCGACCACCACACCTCCGACGAGGATGCCGAGATCCTCGTGTGTCCCGTCGTCGAGCTCGAGCTCGCACCGGCGGGCCGGCTGGGCTACCTCAATGTCCAGGAGCTCGGCGACCAGACCTGGCAGATCGGGTCGCAATTGGCCCGCGTCGGTCGCGACGCGACCCTGACCGCCGCCACCGCCGCGTTCGGTGGGTCCTACGCCCGGACCCGCGCCGACACCCGCCTGGTCGGGCAGGGGGCCCACGGTGATCTCCTCGCCCTCTACTTCGGCGACCGTCGACAGAACCTCGACTTTCGGACCTACCAGGATCACGTGGCGCCCGACACGACCAGCAACCTCCTGTACAAGGGGGTGGTGAGCGGCCACTCGCGCAGCATCTACACCGGGTTGATCCGGGTCCGTCCCGGGGCGCGGGGCACCAACGCCTTCCAGACGAATCGCAACCTCAAGCTCGGCGATGCCGCCTGGGCCGAGTCGGTGCCCAACCTCGAGATCGAGAACAATGATGTGCGTTGCAGCCACGCGTCGACGGTCGGCCCCGTCGACGAGGACCAGCGCTTCTATCTCGAGAGTCGCGGGGTGCCGTCCGCGGACGCCGAGCGTCTCATCGTCGCCGGATTCCTCGCCGAGGTGATCGAGTCGATGCCGGTGGCCGCGGCCGGTCACAAGATCCGCTCCGCGATCGCGACGAAGCTCGCCCGCCAGGCGGTGGCGGTCTGATGTCCGCCCACACACTGTTTCCGTTGGAGGAGATCGAGCCGGGAACGGCCCGCAAGGTCACCGTCGAGGGCCACGACATCGCCCTGGTGCGGATCGACGACGACGTCTACGCGATCGGCGACACGTGCTCGCATGCCGAGGTCTCCTTGTCCGAGGGGTTCGTGGAGGCCGACGACTGCATGATCGAATGCGGTCGCCACGGTGCGCTCTTCGATCTCCGAACCGGCGAACCCGCGAGCCTTCCAGCCGTACGGCCCGTCCCGGTCTACGACGTCGCGGTCGTCGACGGCGTGGTGCGGCTCACCATCGGCGACCCGGAATCCGACGAGACGGAGGCGACATGAGCGAACTCGTCATCGAGGGTCTGAGAGCAGCGGTCGAGGGTCAGGAGATCCTCACCGGCGTTGACCTCGTCGTGCGGTCGGGTGAGGTCCATGCCGTGATGGGGCCCAATGGATCGGGAAAATCGACCCTGTCCCACGTGCTGGCCGGCCGTCCCGGCTACGAGGTCCTGGGCGGCTCGGTCCGCCTCGACGGTCTCGAGCTGTTGACCCTGCCGGCCTGGCAACGGGCCGAGGCCGGGTTGTTCCTCGCGATGCAGTATCCGACCGAGGTGCCCGGGGTGGCCCTGCGCGACCTTCTTCGGGCGTCGGTCCGTGCCAGCGACGAAGCCGACGAGATCGAGTCGCGGATGCGGATAGAGGCGGGCCGGATCGGGTTCGACGAGCGGTTCCTCGAGCGGCCGCTCAACGTCGATCTCTCGGGCGGGGAGAAGAAGCGAAACGAGACGCTGCAGATGGGGGTCCTGCGCCCCAAGTTCGCCATTCTCGACGAGCTCGACTCCGGGCTCGATGTCGACGCCTTGCGGATGGTCAGCCGCCGGGTGGAGGAAGCGACCGTGGAAGACGACCTCGGCGTGCTCGCGATCACCCACTACAGCCAGCTGTTCGAACAGCTCCGGCCCGATGTCGTGCATGTGTTCGCCGCCGGCAGGATCCAGGAGAGCGGCGGTGCCGAGCTGGCCACCGAACTCGAATCGACGGGCTACGAACGCTGGGTCGAATCGGCGACACCGGCGGCGGCTACGCGGCCCGACGATCCGTTCGCCGACCCGCTGGCCTGATGGCCGCCGGCCTGCTCTCCGATGCCGAGATCGACGCGTTTCTCGACGTCCATCCCGGCTGGGCGCGCGACGATGGTGGGCTGCGCCGCACCTTCGAGTTCGAGGACTTCAACCAGGCGTTCGGCTTCATGTGTCGGGTCGCGTTGATCTCCGAGCGGCTCTTCCACCATCCCGAGTGGAGCAACGTCTTCAACCGGGTCGACATCCGGATCACCGATCACGATGCCGGCGGGATCTCGACGAACGATCGCGACTGGATCGAGAGGGTCGACCTCCTGGTCAGATGACGGCCCCGAGCGGTCAGCCGCCGGAGTCCCCGCGCAGGACCGGATCGACCGGTCCGCCGGTCCAGTCGTAGATCACGACCGCGCCGGCCGTCGAGATCGAGGACTGGGCGATCTGGAACAAGACACCGCCGAAGACGGCGGCCCATCCACTCGCGGCGCCCAGCGGCGCGCTCACGATGTTGATGCCCATCGAGATCGCGAAGACGACCAACGTCAGGGCGAGGATCCGTCCTGCGACGGGCGCCCACCGGTCTCTGACGAGATCGATCGCGCCCCGAAGCGGTGGCGTCTCCCTCGGACCCACGATGAGCATCGCGAAGGCGATGTAGCCGAACGGGTAGAACGCGATGATCGCCGCGATCAACGCCGGAGCGATGATGAGCAGGCTGAACGCCGACACCCACACCGCCAGCACGACGACCAGGCCGAGCCCGGCGAGCAGGAGCAACATGCCGAGCGTCCACAGCAAGTAGATCCCGACGATCCGGGGGAGTCGACGCATGGTCTGGCGGTAGGTCTCGGCAACCGGAATCGGTACGCCGGCATTGACCGATGCGAGATGCACGAACATCAGGACGGGGGTCAGGATCGTGCCCGCCAGCACGGCGACGCCGCCGACTCCCCAGCCGATGATGCTGCCCGTCCCCGCCTCGAACTCGATGGAGTTGACGAAGCGGTTGTCGGCCCGGTTCCCGTCGGGGTCGAAGCCCGGTTCGGTGATCCGACCGAGGATCTCGCCGATCCCCGGGGAGAGCGCCGCGTCGAACGCGAGGTACAAGATGACGATTCCGGCCACGAGGAGCAGCGCCACCGGCACCACGAGGACGACGAGCTCGCGCCAACATCGGCCGAGGAGCGAGAACGTGTCGGGCACGACCTGCCAGGCCGAGCCGGAACGACCCCCCGCGGGCGGCGGCTCCTTCGGCGCGCGGTGCTCGGTCCACTGGTCGCCGTCCCAGTATCGGTGCTGGCCGGCGTGCTCGGGATCGTCGTACCATCCCGCCGGAACGTCAGTCATGGGCGAGACCGTATCGCCACGTACGCTCGGTCGATGGTGATGGAGCGATTCGAGGAGTTCGTCGACCCGGTCGACGGCACCCGCTGGACCGTCGATGTGGGTTTCCTGGGCTCTCGGTGGCGGTGCATCTGGGGTGAAGGCTGTCAGGGAATCCTCGACGAACCGGCGGAGGCGCTCGGTCACGGTTGCTGCTCGGTCGGGACCGAGCTTCTCGACGAGGAAGAGGCGATGACCCTCTCGGCTCTGGCCGCGACCCTCGACCCCGACCTGTTCCAGTTCCGCGCCTGGGCCGACGAACACGGCATCTTCGAAGACGAGCGGCGCCGACGGACGATCACCGTCGACGGCGCCTGCGTCTTCCTCAATCGTCCGGGATTCCGGGGTGGGGCGGGATGCGCGCTGCATCGCCAGGCCCTTCGCGATGGAGAGCGGCCGATCGACACGAAGCCATCGGTGTGCTGGCAACTCCCACTCGTGGTCGAACACGAGGCCGACGGCCGGGCCCGGCTCCGCCGGTGGGGTCGCGGCGACCGAGGCCCGGAGGGGGCCACGATGGCCTGGTGCTGCACCGAGGGAGACAACGCCCAGGTCGGGAGCAAGCCGACGGCGGAGGAGTTGGCCGACGAGCTCCGGGCTCTGGTCGGACCGGAGGTCGCGGTGGCGATTCGGCGATGGGTGGCCGACTGATCGCCGAGGTCACCGCCCGTCGGCCGCCGCCACCAGCTCGTCGAGGGCGACGGGGATCGCGTCGGCGATCGTCCACGGGTCCGGGACCAGGGTCGGACACGACATCAAGCCGAAATGGAGCTCGTCCGCGCTCGAGACGACGGTGAGGTTCACGCCGGATCCATAGAGCAGGGGCCCCATCGGGTACATCGCGTCGACACGGGCACCGGCCAAGAAGAGGTCGAACGGCGGTCCGACGACGTTCGAGATGATCAGGTTGAACACGGGAGGCGTGCGCTCGTCGAGTCCGGCCGCGCTCCATGTGCGGGCCGCCAACGCGATCGCGGCCGGGGGAAGGGTGTCGGTCCAGTTGATCTCGTGGCGGGCCGTGAGCTCTTCGCGGACGGCCTTCCCCTGGACGCTGCTGGCACGGATGGCCCGGAGCCGCTCAGCCGGATCCTCGACGTCGGTCGCCAACGAGCAGAACAACGCCGCGACCTTCGTTCCGATCTCCGAGTCGTCGGGATCGGCGCGGAGGGAGACGGGGACCTGGGCGATCAGCGGCTTGTCGGGGAGGGCGTCCGATGCGAGGAGGTAGTGACGAAGCGCCCCCGCGCTGATCGCCATGACGACATCGTTCAGCTTCACCCCGAACGCGTCCTTGACGGCTTTGGCATCGGCGAGAGAGACGACCGCGGAGCTGAACCGTCGATCCGGGGTCAGGCGGCCGTTGAGAGAGGTCCGGGGGGCCTGCAACGGCTGGGCGGGTGGGTTCTCGCCGAGGGCGTGGCGCCCCATCGTGATGCCCTGGCGAAGGAGCTGGCGGGAGAACCGGCCCACCCGCAGCGGCCACGTCACGGAGTGCACGGCGGCCATCCCCACCCGCTCGATGAGCGCGGGAACGGCTTCGGGTTCGTAGGGAGGAGGTTCGGGGTCCGGGTCCGGCTCCGCCTCGGTGTCGTACAGCAGCGTGATCATCTCGGTCCCGGAGCTCCCGTCGATGATCGAATGGTGGATCTTGGCCAGCAGCGCCTGGCGGCCGTCGTCGAGTCCCTCGATGAGCCACATCTCCCACAGTGGGCGGGTGCGGTCGATCTTGTAGCCGACCAGACGGCCGACGAGGTCGCCGAGCGCCCGCTGGTCCCCCGGTCCGGGGACGGCCACGCGGTGCACGTGGTTCGCGATGTCGAAGTCGGGATCGTCGACCCAGATCGGCCGTTCGAGGCGAAGCCGGAACGGGCCCTCCACCAGCTTCCAGCGAAACTGGGGCGCATGGTGGATCCGGCGGCGGAGCTGATCGACCACCGCATCGAACGAGAAGCGGTCACTCGTGCTCGGATCGAGCATGATCAGCGCCGACACGTGGAAGTGCCACTCGGGGCGTTCGCCGTAGAGAAACGCAGCATCGGGGCCCGGGACCTGTCGATAGGTCATCGCGGCCCCCCGCCCATCAGGCGTTCCGCATCGAGTCGGGAGGAAGCGGCGCGTAGCCGAGCTCGATCCGACGGGCGACGTCGCACGTCGCGTCGGTGACCTTGCGGCCGAAGTCGGGGTCGATGCAACTGACATGGCCACCGGGGATCCGGTTGATGTGGGCACCCGGAATCGACATCGCCATCCTCAGCTGGGCTTCGGGTGAGACCGCGGAGTCGTCTTCGGTGACGATCACCGATGTCGGCACGTCGATCTCGCCGATCCAGTGCTTGGCGCTGTAGTTCGCGATGGCATGAGCGGCCTCGAACATGACCCGTCCACTTTGTTTGGCCATCTCGCTGCGACCCCAGGCCGCGAGCGCGCCCGGCCGTTCTTTCGGCTTGCCGGCCGGGAGGGCCGCTCGGGCCAGCCGGTTCGGCAGCCAGGTCGCGGCCGCTCCCATCCGGGTGCCGGCCGACGCGACGAGCAACGCGGAAGCCGCGTAGCGATGGCGGTTTCCGGCGACGAACTCGGCCCCGGTGGCGATCAGGACCATGCCCTCGACGAGGTCGCTGTGATCGCGCCACAGGAGCTGGGCGATCGGTCCGCCCATCGAGTAGCCGACGGCGATCACCGGCCCGGCCTCGCACTGTTCGATCACCGCGGCCGCGTCGGCCGCGCAATCGGCGAGGCGGAAACGTCGATTCGACCGGATCCCCCGACCGTGGCCCCGATGGTCGACGGCCAACACGTTGAAGTGCTCGGCCAATGGCTCGAAGCAGCGGTACCAGTTGAGGGCTCCGGTCGCGAGCCAGCCGTGGAGCAACATCACCGTCGGTGCGCCGTCCGGGCCGGGCGCGTGGCGCACGAACGTGGTGCCGCGACCCGGGAGCTCCATCCGGGTCCCGAGGGGGACGGCGGATCCGGGTGGGATGTGGGTGTCGGGCATCATGTCCGTGTCGCGGGCCACGGTGAGCACACTACGCCACCGAGCCTGCCGCGGCCCGGGCCCAAGGACCTGTTCGGTTCAGGTGACCGATGCCTCGTCGAGCGCCTGGGCCAGCGTGTTCCACCCCAGGGTGGCGCATTTGATCCGCACGGGGAACTTCACGACTCCTCGAAGCGCCTCGAGATCGCCCAGGCTGACATCGTCGGTGTTGTCGATGCTGATGTGGGGTGCCTGATCGTCGATGCCCATCTCCGCTTCGCTGCCGTCGCCCCCGATGTCGGTCTCGTGAATCGACATGAGGCCCTTGAAGGCGGTGATCAGACGTCGCGCGTCGGTCACCGTCTTTCCCTTGATGGCCGCGGACATCATCGATGCCGACGACTGGCTGATCGAGCAGCCCTGGCCGCCGATGGCCACCTCGTTGATCGTGCCCGAGTCGTCGACATCGATGTAGACGACGATCTCGTCGCCACACAGGGGGTTGAAACCATCGGCCCGCACGGCGGGGGGAGTTTCGAGCTCGCCGCGGTTCCGGGGCGAGCGGTAGTGGTCGAGAATGATCTCGCGGTAGAGGTCTTCCAGACCGGACATGTCGGCTCCTAGAACGAGAAGAGGTCGTCGGCCGCGGTGAGCGCCGCGTTCAACTGATCGATGTCGGATTCGTCGTTGTAGACGTAGAGCGAGGCCCGGGTGGTGGCGTTGGCGCCGAGAACCCCCATCAACGGCTTCGCACAGTGATGGCCGGCTCTGACGCACACGCCGGCCTGGTCGAGCACCTGCGCGACATCGTGGGGGTGCACGGTTCCGGAGCAGTCGTCGCCGTCGCCTCCATAGACGAACGACAGCACACCGCCTCGCTCGGCCGGTTCGCTCGGACCATGGATCGTGATCCGATCACCGTGGGTCTCGGTGAGCGTGCGCATCGCGTAGGCGGTGAGCTCGACCTCGTGGCGGCGCACGTTGTCCATGCCGAGGTCGTTCAGATAGTCGATCGCGGCGCCGAGGCCGACGGCTTCGGCCACCATCGGGGTGCCGGCTTCGAACTTCCAGGGGATCTCGTTGGTCGTGAACCCCTCCTTGGTGACCTGGAGGATCATCTCGCCACCGCCGAGGAACGGCGGCATGGCGTCGAGCAGTTCGGCGCGGGCCCACAGGACGCCGATCCCCATCGGGCCGAGCATCTTGTGCCCGGTGAAGATCACGAAGTCGGCCCCCATGGCCTGAACGTCGGTGGCGAGGTGGGGGACGTACTGGCTGGCGTCGACGGCCATGAGCGCCCCGGCCGCGTGCGCGGCCTCGGCCAGGTGGGGAATGTCGTTGAGGGTGCCGAGCACGTTCGACATCGCGGTGAGCGACACGAGCTTGGCGCCGTCGAGGAGTCGATCGAGCTCGGTGAGGTCGAGGTGGCCCGCCGCATCAACCGGAATCCAGCGCAGCTCGATCCCCTTCTCGGCGGCCAGCATGTGCCAGGGGACGATGTTGGCGTGGTGTTCCATCTCCGAGATGACGACGGCGTCGCCCGGGCCGAGGTTGGCTCCTCCCCAGGAACGGGAGAGGAGGTTCATTCCCTCGGTCGCGTTCTTGGTGAAGACGACCTCGGAGGTGGAGGGGGCGTTGATGAAGCCGGCCACCTTCGCCCGGGCTCCTTCGAGGGCGTCGGTCGCTCGCACCGCGAGCTCGTAGCTGCCCCGGTGGACGTTGGCGTTGGTGGTCTCGTAGTAGCACCCCATCGCGTCGATGACCGCCTGAGGCTTTTGCGACGTGTTGGCGGAGTCGAGATAGACTATCGGGGTGTCGTGGAACCGTTGGCGCAGGAGCGGGAAGTCGGCTTTGACATCGCGGGGAAATGTCATGTCTGCTCCTCGAACCGAACGTACCCTTCGGCCTCGAGTCTCGTGGAGAGCTCGGGACCACCGGATTCGACGATACGTCCGTCGACGATCACATGGACACGATCGGGTTTCAGCTCGTCGAGCAGGCGTTGGTAGTGGGTGATGGCGAGCACGCCCAGTTCCGGACGGTCGCGACGGACCTCCTGGACTCCGGTGGCGACGACCCGGAGGGCGTCGATGTCGAGGCCCGAGTCGGTCTCGTCGAGGATGGCCATCTCCGGTTCGAGAATGGCCATCTGGAGGATCTCGTTGCGCTTCTTCTCGCCACCGGAGAACCCTTCGTTGACGTAGCGCTCGGCGAACGACTCGTCCATGTCGAGGCGATCCATCCACTCCATGATCGCGAGACGGAGTTCGAGGACCGACAAGTCGATGCCCTTGCGGGCGGACAGCGACTGGCGCAAGAAGTTGAGCACCGAGACTCCCGGGATCTCCTGGGGGTACTGGAAGGCGAGGAAGATCCCGGCCTTGCCCCGCACGTCGGTGGGCCACTCGGTGATGTTCTCGCCGCGGAAGCGGATCGACCCTGCGGTGACGGTGTACTCCGGGCTCCCGAGCAGCACGCCGGCGAGGGTGCTCTTGCCCGACCCGTTCGGGCCCATCAGGGCGTGGACCTCGCCGGCTCCGACCGTGAGATCGATGCCCTTGAGGATCTCGATGTCTCCATCGGTGGTGGCCGCGTGGAGGTCGTCGATTTCGAAGAGGGGAGCCGTCGACATGGCCGAAAGTGTATTCGCACCACCTGGTTTGTCCTACCGGCGTAGGAGAAATCACGCCGTCTCGGGGCGACGTCCGATCAGGTCCTCTTTCCAGGTCCGGAACCGGGTGTGGCGGGTGCCGCTCGGGCCGATGCCGTCGCCGGAGCCGTCCGGGAAGAGCCGGAAGGTGTGATGGACGTCGAGGTCGTCGGCGAGCACGGCGACGTAACGGGCGTCGGCCCGGCGGGCCGGCCCGGCCCGCCACAGGAGCCACGGGCCCAGCCGGCGCTTGTAGGCGACCCGTGCGCCGCCGATGTCGTCGCCGGCCCGAAGAACCGACGACGGCGCCTCGATCCACACGTCCGCGCCGATGTTGCGGTCGCGAACCGGGGTCGCGGGGAGATCCCCGGTGTGGATCGGGGTGTCGTCGAAGGGTCGCTCGTCGGCTGGGAGAGGGCGGCTCATCGACCCTCCCGGGCCAGTGGCGCCACCGGGTCGAGTCCGAGGGATGCCGCGGCGGGGATCTGGTGACGGTCGAGCGTCAGATAGCGCACCGGTCGGGGCAGCCGGTCGGCTGCGGCGAGATGGACCGCGTCGACGGTGCGCAGTCCGTACGTAGCCCCCAACTCGGTGGCCCGGGCGATGCAACGCTCGTCGACGGGCACGAACACGAACGCATCGAAATCGGCGCGGGCCGCAGCCTGCAGGTCGTTCGCGAGGATCTCCGATCCGGCCAGTCGATGCAGCGCCAGCATGACCTCGGTGCGGGCGAGCTCGCTTGCGCACCAGGTCGGATCGTGGGCCATCGTGTCGTTGACCAGCGTCCGGTCGGGCCCGGCGACGTAGCGGGCGATCAGAGCCGAGGGGTCGATCGCGAGTGTCATCCCGGCGCGCCGCGCAACTCGGCGATCACCGAGGAGAGGCGGGCGTCGAGGGGAACCGCGAAGGGCTCAGGCGGCGCGGGCCGATCGGCACGGCCCGGAAGCCGGACCAGGCCCGCCGCGGCGAGGTCGTCGAGGGTCGGCTCGCCGACCGGTTCGAGCGGGCCGAGCTGGGCGACGGGTTCGCCGTCGACCGTCACGATGATGCGTTCTCCGCCTCCGGCCCGACGGATCACCGCGGCAACCTGGTTCCGCAGCTCCCGGATGCCGACTCGGGGCGTGCCGCCCGCGGCGTCGTCGATGCGTCGTCTTTTCGATCCGTTCACCGCGGCTCCCTCGTCTCGGCTGTAGCACGAGTGTACACACGTCGGCTTGGCGTGGTGACGAGGTGTCGCTAGTTTCTCGTCCATGAACTTTGCATTCTCAGAAGAACAAGAGCAGCTCCGGGAGTTCGTCCGCAGCTTCCTCGCCGACAAGTCCTCCGAAGAGGCGGTCCGTGAGCAGATGGACACCGAACAGGGCTACGATGAGGCCGTCTGGAACCAGATGGCCGAACAGATGGGACTCCAGGCGCTGGCCATCCCCGAGGAGTACGGCGGTCAGGGCTACGGCTTCGTGGAACAGGTGGTCGTGCTCGAGGAGATGGGGCGGGCGTTGCTGTGCGCGCCCTACTTCTCGTCATGCGTGCTCGCCGCCAACGCGATCCTCCACTCGGGTGACGAGTCGGCCAAGAGCGAGCTGTTGCCCGGAATCGCATCGGGCGAGACGCGGGCCACGCTCGCGTTCACCGAGGAGAATGGCCGCTGGGACGAGGGCGGCATCACGATGCAGGCCACCGAAGACGGCGGTTCATGGACCCTCGACGGCACGAAGATGTACGTGCTCGACGGGGCCACCGCCAACCTGTTGATCGTTGCCGCCCGCACCGACAAGGGTGTCTCGCTGTTCCAGGTCGCCGCCGACGCCGACGGCCTCACCCGCACCTCGCTGTCCACCATGGACCAGACCCGCAAGCAGGCCAAACTCGGCTTCGCCGGTGTCGCGGCCTCGCCGATCGGCGACGACGGCGCCGGCTGGAGCACGCTGGAGACCGTGCTCGACCTCGCCGCGGTCGCGTTGGCCGCCGAGCAGGTGGGTGGCGCACAGATGTGCCTCGACATGTCCGTGGAGTACGCCAAGGTCCGGGTGCAGTTCGGCCGGCCGATCGGTTCGTTCCAGGCCATCAAGCACAAGTGTGCCGACATGCTGCTCGAGGTCGAGTCGGCCAAGTCCGCCGCCTACTACGCCGGCTGGTGTGCGGCCGAGATGAACGACGAGCTTCCCCAAGTCGCGTCGCTGGCCAAGAGCTACTGCTCGGAGGCGTATTTCCACGCCGCGGCCGAGAACATCCAGATCCACGGTGGCATCGGGTTCACCTGGGAGCACCCCGCCCACCTCTACTTCAAGCGGGCCAAGAGCTCCGAGCTCCTTTTCGGCGACCCCACCTACCACCGCGAGCTCCTCGCCCAGCGCATCGGCATCTAACTTCCCCCGGATCTCTGACGACTTGATCGCGCTATGCGCGATCAAGTCGTCAGAAAAGCCGGAGAAAGGAGAGGTGACGGCGCATGGCATGGATCTTTTTCTCAGTCGGGGCGGTTCTCGTCGTGGCGATCGCGTTCGTTGCGATCGGTCAGGTCGTCGGCCGGATGGCGGACGAACGCCCGCCGGCGGTCTACGACCTCAACGAGGCGGCCCTGTGGATCGGCGATCGCCTTCCCGAAGAGGTCACGGCCCGACTCAGCTACGACGACGTCGGCCGCGTGCTCGGGTGGCATCTCGACTGGTTCACCGAGGTCGGCGTGTCGTCGCGCTACGGGGAGGAGCTCGCCGGCTCGCAGGTCCGCAGAGACGGTGCGGTGGCGCCGCAGGAGGAAGCGGTCGACGTGGTCGTGGCCCGGTCGCTCGCCGAGAACGGCCCGGAACCCGTCGACATCGTCTGCATCCTCGACCTCCAGATGCAGTATCTCGTGGCGATCGGTGCGGTGGGCGGAGAAGCCGACGACTGATCAGCGGTCGACCGGCGGGGTCCATCGGGCTCCCTCCGGCGGGTTCGGCACACCGGGGAGACCGGTGGACGCGCCGCCCCAGAGAATCAGCTCCTCGCCGGTCCACGTGCCGTTCGGATCGACCATCGCCGCGAGCGGGCCCCGATCATGGACGACCACGGTGCCGCTGGAGACGTGGACAGAGACCGGAAACCCGTCGGTCGGGAGGACCATCACCCACGCGCCGGCCCCGAAGACAGTGGCAGAGGAGAGATCGACATCGGCAAGATCGATCGGGGAGGTCGTCCACTCGTCGCCGTCGAGGACGGCCACGACATCGGTGCCGTTCACCGTCGCGATGACGGTGAATCCGGCGTCGGTGACGACCGGCCCGACCGTCGCGAGCTCGCTGCCCTCGCCGCCGAGGCGGGGGAGGGGGCGCAACTCACCTTCCGTGGGGTCGAACAGGGCGGCCTCGTCGTCGACTGACCACAGCAGGGCCCTCGAACCATCCGCGACCGCGCCGAGACCGGGAGTGTCCTCGTTGCGAGTCGTGAACGGACCGCCCATCACCGGCCCGGGGATCCAGTCCTCGGTGCCGGGGTCGTAGCGGATCGTTCCCAACGATTCGCCGACATCGGTCGGTCCGAACCCGTAGAGATCGCCGTCGACGACCGCGACGTCGAGCAACTGGAGCCCGCGTGGTGGGTCAGGCACCGCGGTGGACGTTCCCGCGGACAGGTCCACGAAGTCTGCGCCGCCCTTCGCCGCGGCCACCAACTGCTCGTCGAAGTAGGTGCTCACCATGCCGGGGTGCCCCCACCCGGGCACCGGCAGGGCACGCCAGGTATCGGTCGCAGGGTCGTAGGCCGCCCCGTCGCCGAACGCGAAGAGCCGGTCGGCGCTCGCCCCGGCCCACACGATCATCTCGTCGCCGGTCCACGCCGTCGCCGCGTAGAAGCGGGTCTCGATCGGCGCCTCGGGCAGCACCGCCCAGGTGCCCGGTCCGTCTGGCGCCGTCGCGTCGGTGGGTCCGACCTCGAAGTCGTCGCCAGAGGTTCGGAGCGTCACCAAGACCCCTGCAACGATCAACGCGACGATGGCCACGGAGACGGCAGCGAACGTTCGTCGCCGTGGTGGCCGAGACGGCGCGTTCGCGACATACGCATCGGCCGGACCCACGAGGTGGTCGGCGAGCTCGTGGAGCTCGCGGCGAAGACGGGTCTCGAGCTCGGTCATGTCGGTTCCTCCTGGAGTTCCCGGCGGAGCGAGGCCAGCCCGCGGCGCACGAGCGACCGGGCGGTCGACGGGCGGCACTCCATCGCCGCCGCGACCTCGGCGAACGGAAGGTCGGCGAAGTAGCGCAACACGATGGCGACTCGCTGGCGCTCGCCGAGACGGTCGAGGGCGTCGGTCAGCTCGACGAGATGTTCCGGCGAGCGGGGCTCGGCCCGGGCCGGCGCGTCGGCCAGCGAACGTCGCTCGATCTCCCGGCGACGAAGCACGGCCCGGCAGCCGTTGACCACCGTCGTTCGGAGATAGGCCCCGGGCGCGTCGATGACGTCCCATCGTCGTTCGACGGCACCGAACGCGTCCTGGACGACATCCTCGGCGGTCTCGCGAGACGAGACGATGAGCGCGGCGAGCCGCAGCATGGCCGTCTGCTCTCGGGCGTACAGACGGCGCAGGCCGTCGGCTCGGTTCTCGGCAGCATCGGTCGGCGCTGGTGATCCCCCGGACATCTCACCTCCAACGATGCACCAGCCGACCCGAAAGTTGCGGCCGCGCGAGGAAAGTCGCACCCACAGCCATCGCCGATGTGGTTCACTGGAACCACCAAAGAGAGGAGGTGGTCCAACAGTGTGTAGTAGATCTGTGACCTTGGAGGTGGCTGGCCGCTAGCAACGGCAGCTGGACCACTGGCGCAATCCAAGCCAGCTCCACCCCTGGGTACGTGGGTCGGGTACGTCACGCCCGACGGCAGCGGTTCGTCCGAGCAACTGCGACCATCCCCGGGATTCCAGCAACCAAAGAAGCGTTGTCGATCGTTCCGGGGTCGTCGCGGCCCCGGAACGCTCGCGTCCCGACAACGGCAGCTCGCTATATTCGAAGGTCATGGACCGACCTGCTCGATACGAAGAGAATCGCTTCCTGGGCGACAAGCGCATCCAGGTCGTCTACGACCTCGACGATGTGGAGGACGAGTCGGTGATCGCGGAGCTGGTCGCCGGATCCCACGTCCAGACCTTCGGACCCGACACGTTGGCCGAAGCCCGCAACCGCGGCTACCGA
Source organism: Actinomycetes bacterium (assembly GCA_024276495.1). Classification (GTDB taxonomy): domain Bacteria; phylum Actinomycetota; class Acidimicrobiia; order Acidimicrobiales; family Aldehydirespiratoraceae; genus JAJRXC01. The sequence continues at coordinate 72,794 of JAJRXC010000077.1, forward strand.
CTCCTGCGGGTCTGACTCGGTGGACCGCAGGTTCACCGTCGACGGCAACGAACTCGTCGCTCACCTCTCCCGTCCCGCCCAGATCCATCCGACGGCCCAGCCCGGGCTCGTGATCGCCCACGGCTTCCCGGCCGAGGCCGGCGGCGGGATCAACTCGACGGCCAGCTTCCCGGAGCTCGCCGACCGGGTCGCGACCGAAGCGGGCTGGGCAGCCGTCGCCTTCTCGAGTCGCGGGATCGGGGACTCCGGCGGCGACTTCTCCCTGGCCGGCTGGCGCCGTGACCTCCAAGGGGCGGTGCAGCATCTCCGGGACTCCGTGCCGTGCGACGGGATCTGGATCGTCGGTTTCGGAACCGGCGGCGCGCTGGCCATCGAAGTCGGCGCCGATGACCCCGACATAAACGGCGTCGCCGCGATCGCGGTGCCGGCCGACTTCGTCGACTGGGCCCGAAATCCCCGCAAGCTCCTCGTTCTCGCCCGGGAGATGGGCATCATCCGCGATCCCGACTTCCCCCGATCGTTCGAGAAATGGGCCGCCGAGCTCCACACCGTCACGGCCGCGCAGGCCGCGGCCCGGCTCGCCCCCCGGGAACTGTTCGTCATTCACGGATCCGACGACGAGGTCGTCCCGGTCTTCGACGCCCGAGCCGTCGCCGATGCCCACGGCACCGCCGATCTCCGCATCATCGCCGGCGCCGGCCACCACCTTCGCCACGACCCCCGGGCGATCGCGGTGTTTCTCGGCTGGCTCGACCGCCAACGCAACGCCCTGATCACCGCGTCGCGTTGAGGCGCCGGGTCGGTGTGCGCCCGTCAGTCGGCCTTGGATCTGCCGGCGGCCTTGAGCGCCCGGCGGCGCTCGCGGAGCTCGGCCAACGCGTCGGGCGAATCGAGATCGGCGACGGACCGCAGCTGATCGTCGGCGAACACGCCGGCGACATCCTCCCAGCCGCTCGGTCGGCGCCCGAACCGCTTGGCGAGCACGGCGGTGAAGATCCTCACCTTCTCCGGGCCGAACCCGGGAATCGCCTCGAGCCGGGCCCGGAGGGTCTCGGCGGTACGCACGCGGCGCCAGACCGCGCCGGCATCGCCGTCGTACTCGTCGACGAGGTGGCGACACATCGCCTGGATGCGTCCGGCCATCGAGGCGGGAAAACGGTGCAGGGCCGGTTTGGTCCGCACGATCGCCACGAACTCCTCGGGGTCAATCTCCGCGATCCGGGCGGCGTCGAGCCGGCCGCCGAGGCGTTCGGCGAGGCGTGACGGCCCGATGAAGGCCAACTCGATGGCGATCTGCTGATCGAGCAACATCGCGATGAGCAGCGCCAACGGATCGGTGTTGAGAAGCCGATCCGCGGTTGCGTCGCCGGTGACGGCCAACGTGCCCTTCACGCTCAGGAACCGGTGTCGGGATGGGCCGGATCGGGACGGTACGGATCGATGCCGTAGGTGCCGATGGCGGCGCTGACCTCGGTCGCGTCGATCACGCCGTCCTGGGCCAGCGATGACAACACCGCGACCACGATGTTCGCGGCATCGACCTCGAAGAACGCCCGCAGCGCCTCCCGGGTGTCGGAGCGGCCGAAGCCGTCGGTGCCGAGGACCTGCATCGGGCGGGGGATCCATTTGCTGACCTGGCCGGGTACGAGGCCCATCCAATCGGACACGGCGACGATCGGTCCCTGGCTCGTGGTCAGCTTGCGGGTCACGTCGGGGACCTCGGGTTCGGCCTCGGGCCGCAACCGGTTGCGACGTTCGACGTCGAGCGCGTTCGATCGCAGCCGCTTGTAGGACGTGACGCTCCACAGTTCGGCCGACACGTCGTGGTGCTCGGCCAGCAGTCGTTGCGCCTCGCGGGCGGCGAGGTTGGCGGGACCCGAGAACAGGATCGTGGCTCGTTTCGACGGGCCGTCGGGGCCGTCGTCCCACTTGTAGATGCCGCCGGTGATGTCACGGTCGTCGACATGGTCGGGTCGGGGTGGTTGCTCGTAGTTCTCGTTGTAGATCGTCAGGTAGTAGAAGACGTCCTCGCCGTCGATCGCGCTTCCGTTCGGATACATCCGGTGGAGGCCGTCGCGCACGATGGTGGAGAGCTCGTAGGCGAACGCCGGGTCGTACGCCTCACAGGCGGGCACGGTCGACGCCAACAACATGCTGTGTCCGTCCTGGTGTTGCAGTCCCTCGCCGAGAAGTGTGGTGCGTCCCGCGGTCGCACCCATGAGAAACCCGCGGGTGCGCGCGTCGGCCGCGGCCCAGATCGAGTCGCCGACCCGCTGGAAGCCGAACATCGAATAGAAGGTGTAGAAGGGAACCATCGGGACCCCGTTGTTGGCATACGAGGTGCCGGCGGCGATCCACGAGGCCAGCGAACCGCATTCAGTGATGCCCTCCTCGAGGATCTGGCCGTCTTCGCTCTCCCGGTAGGACAACAAGAGCTCGTGGTCGACCGGCTCGTAGAGCTGGCCCGATGGTGCGTAGATCCCGAACTCGCGAAACAACGAGTCCATGCCGAAGGTCCGGGCTTCGTCGGGCACGATCGGAACGACCCGTTCGCCGAAGGCCTCGTCGCGCAGCAGATCCCGCAACAGGGCGGTGAACGCCATCGTGGTCGACACGGGTCGTCCGGCCGAGCCCTTCTGGAGATCGAGGAAGGGTGATTCGCCGGGCAGCCGCAGCGGACGGCGGTCGCGGACGACGCGGCTCGGCAACGGGCCGTCGAGGGCCCGTCGGCGTTCCATGAGGTACTCGCGTTCGGGCGAGTCGGGAGATGGCCGGAAGTACGGAGGGATGCCGTCCTCGAGCGCCTCCTCGGGGACCTCGTCCTCGACATGGAGCCGGGACCGCAGCTCGAGGAGCTGGGACTTGGTCATCTTCTTGATCGAGTGGGTGGAGTTGCGGCCCTCGAACCCTTCGCCGAGCGTCCAGCCCTTGATGGTCTTCGCGAGGATGACCGTCGGCTGGTCGGTGGTCTCGGCGGCGGCCTTGAACGCCGCGTAGACCTTCTGGTAGTCGTGGCCGCCACGGGGGAGCTCGCTCAGCTCGTCGTCGGTGAGATGCTCCACGAGCTTGCGGAGACGGGGATCGGGGCCGAAGAAGTGCTCACGGATGTACGCCCCGTCCTCGACCGCGAATCGCTGGTACTCGCCGTCGACGGTCTCACCCATCTTGTTGAGCAGCACGCCGTGGACGTCGCGGTGCAACAGCTCGTCCCAGCGGCCACCCCAGATCACCTTGATGACGTTCCAGCCCGCGCCGCGAAACACACCTTCGAGCTCCTGGATGATCTTGCCGTTGCCCCTCACCGGACCATCGAGCCGTTGCAGGTTGCAGTTGATGACCCACTTCAGGTTGCCGAGGCCGGATCGGCCGGCGAGCGAGATCGCGCCGAGCGTCTCCGGTTCGTCGCATTCGCCGTCGCCGAGAAAGCTCCACACGTTGCTTTGCGACGTGTCGTCGAGCCGCCGCTGATGGAGGTACTTGTTGAAGCGGGCCTGATAGATCGAGTTGATCGGGCCCAGCCCCATCGACACGGTCGGGTACTCCCAGAACTCCGGCATGAGCCGAGGATGGGGATAGCTCGACAATCCGTTGCCGCCGACCTCCATGCGGAAGTTGTCGAGCTGCTGTTCGTTGAGACGACCTTCGAGATAGGCCCTGGCGTAGACCCCCGGGGCGGCATGGCCCTGGAAGTACACGTGGTCGCCGGGCAGGCCGTCTTCCTTGCCGCGGAAAAAATGGTTGAACCCGACCTCGTACAGCGCCGCGCTGGACGCGAACGTCGAGAGGTGACCGCCGATGCCGTCGGCGGTCTTGTTGGCCCGAATGACCATCGCGGCGGCGTTCCAACGGATGAACGCACGGATCCGTCGCTCGATGGTCTCGTCACCGGGGAAGAACGGCTGCTCCTCCGCCGGAATCGTGTTGATGTAGGGCGTGCTGGTGGTCGGAGGGACGCCGAGCTGGAGCTCGTTGGCCCGTTGGAGGAGCCGGGCGACGAGATAGCGGGCCCGGGCCTGTCCTTGGGCGCCGTGCACCGCATCCAGCGAGTCGATCCACTCCTTGGTCTCGATGGGGTCGATGTCGGGAAGCTGTCGACTGAAGTGGTCTGCCATGGAGTTCATCATCGCAGCGTCGCCGCCGTTGCGAGGGCCAAAGGCCCGATTTCCGTCGAAGAACCGGACGTGGCGCGACGGGCGCGGTCGCGTGGGCCATCATCGGGGCGTGATCGACGTCTACACCGATGGGGCATGCAAGGGAAACCCGGGTCCCGGCGGTTGGGGCTGGGTCGTTCCCGACGGACCGTGGGCGAACGGGTCCGACCCCGACACCACCAACCAACGGATGGAACTGATGGCGGTGCTCGATGCCCTGCGCAACCTGCCCGGCCCCGTCGAGGTCGTCTCCGACTCGACCTATGTCGTCAAGTGTTTCAACGATCGCTGGTGGGAGGGTTGGCTGAAGCGAGGGTGGAAGAACGCGAAGAAGGAGCCGGTCGCCAATCGGGACATCTGGGAGCCGTTGATCGATCTCTACCGGCGACGGGCCGACGAGATCTCGTTTCGGTGGGTGAAGGGGCACGACGGGAACGAGTGGAACGACATCGCCGACCGGCTCGCCGTCGAGGCGGCCGAGACCCAACGGTCGCGCTCGGGCACCGGCCGGCCCGAGGCGCTCGGACCGGCCGACGAATCCGATGGGATCGTCACGAGCCCGGCCGAGCTCGACGGTGGGGTCCACGGATCGACGTGGCGGCCGCCGGGCCGCGCCGTGGTCGTTCTCGGCCTCCAGCCCACGGCCCTGGGTGGCTACGAGGAGAACGGCACTGCCGCCGGGGTGCGGCGGCGACTGGCCGAGATCCTCGCCGCGAAGCAGTCGCTCGACCCCGACCTCGTCGTCTTGACCGGACTCCGCCTGGGGGCCGAGACCCTGGCCGCCGAGGCGGCGGCGGCCGAGGGGGTTCCCTATGTCGCCGTGCTGCCCTACCCCGATCCCGACGCGAAGTGGCCGGCTGCGTCCCGCCGTCGCTTCGCGGATCTGGTGGCCGGCGCGGCGGCCGTCGTCCAGCTCGAGCGGCGTGCGCCGGACTCACCGGCTCGGGCCGGCCAGGCGATGGATCGTCGCAATGCCTGGTTCCGTCAGGTCGCCGATGAGGCCGTGGTCGTGTGGGATCGCCGGGATCGTCGAGTCGGTGACGTCGTGAAGAAGTTCGAACAGGAGATGCCCGACGACATCTGGATCGTCGAGGTCTGAGTCCGCCTCAGAGGATCGACCGCAGGGCCGGCTCGAGGTCGGGGTGCTGGAACTCGAAGCCTTCGGATTCCAGCACGGCCGGTCCCACCCGCTGACTGGTGTACAGCAGCTCTCGGGTGAGTTCGCGGCCGAGTCGGGCCCACAGCGCCGGCTTGGGCGTGGGCACGATCGTCGGACGACGGAGCACGCGGCCCAGTGTCTTCGTGAACTCGGCGTTGGTCACCGCGCCGGGTGCGGTCAGGTTGACGGGGCCGCGCACGTCGTGGTCGATGAGCCACGAGATCGCCGCGACCACGTCGGCGAGTGAGATCCAGCTCCACCACTGGGCACCGTTGCCGATGCGGCCGCCGAGGCCGAGGCGGAAGAACGGCAGCTGCTGCGCGAGGGCGCCTCCGTCGGCCGACAAGACGATGCCGGTGCGGAGGTGCACGACCCGGGTCGGTGGGTCGGGAATGGCGGCCGTCGATCTCTCCCAGGCCGTCACCACCTCGGCCAGGAATCCTTCTCCGGGCCCGTCGGACTCGGTCAGGGTGGCCGCGCCCCGATCTCCGTAGAACCCGATCGCCGATCCCGACAGGAAGACCGCCGGGGGATGGGCGGCGTCGGCGACGCGTTCCGAGAGCAGCGTCGTGCCGTCGACCCGACTGTCGCGGATCCGGGCTTTTTGCGTGGGGGACCATCGTCGGTTCGCGATGCCCTCTCCGGCGAGGTGGACCACGGCGTCGATGCCGGTGAGCGCGTCGTCGTCGAGCCGGCCGGTGGCCGGATCCCACGACGCGGTCGGCAGGTCGTCGGGCGGCGCGGCACGAACGAGCCGGACCGGCTCGTGGCCGTCGTCTCGCAACCGCCGGATCAGGGCGGTGCCGATCAGTCCGGTCGATCCGCTGACGAGGATCCGCATGTGTCACTGTTGCACAGATGACCTTGACCCGCCGGACCGCGGCGAGTTCGTCGTCTATTCTCGAGCGAGTCGCCCGTGGACCCAGGAGGCAATCGTGGCCGAGGAGTCGATCGTCGAGGAAGACAGGAAGCACACCGGGGTGGCGACCGTGCTCTCCGCCGGTGTGATCGCGGTCGGGCTCGTGGCGTTCATCGTGCAGAACGGTTCCGATGCGGAGGTGACGTGGTTGTTCCTCGACGGCACCTGGCCGTTGTGGATCGTCATCGTCGTCTCGGCGGTCAGCGGCGCGGCGCTCAGCGAGGTGCTCGGCTGGATCCTGCGTCGTCGGCGCCGTTCGGCTTAGCTTCCGCCGACACTCAGGCGGGCGGGGTCTCTCGTCGACGACTGGTGAACAACACGAGGATCGCGCCGACGGCGACGAGGGTCACGCCGATCTGGACGGCCTGTTCGACGAAGCTCGCGCCGGTCACGGCCAGAATCGTGTCGTCGGATCCCGTGGTGCCGCCGGAGCCACCGGTCGTGCCTCCGGGGGTGGTGGTCGTGGTGGTCGTGCTCGACGGGTTCGGGTCGGCTCCGCCCACGGTGCGGCCGTCGGGACAGCTGCCGTTCACCGGTAGGGAGCCGCCGTTGCACACGGCGGTGATGCGAAAGGTCGCGGTCCCGCCGGCGCATGTCGCCCGTACGTCGTATTCCTGACCGGCGACGACCCCGTCGGGCATGTCGATTCCGTCGACGGCGTAGGAGTTGTCGTCGGCGGCGATCGTCGTGCCGAGGATGCCGGAGATGCCATCGATCGTGATGGTGACCTCGGATGCCCCGGGACAGTTGAAACCCACGGCGTCGAAGGTCGAGTCGATCTCCACCTGCACCGGGTCGACGAAGAGGGTGGGGGTGCCGCCGTATTGGGCGAAGGCCGGTGCGGTGGTCGACGCCAACACGAGCGCGGTCATCCAGACGCCTGCGGCGACGGCGCGAAGCGTCGGATGGGGAAACGGGGGAAGGGCGCGAAGAGAGGTCATGATCGGGGTGGGACGAGGCTCGTCCACCCTCACGGTCGGCACCATGGGGTGAGGATTGAGGAAGCCGGCCGATTTCGGGAAGCGATCTCAGGAGTCGGCCCCGGGGCCGATGACCGTGTCCGCCGTGAGCTCGAGTGGCGACGGAAGCGTCACGACGGTGCCGTCGATCTCCACATCGAATCGGACCGTGTCGTTGTTGACGAGCGGTTGGAACGGAAGGGTGAGGCGGTAGTCGTCGACTCGGTAGTCGGTCGGGCCGGCGACGTCGATCTCGAGGACCCGCGTCGACCCGGCCGGTATCTCGACCGTCGCGGTGATGGCGTCGTGGCCGAAGGCCGTTTCCCGTTCGACCAGGAACGTCTCTCCGTCGAGGCGGGCCGTCGACAGGTCGAGGCCGGTGTGGACGGTGAGGCGGGCGACGTTCGTGCCGAGCGGATAGCCCTGGTCGTTGTTGGCGATGATCGAGTCGGGCAACGTCAGATCGGTCAGCTCGTTGCGCAGCGTCACCGTGATCGTCGCGCGGGCCTCGCCGGCGTCGACCCGAAGCCGATAGTCGATTTCGCGGCGCAAGAAGGTGTCGAGCTTGTTCTGGCCCGCGTTCTGGTGGACGAGGGCGAGAATGTCGCCGTCTCGCTCGTCGGGGTACCTGCCGTCGAGCCCGGTGTCGTCGATCAACTCCTCGGGTCCGCCGCCGGCCTTCCACCATGCGCCGATCCGGTCCTGTTCGACCATCGGGCCGAGCTCGCCCGCGATCGCCCGCGGTCCGGGAAGCGTGCCGCTCGTGAACGCGTCGAAGGCTTCCTGTACGAGCTCGTTGAGGGCGAGGATGCGGCCGACCTCGTCGCCTTCGTAGTCGATGTACTGCTCGGTCAGCAGGAACGGCACGACGGTGTCGTCGGTGAGTCGGCGTTCGCCGGCCACGATCGGTCCGCTGAGGTCGAGAACGGCCGCCACCGCGAACGGGTCGAGGAACAACACGCCGTTCACCTTGCGATCCATCGCCTTTTCGAAGAGGTCGGCGGTGACCTCGGCGACCATCGGCAGGTCGGGCGACAACGTCACGTCCTGGAAGAACCTCTCGGGAGAGAAGCGGCTCCAACGATCGAGGTACTGGTCGGGCCCGTCGAGTGCGATCTCGCGCTCCCGCAGCCGACGGTTGACGTCCTCGTTGCGGCCGGACAGGACGATGTCGAGGCGTCCGTCGTCGGCTTCGACGAGGACCCAGTTGCCCAGCAGGCCTCCCAGACCTCGCGCCTCGGCCGGCGTCGTCATGGCGACGAGCCACGAGACGGGGCCGTCCCCGCCGAGCATCGTCGGTATCTCGCGAACGGCGAGTGCCGCGGTCCGAGCCGGCGGACGGGCCTGGTCGAGCTCGTCGAGCAGCTCCGCCATCCGATCGTCGATCGGTGAGAGCAGCCACGGGCTCCGGGCGTCGGCCACGCGTTCCCAGGCCCGATCGAGGGCGCGGACGGTCCGGTCGAGAACCGGGGCGAGGTCTTCGACGAGGTCGAGGTCGAGCCCGCCGTCGACGAGCCGCAGATCATCGGGATCGACGGAACGAGCCGTGTCGCCCGCCGCGTCGGTCAACGCGACACCCTCGGCCGCCACGACCTGGACCGCCCGCACGTGTTGACCGACGATCGGAACCAGACGGGCCGGGAGCGTCCAGAAGCCGCTCACCTTTCCGCGGGCGGCGTCGAACGCCGTCGACGCCGAGTCGAACGCGCCGCCCGCCCGCTCCTGCTCACCGCCGGCCGCGAGCTCGAAGCCGCGGTTGGCCGCGCCGACTCCGTCGCCGACGTCGCCGATCGCCAGGAGGCCGGCCAGGCCGAACACCAACGTCGCGAGGACCGCGGTGGCACCCCCGACCGACGTCCCGAGCACGAGCGGGCCGCGCCATCTCGGCGGCATGTGGCGCGCCCCGGACACGAGCATCGGTGCAGCCGCGAGGAGGGCGAAGATCGTCGTGGAGCCGAGGAACGGGCCGCTGCCGAGGTCGCCGAGGACGAACGCCAGCAGGGCACCGACGACCGCCCCGAGCGCGCGTCGCCGGCCGGTTCGCGCCGCGTAGACGGCGACGACGACGGCGAGCAGCGCGACGACGCGTCCGAGCGTGGTGGGTGCCAGCCACAGCACGAACACCGTCGAGAACAGCCACGTGATCCGACGGGCGCGGCCGCCGGCCGCGGTCAACCCGGCCCCGGCGAGCCCCACGTAGGCGAGGTCGACGAGACGAATTCCGGTGGGGGCGGTCCCGCCGAACGTGGCCAGGACCGCGCCGACGAACACGAGGAGCGCCACGACATGGCGTTCGTCACGGCTGGTGCGTCGGTTTCGCGAAGGGGGAGCGGCGCTCGCCTCGATGGGAGGCCCTCCTGCTCGGCGACCGGGATCTCTCACAACCGTACAAAAGCTGTCGATAGACGGGGTGGAGGGCCTCCGGGCCGAGGAGAGGAAGTGCTGATGGCGAACCACATGCGAGGCGGGGAACGCGAGCGTCTGCTCAAAACGCCTGGCATGGTGCTGCTGGTCGTCGACTCGGCGGCCTGGGCCGTCGGGGTTCTGGCCGCGATGGCACTGCGCTTCGATTTCGAGTTCACGGCATGGTCGGTGTGGGCGCCGGCGACCGCGATCGCGATCACCGTCGGGGCCCAGGTCGTGGCCGGGACGCTCTCGGGTCTCTACGCCGGTCGTTGGCGGCGGGGAAGCCTCGACGAGGGCCTGGCCCTCGCCCGCGCCGTTCTCGTGAGCTGTGCCGTGATGCTGATCGCCAACGACATCGTTCTCGACGCCCGTGTCGTCCCGACCAGCGTCGTTCTCGCCGCCGCGCCGGCGGCGTTCTGTGGCGCCGGTGCAGCTCGTTTCCTCGAACGACTCGCGGTCCTCCGGCGAGGCCGCCGGGCACCCTCCGGCGCGGCACCCGTGTTGATCTTCGGCGCCGGCGACGGCGGTTCCCGGGTCATCAGTTCGATGCAGTCGGACCCGGAAGGTCGCTACGCGCCGGTCGGGCTGCTCGACGACGATCCGTCGAAGCGCAATCTGCGGGTCGGTGGCGTTCCGGTTCTCGGAACTCGTGAGCGGCTCGGGGAGATCGCTTCGGCGGTCGGGGCCGACATGATGATCGTCGCCGCCCCGTCGATCTCGTCGGAGAGCCTGCGGGACCTGTCGACGCGAGCGCTGGCCGCCGATCTCGACATGCGAATCGTGCCGCCGGTCACCGAACTGATCGACGGACAGGTGGGGGCCGACGATGTTCGCCCGCTCACCGAAGCCGACCTGCTCGGGCGGCACCAGATCGACACCGACATCGGTTCGATCGCCGACTACATCACCGGCCGGCGGGTGCTGGTGACGGGCGCCGGCGGGTCGATCGGCTCGGAGCTCTGTCGTCAACTCCATCGGTTCGGGCCCGAGGCGCTGATCATGGTGGATCGTGACGAATCGGCGCTGCACTCCGTGCAGATGGCGATCGAGGGACGGGCGCTGCTCGACTCGGATCGACTGGTCGTGGCCGACATCCGCGACGCCGAGCGGTTGCAGGAGGTCTTCATGTACCACCGGCCCGATGTCGTGTTCCACACGGCGGCGCTCAAGCACCTTCCCCTGCTCGAGATGCACCCGGCCGAGGCCGTGAAGACCAACATCCACGGGACGCTCAACGTGTTGGAGGCGGCCGCGTCGGCCGATGTGGATCGTTTCGTCAACATCTCGACGGACAAGGCGGCCGATCCGACGAGCGTCCTCGGCTACACGAAGCGCATCGCGGAGCAGTTGACGTCGTGGTATGCCGCCCGCGAGAAGGGCGTGTACCTCAGCGTGCGATTCGGCAACGTGCTCGGCTCGCGGGGCTCCGTCCTCGGGGCGTTCGAACGTCAGGTCGCCGAGGGTGGACCGATCACGGTCACCCACCCCGAGGTGACCCGCTACTTCATGACCGTGACCGAGGCCGTTCAGCTCGTCGTGCAGGCCGGCGCGGTCGGCCTCGACGGCGAGGCGCTCGTCCTCGACATGGGCGAGCCGGTGAAGATCGTCGATGTGGCCCGTCGCCTCGTCGCCCAGGCCGACCGTCCGATCGAGATCGTCTTCACCGGGTTGCGCCCGGGTGAGAAGCTCCACGAGGTGCTGCTCGGCCAGTCCGAGACCGATGATCGCCATGCCCATCCGCTGATCTCGCATTGTCGGGTTCCGGCCCAGTCGCCGCTCGGTCTCGAGGTGCTCGATGTCGGCGATGTCGACCGTCTCCGCGACACGATGATCGGGCTGTGCCGTACCGGGATGTCGCCGGCGACGCATCTCAACGTCTGAGCCGGCCGTGTTGGACGTCCTCGTTCCCGACGGACCGCTCCACCCGGTCGATGCCCTCTGGGGGCTGAGCGCCGGGTTGGTGGTCGCGCTCGTGGCGGGGAGGCGGGCGCAGCGTTGGCTTGTGCTCGTCGCCGTCGCGCTCGGCGCGGTGATCGTCGCCCGACGGGGCGGTGAGGTTCTCGACGGATATCTGGATCGTCCCGATTCCGCCGCGGTGCTCGGCACGACGGCCGCGGTCGTGGTGCTCTCGGCCCTTCGCCCGTTGCGGGTGTCGACGACCGCGTGTGTCGCGCTGGCCGGCTGTGCCGGGGTGTGGGCCGTCGTCCCCGACACGGAGATTCCGCTCATCGCGGGCGCGGTGCTGGCCGGTGCGGCGACCCGGCTGCCCCGCGACGCGGTGATCCGGCCGGCGGGCTGGTTGTTGTCGGCTCCACTGATCGCGGCCGTGGCCGGCTCGGTCGGGCGACCGTCGCGTCTGATCCCCGCGCTGGCTCTCGCAGTGGCCGCCGGTGGGGTCACCCTGCTCGCCGCGGCACTTCTCCGCGCGGTCGCGTCTCGGCGGCGTCAGCGGGCCGGAACGCCGACGACCGTGGCGCCCGGCGCCACGTCGGTGGTCACCACCGCGCCGGCGCCGACCACCGCGCCCTGACCGACCCGTCGACCGGGAAGCACGATCGCCCCGGTGCCCAAGAACGCGCCGTCGTCGACGACGACGGCGCCGTTGAGCCGCACGCCAGGGGAGAGGCTGACGAAGTCGCCGACCCGACAGTCGTGGCTGACGATCACCCCGCAGTTCAGGTGCGAGTGTCGGCCGACACGGACATTGGTGGTGCAGATCGTGCCGGGATGGAGCAGCGCGCCGCCTTCCAGGCGGACATCGTCGCCGATCCACGCGGTCGGGTCGACGAGGACCGTCGCCGGTGCCGAGTCTCCGATCAGCTCGGCGATCCGACGACGCCGGCCCGGGTCGCCGATGGCGATCACGTGGGCAGCACCGTCGGCGATGAGGTGGTCGACGGGGCCGAGCACGTCGGCCTCGACGCGGTCGAGTCGGTCCTGGTCCAGTGGCCCGTCGTCGACGAGCCCGATGGAGTGCCATCGGGTTTCGACCCGGTTCGCGGCCCGAGCGATGGCGAGTGTCTCGCGGCCGTGCCCACCGGCGCCCACGATGACGAGTCGTTCGCTCATGCGTCGCCGGTTCGCAGGGGGACATCCATCGCCGCGATGGGATCGTCGGCTGCCGTGGCGCCCGTGCCTTCTCCGGAGATCATCGCGGTCGCCGTGCGGGCCAGGATCCTCAGGTCGGTGCGAAGGGACTGGGTCGCGACATAGTCGAGGTCGTACTCGATGCGTTCGGGCCACGTGAGGTCGTTGCGCCCGTTGACCTGGGCCAGGCCGGTCAGGCCGGGTCGCACGTCGAGACGGGCCCGTTGACGTTCGTCCCAGCGGCTCACCTGGTATTCGAGGGTCGGGCGGGGCCCGATCACGCTCATCTCGCCGCGAGCGACGTTGACGAGCTGGGGAAGCTCGTCGAGGGAGAGCCGGCGCAGGATCCGCCCGACGGCGGTGATGCGGTCGTCGGCCGGGATGATCGGGTTGTCGCCGTCGAGCATCGTGCGGAACTTCCACACGACGAAGGTCTCTCCGCCCATTCCGACTCGGCGCTGGAAGAACATCACCGGCCCGCGGGAGGTGAGACGGATCGCCACGGCGGCCACCGCTCCGAGTGCCAGCGCGGGGAGCGCGACGATCGCGAGCAGGACGAGGTCCGTCAGTCGTTTCCCCCGGTACGGACCCCGTCGACTCGGCGGTGGACACGTCGTCATGTCAGACGACCGTTCGCATCCAGTCGACGGTCGCCTTCATGCCGATCTCGAGCGGGACCGGTGTGATGTCGGGGAACAGGGCGCGGATGCGGCTGTCGTCGGCTTGGGAGTGGGGGACGTCACCGGCCCGGTCGGGACCGTGTTCGACGGTGATGGCGCCGTCGACGAGCTCGTCGATCATCGCGATGATGGTGAGCAGGTCGGTGCGGGTGCCATAGGCGAGATTCATCGGGAGGTCGCTGGTCACCCGACGGTTGACCGCGTCGACGATGACCGAGGTGAGCGTGTCGATGTAGGTGAAGTCGCGGCTTTGCGTGCCGTCGCCGTTCACGGGAAGCGGGTGGCCCCGCAGGGCGGCGTCGACGAAGGCGGGGATGACCGCGGCGTACGCGTGGCCCGCGGCCTGCAACGGGCCGAACACGTTGAAGAAGCGAAAGGCCAGGGTCGGGAGGCCGTAGCTGTGCCCGTAGGCGATCGTGTAGGACTCGGTGGCGAGCTTGCTCGCCGCGTAGGGGCTCACCGGACGGCAGGCCAGACCTTCGTGCTTGGGAAGCTCGGGGTTGGCTCCGTAGACCGAGGACGAGCCCGCACACATGACGTGGCGCAACGTGTCCTTGCGGGCGGCTTCGAGGACGTTGACGGTGCCGGTGGCGTTGGAGAGATGGCTCGCCACCGGGTCGGTGATCGACCGGGGAACCGACGGCCGGGCGGCCAGATGCACGACGGTGTCGGCGGGACCGACGGCCGCGTCCAGCGCGTCCGGGTCGAGGATCGTGCCGACGACGAGCTCGGCGTCGGTGCCGTCGAGATTTGCGGAGCAGCCGGTCGACAAATCGTCGAACGCGGTGACCGTGTGCCCGGCGAGCTCGAGCGCACGACAGAGGTTGGCGCCGATGAAGCCGGCGCCGCCGGTGACGAGAACGTGCATGAATTTCCCTCCCTGGGAGAACGTTGCGCCTCCATCGGCCGTGACCGCGGCCACATGAGGAATGGGCCGATCGGCTCATGGCGGCGCCCGCCGCGCCGATGGAGTGTCGATGAGCCAGCCGTTCCCGATGACGGGGTCACCCGGTGACCGATCGATCGATCCGACGTCTGCCGACCAGGCGCCGGTCGACGAGTCCGGCCTGTTCGGCGCCCCCCCGGCGCAGCGGCTGCTGTTCGTCTCGTCGGTCACCGAGGGCGGTTCGGGTCGAAGTCAGCGTGAGCTCGCCGCGGCGCTCGTCGAGCAGGGTCGTGACGTGCGGTTTCTCGTCGATGCCGGAGACGCGTCCCGTCCGCGGCGGCGGCTGCTCGAAGAGTTGACCGATGCCGCCGTGCGGCTCGACGGCACCCCGTTCGGGCCCCCCGTCGATCGGATCCGGCGACGGATCGGCGCCCGGACGAGCACCCGTCACATCGAGGGGCTGCACCACGAGGCCACCATCGCGCCGGAGAACGCGTTCGAGCAGAAGGTGCGGGAGCGGCGGCCCGACGTGGTCGTCGTCTCCAGCATCAGTCGGGTGACGTGGCGTCGGATCCGGGCCGTTTGTCGCCGACGGGCGATCCCCACCGCGTTGTACCTGAGGGAGGCGCCCGCGATCGGCCACCTGACCGCTGGGCTCCATGCGGATCTCCTACTGGCCAACTCGGGAACACTCGTCGACGACGCCCGTCGTCTGGGTTGGCGGGCCGAGCTGATTCCGTCGGTGGTCCGGGTCCGGCCGATGGCGCGCCCACCGAGCGGCGAGGTCTTGTTGGTCGTCAATCCGCTGGCCAGCCACGGGCTTCACGTGGTGGGTCCCCTCGCGGCGAGCCGGCCCGACATCCCGGTCGTGCTCCAGGAGTCGTGGTCGTTGGATGCGGGTCAGCGGGCGGAGGTCGACCGCCTCGTCCGGGCCCATTCGAACGTGACGTTCCGGGCGTTCGATCCCCGACCGGGACTGCTCTTTCGTGACGCGAAGGTGCTGCTGGCCCCTCATCAGGTCGACAATCGGCCCCGAACCGTGCTCGAGGCCCAGGCCAACGGCCTTCCGGTCGTCGCCAGCGATCTCCCCGGTCTCGTCGAGGCCGTCGGCGACGGCGGGACGCTCGTTCCCGTCGATGCCGGCCCCGATCGGTGGATCCGGGCCGTGGCCCGGATCTGGGACGATCCGGACCACTGCATGAACCTCTCGGATCGCGCCCGGATCCACGCCGGGCGTCCCGAGGTGCGACCCGAGCGGGTCGCGTCCCGCTTCGGTGATCTCGTCGACCGGCTCGTCGTCGACGTGCTCGCGACCTGAGCCGAACGAAGGCCGGCTGTCGGGGTCGGCGCCGTGAGCGGATCAGTCGGTGATGGGTTCGACGGCACAGGGTCGGCCGTTGAAGATCGGCATGGCCGTGTACGCGTCGACATCGTCGGTGCCGTGGAGGTGGTTGACGTTGACTCCCGGTCGCGCCCGGGCGTGGTGTTGGCCGGAGTCGTAGGTGTGCCCCCAGAACTGGGGGACGGCGACCGTGTCGGGCCGGATCGAGTCCTTCACGGTGACGCGGAGCCGGATGCGGCCGTTCGCGGTGCGAAGGTCGACGGTGTCGCCGTCGACCAGACCGTGGTGGGCCGCGAGGTCGGGGTGGATGGTGGCGGTCGGTTCGTCGAGCGGTTCGGTGAGTCGAACCATGTTGTGGATCCAGGTGTTGAAGCTGCGGAGGCGGCGTTGGCCGGAGATCAACCACAGGGGGAGGTCGGGATCGGGCGGGTCGTCCGCGGCGAGGACGCCGTCGAGGCCGTCGACGAGGTCGACCGGCGCGAGGTCGATTCGACCGGACGGGGTCGTGACGTGGCGGGCGAAGAACGAGTCCGGCGGTTCGGAGGGAAGCTCGATGCCGCCGGGGGAGGCGATGACGTCGTCGAGGGCGATGCCGTCGGGCAGGACGGCCTCGTACATCGCGCGTTCGGGGTAGTGCGTGCCGCGGCGGTGATGGGAGACGACTTCCTCGTGGATCCGGGGGTTGTTGAGGAAGGGGGCGTCGGCCGCGACGCAGATGTCCTGCATGGCGTCCCACTCGTTTCGCGCCTCGCCGGCCGGTTCGACGACCTGGGGCTTCCATTCGATTCGGCGGGTCGGTTCGTACTTGTCGACCATGAAGTGCATCGACGCCTTCTCGAATTGGGTCGTCGCCGGGAGGGTCCAGTCGGCGAAGGCGCCGGTGTCGGAGTGATAGATGTCGAAGCACACGAGCAGATCGAGACGTGCGAGGGCCGCCTCGATCTTCGGCGTGTCGGGGAAGCTGAGGACGGGGTTCCCGGCGAACACGATCAGGGCCCGGACCCGGTCGTCGGCGTCGGACAAGATGTCGTCGGCGAGCACCGTGGCGGGAAGACCGCCGAAGATGTGGGCGTGCCCGCCGATTCGGGACGGTGTGAAGTTGTTGCGCAGCAGGCCGTCGAGAAGGTACCGGGCGGGTTCGGTGGCGCCGCCGTGGAAGATCATCCCTCCGCTTCGGGCGATGTTGCCGGTGATGGCGTTGAGGGTGGTGACGGCCCATTCGGTGAGTGTCGTGTTGGGTCCGGTCTGCACCCCGACCCGTGTCGTCGCGAACGCGGCGGAGGCGGTGGCGAACCGTTCCGCTTCGGCCTCGATGACGGCTCGTGGTAGGTCACAGATTCGTGCGATCCGGTCGAGGTCGACGTCTCGGCTCAGCCGCTCCCATTCGTCGATGCCGTCGGCGTGTCGGTGCAACCAGGCGGCGTCGCCCAGTTGGTTGCGGAGGATGTGGCCGATGAGTCCCACGAGCAGGAAGAGATCGGTGCCGGGCCGGATGGCGAGGTGGTGGTCGGCGAAGGACGTGGTCTCGGTCCGGCGTGGGTCGACGACGGTGAGCGAGCCGCCTCGACGTTGGATGTCGCGGAGGTCGCCTCGGATGTGGGGGCGTCGCTGCAGCAGTGCCATCCCCTGGGTGACGACGGGATTGGTTCCCAGCAAAAGCGCGTGTTCGGTGTGGTCGGCGTCGGGTTGGAGCATGACGCCCTCGTCGCCGTAGACGCGGGAGGCGACCGCGCCCCGGTCGGTGAACTCGAGGGACAGCACGTTGAACGTGTTGCGGGAGCCGAAGGCGCCGGCGGTGGTGAGCGCCAGCACGATGTTCGCCGAGTCGGCGGCGTTTCCCCAGTAGGTCGCCACCGAGTCGGGGCCGTGTTCGTCGGTGATGGCGCGGAGTCGACCGCCGATGTCGTCGGTGGCGGTCGACCAGTCGGCTCGTTCGAATCCGTCCTTCGTCCTGCGCAGGGGATGGAGGAGACGGTCGGGGTCGTTTTGGTACTCGAGCAGGTTGTGGCCCTTCACACAGGTAGCCCTCGGACACCGGGTGTCGCTTGTCGCCTCGGACCGCGACCATCACCCCGTCCTCGACGTCGACCTCGATGCCGCAGTAAGGCTCGCAGGCGCCGATCTTGCAGGTGGTGCGGACGGTTGTCTTCTCGGTCATCGCGTCTCCTGGTGCCGGCCGTGAACTCGTGCGTCGCAGAAATGCATCGTCGATGTGCGTTCCGAAGCATGACAGACCGCGAGAACGTGCGCAACGCCCGCGTTGCATCTGTGGCACAGCGGGGACACACTGGTCGCTGTGACCGACCTGGCCAACGACAAGATCCTCGACGCGGTCAACACCGTGGTCGAGGAACGTGGTGTTGCCGGGACCACTGCGGAGCTCGTCGCCGCGGCCGCCGGCATCAACCGGACGACGCTGTACCGCAAGGGCTACACCCGTGAGCGGCTCCTGGCCGAAGCGGCAGCCGCGAGCGCCCGCGACTTCGAGGCGGCCGCGCTCGCACCGCTCACCGCGGCCGGAACCGCCCGCGACCGAATGACTCTCCTGCTCGAGGCGCTCTACGACCTGGCCGACCAACACCTCGGCCTGTTGGCCGGCCTCTTCGACGGGCCCTCGGCGATCTTTCATCTCGGCCTCGACACCGGCGACCCGACCGTGCTCACCCGGTTCGAGTACACCGATCCCTTCGAACGGCTGCTGACCGACGGCAACATCGACGGAACCCTGGCCAGCGGGGACCCTCGACTCGATGCAGAGCTGATCTTCAACACGGCCGGTTGGACCTATGTCCATCTCCGGCGAAGCCACGAGTGGGACCCGGGCACGGCCCGACCGGCAGTGACCCGGATCACCCTCGGATCGTTTCTCGTCGGGCCCTCCTGACCGTTCGGCGCGGTCAGCGGGTGACCCGGACCGTGTCGTACGTGCCTCGTGGCGTCGCGTGTCGTTCAGCCGGCCACGGCACGCCGGCGCTCAGAAGAGCTCGATGTCCCCCAACGCGAAACGAAAGTCGGTGGGGCCCGGGCCGGTGCCGGCGAGATCTCGGATGGTCAACCGCGGCCCCAGCCGGGGAATGGTCGGAAGCCACGGGGTGGGATGGGGAACCGCGCCCAGGGTCAGCACGTGGTCGATAGGGAGGCTCCGACGGACCCGGCGCAGAAGTCGACGCGCGGCAGCGGCGTCGGGAGCGAACATCTCGGCGAGGACCGCCTCCCGGGCGGTGCCGCGGCGCCGGACCCGGACGATCGCGGCACCCTCGTCGGACCGCACGACTCGATAGTGCAGGGGTTCGAAGCCGTAGCGCCACCGCAGGTGATCGGCCGTGCGTTCGGTGGCGATCCCATCGGGGGTCGGGGTCAGGGCGACAAGGTCCTCGAGATCGTCGGCGACGTGTTCGATCGGGTCACCCGCCGGGCACGGTTCGGACCATTTCGCGGCGGCGGTGCGGGCGCCGGCCAGGCGGGGGAGCGCCGCGGGCGAGGCGAGCGCGACCCGGGTCGGGATGCGGCCGGCGTCGCGCCAGCCCATCTTGAGGTAGCCGGGGCGGCTGTTGTCGTTGGGGGTGTTGAAGACGAACGACGACCCTTCCTCGGTCAGCTCGTCGACCGCGGTCACGGTCAGGGCGCGGAAGACGCCGCGACGCCGATGATCGGGATGGGTCGCGGTGTCGACCGCACGAACCGCCGCGACCCGAACGCCGTCGGGCGTGGCGAAGCGCCACCGCATCATGGTGCGGAAGCCGACGATCTCGTCGCCGTCGACGGCCAGCCACACCGGGGAGCGACCGGCGGGGTTCTCGAGGTGCTTCCATCGGAAGAAGGCGTCGTTGGGATCCGACGGGTTCCAACCCAACGCCGCGGACGCGACGCGGATCGCGGCGGCGATGTCGCCGTCGGTGCCACGACGGACGGTCGGGTCGGGTCGATCCACGAGGCGAGGCTACGCAGGCACCGGTGAACGCCCGGGGATCCGCGCCGACGGAGACGGCATCGCCGCGATTCCTTCCGATTCGGGCCCCGGCTGCCGATGGGGTGACGTGGATCTTCTTCCCAACGTCGTCAAGCTCACCGCCGGCGCGGTCGATGTCGTCCGACGACCGGTCGAAGGGCTCGTGGTGCTCATCTATCACCGGGTCGGCGGCCGGACACCGGTTCGGGTCGACCTGCCGACGGCGGCCTTCGACGAGCAGATCGGCCTCCTCGCCGAGCGGCGAGTCGTGCTGGCGATGGACGACGCGATCACCCGGCTCCGTGCCGGCGACGACCTCCGTGGCGCGGTGGTCGTCACGTTCGACGACGGCACCGCGGACTTCGTCGACGAGGCGATGCCGGTGCTCGTGCGGCACGGTGTGCCGGCCACGCTCTATGTCGCGACCGGGCACATCGAGGACCAACGGGACTTCCCCGACGACGGACGTCCGGCCGGCTGGGCGGGTCTTCGAGATTGTGTCGACACGGGCCTGGTCACCATCGGCTCCCACACCCACCGTCACGCGCTGCTCGATCGGCTGCCGGCGCAACGGGTCGCCGAGGAGCTCGATCGTTCGATCGACCTGATCGGAAGCCGGCTCGGGGTCACTGCCCGTCATTTCGCGTATCCGAAGGCCCTTCGCCCGTCGGCCGACGCCGATGCGGAGGTCCGATCCCGTTTCGTGTCGGCCGCGGTGGCGGGGACGCGGGCCAACCCGGTCGGTGCCGATCCGTTCCGGCTGGCCCGAACACCGGTGCAGACCACCGACGGGAAGCGGTGGTTCGCCCGGAAGCTCGCCGGGGGAATGGGATTCGAGGACGATCTCCGCCGGCTGATGAACCGCCGTCGCTACGCCGGGGCCTCGTCGTGACGGCACCTCGACTCGTCCATCTGACGACCACCGACATGAGTTTGGACTGGCTGTTGCGCCCCCAGCTCGAAGCCTTCGCGGATGCCGGATTCCAGGTGATCGGCATGTCGGCCCCGGGCCCCCACGTGGCCGCCCTGACCGCGTCGGGGATCGAGCATGTGGCCGTGAAGTCGCTCACCCGCGCGATGTCGCCCACCCGCGACCTCCGCGCGTTTCGGGAGCTGCGAGCGGCTCTTCGCCGCGTGCAGCCCGACATCGTGCACACCCACAACCCCAAGCCCGGACTGTTGGGGCGGGTCGCGGCGCGGTCCGTCGGTGTGCCCGTCGTCGTCAACACGGTCCACGGCCTTTACGCGCTACCCGAGGATCCACTCGCCAAGCGGCTCGTCGTGTACGGCCTCGAGCGGGTGGCGGCGACCTGTTCCGACGCCGAGCTCCTCCAGAGCCCCGAGGATCTGCCCGTGCTCCGGCGGCTCGGCATACCGCACGCGAAGCTCTCGGTGCTCGGAAACGGCATCGACCTCGACCGCTTCCGGCCCGGCGCGGTGACACCCGGTGCTCGAGAGAGGATTCGAGCCGAGCTCGGTGTCGACGACTCGACGGTGGTCGTCGGCGTCGTCGGTCGGCTGGTGTGGGAGAAGGGCTACGCCACCGTGTTCGAGGCGGCCCGTGAGATGGTCGACGACAACTGCTGCTTCGTCGTGGTCGGGCCCGCGGAGCCCGACAAGGCCGGCGCGGTGAGCGCGGCCGATCGCCGCGAGGCGGCCACGTCGGGGGTGCGCTTCCTCGGTGCCCGTGACGACATGGTCGACGTCTACTCGGCGTTCGACGTCTACGCGCTCGCGTCGCACCGAGAGGGGTTTCCGCGGTCGGCCATGGAAGCGGCCGCGCTGTCGTTGCCGGTCGTCGCCACCGACATCCGGGGCTGTCGCCAGGTCGTGGCCGACGGCGCCACCGGCTTCCTCTTCGCCGTCGACGACACGGCCGGGCTCGTCGGCGCCCTGCGTCGGCTCGTCGACGATCCGCGCCGACGCCGACAATTCGGGGCCGCGGCACGGCGCCGGGCGGAGGAGCACTTCGACGACCGGGACGTCATCGCCAAGACGCTTCGGACCTACGACTGGCTTCTCGGGACCCGAGCCGAGCGCGTCGTCACGGCCTGAGCGTTCGGGGTGCTCACCGCGCCGCCCGATAGATCTCGTCGATCTCCGCCACCGCCCGGGTGATGGAGAAGCGTCGGGCTTCGGTGCGCGCCGATTCGCCGAGTCGGGAGCGAAGCTCGGGATCGGTCGCGACCCGGACATGGTTCGCGGCCAGCGCCGCCGCATCGCCGACCGGCGAGATGAGACCGGCCGTCCCGGCCGCGTCGGCCACGCCACCGGCGGACGTCGCGACGATGGGCAGCCCGTGGGTGAGCGCCTCCATGATCGCGACCGGCAGCCCCTCGTGGGCCGACGACAGGGTGAAGAAGTCGGCGCCGCTCACGATCCGGGGTACGTCGTCGCGGTAGCCGAGACGGGTGAAACGGTCGCGGATCCCGGCGGTGTCGATCCACCCGTCGACCTCGGATTCGAGGGGGCCCTGCCCCACCAGGAAGTAGCGCAGCCGGGGCTCGACGGTGAGCGCGTCGCGGGCCGCCTCGATCAGGACGTCGAGCGCCTTCTCCCGGCGCAGATTGGCGACGCACAACACGACGATGTCCGACTCGTCGATGCCGAGCTCCTCCCGCACCCCGTCACGGTCGGCGGCCGACCGCACGGCATCGGTGTCGATTCCGTGCACGATCACCCGGATCCTCTCCGCCGGTGTGCCGCGGATCGTCGACGCCACGTCGGCGCTGACCGCGATGGTCGCGGTCTCGAAGCGGATCGTGAGCCGGTTCGCCAGGCGGGTCAGTCGATGGTGGCGGGGCCAACGGTTGTGTTCGGTCCCGACGAGGGCCGGTCGACGATCGCGGGGCAGCGTCTGCACGAGCACGCGGACGACCGACGCGACGACGGGTGAGTGGACGTGGACGACATCGGTCGGCTGCTCGATCAGCAGTCGACGGAGACGACGGATCCAGCCGGGGCGGGCGATTCGGGGGCCGTCGAGGCAGATCGCCGGAACACCGGCATCGTCGAGCAACGGGACCAGATGGGACTTGTGGGGGATGAGATACGCGACTCGCTGGTCGAGGTGCCCGGCGGCGGTCGCCTGGGCGACGACCAGACGTTCGGCGCCGCCCGGTCCCAGGCCCTTCAGGAGATGCAGCACCCGGAGCGGTTCGCTCACGACAGCACGGCGCTCGCCGCGTCGATCACGCGGTTGAGCTCGTCGTCTGTCATCGACGAGCCGCTCGGCAGGCACACGCCCCGGGCGAACGCCGCGTCGGCCACGTCGCCCCCGAACATGCGGGCGGTGGCGAACACCGGCTGGCGATGCATCGGTTTCCAGGCCGGTCGGGCCTCGGCGTCGACGGCTTCGAGGGCGTCGATCATGTGACCCGGGGTGACCCGGGCGTCGTCGGCGAGCACGATCACCGTCAACCAGTGGTTGGGTCGGCCGCGAGGGTCGAGTGGGTTGAACGACACGCCGGGGAGGGCCCCGAGGGTCGCCTCGTACCGGGCGCGGATCTCGCTGCGGCGGGCCAGCATCTCCGGGAGTCGTCGGACCTGGCCCCGACCGATCGCCGCCAGCACGTTGCTCAGCCGGTAGTTGAAGCCGATCTCGATGTGCTCATAGTGCAACGCGGGCTCGCGGGCCTGTGTCGACAGGTGGCGCATGCGGTCGATGACCGTGGGATCGGCGGAGACCGCCATTCCGCCGCCGCCGGTGGTCATCGCCTTGTTGCCGTTGAACGAGAACACCCCGATGTCGCCGAAGGATCCCGCCGCCGCACCTCCCCATGTCGCCCCGACCGCCTCGGCCGCGTCCTCGATCAGCGGGATTCCCTCGGCGTCGCACACGGCCCGGACCGGTTCGTGATCGGCGCACTGGCCGTAGAGGTCGACGGTGACGACCGCGCCGACACGCCGCCCCTCGCCGCGTGCCGTGGCGATCGCCTCGGCGATCAGGTCGGGGTCGGCGTTCCACGTCGCCGGGTCGCTGTCGACGAACCACGGTTCGGCACCGATGTAACAGACTGCGTTGGCGGTGGCCGCGAAGGTGAAGGAGGGCACGACGACGACGTCGCCGGCCCGGACATCGCTGACGAGAAGCGCAAGATGAAGGCCGGCGGTGCCGCTGCTGAGCCCGACCGCGTGCTCCACGCCGACCCGACTCGCGAACTCCCGCTCGAACGCATCGAGATCGGGGCCGACGGGCGCCACCCAGTTGCCGTCGAACGCGCCGAGGAGAAGATCGCGCTCGACGTCGCTCATGTCGGGAGGGGAGAGATAGATCCGGCCCATTGGGTCCTTTGGCTCATGTCGGTTGGGGTGATGCCGACAGGTAGAGCGTCGCACAAGCAACCGCCGATCTGGCGTCTTCGGAGGGAGACGACAGGCCGGCCCAGACGGGTGGGCGAAACCGAGGACATGGAACCGCAGCATTTGATCCGGACTCTCCGACGCCGTTGGCGTCCGATCGTGCTTCTCGCGATCGTCGGGGCGGCACTCGGCGCGGCCAGCGCCGCCGTCGCCGAGGACGCCGCGCCCGAACCGGTGCCCACCGTTTTCTACGACGCCTGCTACACGCTGCTCGTGGACAGCACGATTCCCGCGGACACGCCGGTGTGGGACGTGCGCAACCTGGCCCAGATCGCCCAACGCCTGACCCAGGGGGAGATTCCCGCCGCGGTCGCCGCGACGCTCGACATCGACGCGGAGACCGTGACGAACCAGGTGTGGGTCACCGTTCGCAACGACATCCAGAGCCTGTCGGTCTGCACCGTGGCCGAGACGCCGTCGGACGCCGAGGAGACGGCGGACACCTTCGTGGCCCAACTCCTCGGTTTCCTCGAGCGCGAGGCCGATGCGCTCCACACGGGCAACGTCGATCGGGCGAGCGAACAGGTCGAGGTGGCCCAGTCGTGCATCGACGACGCCCAGTCCCGCATCGATGCGGCTGTTGCCGAGAACCCCTTCGCCGACACTCGTGCCGATGAGGAGGTCCGCCAGATCTGCGAGAACGACCTCTTCTCGGCCAATCGCACACTTCGGGGTTACCGGGCCGACGGCGTTCCCGTGGTGCCGCTCGAGACGCTCGAGACCGCGTCGGCGGTCGAGATCTCCGAGCGGACCTACGACGCACGGCTTCGGGCCGGTGCGGCAGGCGCCAACATCGAGGTGGGAGTCGGCGACTCGATCGGTGGTGCCGGTGTCGCCCCGTCGTCTTCGTCGTCGGTGGCCCCGTCGATTCCCGATGGTCCCGCCCCTCGCGCCGGTGCCGGCGGGTTGGTGGGCATGGCGCTCGGCTTCGGGTTCGTGATCTTCACCGAACGGCTCGACTCGAAGCTCCGCAGCAAGAACGACGTGGAGTCGACGCTCGACCTTCCGGTGCTGGCGGAGGTGCCCCCGCTCGGGCGCCGCGACCGCAAGTCGACCCGGGTCCTCACCTTGGAGGAGCCCCGCTCCCGCACCGCCGAGTCGTTCCGCGCGCTCCGGTCGGGGCTCGACTACGCCCGCCGCGTCGATGAGGAGCAGGGCCGGGGTCGTTCCGGTGCCCAGGTGATCCTCGTCACCTCGGCCGGTCCCAGCGAGGGAAAGACGACGACGGTCGCGAATCTCGCCACGGTGATGGCCGAGGGCGATCGGAGGGTGCTCGCCATCAACTGTGACTTTCGTCGACCGCGCCTGCACCGCTATCTCGGAGGGCCGGCCCACCCACAGCGTCTCAACGTCACCGAGGTGCCCGGCGTGCAGCTGGTCACCCAGGTCACGGAGAACGACGGGGACGCGTCGCCCAGCGATGTCGTCGCGGCCCAACGCCGTCTTGTCAGTCGTGCCCGTGAGCGATTCGACGTGATCCTGCTCGACACGGCGCCGATCCTGACCACCAACGACGCGGCCGAGCTGCTCGACGTGACCGATCATGTCGTGTTGGTCGTCAGCGCCGGCGTGACGAAGGCGGATACGGCGGCGAGGGCCTCGGAGCTGCTCGAGCGGCGGGGCCGGGCTCCGCTGGGCGTCGCGCTGGTCGGCGCCCGGGATGTCCCGAACGCCTCGGACTACTACTACGACGACGACGATCCGTATCTCGAGCCTTCCGGGCGGCGTCGTCGACGCGCGGCGCAAACCGTGCCCGATGCCGAGGTGGCATCGAGTCGGTGACCGAGACGCCGGCTTCGTCTGCGCCACCCGCGGCCCGGGACCGACCGGTCATTCCCCGGCCGAGCAGCCGGGCGGATCATCGATTCGGACCCCGCCTCGGCTGGACCTCCGCGGCCGGGTGGATCGTCTGTGGTCTCGCGTTGCTCGCCTACGCGGCGGGTCCCGTCGTGGGACGTTCGTCGTTGTTCGGCGCCGCGATCGCGCTCGTCGCCGTGATCGGCTCGGCTCCGGTCTTCTCGCGGATCTCCGGACGGTTCCCGGGGATCGAGATGGCCGGTCTGATGCGGCTGTCACTGGGTCTGAAACTTCTCGCGACGCTGCCCCGTTTCGAGGGGCGTGAGGACAGCGTCGACTACTACCGGGTCGGCTCGGTGCTGGCTGACAGCTTCCGCCGTCTCGATTTCGTGGTCGACACGGGTCGGGAGATCCCCGGGACGGGTTCGGTTCGCTACTTCACCGGGCTCGTCGAGGTGTTCACCTTCGAAGACGAGTTCGCCACGTTCGTCGTCTTCTCGCTGCTCGGTTTCATCGGCCTGGTCACGTTCGTGTTGGCCTTTCGGGTGGCCATGCCGAACGTCGACACGACGCGCTACGCGGTGCTGTTGCTGTTTTGGCCCTCGCTCGTCTACTGGCCGTCGAGCATCGGCAAGGAATCGCTGATGCTCTTCGCGTTGGCCTTTGTCGCCTTCGGCAGCGCGTCGGTCCTTCGGGGTCGACGTCACGGACTGGTCGTGACGGTCCTCGGTCTGTTGGGAGTCGGTCTGGTCCGTCCCCACGTCGCGTTGATCGCCGTGACCGCGCTGATCGTGGCGCTCATCGTGCGGGCCCCGGGTCGCGGACTGACGAGCTCGGTGGCTCGGGCTCTCCTGATCGTCGGTCTGATCGTCGGCGGATCGGTCGCGTCGGATCTGACGGAGGCGCTGTTCGACATCGACGGGCTCAACCCGACCGGCCTCGCGGCTGCGTTGGATCTCGTCAACAGCCGGTCGTCACAGGGCGGCTCGTCGTTCGCCGCGGCCCGCATCGACGGGATCAGCGAGTATCCGTGGGGTTTCGTGACGGTCCTGTTCCGACCGTTTCCGAACGAGGTGTCGAGCCTCCCGATGCTCGCGACGTCGATCGAGGCGCTGGTGCTCGCCGGTCTCGTCGTGGCGGCGGTGCCGCGGCTGCTCGCGTCGCTGCGAACGGTTCGCGATGAGGCCTACATCGCCTACGCGGTCGCGTTCACGACCGTGTTCGTCTACCTCTTCTCGGCACTCGGCAACTTCGGGATCCTGGCTCGCCAGCGGGCCATGACGATGCCGTTGGTGCTGGTGATCGTGGCCCTTCCGACCGCCAAGGAACGGGTCCGACGACGTCGGATCGGAGACGGCCCATGAGGTACACCCCGACCATCGCCCCACGCCCGCATCACCGGGTGGTCGAGGCGGTGTTGCGCGACGAGCTCGCCTTGTTCCATCTCGATTCCCGTCGGCTCCACCTTCTCAACGGGTCGGCCGCGGCGATCTGGGGGCAACTCCACACCGCGGACACGATCGGTGAGGTGACGATCGGTCTCGGCGACCGGTTCGAGGTCGACCCCCACTCGATCCGCGCCGATGTCGAGCGAACGATCGAGCAGTTCCGAGCCGACGGGCTGCTTCGCATCGACGATCGGGTCATCTCGCCGGCGCCGCGGGCCGATATGTGGGATCCGCCGCAGGGCCGGGTCGGCGCGCCGGCTCGAGGGTCGTTCGCGGCACTCGACGCCCGGGTCGGGATCGTGTCCGACGACGAGGAGATCCTCGCGACCGTCGAGCGCGTCCTCGGCCCGCTGCGCTGCGACGATCCTCCGGCGGTGACGATCGAGGTCGTCGCGGTCGACGAGTTCTCCTGGACGGTCGGCGTCGGCGGCCGCGCCGGGGCGACGATCGGCTCTCGCCTGTCGGCGGTGCTTCGGGTCATCTCTGAGATCAACCACCTCGCGGTCGCGTCGGTCCCCGACGATCTCGTCTTTCATTCGGGCGCGGTCAGCGACGGCGACCAGGCCGTGCTGCTCCCCGCCGCCTCGAACCACGGGAAGTCGACGTTGACGACGGCCTTGGTCGCCGACGGCCTCGCGTATCTGACCGACGAGGCCGCGGCGGTGACCGCCGAGCTCTCCGTGCGTCCCTTCGCGAAGTCGATCGCGCTCGACCCGGGCTCCTTCCCCCTCTTCGAGGCGCTGGTCCCACCGTGTGCCGGTGGGGATCTCGCCAAGGCGTTGGCCAGTCGGGAATGGCACGTCGACCCGGTCCGGGTCGGCACGATCGCCGGTCCTGCCCCGGTTGCCGCCATCGTCTGTCCCCATTGGCGGGCCGGTGCGTCGACCCGGCTGTCGCCGGTCGCGCCGTCCGAGGCGCTCCATCTCCTGCTCGGCGAGACCTTCGACTTCGCCGTCGGTGGGCAGCCGCTGTTCGAACGGCTCGTGCGGCTGGTCGACACCGTCCCGGTCTTTCGGCTCGGTTACAGCGACCTGGGTGAGGCAGTTGGTGCGGTCCGGGCCGTGTTGTCGGACCCGACCGGTGTCCACGTCAGTCGGGGCTCGTCTCGCGGCGGGTCCGACGTCGGTCGGGGAGCAGGGGCAGCTCCTCGAGCGGTGGAAGGCCCTTGCGGCGACGCTTCTCTTCGTACTGCATCTCGTCCGCGGCCCTGAGCAGGTCGCCCGGGGTGGTCATGTCGGGCGTCACGAGGGCGACGCCGCAGGACAACGACCGGTTGTGGCCGGTGTCGGCAAACAGCTTGAGCGCCAGTTCGCTGACCGGGTGCGCGGACAACATGCCGCCGCCGTCGAGGATGATGCAGAACTCGTCGCCGCCGATTCGACACACGGTGGAGTTCTCGACCGTCGCGGCCGCGTCGGCCAGGGAGCGGGCGGCGTCGACGAGCAGTTCGTCGCCGGCGGCATGACCTTCGTTGTCGTTGACGATCTTGAGACCGTCGACGTCGCACATGATGACGGCGACGTCTTGACGGTCGACCGGGGGCCGGGCGAACACGTCGCCCAGCCGGTCGTCGAGCACCCGCCGGTTGCCGAGGCCGGTGAGGGGGTCGCGCAGGGCCAGTTCCTCGAACTCGGCGATGCGTTCGGCCTGGGTGACGGCGGCGGCGATGTGGGTCGCGACGAGTCGAAGGGTCGCCAGGTCGTCGTGGTCGAGAACGGTCGAGTCGGCCCGGGTCGTGGCGATCACGACCCCCCAGACGCTGTCGCCGATGTTGATCGGCCACGCGGCCTCCGATCGCAGGCCGCGTTGGTACAGCGACACGATGCCCGGGTCGTCGGCGCGTCCGTCGTCGGTGGCCCGGACGAAGCCGTGCCCCTCGAAGATCGTGTCGAGGCCGGGATGGTCGGCTTCGCCATGGCGTTCCTCGGCCGGGAACCGCTCCTTGTCGCGGCCGAGGTCGCCGATGTTCAGCAGCGTCTCGTACTCGAGGGTGTCGTGGTCGAGTCGACCGATCGTGACCGTCGATGCCTGCAGGGCGCGGCGGGCCTGTTCGGCGATGATCAACAAGACGTCGGGCATCGAGTCGGCGGCGCGAACCGCAGCGCCGATCGACACCAGCGCCTCGACCGGCGAGTCGCGTTCGGGTGGGACGAAGCGTTCGAGGCCGTCGAGCACGTCGTCGAGCTCGACATCGCTCTTCAACGGTTCGCCCGAGGTGAGCTCGAGGTGCGCGGCGGCGCCGAGGTCGGGGTCGAGCGCGGATCCGAGGAGCTCTTCGACCCGGCGTTGTCGAACGGTCCAGTTGGGGGCGGCGCCGGGCTGGGGGTGACCGACGAGGGTCGCGGCGAGGGCGAGGAGTCGGGCGGCGAGCGGGATGTCGGGCCCTCGCATGCCGTGGGGGCCGCCGCTGCCATCCCAGCGTTCGTACTGGTGTCGAACGGTTCGGGCCGTGCCGCCGAGCCCGGGCAGCCGGCTCAGCACGCTGGCCGACAGGACCGCCGAGGCCGGATCGGGGACGATGTCGACCGTGCCGACCGGACGGACGTGGGTCAACAGGATGGAGACCTCGGCGAGGAGGGCACCGGTGATCGCGTCGACGCGGTCCGCGGCGGGGCTTCCGGCGGCGACGGCGAGGCGGTCGACGAGGTGGGCTCGGAGCGCGGCCCGGCGGGCGGCGGGAGGGTCGAAGACCTCGAGGGCGCGGCACAGCGCCGTGACCGCGGCGCGGGCCGGGCGGCTCAACGGGCGGGTTCCGGCATCGGAGGCGCGCGCTGTCGGATCAGTGAGTGATCGCGGTTCCATCCGTTTCGCCCGGCCCCTTTCCCTGCGGCGGCCTGTCGTGTGCATTCGCCGTGAGCTCTTTGTACCAGAGCCCCAACCCTCACGGTGCGTGTGACTCTTGACCACTATACGTGGTGTCCGGCGCGCAGGGAAGATCGGATCCGGCCCACTCCCGATCGGTGGGCCGTCCGGCACAATGGTCTCGCGGTATGGTCCGGCGGTCCCGGCATCGTTTCACCGGTGCCGGGTCGGTCCCCGATTCGTCGCCCGCCGTCCTTCCCCTCCGAGGCCCGTCCATGAGCACCCGAAAGCTGATCCTGACCGCCCTCGTCTGCGGCCTCGTGATTCTGGTCGCGGGCGCGGTGCAACTCGTGATGATCATGGCGTGATCGCACACGTGGCCGCGGTGTCGGGCCCGCGGTGACGTCACGGAGTCGGTATATTCGGCACCGTCTCCGAGGAGGTGGGTCCGATCGACGGACAACATGATGTGATCGTCATCGGCGGGGGCCCGGGCGGCTACGCGGCCGCGCTGTACGGTGCCGGAATCGGACTCGACATCGGTCTGGTCGAGCGGGGCGCCATCGGCGGCACCTGCCTCAACGTCGGGTGCATTCCTGCGAAGGAGCTGCTCGAGACCGCGCACGTCTTTCGCACGGTGAGAGACGCCGCGCAGTTCGGTGTCAACTCGTCGCCCCCGCAGGTCGACTGGTCGGTCACGATGACCCGCAAGCAGGCGATCATCGACCAGCTCGTCGGCGGGTTGACGAGTCTGCTGAAGAACCGCAAGGTCACGCTCTACGACGGCTCGGGCTCTCTCGGTGCCGATCATCAGGTTCGGGTGCAGGGCGGAGAGAGCGGCGACGTCACCCTCACCGCGCCGGCGATCATCCTGGCCACCGGCTCGTTGCCGCGCACGATTCCCGGCTTCGAGCTCGACGGGGTGTTCGTCGCCACCTCCGACGAGGTCCTGTCGCTCGAGAAGCTCCCCGCGACCGCAGCCGTCATCGGCGGCGGCGCGATCGGATGCGAGTTCGCGTCGATGATGGGCGACCTCGGCGTCGACGTGACTGTGCTCGAGGCGCTGCCGCAGATCCTCGTCGGTTGTGATGCCGACGCGGCCAAGGTCGTCGAGCGTTCCTTCAAGAAACGTGGGATCACCGTGCGAACCGGCGTGATGGTCCAGGGTCACACGCCCGACGCGTCGGGTCGCTTCACATCCGTCGCGTTCGGAGACGGCGAATCGATCGATGTCGAGAAGGTCGTCGTCTCCGTCGGCCGTCGGCCCTTCGCCGATCTTCTCGGCCTCGACGGCACCGGCGCCCGGGTCGACGAGCGGGGATTCGTCGAGATCGACGAGCGGGGCCGCACCGGTGAACCCGGCGTGTGGGCGGTGGGCGATCTCGTCAACACTCCCCAGCTCGCTCACGTGGCCTTCGCCGAGGGAATGCTCGCGATTCGTGACATCCTCGGCGAGGATCCGACTCCGCTCGACCACGACGGCACTCCGTGGTGCATCTACTGCAATCCCGAGGTCGCCTTCGCCGGCCACACGGAGGAGTCCGCCAAGGCTGCGGGTTTCGATGTCGTGACGTCGTCTCACCGGTTCATCGGCAACGGACGAGCGAAGATCGTCGGCGACACCGACGGGATCGTGAAGGTGATCGCCGAGCGCCGGGCCGACGGCACCGGCGGCCGGATACTGGGCGTGCACATGGTCGGCCCCTGGGTGACCGAACAACTCGGCCAGGGCTATCTGGCGGTCAACTGGCAGGCGACCGTCGACGAGGTCGCGGCCTTCATCCAACCCCACCCCACGATGTCGGAATTGTTCGGCGAGACCGTGCTCTCGCTCACCGGACGATCGCTCCACGGTTGAGTGGCGGCGCCGTCCCGTACGATCAGAGTGTCCCTGCGGAGAAACGGAATGAGGAACTGATGGCCGACGTGACGATGCCGCAACTCGGCGAGACGGTCACCGAAGGAACGATCACCCGCTGGTTCAAGCAGGTGGGCGACGAGGTCGCCATGGACGAGATCCTCTTCGAGATCTCCACCGACAAGGTCGACAGCGAGGTGCCGTCGCCGGTCGCCGGTGTCCTCACCGAGATCCTGGCCAACGAGGGTGACGAGGTCGAGGTGGGTCAGGTGCTCGCCCGCATCGGCGAGGCCGGGGCGGCGCCCGCCTCGGCGCCGGCGTCCGAACCCGCCGTGGCGCCGGCCGCGCCGACCATCGAGGCCGCGCCGCCACCTCCGCCTCCCACGCCCGAGCCGGCTCCTGCGCCGCCGGTGGCGGCTCCCGCGGCGCCGGCGGCCCAACCCGCCGCTCCCGTGGCACCGGCGGCGGCCGAAGCGTCGGAGTCGCTGGTGCTGTCGCCGGTCGTTCGTCGTCTGATCAACGATCACGGTCTCGATCCACGGGCCATCGCCGGCACCGGGGTCGGCGGACGGATCACCCGGGCCGACGTCGAGAAGGTCATCCTCGCCGACCCGGGGGAACCCACCGCGCCGCCGATCGTCGCCGCGGCCCCGACCGTCGACCCCGCCCCGTCCCCACCCCCCGAGACACCACCGCCACCGCCGCCGCCTCCTCCTCCCGCACCGGCGCCGAGCCCGGCCCCGGCCCCGGTTCCGGTGATCGGCGGACGCGACGAGATCGTTCCGCTCAACAACATCCGGGTCCGGACCGCAGAACACGTGTTGCGCTCGAAGCAGACGTCGCCCCATGTGCTCACCGCGATGGAGGTCGACTACGAACGGGTCGAACACGTCCGACGGGCGGTCAAGTCGGGTTGGAAGGCCGAAGAGGGCTTCAGCCTCACCTATCTGCCGTTCATCGCCCGAGCCGTCGTCGACGCGCTTCGTGAGTACCCACACCTCAACGCCAGCTTCGGAGGGGATCACCTCGTCGTCCACGACGACGTCAACCTCGCGATCGCCGTCGACATCGATTTCGAGGGGCTGTTGGCGCCGGTGGTGAAGAGTGCCGACGGCAAACGCCTGCGCCAGCTGGCCCGCGACATCGTCGATGTCGCCGGTCGGGCCCGCACCAAGCAGCTCCGGCCCGATGACCTGGCCGGCGGCACCTTCACCCTCACCAACGCCGGCCAGTACGGCACGATGATGCAGTTCCCCATCATCAACCAGCCGCAGGTCGCGATCCTCTCGACCGACGGTGTCCAACGCAAGCCGGTGGTCGTGACCGACGACTACGGCAACGAGTCGATCGCCATCCATTCCGTGGGGGTGCTCGCGATGGCGTGGGATCACCGGGCCTTCGACGGTGCCTACGCCGCGGCGTTCATGCACCGGGTCAAGGAGATCATCGAGACCCGCGATTGGGAGGCGGAGGTCCGCTGACCGGCGACCCCCGCGCCGGCCGGACCTTCCGTGTCCGTTGGCTCGGTCGGGTGGCGTATCGCGATGCCCTCGCGCTGCAGCGTGGGTTGTTCGTCGGTTCCGACGACAACCTCCTGCTGCTCGAACACCCGCACACGATCACCCGCAGCCGCCGCACACCCCGAGACCATCTCCTCGTCGACGAGGACGATATCCGTTCCGTGGGTGGTGAGGTCGTCGAGACCGACCGTGGTGGCGACATCACCTATCACGGGCCCGGTCAGCTGGTCGGCTACCCCATCCTCGACGTGCCCGGCCGGCGGGGCGGGGGCATGGCCGACACCGCGGCCTATGTCGACGCACTCGAGCAGATCCTCATCGACGTTCTCGGCGAGTTGGGTCTCGCTGCCGGTCGCATCCCGCGCTTCAGCGGGGTGTGGGTCGATGTCGCCGGTGCACGTCCCCGCAAGATCGCGGCGATCGGGGTGCGGATCTCCCGTTCGCGGTCGATGCACGGATTCGCGCTGAACGTCGATCCTGATCTCTCGTGGTTCGATCGGATCGTCCCGTGCGGCATCTCCGACAAAGGGGTCACCTCGTTGGCCGCCGAAGGCATCGACGTGACGATGGAGTCGGTGGTCGATCGGGTCGCGCACGGGGTCGTGGCCCGTTTCGCCGGTGACCGACCCGTCGATCGCGCCGACGTGTCGTGGCGGATCCGCGGCCGGGATCTCGCGCCGTTCACGCGAGGGGAGGGAGCCGGGACACCGGTCGGTCGGGACGGTGTCGGCCACGGGTTCGACGCGCAGGCCGACGGCACCTCGGTTCGTCTGCTGGGTCGGCTGGCCGATGCCGGGGCCACCGACCACGACCCGGTTCGGCTTCGAGCCCGCAAACCCGACTGGATGAAGGTGCCGCTCGCCACCGGTCCCGAGTTCCGGCGGGTGAAGGCGGCGATGCGTGAGCTCGATCTCGTGACGGTGTGCGAGGAGGCCGGCTGCCCGAACATCTCGGAGTGTTGGAACGACGGGACCGCGACGTTCATGGTGTTGGGCGAGCGTTGCACGCGGGCGTGCGGGTTCTGTCTGGTCGACACCCGCCGACCGGCCCCGCCCGATCCGGGCGAACCGGCACGGGTGGCGACCGCGGTGCAACGGCTCGGCCTGCGCCACGCGGTGATCACGATGGTGGCCCGCGACGACCTGGCCGATGGTGGCGCGTCGGCGGTTGCGGCGACGGTCGAGGCGGTGCGGGCCGAGAATCCGCACTGTCGGATCGAGACGCTGATCTCCGACTTCCAGGGGAACGATGCCGCGCTCGACGTGCTCTTCGCAGCCGGACCGGACATCGTCAACCACAACATCGAGACGGTGGCGCGGCTCCAGCGGGCCGTTCGGCCGTCGGCCGGCTACGCCCGGAGCCTGTCGGTGCTGGCCCGGGCCAAGGCGGCGGGGTTCGTCACCAAGTCATCGTTGATCGTGGGCATGGGGGAGACCGGCGACGAGATCGAGCAGACTCTCGGGGATCTCGCGGCGGTCGGCACCGACATCGTCACCATCGGTCAGTATCTGCGTCCGACCTCACACCATCTCCCGGTCGCTCGCTGGTGGGAGCCGGCGCGGTTCGCGGAGTGGAAGCGGGTCGGGGAACGGGCCGGGATCGGCCATGTCGAGTCGTCGCCGCTGACCCGGTCGAGCTACCACGCCCGGGAGGCCGCGGCGTCGGTCAGCGGGTCGAGCTGATCACACCGGTGTCGAAGCCGGCCAGGTGAAGCCCCCCGTGGAAGCGGGCGTGTTCGATCTTCAGACAGCGGTCCATCACGACATCGAGGCCGGCGCGCGACGCCATCCGTGCGGCGTCGTCGCTCCAGAGGCCGAGCTGGACCCAGAACGCGCCGGCGCCGACGGCGATCGATTCCTCGGCGATGGCGGGCAGGTCGTCGTTTCGTCGGAACACGTCGACGATGTCGGGTGCGACCGGTAGTTCGGCGAGCGTGGCGTAGACCGGTTCGCCCAGGATCTCCGACTCCCGAGGGTTGACGAGATAGACGTCGAATTCGGCCGACGAGCTGAGCAGGTAGGTGGCCACGAAGTTGCTGGCCCGGGCCGGATTCGACGACGCGCCGACGATCGCGACGGAGTGACTCCGGTCGAGGATCGCCTTGCGGGCGGTCGCTCCGGGAGGGGACCATCCGTCGATCGGGGGTCGTTCGGAGCTAGCCATCGGTGTCTCCTCCCAGGGCCTGGTCCAGGTCCCAGATGATGTCGTCGAGGTCTTCGAGGCCCACGGAGAGCCGAACCATGTCGGCGGTGACCCCGGCGGCCCGTAGTTGCTCGTCGGTGAGCTGCTGGTGGGTGGTCGATGCCGGGTGCAGGACGAGCGTCTTCGCGTCGCCGACGTTGGCCAGATGGCTGACCATCCGGAGGCGCTCGATGAACGTGGCGCCCGCGGTACGACCGCCGGCGACACCGAACGTGAAGACTGCTCCGGGGCCCTGAGGGAGGTACTTGCGGGCGAGCGGGTTGTGCGGTGAGTCGGCGAGCCCCGCGTAGCTCACCCACGAGACTCGGGGGTCGGCGTCGAGCCACTCGGCCACCGCCTGGGCGTTCGCGACATGGTTGTCCATGCGCTGTGGCAGCGTCTCGAGCCCCTGGAGGAACAGAAACGAGTTGAACGGGGCGAGTGGGGCGCCGACGTCTCGCAGTTGTTCGGCCCGCAGCTTCGAGCAGTAGGCGTACTCACCGAAGTTGTCCCACCAGCGCAGCCCGTTGTAGCTCGGGACCGGCTCGGTCATCCCGGGGAAACGGCCGGATCCCCAGTCGAAGGTGCCGGCCTCGACGACGACGCCGCCGATCGTGGTGCCGTGGCCGCCGAGGAACTTGGTCGCGGAGTGCATCACGACGTCGGCGCCCCATTCGATGGGCCGGCACAGGTACGGCGTGGCGAAGGTGGAGTCGATGAACAGCGGGAGCCCGTGGGCGTGGGCGATGTCGGCGAGGACTTCGATGTCGGCGATGACGCCGGATGGGTTCCCGATCGTCTCGGTGAAGAGCAGCTTGGTGTCGTCGGTGATCGCGGCGGCGAAGGCGTTGGTGTCGGCGGCATCGACGAAGGTGGTCTCGATGCCGAAGCGCGCGAGGGTGACCGAGAACTGGGTGATGGAGCCGCCGTAGAGGCTCGAGCTGGCGACGATGTGGTCGCCGGCGCCGGCGAGGTTGGTGATCGCGAGGAACTCCGCGGCGTGACTGGACGCGGTGGCCACCGCGCTGAAGGGCTGAGGCGGAGGCGTCCCCGGGAAGGCGTGCCCTCCCGGGGCGGGGTTTCAGTTGCCCGCGTAGAGCGATTTCACGCTGCCCCAACTCGACGGATGCGTGGCCACGATCTCCGCCTCGTTGAGTTTCAGACTCGACGCGTTTCCCGCTACGGCCCGGTAGATCACGCCGTCCGTCCGGTCCACCCAACGCAGGGGATCGCATTCCGAGGCGGGCTCGAAACGGTCGGGATGGCAATCCTCGCTGGCCGCGAGTCCGATGAGAA
>JAJRXC010000078.1 GCA_024276495.1 Actinomycetes bacterium
GCCGACAGAGGCCTCGCCCTCTGGTGTCGTTCGGTGCGAGGCATCGGCCCAGGCGGAGAGTCGGTCTGGACTTTCGCGTAGCGGCGAGGAGTGACGACTCGCCGTCCGGGTTTCCCGAGGAGACCATGTGTCAAGAGCCAGACGAGAAGAGATCAAGCCTCCCGCGGGCCCGGATCAATGGGACACAGGTGGTCGTCCGGTCACCACCGCGTTGCTCCTCGCGGCCGGGGCGGGCACCCGGCTGAGGTCTGAGCTCAACGGTCTCCCGAAGTGCCTCGTCGAGGTGTCGGGCATTCCGATCCTCGGCCATCTGCTCTCGAGCCTGGTGGAGCAGGGATTCGAACGTCTGGTGGTGGTGGTGGGCCACCGCGCCGATCAAGTCCGCGAGTACCTCGATGTCCACGCCGACGGTCTCGAGGTCGAGTGCGTCGAGAGCTTCCGATACGCAGAGACGAACAACATCTACTCACTCTGGCTGGCACGCGATGTCGTGAAGGAGTCGTTCGCCCTCCTGGAGTCCGATCTGGTGTTCGATTCACGACTGCTGCGCCGGATGAGGGTGAGCAATCGGATCGCGGTCGCCGCATTCAGTCCGGAGATGAACGGCACCACCGTGTCGATCGACAGATCGGGTCTGGTGGAGTCGTTCTCGGTCGGCGGACTCGACCACCGGCCTCTCTCGCACAAGACCGTCAACATGTACAGTTTGTCATTGCCGATCTGGCAGGAGGTTGGTCGGCGACTCGATCAACGCGTCGCGGCCGGACAGGTGAACGACTACTACGAAGTCGTCTTCGCCGACATGGCCGCAGCCGGCTCGTTCCCGCTTCGAGCGGTTGAGTTCGACAACGGAAGGTGGAGTGAGATCGACACCCCGGCCGACCTGTTCGCCGCCGAGCAGTTGTTCTCCACGGTGCCGCTTCTCCCGCCCGTGTGGTCCTGAGGTCGCCGTGCGAGGGCATTCGGCTCGGCGCCGACCTGTCGACGCCAGTTCCCCGGGACGCAGCGTGATTCCTTTCTCGAGGTCGATCTACCGCAACACTCCGAACATCGTGTCGATTCTCGGGGTGTTGCCACTGGCCGCGCTCCTTTTCGACGACGGCTTCAGCTACTTCGTGGCACTGGTCTTGTTCAACAACGTGATGGACGACCTCGATGGAATCCTGGCCAGGGAACTGTCGCTCAGCAGCGAATTCGGTGCCCGCCTCGACAACGTGTGCGATGCCGTGGCCCACATCCTCATCGTGATGGTCGTCGTTGCCCACTACGGCGGAGTGGTCGTCGCGTTCGGTGCGCTGGCCGTCATCGCGATATTCGTTCGCGTCGTCGACCGACTCGGGCCCGATCCCGCCTCGGGCACGGGCACGCCGACCAACGAGCTGATGCGCCATCTGCTCCTCATCGTCATCCTTCAGGACGTCTTCGAGGTCGATGTCGCGGTGTTCCTCGCCGGGGCGCTGGTGCTCAACTCGGCGTCGATGCTGGTTCCCTTCTCGATGCCCCATCTCGTGCGAGCAAGGACTCGGTCCGTGGCCGCGATCGTGGGGGTCAACATCGCACTCGCCGTCGCATGGGGTGCGCCGACAGCGGCGCCGTTCATCGCCGCGGTCTTCTTCGGAACGTACCTCTACTCCTTCGTGGTGGGTGGGGTACGACGGACGCGCGAGCACGCGTGAGCGAAAGCGGGGTGAAGAGGTCGCGGTCGTGGCGCGCCCGCGTCGCCCACGGGCCGGGGGCCGACCGGACCCCGTAGGATTGGGCGTCATGACCCACGCGCTCGAAGAAGGCCTGACCACCCAACTCGATTTCGACAAGGTCGCGAAGATCGGCCGGGCCGGCCATCAGGTCGTTCCGGTCGTCCTGCAAGACGTCGACTCCGGTGAGGTGCTCTTCATCGGCTACGCCGACGAGGAGGCCTATCGCCTGACCCTCGAGCGTCGGTCGGCGGTCCTCTACTCCACCTCGAGAGGGGAGATCTGGCACAAGGGGGCCACGAGCGGCGATGTGCTCGACCTCGTCGACGTGCGGGTGAACTGTGAGCAGAACAGCCTTCTGTACCTGGTCCGAAAGGCCGGATCCGGTGTGTGCCACACAAAGGACGAGGCCGGCGCGACTCGGGCGACCTGCTACTACCGGTCGGTGACCGGACCCGACACCCTCCGCTTCACCTGAACCGATGACGGTCCGTCCCGAGCCCGCCGAGTTCCGCCGCCTCGCCGCTGGTCACCGGGTCGTTCCGGTGTGGCGCGAGGTCCTCGCGGACCTCACCACCCCGGTCAGCGCCTTCGCCCGGGTGGTGGGCGACGGCGAGGGGTTCTTGTTGGAGTCCGTCGAAGGCGGCGATCGCTGGAGCCGCTGGTCGTTCATCGGTCGTCGGCCCCACGGCACCCTGCTGTCCGCGAACGGGGTCCTCATCATCGAGGGTGACCTCGGAGTCGAGGTACCGACCGACCGGGGCATGCTCGCCGCGCTGGAGGTCCTGCTGGCTCACTATCGTGCCCCGGAGATCGAAGGTCTCCCGCCGCTGCATGGCGGCCTCGTGGGGTATCTCGGATACGACGTCGTCCGAGAGGTCGAACACCTCCCCGATGTGCCCACCGATGACCTCGGCTACCCCGACGCGGTCATTTCGATGATCGGTGAGCTCGCCGTCTACGACCACTGGAAGCAGCGGGTGGTCCTCGTCGCCAACGCGTTGATCCCCGACGGGTCCGACGCCGCCACGATCGACGCGGCCTACGCCGATGCCCTGGTCCGCCTCGACGCGCTCGCGACCGACGGCGCCCACACGGTCGACGAGCCGTTGATGGAACCCGCCGGTCTCGACGACGACATCCCAGCGGTGCGCTCGACGATGGGTGCCGATGTCTATTGCGCGGCCGTCGAGGCCGCCCGTGAGCACATCTTCGCCGGTGACATCTTCCAGGTCGTCCTGTCGCAGCGGTTCGATCTCGAGCTCGACGCCGAGGCGTTCGATCTCTACCGGGTGCTCCGCCAGGTCAACCCGAGTCCCTACATGTACTTTCTGCGCCACGGCGATCTGGAGATCGTGGGTGGCTCTCCCGAGCCGATGGTCCAGCTCCTCGACGGGCGGGTGATCTCCCGGCCGATCGCCGGCACCCGCAAACGGGGAACCACCGAGGAACACGATCGGCGACTGGCCGCCGAGCTGCAGGAGCATCCGAAGGAGCTCGCCGAGCACGTCATGCTCGTCGACCTCGCCCGCAACGATGTCGGACGGGTGGTGGAGTTCGGCACCCTGCACATCGACGAGATGATGACCCTCGAGCGCTACAGCCACGTCATGCACCTGACCTCCCAGGTCTCCGGCACGCTCCGGGAGGGAGCGACACCGATCGACGTGCTGCGGGCGACGCTGCCCGCGGGCACGCTCTCCGGGGCGCCGAAGGTACGGGCGATGGAGATCATCGACGAGCTCGAACCGGTGAAACGAGGGCCCTACGGCGGGGTGGTCGGGTATCTCGACTTCTCCGGCAACATCGACACCGCCATCGCGATCCGAACGATGCTGATCAGCGGGAACCGGGCGTCGATCCAGGCCGGCGCGGGGGTGGTCGCCGATTCCGTGGCCGAAGACGAGCACCTGGAGTGTCAGAACAAGGCGAAGGCGCTGCTGGCGGCAGTCCCGGCCGCCCGACGGATGACCGCGGCACGGCGGACGAGGTCGACATGAGCGTGGTCACGACCGTGCAGGACCGTGGCGTGGTGCGGGTGGCCGGACCCGACGCGGCGAGCTACCTCCAGGGCCAGGTCTCTCAGGATGTGGACCGGATCGAGGCCGGGTCGTCGGCCTGGTCGCTGCTCCTGCAACCGACCGGCAAGCTCGTCGCCTGGTTCCGGCTGCACCGCCTCGACGGCGGCACCTTCCTCATCGACGTCGATTCGTCGTCGGTCGAGTCGCTGGTCGCCCGCCTCGAGCGCTTCCGGTTGCGCACCCGGGTCGAGCTCACCGCCGAGACGGGCTGGCGAATGCTGAGTCGACGGGGAGGCGAACTGCCCTCGGTCGACGGTCCTTCGGCCCGCTTCGAGTGGCCCGGGTTCTCCGGCCCCGACGTGTTGGCCCCCGACCTGGTCGTGCCCGACGGCGTGACCACCGACGACCAGGCCTTCGAGATCGCCCGGCTCGCGGCGACCGTGCCCACGATGGGGGTCGACCTGGACGGCGACACCATCCCGGCCGAGGGCGGCGCGCCGCTCATCGAGATGTCGGTCAGCTTCACGAAGGGCTGCTACACCGGTCAGGAGCTCGTCGCGCGGATCAACAGTCGGGGCGGGAACGTCCCGCGGCCCGTGCGCACCCTCGTCTCGGAGGCGCCGATCGAGGCCGGCGCGACCGTGCGCCTCGGGGGAGACGAGGTCGGCCACGTGACCTCCGCGGCCGGGTCGTACGGGCTTGCCCGTCTCCTGCGAAAGGCCGAACCCGGCGTGGCCGTCGATGTCGACGGCGTCGCGGCAATCGTGCAGCCACCACCCTGACGGCGGCGCGCCGACCTGCGGGTCGGCGACTCAAGCGCCGCTCGGACGGAAGCTCACGACGAACTCGGCCCCACCGGCCGGAGCCCGGCGGGCGACGACGGTGCCGTCCATCCCCTCCACGAGCTCGCGCACGATGGCGAGACCGAGGCCGCTTCCCGACTCCTTGATCTTGGGGTTGTGCTGAGCGACGTAGAGCCGCTCGAAGACGTGGGGGAGATCAGCGTCGCTGATGCCGGGGCCGTCGTCGGCGACCGCGAGGTGCACCCGCCCTTCGGCGAACCACATTGTCACCGCGACCGAGGAGTCGGCGAACTTGAGCGCGTTCCCGACGAGATTGGCGACCACCTGCTCGAAACGATCGCGGTCGACGAGGGCCGTCACCGGGCCCTTCGGGAGCCGGACCGTCAGATCGACGCCCCGTTCGCCGGCCTCGTGGCGAAGCCCTTCGACCGTGTTCTCGACGAGTGGGGAGAGGTCGTGGGACCGCATGGAGTACGCGAATCCGGTGCCCTCGAGCCGGGCGAGCAACAAGAGGTCGCCGACCAGGCGTTCGAGTCGTCGGGACTCGCTCTCGATGACCTCCCCGACGGCGACCGGATCGTCGGTCGCCTCGTCGATGAGGGCCTCGGCGTAGCCGCGGATGTTGGTGAGCGGGGTGCGCAGGTCGTGGCTGACCGAGAGAAGGAACTGACGTTCGAGCGCGCGGCTGCGTTCCAGCGTGGCCGCCATCGAGTTGACCGAACCGACGAGATCGGCGATCTCGCCGCCCAGCCGAGCGTGCCGCTCGTCGACCCTCGCGGCGAGGTTCCCTTCGGAGATCCGGGTCGCCGTCGCGCTCGTCTCACGGATCGGATCGGTCAGCCGGCGGCTCAGCCGAATGGTCACGACGATGGCGACGAGGACGGTGCCGAGCCCGGCCACCAGGAACCATCGAAACGCAGGGGCGACGATCGGATCCGGATCGCGGGTCAACACGAGCAGGGTGTTGCTCCCCCCGCGGTTCTCGGTCGCGCCGGCCGCGAAGATCAGTCCGTCCTTGCCCCCGCTGTCGATCTCCCCGCGACGAAGCCGATCGAGATCGAGGTCGTCGAACTGGATCCCGGGGGGCAGGACACCGAGCGGCGCGGCGCCGTTTCTCGGGATGACGACGATCCCGATGCCCTCGAGACTCATCGTCCGGCTCAGACGTTGCAGACGTTCGGCCCGGGTCTGGCCGTCCTCGGACGAGCCGACGACCGTGACCTCCGAGAAGAGCGCGCGAAGCGCATCGGTCTGGTCGCGCAGCTCCTGCTCGTCGGTTTGTCGGTTGGTGACGCTCGCGAGAACGATCGTGCCGAGGCCGGCGAGCATCAGGGAGGCAACGACCATGCCCACGAGCGCGATGCCGAGTCGTCGCCTCATCGACGATGCCTTCGGAGGTGGGAGATGGCAGTCATGTCAGTCGAGGCGGTAGCCGACGCCCCACACCGTCTCGAGACAGAGGTCGTCCCCGAGCTTCTTTCGGAGTTGACGAACGTGGACATCCACGGTTCGGTCGTCTCCCACCCAGTCGGCTCCCCAGACGCCGTCGAGCAGCTGACGGCGGGACAACGCGAGCCCGCGTCGTTCCGCCAGATGGCGGAGCAGGTCGAACTCCCGGGTGGCCAGACCCGCGACCTCGCCCCGCACCGTCACTTCGCGGCGACCGACGTCGACCACGATGTGCTCACCGATGTCGATGATCGGTGGGCGACCGCGATCGACCGGCCCGTCGGCCCGTCGCAGTATCGCCTTCACCCGGGCGACGAGCTCTCGCGGACTGAACGGCTTGGTGACATAGTCGTCGGCTCCGAGCTCGAGGCCGAGGACCCGGTCGACCTCGTCGTCGCGGGCGGTGAGGAAGATGATCGGGACGTCGGATTCGGCCCGCACGGCCCGGCAGACGTCGACCCCGTCCAGCTCGCCGGGCAGACCGATGTCGAGCAGCACGAGCTTCGGCCGTCGCTCGGAGATGACCTGAAGGGCCCGTTCTCCCGTGTCCGCCTGGAACGGGCGAAAGCCGTCGCGACGAAGATAGAGCTCGACGAGGTCGGCGATGTGCGGGTCGTCCTCGACGATGACAACGACGGTTTCTTCGCTCAATCGATTCGCTTTCTCGCTCGACCACTTCGTCTCCAACGGACAGTGGCTCACGACTGTGAGGAAACCATGATGCTTCTTTGAGCCACCGACCGCTCTACGCTCGACTCGTGGGGACGGACAGGTTCGCAGGCGACGACGCAGCGGGGTACTACCGGGTGCTTCGCGTCGATCCGTCCGCGTCGATGGTCGAGATCCGGCGGTCGTACCTGCAACTGGCGCGGGCATCGCATCCCGACTTCCACACCGAGTCCGACGAGGCCAGGGTGACGGCCGAGGAGCGGATGCGCGAGATCAACGAGGCGTGGGCGGTGTTGGGCGACGTCGATGAACGCTCGGCCTACGACCGGGGCCGCCTGGGCAGCCGGTCTCGCCCGCCGTTCCAGGCCGCCGGCCACGGACCGATCGACGAGCCGGACCCGTGGGAACCCTTCGACAAGGGCCCCGATCGAGGCTTCGACGATCGCGACGACCGCCCGATCACGACGAGCTCCCTGCCGAGCTGGCTCAAGACCCTCCCGGCTCTCGGCGTGATGTTCGGGCTGGCCGCGTTGATGATCGGCTCGCTGGTGAACATCCCCGGCATCGCCCAGATCGGCGGGTTCGCTCTCGTGCTGTCCGTCGTGTTGTTCGCGGTGGCGCCGCTCGTGGCGCTGTCGCTCAGCAAAGGACAGGACACCCGGCCCTGATCGGGTTTTCCGAAGCCGTTCCGTGCCCCCTAGAGTCGGCCCATGTCAAAAGTGTCCCTGATCGCGAAAATACCCACGAAACCCGGCTGCCGCGACGATCTCGTCGCCGCGTTCGGTCCGATGATCGACGCGGTGAACGAAGAAGCCGGCACCGAGGTGTACATCCTCAATCTCGACGACGGCGACGAGAACGTCGCCTGGGTCTACGAGCTCTACACCGACGCCGACGCGATGGGGGCCCACAGCTCGTCGGAGGCGATGGGCGCGTTGTTCGGCGCCCTCGGCGATCTCGTCGACGGTGCCCCGGAGCTCATCATGTTGACCCCGGTCGCCGGGAAAGGCCTGTGAGCTGACGAGCACCTATCTCGACCGGATTCTCGCCGGCCACCGAGCGGCGGCCGCCCGAGACGAGCGATCGACCACCGATCTTCTCGACGCCGCCCACGCGGCGCCACCGGCCCGCGGCTTTCGCGAGGCGCTCACCCGCACCCCGGGGATGGCGGTGATCAGCGAGATCAAGCGTCGATCACCGTCGAAGGGGGATCTTC
The DNA here is from genome assembly GCA_024276495.1 of Actinomycetes bacterium. GTDB lineage: Bacteria > Actinomycetota > Acidimicrobiia > Acidimicrobiales > Aldehydirespiratoraceae > JAJRXC01. Next base: position 7,853 of record JAJRXC010000078.1, read on the forward strand.
TCCCCGACCTCGACCCCGTGTCTCTTGCCCGCGACTACGCCGACGGCGGTGCGGCGGCGTTGTCCGTGCTCACCGACGAAGAGTGGTTCGGTGGTTCGGTTGCCGACCTGACCGCGGCCCGTGGCGCCGTCGAGCTCCCGGTCCTGCGCAAGGACTTCACGGTGCACCGACACGACGTGCTCGATGCCCGGACCATGGGGGCCGATTGTGTGCTGCTCATCGCGGCCGCGCTCGACGACCGGGAGCTCCGGGATCTCCATGCGCTGGCCACCGAGCTCGCGATGGACGCCCTCGTCGAGGTCCACGACGAAGCCGAGCTCGACCGGGCCCTCGCGATCGACGCGGGCCTCATCGGGGTGAACCAGCGTGACCTGGTCACTTTCGAGGTCGACACCGCCCGAGCCGTGCGAATGGCGGCGCGGATGCCGTCGGGGGTTGTGCGGGTGGCGGAGTCCGGGGTCCGCGACGCCGACGACGTCGCCAACCTCGGTGCCGCGGGGTATCACGCCGTCCTGGTCGGCGAGACACTGGTGACCCACGGCGACCCGGCGGCCGGTGTGCGCGAGCTACGGGCGGGGTTCCCCCGGAAATGACTCGTCGTCAGGGTGGGATCGCCGGGTAGCGTCGACCGCGTGTTCGTGAAGATCTGTGGCATCACCACCGAGGACGACGCGTTGCTGGCGGTGGCCCTCGGGGCCGACGCGCTCGGTTTCGTCTTCGCGCCGTCGGCGCGACAGGTCGCGGTCGACCGGGCCCGTGACATCGCCCGCCGGCTCCCGGCCGAGGTGTTGACCGTCGGTGTGTTCCGAGACGAGTTGCCCGACCGCGTGGTCGGAATCGTGCAGCGGGCGGGTCTGGGAGCTGCGCAACTCCACGGCTACGAGTCGGCCGAGCAATGCCGCGAGGTCCGCGCTCGGGTGCCGCTCGTGATCAAGGCCTTCCCGGCCGGACATCCGGGACTGTCCGACATCTCGGCGTATGGCGCCGACGCCGTCCTCATCGACGGAGAGCGACCCGGAAGTGGCGAGGTCTTCGACTGGCGACTGGCCGAGGACGCGCCCCGGGCCGGCCATCGGGTCCTGCTGGCCGGCGGGCTCGACGCCGACAACGTGCGCGACGCCATCCGCCGCGTTCGCCCATGGGGAGTCGATGTCTCCAGCGGGGTCGAACGCGAACCGGGTCGCAAGGACCCAGTGAAGCTGCGCGAGTTCATCGACGCCGCTCGTTTCGGGGGCGCCGAGATCCGCCCCGATGGCGTCGACGACGGCGACGGTCGACTCGGTGGGCTCTACGACTGGCAGGAGGACCACTGATGGTCGCGCGCCTCGTCCCGACGTTCCCGACCGGGTGCGTGTGATGACGATGAACGACCCGACTCCCGAGGGGAGGTTCGGCGACTTCGGCGGCATGTTCGTGCCGGAAACCCTGGTGCCGGCCTGCCAGGAGCTCGACGTGGCGTTCCGCGAGGCCTGGGCCGATCCCGGGTTCCGCGCGGAGCTCGATCGACTGCTCACCGACTACGCCGGGCGGCCCTCGCCCCTCACCGAGTGCGTCAACTTGAGCGAGGAACTGGGCTGCCGGGTGCTGCTGAAGCGAGAGGACCTCAACCACACGGGCAGTCACAAGATCAACAACGTGCTCGGCCAGGCCCTGCTGGCGAAACGAATGGGCAAGACGAGCCTGGTCGGGGAGACCGGCGCCGGGCAGCACGGCGTCGCCACCGCGACCGCCGCGGCGCTCTTCGGCATGGACTGCGTCGTCTACATGGGTTCGGTCGACATGTTGCGTCAGGAGCTCAACGTCTTTCGCATGACGCTTCTGGGAACGGAGGTCCGAGCGGCCGAGTCCGGTTCTCGCACGCTCAAGGACGCCGTCAACGAGGCGATGCGTCACTGGGTTTCGGTGGTGGAGAAGACCCACTACTGCCTCGGGTCGGTGATGGGCCCGCACCCGTACCCGTGGATGGTGCGCGAGTTTCACCGGGTCATCGGCGACGAGGCCCGTGAGCAGTGCCGCAAGCTGGTCGGCGGTCTCCCCGACGTCGTCGTCGCGTGTGTCGGGGGAGGCTCGAACGCGGCGGGGATCTTCTCCGGGTTCGCCGACGCCGATGTGCAACTCGTCGGTGTCGAACCCGCCGGTGGCGCCGCGGTGGGTCGCGCCGTCCCCGGGATCGTGCACGGTTCCCGCTCCTACCTGATGCAGGACGAGTGGGGGCAGGTCCTCGAAGCGGAATCGATCTCGGCCGGGCTCGACTATCCCGGCGTCGGCCCCGAGCACGCCCACCTGGCCGCCAGTGGTCGAGCCCGCTACGTGCCGGTGACCGACGCCGAGGTCATCGATGCCTTCCAGCTTCTTTCCCGAACCGAGGGGATCATCCCGGCGCTCGAGTCGGCGCACGGGCTGGCCTGGATCAGCCGCGAGCGGGCCGAGCTCGCGGGACGAACGGTGTTGTTGAACCTCAGTGGTCGCGGCGACAAGGACGTCGCCCAGATGATGGACATCCTCAGATGACGGCAGCGTTGGAACGCGCCCTTCGGGATCGCCGCCAGACCGGAGAGAAGTGCCTCGTCCCGTATCTCACGGGTGGGCTCGGCGACGACTGGCTCGAGACGATGCAGGCGGTGGCGGCGGCCGGCGCCGACGCGATCGAGATCGGGGTTCCCTTCTCCGATCCGGTCATGGACGGACCGACGATTCAGCTCGCCAACGACAAGGCGCTGGCCGGCGGCGCGACGCCCCATTCGATTCTCGACCGTGTCCGCCACTCCGACATCGGGGTCCCGACCGCCGTCATGACCTACGGCAACATCGCCTACCGGATGGGATGGGATCGCTTCGCCCGGTCCCTTGCCGCCGCGGGGATCAGCGGGTGCATCCTGCCCGACATCCCGCTCGAGGAGATCGAACCCTGGGCGCTCGCCGCCGACGACGCCGGGGTGGAGACGGTCATGCTCGCCGCCCCGACCGCGCCCGACGAGCGGCTCCCGAGGGTCTGTGCCCGTTCGAGAGGGTTCGTCTACGCCGTCGGCCTGCTCGGCATCACCGGTGTGCGGACCGAACTGGCCCACAGCGCCAAGGTCATCGCCGGTCGCCTCAAGGAGATCACCGACCTGCCCGTTCTCGTCGGGGTCGGAGTGGGGACGCCCGCCCAAGCCGTCGAGGTCTGCGAGGTGGCCGACGGCGTGGTCATCGGCTCGGCGGTCGTGCAACGGATGCTCGACGGTGGGGGCCCGGAGGGAGTCGCCGAACTCGTCGCGGAGTTCCGCGGCGCGCTCGATCGTGGTTGAGCTCCTCCTCGACTTCCTCCTACCCGAGACCGACCGGGGTGTGCTCATCCAATGGATCGTCATGGGCCCGGTCTGGATCGTGGCCCTGGTCGTGAGCAGAAGCTGGCGTCGGGAGCATCGAGTCTTCGTTTTCGGGCTCGTGTTGGTCAACTTCGCCTGGTTCGCGGTACGAACCGCGCACTGACGCCGGTCAACGGCAACGATTGGGGAATGACCCGACCCTCGGCCGAGGTTCCCGGCCCGTGAATCACGACCTGATCATCGTCGGTGGTGGAGCTGGAGGGCTCGGCGCCGCCCGGGCCGCCCGCTGGTCCGGCGCCGACGTCGCGCTCGTCAACGACGGGCCCCTCGGTGGCGACTGCACCTTCACCGGGTGTGTGCCCTCGAAGACCCTCCTCGCCGCCGCCCGCGACCGCATGGGGTTCGAAGACGCCATGGCCCGGGTTTCGTCGACCGTCGATCGCATCGCCGACTCGGAGAGCGCCGATGGGCTCCGAAAAGAGGGTGTGACGGTGATCGAGGGTCGGGCCCGCTTCGCCACCCACGATTCGATCGTCGTCGACGAACGACGAATCACCGCGCCGAGAATCATCGTGGCGACGGGTGGGCGACCCCTCGTTCCCGCGATCCCGGGCCTCGACGACGTCGAGGTGACGACAACCGATCAGATCTTCTCGTTGACGAGCAAACCCCGCTCGCTCGGGATCATCGGTGCCGGCGCCGTCGGCTGCGAGCTGGCCCAGGCCTTCGCCGGGCTCGGTGTCGCGGTGACCCTCTTCGAGGCTCTGCCCCGCGTGCTGTCCCGAGAGGAGCCCGAGGCGTCGGCGGTGATCGAAGCAGCCCTTTCCGCAGATGGGATCGACGTGAGAGCCGGCGCCGGAATCGAACGGGTCGAGCACCGGGACGGCCAGATCGTCCTGATCGCCGCCGAAGGCGAAACGGTGGTCGAACGCCTCCTGATCGCTGTCGGGAGACGCCCGAGCTCGGCCGACATGGGCCTCGAGGAGCTCGGTGTCGGGCTCGATTCGTCGGGCCACATCCAAACCGACGAGCGACTCCAGACCGACGTCAGGGGCATCTACGCCGTCGGCGACGTCACCGGGAAGCTCCCGTTCACCCATGCCGCCGACGAGATGGGTCGCCTCGCCGCCGGCAACGCGCTCCGAAAGGGCGTGCGAGGGAAGTTCCGGACCTCGTGGATCCCCTGGGCCACCTTCACGAGCCCCGAGGTGGCCCGGATCGGGATGACCGAGGCCGAGGCGGCAGCCTGTGGCGGTCGGGTCGCCGAGCTGCCGATGAGCGAGATGGACAGGGCGATCACCGACGGCCGCACCGACGGCTTCGTGAAGCTGATCGCCGGGCCCAAGCCGATCACCCGGAATCTCTTCGGAGGTCGGATGCTGGGGGCGACGATCGTCGCTCCACGGGCCGGCGAGATGATCCACGAGATCGCGTTGGCCATGCGCACCGACGCGTTCACCGGCCGGCTCGCCCAGACGGTTCACGCCTATCCGACCTGGTCGTACGCGATCCAAAAGGCGGCCGGTCAGTTCTTCGGTGAGGTGGAGGGCCGCGACGCCCGGCCGGCTCGGCCGTGAGCCGCTGAACCCCTCCCTTCACGCTGTAGTGTCCGGTTCCGAACAGTCGCGGGACCGGGCGGGGCAGGAGCGTGTTTCCGCCGTGAGCGACCCACCGTGGGCTTCGCGGAGAAACAGAGGTTGCAGCATGTCCGAGCAGGTCGACGTCGTGGTGATCGGGATGGGGGTCGCGGGGGAGAGCGTGGCCGGCCCGCTGGCGGAGGCGGGGCTACGGGTCGTCGGCGTCGAAGCGGGCCTGGTCGGCGGAGAGTGCCCCTACTGGGGTTGCATCCCGTCGAAGATGATGATCCGGGCCGCCAATGCCATCGCCGAGGCCCGCCGGATCGACGGTCTCGCCGGCACCGCGACGGTCGAGGCCGATTGGGCGCCGGTGGCGGCCCGCATCCGAGAACAAGCCACCGACGATTGGAACGACCAGGTGGCCGTCGATCGCTTCGAGGGCAAGGGAGGGATCTTCGTTCGCGGCAGGGCCCGACTCGAAGGAGCCGGGCGGGTCGTGGTCGACGATCGTGTCTTCGACGTCTCCCGAGCGGTCGTGGTCGCGACCGGCACCTCGCCTGCAGTTCCCCCCATCGAGGGTCTCGCCGCGGTCGAGTTCTGGACAAACCACGAGGTGGTAGAGGCCAAGGAGCTGCCGGACTCGATCGTGGTCCTCGGCGCCGGCGCCATCGGGGCCGAGCTCTCTCAGGTCATGGCCCGCTTCGGCACGGCCGTGACCATCGTCGAAGCGTTGGATCGCCTCCTGCCACTCGAGGAGCCCGAAGTGGGCGCGGCGTTGGCCGAGACGTTCGCCGAGGAGGGGATCACGGTGCACACGGGAGTGATGGCGTCGGCTGTGCGGCGAACCGATGACGGCGTGGCGGTCGAGCTGGCCGACGGCAATGTGCTCGGGGCCGAACGGATTCTCGTGGCGACGGGGCGTCGAACGAACATCGCCGGGTTGGGGCTCGACACCATCGGCATCGACGACGACGTGCGGTTCATCCCGACCGACGACCGAATGCGGGTGACCGACGGAGTGTGGGCGGTGGGTGACATCACCGGCAAGGGGCTGTTCACCCATGTCGGCATCCACCAGGGCGGCATCGCCCGGGACGACATCCTCGATCCCCACGGCCCCGCGCCGGTCGAGGCGGTCGTGCCGCGGGTGACCTTCACCGATCCCGAGGTCGGGTCGGTCGGCCTGTCGGAGGCCGCCGCGAGAGAGGCCGGTCTCGACGTCGCGACCGCGATCGTCCAGGTGCCCGGAACGGCCCGAGGCTGGCTGCACTCCCGCGGCAACGAGGGCCTCATAAAGCTCGTCGCCGACAAGGATCGCGGCGTGCTCGTCGGGGCGACGTCGATGGGGCCCCACGGTGGAGAGGTTCTCGGCCTGCTGTCGCTCGCCGTCCACGAGGCGACACCGATCCGACGGCTGCAGTCGATGATCTATGCCTACCCGACGTTCCACAAGGGCATCGAGGACGCCGTCAACCAGCTGTAGTGGCGCCTCAGCCGGGAAGGGCCAGATGGCTGTTGGCCGACAGCGTGATCACGGTCTGGAGCCAGACGAGGTCGTAGGTCGTCGCGGTTAAGCTGTCGCGGTCGACGACGTCGTGGATGACGAGCTCGCCGGACTCCAGCTTCTCGACTCGGTCGACCTCGATCCAGCCGTCCTTCTCAGGGCCGCGTTTGTTCACGACATCGCCGGCTTCGATGTCGATGGCGCGAATCTGGACGATCTCGACCTTGCGGCGCATTTCGGAACCCTCCGGCACACGGTGGTGTACGTGTTGCCCATCGGCCGACAACGGGTCGACATGTAGCGAACTGGCCGACTCGGGACCTCGCGTCGTACGGTCTCGCGTCATGCCCGACCTGCTCGTTGAACGCCGCGGTCCGGTGATGGTCGTCACCATGAACCGGCCCGAACGCAAGAACGCCATGACCCTTCAGATGTTCGGTCGTCTGCGCGACGCCTGGAGCGAGGCGTCAGACGACGACGAGGTGCGATGCGTCGTGTTGACCGGCGCCGGCGGCGACTTCTGCGCCGGGATGGACCTGCGCGGGCTCTCCGGCGACAAGGCCGAAGACGACGACTGGGACGTCGAGGGTGCGATGACGTCGGAAGGAGCGGCGTTCGTCTGGCACGGCCTGTTGAAGACACGGCGGCCGACCAAGCCCGTGATCGCGGCGGTCGAGGGCGTCGCGATCGCCGGTGGAACCGAGATCCTCCAGGGAACCGACATCCGGATCGCAGCGGAGTCGGCGACGTTCGGTGTGAGCGAGGTGAAGTGGTCGCTGTACCCGATGGGCGGGTCGGCGGTCCGCCTGGCCCGTCAGGTCGGCTACGCGGAGGCCGCTGACATCTTGCTCACCGGCAAGCACATCTCGGCTGCCGAAGCGAAATCGATCGGCCTGGTGAGCCGGGTGGTGCCCGACGGCGCTGCCCTCGACCACGCGTTGGAGGTCGCGGAGATCGTCGCCGGCAACGGTCCGCTGGCGGTCGAGGCGGTGTTGCGCACGTTGCACGAGACCTCGGGGATGACCGAGGCCGAGGCGTTCGCCCACGAGGACACCTACACCGGCGTCGTCATGGCCAGCGAGGACGCGAAGGAGGGTCCGAGGGCCTTCTCGGAGAAACGCAAACCGGAGTTCCACCGCCGCTGACTCACCGGGGGTGGTCAGGAGGCGGTCAGGCCTCCGTCGGCGCTGATGATGCTGCCGTGGATGTTGGCGGCCTCTTCGGAGGCCATGAAGGCGAAGAGACCGGCGATCTGCTCCGGCGAGCTGGCTTTGCGGAACCCCATGTAGGGCTGCATCAGGTCGAAGTCGACATCGGGCTGGATCTCGAAGTTGTGCACGAGTGGGGTGTCGATGCCGCCGGGCGCGATCGCGTTGATGCGGATCGGCTGCTTGACGAACTCCATCGCCAGTGCCCTGGTCATGTTCACGACCGCTCCCTTGGTCGCGCAATAGGGCACCGTGTAGGCCTGTCCCATCAGACCGGCGTTGCTCGCGATGTTGATGATGGAGCCCTCCGCCTCGAGCACGTGGGGCAGCGCCGCCTGGGTGAGGAAGAACATGCCCTTCACGTTGATGTCGAACATCTGGTCCCAGCCCTCCTCGGTCACCTGGTGAACGTGGCGTTGGCTGGCGATGCCGGCGATGTTGCCGACGATGTCGACACCACCGAACTCGGCCACACATTCGGCGACTGCGGCGTGGCACTCGGCAACCGAACGCACATCGGTGTCTCGTGTCGCCATGACACCGCCGCCGGCTTCGACCGCCGCCCTCGTCTCGGCCATCCCCTCGACATTGACGTCGAGGCCGTAGACCCGAGCGCCCTCGGCGGCCAGGCGGTGCGCGGTCGCCCGGCCGACACCGGAGGCGACGCCGGTCAGGAGTGCGGTCTTGTCATCGAATCGTTTCACGGCGCGGATCGTACCGGCGGGTTGTACGGCGCGACCAACCACCGAATACCGTCGCCGGATGTCGACGCCCGCCGAAGACCTCAACACCGCCCTGCGCGACCTGATCGAGGTCGTCCGAACGGCCGAGCTCGACGGGCTCGGACTCGACACCGAGATCGCATCGATCAGCGCCGTCGCCGACGCCTTGCGGCCGCGCCGTCACGACGGAACGCGGATGCAGTCCGCGCTGCACTTCGAGACCTATCTCGACGACGTGGCCGCTCGGGTCGAGGCCGCGGACTCGACCGGCGTCGAGGACTACGCCCGGGACGGACACAAGGATCCGGACGAGTTCTTTCCGTACAGCCCGGTGGTCGGCCGACTCAACCCGATCGCCCCGCCGGTGCGAATGTGGAGGGTCGAGGGCACGCCGGGCACCGAGATCCACGGGGAGGCCGTGTTCGGCGCGGCCTACAACGGCCCCCCGGATTCCGTGCACGGCGGGGTGATCGCCGAAACGATCGATGAGCTCTTGGGCTCGGTGTGTGTCGTCAACGGGCTCGGTGGGTTCACGGGCACGTTGACGATCGTCTACCGCAACACGACGCCACTCGATGCGCCGATCACCCTGCGGGGGTGGCACGAGCGGACCGAGGGCCGCAAGATCTTCGCCAAGGGCACCCTGCACCACGGGGAAACATTGTGCGCCGAGGCCGAGGGCGTGTTCATCCAGAGCCCCAAGCTGCCGGGTGGGGGCGTGCCGCGGACGGCGTTTTGAGCTCCCTGCGGCCGCCGGTCGGCGCTCACCGGCTCGGCGGACGATCCGCGGCCAGAATCGGCTCGCGGGTGTACCACCAGTCGTCGCCGGGGATGTCGTCGACCTGGCGGAAGGTCATGCTCATCCGAGGAGCCGCGAACGCCATCTTGGGGACACAGTGCTCCCAGGCGTGCTGACAGGCGCCACCCATCACGAGCAGGTCGCCCGATCCCAGGGTGAGGCGAAGCGAGGGGCCACCCGCCATCGGTCGCAGCCCGAAGCGTCGGGGCCCGCCGAGCGAGCAGATCGCCACGACGGGATCGATGCGTTCGAGACCGATCCGGTCGGCGTGCCAGGCGACCGAGTCGGCGCCGTTGCGGTAGTAGTTGACGAAGTTGGCGTTGATCGGGCCGCCGTAGCGGGCCTCGAGCCAGCGAATCATCGAGTCGATCAGATCGGCCCGAACCGGATCGTGGAGGTCGAGGCTCGCGTGGAGACGGGGCTCCTCGACCATTCGTCCGTACATGGGGCGACGCCCGACCCGCCACTCGAGCTCGTCGGCGAGTGCCTCGAGCAGCCGGTCGGCCCCGTCGAGCCAGTTGCGGCCGCCATCGACCCAGCTCCACTCGTCGAGCGCGATGCGTTGGACGGCGGCGCCGGCGACCACAGCCGGTTCGCCCTGGGCGAAAAGGGTGGTCTGGTAGGTGCCGAGCGCCGCCATGGTCGACATGCTACTCGAACAGATGTTCGATCCACAACCGCCGACCGTCCTTGGTTGCGACGACAACCCTGGCCTACGTTGCGGACATGACCGTTCACCTGGAAACCGATGGCCCGGTGCTGATCGTCACCATCGATCGTCCCGAGCGCCGCAACGCCGTCGACCAGGCCACCGCGCTCGCGCTTCGTGAGGCCTTCGAGGCGTTCAACCGTGATGACGCCAGTCTCGTGGCGATCCTGACCGGCGCCGGCGGCACGTTTTGTGCCGGCGCCGACCTGAAGGCGATCGCTGCAGGTGACGGCAACCGGGTCGACATCCACGGCCCCGGGCCGATGGGCCCGACCCGACTCGACCTCGACAAGCCGGTGATCGCGGCGATCGAGGGGCACGCGGTCGCCGGCGGGATCGAGCTCGCGCTCTGGTGCGACCTCCGGGTCGCCGCCGCCGACGCGACGCTCGGAGTGTTCTGTCGGCGGTGGGGCGTCCCCTTGGTCGACGGGGGCACCATCCGCCTTCCCCGGCTGATCGGCGCCTCGAGGGCCGCCGACTTGATCCTCACCGGTCGGGCCGTGGGCGGCGAGGAAGCCCTCGCGATGGGGCTGGTCAACCGGCTCGCCGCCTCGGGCGAGGCGCTGGCCGACGCCCGAGCACTCGCCCACGAGCTCGCCGCCTTCCCGCCGCGGTGTCTGCGGTCGGATCTGCGCTCGAGCAGGGACCAATGGGATCTCGATCTCGACGCGGCCCTGACCCACGAAGCAGATCTCGGACTCGCCACGATCATCAGCGGCGAGACCCGAGAGGGCGCCGCCCGCTTCGCGGCCGGAGAGGGTCGACACGGCGCCTCGGCCGGGTGACGCGGGCGCGGTCGGTTCCGCCCCGTGTGGTCACAACGGTGGTGGCAGCGGCCGGGAGCGCACGGTCAGGAGGCGCTGCACCGAGCGGGTGAGCGCAACATAGAGCAGGCGGAGGCCGTTGGGGAGTCCGACGATGTCGGCCGGTTCGACCACGATGGTCACGTCGAACTCGAGTCCCTTGCGGTGCGGGGGTCGACCACGGAGATCCGATGGTCGAGCGCGACCGTCCGGCGGGTGTCGCCGGCATCGAGGCGGGTCGCGAGGAGGTCGGCCAACACCGTGTCGATGTGGGCCGGCCCGGCGATGACACCGATCGTCGCCCACTCGTCTCCGAGGTCGCCGGCGAGGGCCGTCACCGCCGCCGCGAGCACGGCCGTGTCGACCTCGTGGTGCTCGGGGCCGCGGCCACGACCACGGATCGACGTGGACGGGGTGATGTCAGGCGCGGTCACGGCCAGAAGACGGTTCGCGTAGTCGAGGATCGGCCCCGGAACCCGATAGCCGACGGTCAGCTCTCGGCGCCGGAGTCGGTCCGGCTCCACACCGAGGCCATCTCGCCGCTTCGACCCCGCTCGATCTCGGCCAGGACCGGATCGGGTACACCCGCGGCCGCGATCGACTCGGGGTCATCGAGGTGCTCGTCGAAGATCGCGATCAGCTCGTCGACCTCACAGGTGAACCGCCGGCGCAGCACGAGGCCCAACGGGTCGGCGCCCGTCGCCCGATAGAACGGAACGGCGACGGGCGCCCGCCAGTCGACGATCACCGGGGCGCCGGATTCGTCCTCGATGTGACGGCGTCCCACGTAGAACCGTGCCCCGGAGGCGAGCGTCTCGTCCTCGTCGATGCGGCCGAAGGCGAGATTGACCGCACCGACGTCGACCGCGGCTCGTCGCCGAGCCAGGTGGGCCCGGGTGATCCTCGCGTCGGCGGAGCTCTCGTCTCGCACTCGCTGCTCGCCGAACTCGAGGGCCTGTGCGCTGCGGGCGACCATCGTGTCCAATGCCGCACGGGCGTGGTGGAGGTACGCCTGCTCCGCCGCGTGGTCCGGGTGGGTTTCGGCGGACTCGCGCCCCTCGCTGTCCGTCATGGCGGCCAAAACTACCCTCCCCGGAGCGGCCGGGTCGCAGAGATACGATCGGCCCGGGCGGACGCAGGAGGTCCCCGTTTCCCGTGCTGTTCCCCACGTTCACATTCGCGGCGTTCTTCGCCGTGGTGCTCCCCGTGAGCTGGATGTTGAGGGAACGCGTGACCGCGTGGAAGCTGTTCATCCTCTCGGCGTCCTACTACTTCTACGGCTACTGGGACACCCGCTTCCTTTTGCTCCTGGCCTCGATGACGATCGGAAACGAGGTCGCGGCGGTCGTGATCCATCGGAGCCGGCGTGGCGGCGGACGCCGGACGGCGGTCGTCGCCGCCGTCGCGATGAACGTCGTCGTGCTCGGATTCTTCAAGTACTACGACTTCTTCACCGACAGCCTCGACCGCAACCTCGGCCTGTCGAGTCCGGCCCTCAACGTCGTGTTGCCGATCGGCATCTCGTTCTACACGTTCCAGGGCATCAGCTACGTCGTCGACGTGTACCGCCGCGACACGACGCCGGCGCCGCTGCTCGACTTCGCCGTCTACCTGTCGTTCTTCCCGCAGCTCGTCGCCGGGCCGATCGTGCGGGCCACCGAGTTCCTGCCCGAGCTGCGATCCGAACGCGTGCCCGACCAGGTCGAGGTCGGCAGGGCGGTCGTGTTGATCGGCCGGGGCCTGTTCAAGAAGGTGGTGATCGCCGACTTCCTCGGTCGGGCGATCGTCGACCAGACGTTCGGAACCCCCGGCGAGTTCGGCGGTCTCGATGTGCTCTTCGGCGTCTACGGCTACGCCATCCAGCTCTACGCCGACTTCAGCGGCTACACCGACATGGCGATCGGTCTCGCGCTCCTCCTCGGGTTCCGATTCCCCCAGAACTTCGATCGACCCTATGCCGCGGTGTCGGTGCAGGACTTCTGGCGCCGGTGGCACATGACCCTTTCCCGGTGGCTCCGCGACTATCTCTACTTCCCGCTCGGCGGGAATCGGAAGGGTCAGGTCATCAAGTACCGCAACCTCCTCATCACGATGGGCCTCGGCGGTCTCTGGCACGGTGCCGCGGGCACGTTTGTCGTCTGGGGGCTCTACCAGGGGCTCGGGATGGCGGGGGAGCGCCTGCTGTCCGATCTGCGGGGCGAGCAGGATGTCCCCCTCGACTCCCGCGACGTTCGGATCACCGAGATCGCCCGGCTCCACAGCGGCGCCGCGGTCGACGCCTGGCGTGAGGATCCGTCGTCACCGGTGCCGTTCACTCCCCTCGAGGTGAGATCCCTGTGGCTCGGACGGGTCGTGACGTTCCACTTCGTCTGCATCGGCTGGATCATCTTCAACAGCGAGTCGCTGGGTCGGGCCGGTGACGTCTTCGTCGCCCTCTTCCAGGGGTGGGGTCAGGCTCCCGAACTGGTCAACCCGCTCGTCGTCTTGGTCATCGCGGGGTCCATCGCCGCCCAGTACGTGCCACCGTTGTTGGCCCGGCAATGGGCCGCGATGTGCTCGGTGATCCACCCGATCGTGGTCTCGGTGGCCTTTGCCGTCTGGATCATGGTCGTCGTCGCGCTCGGTCCCGACGGGATCAGCGATTTCATCTACTTCCAGTTCTGAGAGGAGGAAACCGAGTTGGAGCACACGGACCCGCTCGAACGGGCAACGCATCTGCGCACGAGGGTCGAGCCCTGGGACGACGAGAAGTTCAAGGACGCGCGGGAACGGGACCTTCGCCAGCGGACCGCCGATGCGCGCGCCGCGGTGATCGCGGTGTTGATCTGCCTGCTGCTCGCCACGTTGCTCACCTCGGGAAAGCTCGTCGACATCGCGGAACGCCAAGAGCTCGGTCCCACCCGCGACCGTCAACTGGCGGTCGCGGAGGCGGTTGATCGCGTTGCCAACTTCTTGTCCCTCAACCGCCCGTACGACCTCATCCAGGACATCCGGGGGGTCGGCGAGGACGCCGCGGCCCGGATCGACACGATCGACGAGGTGGTCGCCGATCTCGATCTCGAGCCGGTGTCGTCCGTCCCGGCAGCCGTCGATGCCCCGCCGGAGCGTGCCGGTGGGTCGACCCCGTCGACGACGACCACCACCGAGGCGCCGGTCGAGCCGTTGCGAACCGTCACCGACGACACACCGCTCACCGTCTTCGTCGGCGGCGACAGCCAGGCCGAGTTCCTGGCCCAGGCCATCACGACCGAATCCGGCCTGGCCCTCCGCGTCGAATCCGAACCGGAGATCTCCACGAGCCTTGCCCGCCCCGACTACTTCAACTGGCCGGCGCGGCTGCGCGAGGTCGACGCGGCGCTCATGCCCGAGGCGGTCGTGCTGTTCCTCGGGGCCAACGACTACCAGGACATGGCGGACGCCGACGGGAATCGGCTCGTCCAGGGAAGTCCGGAGTGGCGGGACGAATGGACCCGGCGCCTGGGGATCACCTTCGATCTCCTGGCCCGCGACGGACGCCACGTCTTCTGGGTGACCCAGCCGCCGATGCGAGATGGGCGACTCGACGAGGGCATCGAGTTGATCAACGACCTCGCCGCGCCCGTGATCGCCGCCCGGGACTTCGTGACCGAGATCGAGATCTGGGAGATGTTCGGAGGTGCGTCCGGTTTCTCGGAACGGGTGGTCGGACCCGACGGGGTCGAGACGAGGGCCCGGATCGACGACGGTGTCCATCTCACCCGCGGCGCCGCGTCGTGGGTCGCCGACCTCGTCTTCGCCGAGATGAACGAGGTATGGGACTTCGAGGGAGGTTGAGCCGGGCGCGTCAGTTGTCGCGGGGATCGCGGGGATAGTTCGCGAGCCGAGCGAGGGGGCCGCGCTGGCGGCCGAGAACCTCCCACCACAGCTCGAACGGGTCGTCCGTGTGGACGTCGGTCAGCTCGGCGTCGAGCACGTACCAGCCTTCCTGGAGAAGTTCCGCCTCCAATTGTCCGGCCGCCCAACCGGCGTATCCCGCGAACATCCGCACCTCGTCGAGCCCGGGCACGTCACTGGGGTCGACATCGAGGTCGACCGTCCCGATTCGGCCGAGAATCTGGTTCCAGTTGTCGCCGGCGTCGTCGAGAACGACCGACGCCAAAGCGATGACCGACGAGGGCGATACCGGGCCACCGATAAAGATCACGCCGGGCGGCACCGCTTTGGCGGCCCACGGCGCGATCGTCGCCGCCACCGGGAGCTCGCTCGGACGGTTCAGCACCACACCGATCGCGCCTTCGTCGTTGTGTTCGAGCATGAAGATGACGGTCCGGGCGAAGTTCGGATCGAGCAGCGACGGGGTCGCCACGAGGATCCGGCCGCGGGTCGAGTCATGCATCGCGGCCATTCTCGCGTGCGCGGTCGCGTGTGTCCGGTCCGGGCGTGTCGCGATTGTCGGCGGGGGCTGTGGCACGATCGGGGTCGATGACCCCGCCGCTCGTCCTCACCGTCGGTGCCCACGACCCTCTCGGCGGCGCCGGGATCGCCGCTGACCTCGCGACGTTCGCCGCGTTCGGTGTGCACGGCCTGGTCGCGATCACGGCGGTGACGGCCCAGCGGTTCGATTCGGTCGATCGGGTCGCCGCGACCGAACCCGACATGATGGCCGCCCAGCTCGATGCGATCTCGGCCGATTGTCGTCCGGTCGCGATGAAGGTGGGGCTGTTGTTCGACGCCGCCCAGGTCGAAGTGGTCGCGGCCCGAATCGCCGATGGTCGACTTCCCCGCCCGGTGGTCGATCCGGTCATGGTCGACGGCCGAGGTCGCCGGTTCGTCCCGCCCGATGTCGAGGCCGCCTGCCGGGCCCACCTCTTTCCGCAGGCCGAGGCGTTGACCCCCAACCGGGCCGAGGCGGCACTGCTCGGGAGCACCCCGGCGGCGCTGGCCGGTCTCGGGCCGGAGGTCGTCGTCGTCACCGGAGGTGGCGCCGATGGGGTCGACGTTGTGATCTCGGCCGACGGCACGACCGCGGAGCTCGCCGGCGCGTGGATCGACACATCCAACGTGCGGGGGAGTGGCTGCACCTTCGCGGCGGCGCTCACCGCGGCGCGGGCCCGGGGCCGGGATCTGAGTGATGCCACGCGGGAGGCGAAGCGGTTCGTGTCGGACCGGCTGCGGGACAGCGCCGGCTGGCGGATCGGTCCGCCCGGCGGGGTCGGGCCCGTGTCGCACCGCTGTCCCGACCTCGGGAGCGGAGATCAGGGGACGTCGGCCCAGTCGTCGCCGTAGTCGAAGAGCAGCTCCTCGTCCGCGGCGATGTCGCGCACGGCGTAGAGATCGGCGCCGTCGAACTCGACGTTCGGCGTTCGGCTGTGGTTCAGGAACCGAAGGACCCCGGCGCCGTCGACTCCCTCCCACTCACCGTCGTCGTCTTCGACCCACAAGACGTAGGTGCCGTCGACCGCGGTCCGACGTCCGCAGTAGCGGCCGATCAGGGTTCCGTTCGGAATCGGGCCGACCGCGAACACGCCGATGCCGTGCACGGACGAAGGGCGGGCCTCGACGAGATCGCTCACGGCTGATCGTCGGCCCGTAGTGGGACGATCTCGGCCTCCTGGTCGGCGTCGGGTCCGTGACGATGCCGGCTGTCGGCGATCATCGATCTCGACAAGGCGAGCACGGCGAGGTCCTCCATGTCGGCCCGGAGAGGGTCGCGCAGGAACCCGTCGACCGACGACGAGTCGGGAAACGACATCACGAGCAGCGCGTCGGGCGCGCCGGGTCCCGCGTCGACCTCGGCGGCGCGGCGCTCGAGAATTCCCCGGTTGCGGGGCAAAAGGCCGACGAGTTGCTCGACATAGTCGTTGAACGCATCGGGGGCGCCCGCGCTCCAGAGGCGCAACGTGAGCTCGATGCGGGTCGAGTCATCCATGGACCAACGGTAGCGCTGCCCGTCGGGTGGCTCGGGAAAAGTCGTGGATGGCCGGGTGGCGCGGTGGCCGGCGGGCCGGTGCCGACCGGCGGATCAGTGGTGGACGCGGGCGAACAGGGCCTTCAGGTACGCGCCCTGGGGAAAGCCGATCGGATGGTCGAGCGGGTGCCCGGTGCGGTCGAGCTCGTCGAGGTCGACGCCGACGCTGCGGGCGGTGGCGTGCACACCGGCGAAGAACTCATCGGCGGTCACCCGGCTCGAACACGATGCCTGGACGAGCACACCGTCGGTGTCGGTGAGGGCGAGTCCGAGCCGGGTCAGGCGTTGGTAGGCGGCGAGGGCACCGGCGACGCTCGCCTGGCGTTGCGCGAACGACGGAGGGTCGACGACGACGAGCCCGAATCGTTCGCCGCGGCGGACCAGACCATCCATGACCTCGAACGCGTCGCCGTGATGGCCGATGTGGGTGGCCGCGGCGACGGCGGAGACGTCGGCGTTGTGGGCCATGTTGCGTTTCGCCGCATCGACCGCCGGCCCTGACAGGTCGACACTGCGCACCTCCGTGGCCCCACCGGCCGCGGCGTGCACCGAGAAGCCGCCGGTGCAGCTGAAGACGTCGATGACCCGTTGGCCCTCGGCGAGGTCGCGGACGCGGGCCCGGTTGTCCCGCTGGTCGAGGAAATGGCCGGTCTTCTGTCCGGTCGTGGGATGGGCTTCGAACGTCAGCCCGTTCTCGACGAACATGACCGGCTCCGTCGGCATGGGCCCGTGAAGGGTCGCGCCCTCGACCAATCCGAGGTCCGGGCGCGGGGCGAGGGACCGGGCCAGCCGCACGATCATCGAGGTCGGCGCGAGCCGTTCGACGAGCGCCGGTACGAGCGCGCGGAGGTGAGGGATCCACGCCGGTGAGTAGATCTTGACGACCGCGACGTCGGAATAGACGTCGACCACGATTCCCGGCATCCCGTCGTTCTCGCCGTGGATGACCCGATGTGCGTTGTGGGCCGGATCGTCGAGCAGGGCCCGGCGGTGCTCGATGGCCGCGTCGATTCGGTCGGCCCAGAAAGCGGCGTCGATGGGTGTCGGTCGACCACGGTGGAGCACCTTGATGCGGATCGGGGAGTCGGGGTCCCACAGGCCGATCGCGGCGAAGTCGCGGTCGTCGTCGAAGACGACCGCCAGGTCGCCGGGCGCACCGTCGTGGGAGACCGATGTGATCGACGCGTCGTATATCCAGGGGTGGCCGCGGCGGAGGTGACGATGGGCGTCCTTCGTGACCCGCACGGCCAGACGCTTCCCGCCCGGGGAGGGAAGGGCGGCGAGATCGACGGTCACGGTTCGACGCTATCGACCCTGATCGTGTGGAGCGTGCCGTCGCTGAAGAGATCCAGGGCTCAGAGAAGTTGATCGTCGAAGAAGTCGGCGAGGGGTGACTTGTACAGGGCAGTGAACTGGTGCAGGCCCAGCAATGCCTGCGCCTGGCTGCGAATCGCCCCTCTCTCGGACCTGACCGAGGTCGGCAGGTCGACCTGTGAGAGGAGTTTGATCGCGGGCTCGATGTCGACGATCCGGTCGCCGGTGGCGTCCCACACGCCGGTGGCCTCGAAGGCCTGGCGAACGGCCTGCGCCTCGGATTCGTCGATCGCAGGAATCCGGGTGAAGCGCATCGCTCGCAGCGGTTCCTCGTACTTCGTCGTCAACACCGCCGGTGTGCGGTTGGCCACCGCGTCCTCGTAGTTCGTGAGGATCGCCGCGTTGTCGACGATCTGGTCGTTGACGTTGATCACGAAGAAGCTCGGGACGGTCAGCCCGCCGGCTGCGGTGACCGGGTCGGCGACCCGGCCGGCGTAGGGCGCGATCGCCGCGACCGGATAGCCGGCATCGGCGAACGACTGCCCGAACAAGGTGACCATGCGGGCACCGTTGGACATGCCGACACCGAGGATCGGCGTGGTCGCGGTGACATCGGTGACGGTGGTCATCGCGGCGTGGAGGCGGGTGAGCCGGGCGAGGTCGGGATTGGTGACGAGTGACGGATCGCTGACCGCCCAGCGCCTGGTCCCGGCGCGCAGCGTGCTCTCCGTCGCGACGAAGCCATAGCCCCGCGACGTCAGCTCGTTGATCATCTCGGTCGTCTCGATCCTCGAGACGAAGGCCGCGCTTCCGCCCGAGCCGTGAAAGAAGTAGACGAGGCCGACCGGGTCCTCCGGCACGAAGGAGACGACCCGGAACCCCTCGAACTCCCAGGAATCCCAGGTCTCGTCCGGGTTCACCGGCTGACAGGCGAACGCGGTGAGGACGATCGTGGCGACGAGCACCCCCGAGGCGGGCAGGAGGCGAGAGATCATGGTCGTTGTGTAGCGAACAGGTGTGAGCGACTCGTGAGCCCCGGCATCGCCGGTCGGGTAGACCGGAGCGATGACCGACCCACGACACCACGATCTCGGCACCCGGTTTCACGACCTCCACCGCGACGGCACCTTCCTGTTGGCCAATGTCGGCGATGCGGCGACCGCTCGGGCGCTGAGCGACGCCGGAGTCGACGCGATCGCAACGTCGAGCGCCGCGCATGCCGCGACGATCGGCCGGCCCGACGCGGCCGGCGCCGTCACGATGGAGGAGCACGCCGAGCACACGGCCCTGCTGGTGGCCGCAGCCGACGTCCCACTCAACGTCGATGCCGAGAACGGATACGGCCACGAGCCCGAGGACGTGGCAGCCGCGGTGCAGCGCTTCGCAGCGACGGGGGCAGCGGGAATGGGAATCGAGGACTGGTCCGGCGACCCCGAACGTGGCGTGTACGACCGCGCCCTCGCGGTCGCTCGGATCGAGGCTGCGGTGGATGCCGCCCGGGCCCTCGACCGCCCGTTCGTCATCACCGGCCGCACCGAGATCCTGCTCTACGGCCTCGAGGGCGGGATGGCCGAAGCCCTCGCCCGACTCCAGGGCTTCGCGGCCGCGGGTGCCGATTGCCTCTATGCCCCCGGCACCTGGGATCTCGACGGCATCCGGCTCGTCGCCGCGGAAGCCGGAGGTCCGACCAACGCCCTCGTGCCGATCGGGTCGCCGCTGTCGTTCTCGGACATCGCCGCGGCCGGGGTTCGGCGGGTCAGCCTCGGTGGGTCGCTCTTCTCCGCCCAGGTCGCCCACGGCCGTTCGTTGATCGACTCCCTGCGAGCAACGGGCTCCTTCGCGCCGCCGGGATGATCCGGCCCGACACCGTGCGCTACGTTGTGCCGCCGCGACAAGAAGGGGCCCGGTGAAGACGACAGTACGGCGAGTGGTGGTGGCGGGGCTGCTCACCGCTCAATTGGTGACCGTACTGTTGATCGTGGTCACCTCCGGACGCATCAGTTCCGAGGCCGAGGTTCGTCACGGTGTCGCGCTGCTCGACACCGCGGCGGCGGAGGCGGTCGACCACACCCGTGACTATCTGGCCCCTGCTGGTTCGCTGGTGGCGACGACGGCCGACATGATCGACCAGGGGATCGTCGACACCGCCGCGCTCGAACGGGCCTTCGTCGGCGAGCTCGACCGCACACCCCAGCTCTCCGGTGTCTATGTCGGAACCGACGACGGGTCGTTCTTCTTCGTCACCCGGGAAGACGACGGCTATCTGGTGAAGACGATCTCCGTCGACGGTGGTCAACGACGGGTCGAACTACGCCGGATCGGCGCCGACGGCACCCGGGGCCCGGCCGAGTTGGACCCGTTCGACACCTTCGACCCTCGTGAGCGGCCCTGGTTCCAGAATGCGTCGATCGGCAGCCCGCGGGAGGTCGAGTGGACCGCGCCGTACTCGCCGCAGTGATCGTGCGGTCGACTGAGCGGCTGGCTCAGTCGTCGTCGCGCTCGTTGCGCCACGCGGTCGTCATCTTGCCGGCGACGCTGCCGACCTTCGCGCCGACCTCGTCGACGAGCCTGCGGGCAGTCGCGGCGTAGCCGGCCGCCGCGTCGCCCATGTCGTCGGTGTACGGGGTCTCGCGATCGTCCTCGGCCGTGCGGTACGTACCGTCGAGGATCGTGTGGTAGGCGCCGCTGTCGATCCAGTCCCGTAGCTCGGCGACGCGAACGACAGCGAACGGATGGGTCGATCCGAGGGCGGCCAGCACCTTGTAGATCCCCGCGATGGTGTCCTTGTCGTCTCGGTACTCGTCGGATTGGGAGATGAAGGACTCGAGATCGAGGTCTTCGCCTCGGGACCCACCGGCGATTCGCATCAGGGCCCCCATCACGATGTCGGGATCCTGCGTGGCCAGCAGGGCCGCCCGGTCACAGGAGAGCTCCGACCGGCGCGACCACTCCAGGAGCCCGTAGAGGACGGGACGAACGGCGACCCCGGCAAGGGGGTAGCGGGTGAGCGCGAACCGCATCAGGATGAACAGCATCGTTCGGTAGACGGCGTGGCCACTCATGATGTGGGCGACTTCGTGGGCGATGACCGACTCGACCTCGTCGCGGTCGAGGAGCTCGATCGTCGAGGAGTTCAAGATGATGAACGGGCGGTCGAAGCCGACGGCACCGGCGTTGACGAGCGGCGTCTGGGAGATGTAGAGTTCCGGGATCTCGGAGACGTCCAGCGTGTCGCACACCGCGAGGAGCCGTTCGTGCACCCACGGGTACTGGCGGGCCGACACCCGTACCGCGTTGGCCTTGAACGTGAGCCGAACCGATTTCTCGCCGAACATGCCGACGAGCCGACGAAGGACGAGATCGAAGCCCGGGATTCGTCGGAGCGCGTTCAGCGCGGCCCGGTCGGTCGGGTGCTCCCACGTCGTCGGGCTGATGTCGGGAAACCTGATGCGGTCGGTGTCCACCATGGGACGACGATAGATGGTCCGGTGGGGTCGCGGGCCGCGTCGTCAGCGAGTCGAGGGTGCCAGTCGGTAGATGCGGGCGAGGAAGGCGGCCATCTGTTCGCGGTCGACGGTTTCGGCGGGGGAGTAGGTGGTGGCGCTGGTGCCGGTGGTGATGCCGAGTTGGTGGATGAGGGTGATGTCGTCGTACGCGAACGAAGTGGGGTCGACGTCGTCGAACGGATCGGGGGGTGCGCCGATCGGGGTCCGCAGGCCCTGGGCGGTCAGCGTTCCCGGCTCGATGAGGCGCCACAGGCGGGCGAGGAAGGCGGCCATCTGTTCGCGGTCGACGGTTTCGGCGGGGGAGTAGGTGGTGGCGCTGGTGCCGGTGGTGATGCCGAGTTGGTGGATGAGGGTGATGTCGTCGTACGCGAACGAGGTGGGGTCGACGTCGTCGAACGGATGCGCCGGCATCGTCGTGCTGGTCGTCGCCGAATCGAGTGACGTCGGTGCGATGAGGCGCCACAGGCGGGCGAGGAAGGCGGCCATCTGTTCGCGGTCGACGGTTTCGGCGGGGGAGTAGGTGGTGGCGCTGGTACCGGTGGTGATGCCGACATCGAACAACAGTTCGATGTCGGCGTAGGCGAACGAGTTGGGGTCGACGTCGTCGAACCGGAACGCGGCGATGGTGGTCGTCGTCGTGGAGGTGCTCGACGTCGTACTGGTGGTCACGTCCGGGGGCGGCGCGCCGGGGCAGTTCGTGCTCGTGAACGCCTCGCCGGGGTCGATCGGCTCGCCGTCCATCGCGATCTTGATCTGGTTGGCGGCAGGGAGCAGGTAGGCGCGGGCGTCGTCGTAGTCGCGACTGTCGAAGTACTCGAGGTGAAGGTGGGCGATGGTCGCGTTGCCGGAGTCGCCGACGACGCCGAACTGTTGCCCCTCGGTGACCGTGGCGCCCACGACTACGCCGTCCGGCACGGAGCCGTCGACGAGGTGGAGATAGCGCACGGTGATCTCGCCGTAGTCGATCTCGACATAGGTGCCGGCGGCGACATGCCAGCCGATCCAGACGACGGTGCCGGTGGCCTGGGCGAGCAGGGGCTGGCCCAGGTCGTGGAGAGGATCGCTGAAGAGACGGTCCGTGCGATTGATGTCGAGGTTCCAGTCGTTGAGTCCGTGTCCGGCGCGGGTGACGCCGGCCCACTCGGTGCCGCACGCGAACGGCGCCCGCAGTGTTTGCGACGGCGGCGCGTCGGCAGCCGCCTGTTCGGCGAGACCGAGGCTGACCGCGAGCGCGAGCAGGGCGCCGAGAACGGTCCGGAGTTTGAGATGCGGAAGCGACATGTCGACCCTTCCGCCCGCAGCGCCGGTCACCGTAGCGCCAATCCGTCACCGCGCGCCATCGCGTGGCCGCGATCCGTGGCAACCTTGCCGGTGATGACCCATCGTCTCATTCACCCATCGTCGGATCGATCGTCGCTCGACCTGAGTCGGAGTGGCCCATGACCACGCCGCGGATTCGGCCGCCCTACGCCGGCTTTCTCGTGGCGCTCGTGGCAACCCTGATGCTGGCCGTGTGGATCATCCTCCTGCGGGCAACATAACGGCGCCGGCCCCCGGGTCGATCACTTTCGCCCGATCGCTTCGTCCGATCTCCTTCGTGCTTACTTTACATAACGATGATTTCCGGCGGTTCGTGCCGTTCCGGGTGGTTTCGGCCCGGTCCTCGCCGACGCGTGTGCGTTCGGGACGGTGAATGGTCTAGAACCGTGCCATGGGACAGGACCGCTACACCATCATCTCCGCCGACGGTCACGCCGGGGCCGACATTCCCGACTACAAGCAGTACCTCGACGCCCGCTTCCACGACGACTTCGAGGCGTGGGCGGCCGCGTTCGTCAACCCGTTCGGCGATCTCGAGGACCCCTCGCGGGTGCGCAACTGGGACTCCGACGTCCGCCAGGCCGAGCTCGAGGCCGACTGGCAGGCCGCCGAGGTCGTTTTCCCCAACACCGTGCCGCCGTTCTTCCCGACCGGACAGCTCGTGGTTCGCCCTCCGGCGAGCGGGCTCGAACACGAACAGCGGCAGGCCTGCCTCACCGCCCACAACCGGTGGCTGGCCGAATGGTGCGCCGAGCTGCCCGGGCGGCGGGTGGGGCTTGCCCAGATCTTCCCCAACGACATCGAGGCGGCGGTCCGAGAGATCGAGTGGGCGGCGGCCAACGGGCTCAAAGGAGTGCTGTTCTCCGCGGTCCCGCCCGATGCCGGTGTTCCCGCCCTGTGGGACCCGATCTACGACCCGGTCTGGGCGGCGGCCCAGCACCACGGACTGCCGGTCAACCAGCACGGCGGTGCCGGCATCCCCGACATCGACGGAGCCCCGAGCCGCAACATGTTGATGCTGATGGAGGTGCCGTTCTTCGCCAACCGCAGCCTCTGGCATCTCATCCTCGGCGGTGTGTTCGAGCGTTTCCCGGGCCTGAAGTTCATCATGACCGAGCAGGCGGTCGGCTGGGTGCCGGAGATCCTCGCCAAGATGGACATGTACTGGCAGATGATGAGCGGCGCCGGCCGGGTCGGCGAGCTCCCCGCCGACACCGACCTGCTCCCCCGCGCGCCGTCGACCTACTTCCATCGCAACTGCTGGATGGGGGCGAGCATGCCGTCGCCCGACGAGGCCGAGGCCATCAAGGTGCTCGGCATCGACCGGGTGATGTGGGGCTCCGACTATCCCCACAAGGAAGGCACCTACCCGTACTCGCTCGAAGCACTGCAACACTCGTTTCACGACTGGGACGAGGCCGACCTGCGCCGGCTGCTCGCGGGCACCGCGGCGGAGATCTACGACCTCGACCTCGACATGCTCGACGCCTTGGAGATCGGCCCCCTGGTCGCCGACGTCGCCACCCCGTTGGCCGAGAAGCCGAGCGACACCTTCAGCATGGCCTTCAGTCGACGACGAGGCCTGACCACGTGATCAGTCGAGGTTCGGAAGGTCGCCGAAGCTGAGGTCGAAACCGTCGGGGTCGTGACGGTCGTCGTTCGTCTGCGCGATCTCGACGGTCGTCTTGTCGGGTTCGAGGATCTCCCCCACCGCGATCATCGCCGCGCTCAGCACCGCGGTCGCGCCGCTCCCCTTGATCCGTCGGTAGTACGGCGGCAGCGGACGGTCGTCGGCCACGGGCTCCACAGACCCAGTGTGCCACTTCGGGCGGCCCTTTGACGACGAAGCGGTCATTCGGCACCTCGACCCGAGCAGACGCGTTGATGTGTCGATGCGTTGATGTGGTGATGTAGACTATTGGCATGCGAACCACGGTGGATCTCCCCGAGGAACTGCATCGCACCGCGATGTCGATCGCCCGCGAGAGCGGTCGCACCCTCAGTGATGTGGTGGCCGACCTGATGCGGCGGGCGCTCGATCCGGTCGACCCTCCCCCGGTCGACGACGCGACCGGTCTGGTCCTCGTGCGGGTGGGCCGCCCGGTGACCATCGAAGACGTACGGGCTCTGGACGACGAGTGACGGTCCTGCTCGACACCAACGTCGTCATCGCGTTGACGGTGGTCGACCATGTGCACCACGACATCGTGAAGCCGTGGTTCGAGCGTCTCGAAATACCATTCGCAACGTGCGCGATCACCGAGACCGCGCTGATGCGCTTCCTCGTTCGCTCCGACATCGCGGCAAGTACCGCGTTCGATGTCATCGACAGCCTTCGCAGTCATCCCCTGCACGAGTACTGGGGGGAAGCGCCGCCGTTCGACCGGCGGAGCATGCAGGGGGTGGTCGGACATCGTCAGATAACCGACGCGTATCTCGCCCATCTGGCGCGGTCCCAGCCCTCGGGAAGCCTGGCGACCCTTGACCGGGGCCTTGCCCAGACCCATCCGGACATCGCGGAGTTGATCGATATCGGTTAGCAGTGACGCCGGACGCCTACCGGCCGAGCCGGCATGTCCTTTCCCCCCGCGCACCCAGCTTCCGTTCGCCCGCTGTGAGAAGTTCACGATCCGGGTGACCGCACCGTTCTCGTCGAACGTCGCCATCCGGTTCCCATCGACGTACCAGGTGCCGATGCTGAGAACTCGCCGGGCCTCGCCGAGCATCGTGGGTGAACCGGCGCCCTCGCCGAAGTCGTAGCTGGTCCACATCTGTTCGAGACAGTCGAGTTCGAACGGACCAGGCGCGTCGCCGTCGATGATCTTCAGGACACCGGGAACGGTCATGCCCGTCGCCGGGACGAGGATGATTCGAAGACCGGGGCCCTCGAGCCAAAGGACCGGCGCGGGTCCGGCGTCGACGACGGAAGCCCTGGTCGTCTCGGCGAGTCGGGATCGGAAGATGCCG
The DNA here is from genome assembly GCA_024276495.1 of Actinomycetes bacterium. Classification (GTDB taxonomy): domain Bacteria; phylum Actinomycetota; class Acidimicrobiia; order Acidimicrobiales; family Aldehydirespiratoraceae; genus JAJRXC01. The sequence continues at coordinate 33,537 of JAJRXC010000078.1, forward strand.
GCGAATTCGGAGACGGTTCTGGCGCAGGGCTCGGGTGCGGTTGGCCACTGCAGGTCGGCGCTCGGACCCGGCCACAGGAGGTCGGCGGCGTAGGCGCACCCGGCCCAGCCGGTGACCGCGACGGGCAAGGGGTGGGGTTTCGTCGTGGGAGAGAAGTCGAGCGAGACCGTGGCCGGCTCGTCATCGTCGATCCGTTCGCCGTCGATCTCGATCCCGGACAGGATCCACGTCGCGGACAATTCCTCTGTGGTCGCGGGTCTGGCGTCGACGCGACCGTCGAGTGGCGGCCGAAGGACAAAGGGGGTGGTGGGACCGAGGACACACGAGACGCCAGCCGGGCAGTCGTACTCCCCTCCCCAGACGACCAGCGCCGATCCCGTCCAGGCTGCTGCAGCATCGCGAAAGGAGAGCGTCGCCTCGCTCGGTGGCGGGGGGAGGACGACCTCCACTCCGTTCTCTCCCACCAGAAGCCACGCGGTGGACGAACCGTCTTCTCCGATCACGGCGCGGACAGTGCCGATGAGGAGTCCGGCGAGCCCCGACGGCGCCCCGGGAGGCGGGAATCGGTCGAGGCCGTTCCTGAGTTGTTCGGCTGCCTCGATCTCGAGCTCGGTCGGCGATCGCCAGGAGTCGGTGACCGGGTTGTACGCGGCACCGTCGTCGGCTGGGGTGCCGGCGGTCGCGCCGCCCCACAGTGCGACTTCGCCGCCGGACCACACGATCGAGGGCGGTGTGCGGGGCCTCAGAGGTGAGGGTGCTCCGATCGACCATGTCCAGCTGTCGAGGGCATCATCGTTGGGATCGGGCTGGCTCTCCGTCAGCGTTTCGACGGTCTCCGTTGGTGGCGTCGGCGTGGTCGGCTCGGGTTCGCCGCGGACATCGACATCGATGTCGTCGGCGCTATCGCGGTTGGTGGTGAGAGCGACGGCCAAGCCGGCCAGAAGGACCAATGCCGCCGCGGCCGCGACGATGATCGGGCGGACACGGCGACGAGTGGTTTCGTCGGTCGCGTCGAGCACGGCCGGTTCGTAGGCATCGGCGAGAGTCCGAAGGGTGTCGCTCAGCTCGTTTGCGCGATCAGGTTTCGTCATCGGAGAGCTCCTTTCGAAGGTCTGCGAGGCCCTGGTGCGGCAGTGAAGAGGCCGAACTGGGCTCGCAGCCGAGCAGTTCGGCGATCTCCCCCACCGGGAGATCGGTGTACTAGCGCAGGACCGGGGCGGTGCGGCGGCGCTCGGTGAGTGTCTGCAGCGCGCTCCAGATCTTCGTCTGGCGGGTGTCGAGCCCGGCCGTGAGGAGCACGGGGAGGTCGCCCGCCTGCTCCCGGCGGGCCTGTTTGGCCAGGTCACGGGCAACGTTGACCACCACGACCCGCAGGTATGCCCCTGGTCGGTCGATCTCATCGAGGCGGGGGCGGGCCCGCTCGATCGCGGTGTGGAAGGCATCCTCGGCCATCTCGGGCGAGCCGGTGATGAGCATGGCGGTGCGTGCGAGCGCGGCCCGGTCCTCGCGGTAGAGCCGCTCCCACTGGCCATCCGCCGGTCGGCGGCTCAAGCGGACAGGTCCCACACCCTCTCCGAGTGCTTGACGCCACCGAATCTTGCACCACGAAACGAAGGATTTCCGGCGAGACTGCGGGCATGATCACTCGCGTGGCCGTCGATGCCGCCTACGGGCGGATCCGTTCCCGTATTCGGCGCACGCCGGTGATGGACTACGACGGCATCGTGTTGAAGCTGGAGCTGTTCCAGCACTCGGGTTCGTTCAAGGTGAGGGGCAGCTTCAACAGCGCCCTTGCCCAGGGTGTACCCGACGCCGGCCTGATCGCCCTCTCCGGGGGGAACCACGGCATCGCGGTGGCTCATGTCGCCCGCGACCTCGGCGTGCGGGCCGAGGTCTTCGTGCCCTCGTATGCGGCGCTGACCAAGGTCGACCGAATCCGCGCCCTGGGGGCTGTCGTGGACACCACGAACGCTCTTTTCGTCGACGCGGCCGACGCATGCACGCGACGGGCCGAGGAGACCGGGGCGCTGGCGATTCATCCCTTCGACGGGCCGCTCACCATCGCGGGTCAGGGAACGATCGGGATCGAGATCGAACAACAGGTCGGCGACGTCGACACGATCGTGGTCGCGGTCGGCGGTGGCGGCCTCGCCGCGGGTATCGCCGCGGCCCTCCCCGATGTGCGGATCGTCGGCGTCGAGCCGGGGGGCGCCGCCACGTTCCACGCCGCGGTGGCGGCCGGCGGTCCGGTGGACATCAGAATCGACAGCATCGCCGCCGACTCGCTGGGTGCGCCATGTCTCGGCGCCATTCCCTGGGCGCAGCTGGCCGACCGGATCGAGCTCGTCACCGTGACCGATGCCGACATCGTGGCGGCCCGCCGGCACCTCTGGGACGATCTCCAGCTCGTGACCGAACACGGCGGGGCGACCGCCTACGCGGCCCTCCACGCCGGCGCCTGGACTCCGGACCCCCGCGAACGAACCGTCGTGGTGATCTGCGGGGCCAACACGGACCCCGCAGATCTCACGACGAACCGGGACGATTCGATCAGGTGACGATCATCGCGGTGACCATGCCGAACATCCCGTCCTCGCTCTCGACGTGGGTGAGGATGTGGCAGTGCCAGACCCAGGTGCCGACATCGGTGGCGTTCACGAGCACGGTGTAGCGCTCGCCTGGGGCGACGTTGATGGTGTCGGCGTAATACGGGTTGTCGAGCGGGAACCCGTCCTTGGCGACCACGAGCTGAGGGAACTGATGCAGATGCATCGGGTGGATCTGGAGCCCCTCGTTGTAGTAGGTGATGGCGACCCAGTCGCCCTGCTCGACGACGTAGGGCTCGGTGGCCGGGAACGACTTGCCGTTGAGCGAGTAGCCGATCACACCGGCGTCGTTGAGGACCATCGGGATCTCCTGGGCGACCACGAGATCCTCCGGGATCGTCGTGTCGCCGATGGTCTGACCTCGGGGAATCGGGAGCTCACCGATCGTGAACACCCCGAAGAGACCGTTGGGGATGCTGATCTGTCCGAAACGATGGGCGTGGTACATGCCCACCGATTCCCGCTCGGCCACGAACTCGTAGACGAACGATTCGCCGGGTTGGATCGGTTCCTGGGTGATCGACGACACGCCGTCCATCGCGTTGGGAGTGGGGATGCCGTGCCAATGGATGTCGGTGCTCAGGGGAAGGTCGTTTTGCACGTTGACCCGCACCTTGTCGCCCACGTCGACCCGGATCTCCGGGCCCGGCACCATCCCGTTGTACGACCACGACTCGACGACACGGCCCGGCTCGACCTCCCACGAGGTGATGGCCACCGTCAGGTCGTACTCCTTGGTTCCGTCGGGCAGGATGGTCGGCTCCAACAAGACGTTGCCCTGTCCCTCCGTCTCGGCCGGGAACGCCTCGAACGATGCGGTCATCGCTTCTTCGAGCGCCTCCCAGTCCGGCCCCTCCTCGCTGCGCTCGGCGGAGATCGTGACACTGTCGGCTTCGGAGCTCGGGACAACGGTGAGCTCGGCGCTCATGCCGGACTCGCGGTGACCGGGAATGTCGCAGAACAACTCGTAGGTGCCCGGGGCCAGCGTGCCGAGGTCGAGGAGGGTCTCCTCCCCGGCGTTGAGGTTCTCGGTCTTCGGGCCGCCGGCCAGCACGAGGGTGTGCACGGCGGCGCCCTTGTTGAGGACATCGACCACCACCGGTCCGGCGGGGACCGTCAGGTCGCCTTTGATCGAGAACTCGGAGAGGTCGATGAGAGGGACGGTGGCGTCGCTGCCGATCGAGTCGGCGCTGATGGAGGCCGTCGCGCCGGCCTCGGCCGGGAAATCATCGGGTGCGCACGCCGCGGCGATCAGCGCGAACAGCACCAACCCGGCGATGAGCGGCCGGTGAAACATTGACATAGGGGCTCCAAGCATGAGAACGCGCCGTTGGTGGTCGAACGGCGCGGGTCATCTCCATCTGAGATGACGCTCTGATCGTAATCAATCCTGGAGCTGGACCCAGGGACCTTGGTCCCGTCGTGACGGGACCGATCGGAGATGACAGACTCGGGTTGAACGACCGTCTCCAGCGGGCGCCGACCGAGGATTCTCACATGCGCGACTACGACCAGATCTACATCGACGGGGCCTGGGTGCCCTCCGACGGAAGCGGCACCATCGAGGTGATCAACGCCGCCACCGAAGAGGTGATGGGCCGGGTTCCAAACGGCGTCGCCTCCGACGTCGACAAGGCGGTCGCGGCCGCACGGGCCGCGTTCGGCCCGTGGAGCCGAACCGACGTCGACGAGCGTCAGAAGTACCTCCAACGCCTGCAGGAGGGCCTGGCTGCCCGGGCCGCGGAGATCGCTGAGGTCATCGCCGGTGAGGTCGGGATGCCGATCACCTGGTCGGGGATGATCCAGGCCGGGCTGCCGATGATGAACATGGAGAGCTACGCGAACCTGCTCGGCGACTTCGAATGGGAGGAGACCATCGGCAACAGCCTGGTCATCAAGGAGCCGGTCGGCGTCGTCGGCTGCATCACGCCGTGGAACTACCCACTGCACCAGATCGTCTGCAAGATCGGCGGTGCCTTCGCCGCCGGCTGCACGGTCGTGCTCAAGCCGACCGAGATCGCACCACTCAACGCCTACATCCTCGCGGAGATCATCGATGACGTCGGACTTCCCGCCGGCGTGTTCAACATGGTGATGGGCACCGGCCCCGAGGTCGGCGAGGCGATCGCCGCCCATCCCGACGTCGACATGGTGTCGTTCACCGGATCGACCCGGGCCGGCAAACGGGTGGCCGAGGTGGCCGCCGGCACGGTCAAGCGGGTGGCGCTCGAGCTCGGCGGAAAATCCGCGAACATCGTCCTCGACGACGCCGACTTCGCCGACGTGATCCCGAAGGGCGTGTTCGCCTGCTATCTGAACAACGGCCAGACCTGCACGGCGCACACCCGGATGCTCCTCCCCCGCTCCCGTTACGAAGAGGGAGTGGCGATCGCCGCAGCCGCAGCCGAGGCCATGGAGGTCAAGTCGCCCACCGAAGAAGGAATGCACATGGGCCCACTGATCTCCCAGGCCCAGTGGGACCGCGTCCAGGGCTACATCCAAAAGGGGATCGACGAGGGGGCGCGGGTCGTCGCCGGCGGACTGGGCAAGCCCGATGGTCTCGAAACGGGCTACTACGTGCGGCCGACCGTGTTCGCCGACGTCGACAACTCGATGACCATCGCCCAGGAGGAGATCTTCGGTCCGGTGCTGTCGATCATCCCGTTCGACGACGATGACGACGCCGTCGCGATCGCCAACGACAGCCTCTACGGGCTCGCAGGTGGCGTGTGGGGATCCGAGCAACGGGCGATGAAGGTCGCTCGGGCGATGCGCACCGGGGCGGTCGACGTCAACGGCGGCGGGTTCAACATCCAGGCGCCGTTCGGGGGCTACAAGCAGTCCGGGTACGGCCGTGAGAACGGCCCCTACGGCATCGAGGAGTTCCTCCAGACCAAGGCGCTTCAGCTCTGATCCCGGGTGGGCCCGCCGGGGTCCGGTCCCGGGGTCCGTGAGGCGACGAGTCGCTGACCGGCCGGGTGGCCGATACCGTTGCTGCCCGTGGCACGCAGGCTGGACATCGAACTCACCTCTACTCGCGACGACGGCACGTGGACGTGGCGCGCCGCGGGGGCGAAGGTACCGAAAGGTGTGCTCGACGGCTCCCTCGTTCCCGAAGGGATCGGCATCGGCGATGTGATCCGGGTGGAGGCGGAAGCCGACCTCGACGGGCTCGAGATCACGATGGTCCTCCCACCGAGAGCCGCCCGCAAACAGCCGCAGACTCTCGAACTGCTCGGACCGGGCCGCGATGAACCACTCGTGACCCAGACGCTCGCGTCTCGGGGCAAGAGTCGGGGACGAGGCCGTGACGGCGACCGTGGCCGGGGACGAGGACGCGACGGTGACCGCGATCGAGGCCGCGGACGAGGACGCGATGGCGGCCGCGACAAGGGCAAGGACAAGGGCAGGGCCCGTCGAGACGACCGGGGCGAGAACCGCGAGCGGCCCAAGGCGCCGTCGCGGCCCAAGGCGCCCCGGCTCAGGCCGCGGCGGGTCCACCGTCAGGCGGCGCTCAAGGCGCTCCCCGAGATCCAGCACGGTCTTGCCGAGGAGGTCCTCAAGGGAGGGGTTCCCGGCGCTCGCCAGGCGGTCGAACGCATGAACGAGAAGGCCGCGGCCGAAGGCATGCCCAAGATCAAAAGCGAGCCCATCGTCGCGTTGGCCGAGAAGCTGGCGCCGAAGCTCAAGGCCGCCGAGTGGCGTGATCGGGCCGAAGCCGCCCTCGCGGGGATCAACGAGATCGACATCAAGGACATCCGCAGCGTCGTGGTCGCGGCCGACACCGGCGCCCGCGACGACGAGTCGCGGGCCCTGGCCGACCAGCTCCGCGAAGGTCTGCTGGCCCGTGTCGACGCCGAGCACCGCAAGTGGCTCGATGAGCTGGCGGAGAACATCGCCGAGGGTCGTACCGTGCGGGCGCTGCGTCACAGCTCCCGCCCGCCCAAGGCCGGCGCACCGTTGCCGCCCGACATGGCGAAGCGGCTCGCCGACGCGGCGTCCGCCTCACTGACCAGTGAGGTGACCCAGGATCGGTGGGCGACCGTGCTCGACGCGATCGCGTTCTCGCCGGTGCGGGCCCAGGTCGTGCCCGAGGGCCTTCCGGCCTCACCGAACGATCAACTCCTGGCTGCGGTGCGAAAGCATGCGTCGAAGGTCCCCACGATCGCCGCCTCGTTCGGCATCGAGCCGTCGCCGCGTCGCCGAGGAGGGGCTCGCACCCCTCCGCCCCCTCCCCCACCGAAGCCGACGGCGGAGTCCGAGACCACGACCGAGGCGCCACCCGAACCGGCTCCCGATGTGCCGGACGCCGGCAACGAGGAGGCGGCCGGGTGATCCGATTCGATGTCGAGGGCCATGTCGGAATCATTCGCCTCGACCGGGTGGAGGCCCGCAACGCGATCAACTCCGAGATGGCGGAGGGCATCGAAGCCGCCATCGATCGCCTCGAGGACGACGACGACCTGTGGGTCGGGATCTTGACCCACGAAGGCCCCGTGTTCAGCGCCGGTGCCGACCTCAAGGAGATCGCCGCCGGCCGCGATGAAACGTTGGGAACGACCCGCGGTGGGTTCGCCGGCATCGTCGCGCGGGAACGATCCAAGCCGCTCATCGCCGCGGTCGACGGACACGCGGTCGCCGGCGGCACCGAGATCGTGCTCGCCTGCGATCTCCGGGTGGCGTCGACGACGTCCAAGTTCGGGATTCCCGAGGTGAAACGATCGCTGGTCGCGGCGGCCGGTGGTCTCGTCCGGCTCCCCCGGGTCCTGCCCCCGGCCATCGCGATGGAGTTGGCCCTCACCGGCGACACACTCGATGCCGCCCGGGCGTACCACTTCGGATTCCTCAACGGGTTGTGCGAGCCGGGCGACGTGATCTCCGAGGCGCGGTCGTTGGCCGCTCGGATCACGGCCAACGCACCCCTCGCGGTGCGAGCGACACGGCAGCTGGTGCTCGAGGCCCCCGGTCAGTCCGATCGCGAAGGGATGAGAGCGGCGAGTGCGGCGATCGCGGCGCTCGCCGGCACCGACGACTACGCGGAGGGTCCTCGGGCGTTCATCGAGAAGAGGGACCCGGTCTGGACCGGTCGCTGACTCGAAGCGATCGGTGCACACGAAGGGCACGCGCGACGAGGCCGAACGACTCGAAGAAGTTCTTCGTCGCCCGATCGCCGGGAAGGGCGATCGAGTCGATTCCGATGCAGCCGCGGGAGCGGCACCAACTGATGGCCTGCTCCATCATGGCCTCGCCGACCCCGACCCCTCGAGCCTCGGGAAGCACGTAGAGGTCGGTCAGATTCCCGACGTGGGAGTCGTCGTGCAGCGTGACGTCGTCGACCGCGGCGTAGCCGATGACCGTCTCGTCGATCGTGCCGACGATGAGCTGCGACCGGGGGTCGTCGGCGGTCGCCCGAATGCTGGCGTCGATCGGATCCTGTCGCCCCTCCCACCGACTCCAGATGGCTCCGCCGCGGTGGTCCCGAAGCTCGTCGCTTCCGAACTCACAAAGGGCGACGACGACTTCCAGATCCGTCGGGACCACGGCGCGGGCGCCGACTTCCATCGGCTCAGTCCTGGAGTTGTCGGATGCGGTTGATCACCGTGGCCCGGCTTCGGTGGGCCTGCTCGTAGGCCAGGATCTCGTCCAGCTCCTCCGCCGAGAGCGGCGAGAGATGTGGGAGAAGCTGCGGCGCGGTGAGGGAGTCGTAGGAGTCGATGGCCAGGCCGGCGTCGTCCTCGTCGTCCTCGTCGACATCGGAATCGTCGGGGACGTCGCCAGCGTCGCCGGCGAGTGCGGAACCGACCGCGCCGACGAGCTGATCGAGAAAGCTGCGAACGTCGGACTGGCCCCGCTCCGATGCCACCTTGCCGGCGAGTCGGGCGAGGGCGATCTGGCCGCGGCCACGATCGGCGAGCTTGGGGATCAACTCCTTGGCTTCGAGGGCGAGACCGATCGGCGCGTAGACGAGCAGATCGAGGATCTGCTCGGCGAGGCGATCGTCGTCGCTCACGGGACCTCGACCGGCCCTCCGCAGTGCGGGCATTCACCGTCGACCACCGAGGCGGTGTTGACCAGCAGGAAGCAGTTCGGACAGGAGATCTCGTGGTCCTGGCGGGCCACGACCGGTTCGGCTTCGCCGGCCGGCGCCGGGGCGGGTCGAGGCGGCTTGCCGTCCTCGTCGTCGTCTTCGTCATCGTCGTCGTCGCCGGCGGCGATGCGGTCCTTCAAGATGGCGTCGAGGTCGGCCTCGACCTCGTCGTCGTCCTCGTCTTCCTCTTCGTCGACGACGGGTCGGGCCGGCGTGGCGACATCGTCCTCGTCGTCGTCCTCGGCATCGACGACCACGGTCGCGAGCTCGTCGTCGTCAGCCTCGAAGACCTCGGCGACTTCACCGTCGAACACTTCGTCGTCGGCGTCGATGCCGGCCTCGTCGGGAACTTCGTCTTCTGGTGGTTCTTCGTCAGCCATGGGTTCCTGCGCCTGGGATGTTGCGGCGGATCATAGACACTGGAAGCGATCGCGCAACGTCGATGCCGGATTTGTTGCAATCAACACCGCGAACGTCGTCTCGTCAACGTCGTTGTCGACGAATCTCCTCGACGTCGGCGACATAGTCGGCACCGGCCGTGGTCACGCCGTCACGCTGCACACTCGAGAGCCCCTGGACCCACGCCGCCGTCGCCTCACGCTCGTTGTCGGTCCGATCCAGCAGGTACCGGAGATAGCGGGCCGCGAGCTGCACTCCCTCTTCGGGATCGAGGGGATCCATGTCCCGCCCGAGAAGACCGCCCTCGATCAACTCGACCGTTTCCGGGCTGAGCTGGGTGATGCCGAGGTGCCCGGCGGGACCGACGGCATCGGGTCGCCAATCGGACTCCTTCCACGCGATCGCCTCCAGGAGGTCCTGCGGGACGTTGTAGACGCCGCTCCACTTCGCGAATAACGGGACCAACAAGACCTCCCCACCGCGGCGGGGAGGGGCCGAGGTGGCCGGCACGGGTGCGGTGGTGGTCGTGGTCGGCGCGGGCGCGGTGGTGGAGGGAGGAGGAACCGTGGTCGGCGGGGCCGGGGGCGAGGTGGTCGTCGTGGTCGGAGACGACGGCGGCTCGGCGTCGGCGGGGGCGGGCGCACCGGCCGCGGCGGGACCACCGATCGTCAGCGTCATTCCCTCCCTGATGCGGTCGGGGTCGGCGATCCCGTTGTCGCGGGCCAGAACACCGATCTTCACCCCGTATCGGGTCGCGATCGCGCTGAGGGTGTCACCGGCGACGACCGTGTGGGTCACGAGCCCGGTCGTCGCCGCGTCCGGGGTGGGATCCTCGGGAGGCGAGAGATCGAGTCGTTGACCGACGGTGATCCGGTCGGGGTCGGCCAGGCCGTTCGCGTCGACCAGACGGCCGACGGTCGTGCCGAAACGGACCGCGATCGCAAAGAGGGTCTCCCCGGCGGTGACCACGTGGGTTCCGGTCGGCGCGGCCGTCACCTCCGGCGCGGAGACGAGCAACGTCGCGCCGGCGAAGATCAGGTCGGGATCTCGAATGTCGTTCCAGGCGACCAGCTCCGCGACCGTGACCCCGTTGCGGTCGGCGAGCTCCGAGAGGGTGTCGCCGGCCTCGACCGTGATCGTCGACGTGGCGAGAACTGCGGTGGCCACCAGCGTGCCGAGGGTGGCGATCGGATGCCAGATCTTGAGGTGGGGGTACACGGGGAGCCTCCTGCGGCTCCGCCCGCGTGGGGAAAGAGGGTATCAGCCGAGATCGCGGCTGCGGCGGCGTTCCTCGGCCCGTCGTTCCGCATCGAGGCGACCGAGGGCCGGTTCGGGCGAGTGGTCGACGAACCTCATCGCCTCGGCCAGGGCACGATGGCCGGCCTTCTCCGCGATCTGGGTGTGCATCCGCTGACACACCCGCCGGTAGGCCTCGTGACCCTGAGGGGTCGTGCGCAACTCGAGCATGTGCATCGCTTCGCGGGCGTTGAACTGCATCGAGTAGCGCACCCGATAGGCGAGGGAAACCGCGTACGCGGCCTGATCGGGGAGCTCCTCGCTCAACGCCCGGTGCAGGGCGGCCGAACGTTCCATCGCCCCCCGGAACTGGTCCTCGACCCCGGCCGCTCGCACGGCCTCGGGAAGCACGTAGCCGTGGCGGGGCGAGAGCGGTTGCCACTCGATGGTGAGCATGCGGTGGCGTTGGAGATCACGAAAGGCGCCGTAGTCGGACAAGACGTCGAACCGGTAGGCGGTGCGTTCGAACGCCCGGCCCGGCCGCTGGCGGCGGTTCTCCCGATGCCCGATGTAGGCCCGCATGACGTCGAGCCGGTCGGCGACGGACATCGCCCGCACGCGGGCGTCGATCGCGGTCTCCGACAGCGATGTGTGGGGATAGAGCATCGCGGCGACGACCTTGGTCTCGCCATCGGGATCGAAGTCGACGAGGTCGACGACATCGTCGTCGACCACTCCCCCGGTCTCGTCGCCGAAGAGATTCTCGACGACCGCGTGCATCGAATCGGTGGTGTCGGCCAGATAGGCGCTGGTACGCACACCCCGGTCCGGCAGATCGACCCGCTTGAGAAACGACGGAACGACCTTTCGCAGCTCGGTGAGCATCATGTCGGCATAGGCCCGGCTCTCGGGAAGCGGATGCGCCCGCATGCGCAGCAGCAACGCCTCGTAGGCCTGGCCCGTGCCGTAGATCCCGAGGTTCGACAGCGACGACGCCGGCAGCATGCCGCGGATCGCGTCGAGCGCACGGGCCTTGATCGCCGTGCGATACGCGAAGTCGCTGTCGGCGGGGTCCTTGGGAGACACGGCCTTGAAGAACTCCTGCATCTGCGGCACGAGACCCGAGTAGGAATCGAAGATGCGATCCATGTCGGCGATGTAGCGGGTGCCGAGGTTGCTGTTGAGGATCTCGGGATCGCGGTAGTAGCGGTACCGGCCACCGAGGCGCTGGTCGTAGGCGATGTAGCGGGTGCTCTGCTCGAGGTAGGACATCAGCCGGCCGCGTTCCAACACCTTGGTCAACACGTTGGACGCCTGCTCGCAGGCGAGGTGCACGCCGCCGAGCTGGGCGACGCTGTCGTCGCCGTACTCGAAGAAGACCCGATCGTAGAGCTCCTCGGCCCGGCGCAGCCCGACGGTGGCATCGATGGTCTGGTCGCCTTCGATGTCGAGATCGCCCACGAACTCCTGGAGGAACAGCCGGCGAAGGCTCAGCGGCGAACGCGAGTACCGAGCGAAGAGGGCACCCTTGACGACCTCCGGCAGGTTCACCAGGGCGAACACGGGCTGGTCGAGATTGGTGAAGTAGCGGCGGAGGACATCGGCCTCAACGGCGGTGAATTCCTCGGCGATGTAGACCGTCATCGGTGGGTGAGCCTAGGTGTTCTCTTCGAACGCGCCGCGGACCGATCCCATGGTTTCGTCGTCGGCCCACAGGTCGACGATGGTCAGCGCCATCGACAGGGCCCCGTCGATCACCGCCCGGTCGCCGTCTTCGGATCGGGCATGGTGGGCGAACTCGGGCGTGTGGATGGAGACCCCGGCCGGCGCGACCTTGATCATCGGATGGATGGCGGGGACCGCGTAGCTGACGTTGCCCATGTCGGTGCTTCCGGCGACCATCGACATCGGATCGGGCTCGCGAACGGTCCGTCCCACGTCGGCCGCGTTGGCGCAGTACAGGTCGAGCAGCGGTGCGTTGTCGACCATGTCGAAGAACGGCGGGTCGTTCCAGTGGTGGCGCATCGTGCACCCCGACGCCGCGGCACCGGCATCGAGACAGGCCATCACCCGGTCCTTGAGGGGTTCGAGGGTGTCCATGTTGCGGGACCGCACATACCACTGCGCGGCCGCCCGTTCGGGGACGATGTTGGGCTTCTCGCCGGCATCGGTGAAGATCCCGTGAATCCGTTCTTCGGGACGGATGTGCTGGCGCAGCGCGGCCACGTTCGTGTAGCCGAGCACGGCCGCGTCGAGGGCGTTGCGACCCTGCCACGGTGACGCCGCGGCGTGGGCCGCCTGCCCCTCGTAGACCACATCGACGGTGTGGATGGCGATCGTCTTCATCCACCGCAACTCGTGGTCGGCCGGATGCACCATCATCGCCGCGTCGACGTCGTCGAAGGCCCCCCGTCGGATCATGAACTCCTTGCCGCCGCCGCCTTCCTCCGCCGGGGTGCCGAGGATCGCCAACGACCCTCCCATGGCATCGGCGACGGTCGCCGCGGCCAATCCGGCACCGAGGCCGGCCGCGGCGATGATGTTGTGGCCGCACGCGTGTCCGATGCCGGGGAGCGCGTCGTACTCGCAACACACCGCGATGGTGGGGCCGCCGGTGCCGACGCGGGCATCGAACGCGGTCGGCATGTCGTAGGCCCCCGATTCGACCGTGAGGCCTTCGTCGGCGATCGCCCCGGTGAGCAACTCGTGGGCGAAGTGCTCTTCGAAGTTGAGCTCGGGATGGGCGTGGATCTCGTGGGAGATCTCGAGCAGCGTCGGCGAGAGCCGTTCGATCTCGCGTCGGACTCTCTGCTTCGCCTCGGTGACATCCATGGGCGTCATCGTACCGATGCGACGTGGCCCCGACCGCGAGCGGTCAGATCCACAACTCGACCGCATCGGGTTCGACCCGAATGCTGAGAGAACGGGTTGTGCCGGTTCGCACCCCGTCGAGCCGGATCGGCATCGGTTCGGCGAAGTCGAGTTGGGTGGCGCGCACCCGCCGGACCGAGATGTCCGGGTGAGGAACATGGGTGCCGAGCCGAAGGCGGCGCCGGGCCTTCAGCCGGTCGCCGAGGCTCGGGTTCCCGTCGAGGAGATCGAGGCGTCCGTCGCCGGGGTGGGCGCGCGGCGCGATGTTCCACGGTCCGAGGAACGCCGCGTTGGCCGCGACCACGATCCGGCCCCGAAACCACGAGTGCCGGGCGACGAGATGGGCGAGGAACCAGTGGAGCCGGCCATCGATCAACGCCGCGCCCAGGTCGACGTGGACATGGGTTCCCTCGCCGTCGCGAAGGCGAGCGCCGCGTCCGCCGAGGGTTCGCGACAGGTCGCCGGCGGTCAGCGCGATCGCGGGAATCGGGCGGTTGGCGCGGCGGGCCCGGGCGATGATCTCGGCCGCGGCCCGATCCGAGTCGGCCCACTCGACATCGGCAGGAACCCGACCCGGTTCGCCCCAGTCCTTGCCCGGTTCGACGCTCACTCGATCTCCACCGACCCCGACAACGCGACCACGCCGCGATGGATGGCGTCCGATGCCTGACGAGCCGCCCGGGCCGTCGCGGCGTTCGGCGCGACGTGACCGATCTGGCGGAGGAGGTCGATGAGCTGTTTGATGTTGCGCACGAAATCGCCGGCCGTGAGATCTTCGTCGTCGGCCAGCAGCACGGACAACTCCTCGCCGGCGGCCCATGCGTGGGCGCTGGGGGCGAAGCCGGCCTCGGGCATTCGGGTCTCGGGGACGCCGTGGTGCCGTTCGAAGGCGGCGAGGTCGCGGGCCAGCCGTTCCAGTTCACGAAACCGGTTCTTGGCGATCTTCGCCGGGAACCACGGTTCGGGCGGTGGCGAGGGCCGCCGGTGCTCATAGGTGAAACTCGACACGAGCGAGGCGAGCTCCGGGGGGCCGAGGTCGTCGAGGATGCCCGTCGAGAGGGCGTCGGTGATGAGCAGGTCGGACTCGTGGTAGACGCGGCCGAGCATCTCGCCGGTGTCGGTCACCGACCAACCGTCGAGGTGGCCGCGGGCCCGCAGGACGTCACAGATGGCGTCGAAGCGTCGGGCGACCGATCCCTGGTCGCGACGGGCCCGCTTCTCGAGATGGACGACCTCCTGCTCGAGCCGGGCCAGGGCGGCTCTCGGATCGTTGCGGTGGCGGGTACGGCGGCGGGCCCGAGGGCTGGTGATGCGAAGCCGGCGAATCTCGGCCGCGACCTCGGTGCGATAGTCGATGCGTTCGGGAGCCATCGGCTGGGGAAGCTCGATGTGGCCGACGGTGGTCGGTGCCTCGACGAGATCGGCGAGCTCCCAGCGGTGCTCGCGGGCCGCCTGGCTGACGAGGCGCAGTCGGGCGCGGCCCCGCTTGCGCCAGCTCACGCCGAGGACCGCGAGTCGGTCTCCGTCGGCGTCGATGATCACATCGCCGGGACGCAGGCGGGACACCGCGTCGGAGATCGCCGCGGCATCGGTCTCGGGAGGGTCGACGGGGAGATCGGTCCCGAACTGTTCGGTCACCTCGCGACGGAGCTCGTCGAGTCGGCGTCGCTCCCGCACCAGTCGGGCCTCCAGTCGGGCGACGCCGGCATCGGCCTGGAACTGGGCGAAGCTGCGGGCGAGAAGAGTCCGGGCGTCGTCGGGGTCGTGGCGTTGAAGAAGGTTCGCGGCCATGTTGTAGGTCGGACGGAACGCCGACTTGAGGGTGAAGGCCCGGCTGCCCGCGAGCGAGGCGACCTGGCCGAACTGGGTGAACGGCGACCACGGAACGAGCGCATGTCCCCGCTCGTCGATGCCGCGGCGCCCGGCTCTCCCGGTGAGCTGGGTGAACTGGGCGGGCGTCAGCAGCTCGTGGTGCTCGCCGGTGAACTTGGTCAGCCGGTCGATGACGACACTACGGGCCGGGAGGTTGACGCCGAGCGCCAATGTCTCGGTGGCGAACACCACCCGGACGAGGCCTTCGGCGAAGCAGACCTCGACGGCTTCCTTGAAGGCCGGGACCAGCCCTGCGTGGTGACTGGCGATTCCCCGTTCGAGCCGTTCGAGCCAGGCCGCGGCGTCGAGCAGGGCGAGGTCCGCGGGGTCGAGGCCGGCGAGGCGGTCTTCGGCGATCGTCCGGATCCGGGCTGCCTCGCCCTTGTCGGTGAAGCGAACACCGGCCCGGGTGAGGGTGACCGCCGCTTCGTCGCACCCCTTGCGGCTGAAGATGAACCAGATCACGGGGAGGAGCTCGCGATCCTCGAGGAGATCGAGGAGCTCGAGCCGAGTCGGCGTCCGCCACGGACCGCGGCGTCCGCCGCGACGATCACCGCGACCGCGGCGAAGATCAGGATCGAAGCGGGTGCCCTCCGGGTTGGCGAGTCCATCGACGAGTGTCGGGATCAGGTGGAGCCGATCGCCTCGCCGGTCCCCCACCGCGTAGAGGTTCGTCAGCTCGACCGGTCGCGTCGTCTCCACGACGACGCCGGTCGGTCCCCGGACCGACTCGAGCCAGCCCCGGACCTCGTCGCTGTTGGAGACGGTTGCCGAGAGGCAGACGAGGACGACATGTTCGGGGAGGTGGAGGATGACCTCCTCCCAGACCGGGCCCCGGAAGGAATCCTCGAGGAAGTGCACCTCGTCGAGCACCACGACGGCGAGGTCGCCCAGGTCGCGTCCCTCGTAGAGCATGTTGCGCAGGACCTCTGTGGTCATGACCACCACATCGGCATCGGGGTTGATCGCGTTGTCACCGGTGAGGAGCCCGACGCGTGCCGGGCCGATTCGTTCGGCCAGATCACGGTACTTCTGGTTCGACAACGCCTTGATCGGGGTCGTGTAGAACGCCCGTTTCCGGTCGGCGAGCGCCCGGTCGATCGCGTGCTCGGCGACGACGGTCTTGCCACTCCCGGTGGGTGCCGCAACGAGCACCGATCGGCCGGCGTCGAGGTGCTCGATCGCGTCGATCTGGAATCGGTCGAGCCGGAAGCCGTGCTCGGCCCGGCCGGTCACGTCTCGGTGGTCTCGGTGGCCGCCCTGGCTGCTCGCCGAATCCGGACTCTCCCGAAGATCACGGCGATCTCGTAGAAGAGATACATCGGCACCGACAGCACGCCGAGGGTGAAGGGGTCGCCGCTCGGGGTGATCACCGCGACCAGCGCCACGATCCCGACGATGGCGTAGCGGCGCCCGGATCGGAGCGTCTCGTTGCTGACGAGCCCGAGGATCTGGAGGAAGATGAGCAGGATCGGGAACTCGAAGCCGATCCCGAACGCGATGATCATCTTGACCACGAACCCGATGTACTCGCTCGGCGCGAAGATCTCCTGGAAGTTGTCGCCGCCGAGGCTCTGGAGGAACTCGAGCGCTCTCGGGATGCTCCAGTAGGCCAGCCCCCCGCCGAGGAAGAACAGGCCGACGGCGGAGCCGATGAACGGAATCGCGTACTTCTTCTCGTGCGAGTAGAGCCCCGGGGCGATGAAGCGCCAGAGCTGCCAGAGGATGACCGGCATCGCCAGGATCAACCCGCTGTACCCGGCGACGGTGAGTTTGACGTTGAACGTCTCGAGCGGCGTCGTGACGTAGAGCGAACACTCCTGCGCGTCATCGAGCGTCTGACAGTAGGGGTTGAGCAACTGCTCGATGGTCCAGCCGTAGAGGAACCAGCCGGCGACCATGCCGACGCCGATCGCCGAGAACGAGATGATGAGCCGACGACGAAGCTCGGTGAGGTGCTCGATGAGGGTCATCCGCGCCTCGACGGGCGTGTCGGTGTCAGTCATCGTCACCGGCCCGGTCGTCGTCGCGGTCTGCGGCGCTCGCCGGGTCGGCCGGCCCGGTTCCCGGAGACGAGGAGGTCGGCTCGGGGCCATCGGTGAACGGTTCGACCACCGACTTCTTGGCACTTTCGACCGCGCCTCGGGCCCGGGCCTCCGCTTCTATGATCGGATCCTGGATCGCCTCCCGGAGCTCCCGCTGGAATCCGCTCGACATGCGGCGAAGCTCGGTGACGGCCTTGCCGATCTGGCGGGCCGCGTCGGGGAGCTTGGCCGGTCCGAGAACGATGAGGGCGACGACGAGGACCATGATGATCTCGAGGCCACCGATGTTGGACATGATCTGATCCTACCGACGCGCCGATCGGCGTCGGCTTCGGCGCAGGTCGGCGCGGGCCCGGACATCGTGTTCGATCTCGCCGGCTCGACGGGTGACGGCGACGGTGTGGCGGGCCAGCTCGTCGGTTGCGACCGCGGCGGCCCGGCTGCGGCGCAGTGACGCCCGGAGGGCCGCGACCTCGGCTTCGAGGCGCTGCATCGACCAGGCGAGCAGGCCGAGGGCCGAGATGATCGCGGCCGCGGGAGCCAGAACGGTCCAAGTCACGGCCACGACGCTACCCAGCGACGCCGGAGTCGGCGGTGATGGGGCTCAGCCGTCGAGGAGATGGGTGAGCGCCTGGTTCCACGAGGACGTGTCGTGGAGCTTGTCGTGGAACTCGAGGAGGTCGTCGTGGGTGATCGGCATGCCGACCTTTGCTTCGTTGAGCTCGGCGGGGAGCGACCATGTGTCCATCGCGACCCCCGAGGCGACGAGAAGGTCGATGGTGCGGGGTTCGGCCGGCTTGACGACCGTCATCGCACACGTCGGACAACGAAACGAGTACTCGCCGCGGTTGTCGTTGATGCAGACCCGAACGCGGACGTCGGCGGTGGTGAGCTCGACGTCTCCACATTCTTCGCAACTCGCTCGGATCGTAGCCATGGTGCGGAAGTAGCCCCGTTTCGTTCTGTCTCGTGCTCACAGCCATCGGCATCTCCGGCGACCCGATAAAGGGCCTGCGGGCCCGGTTTGGGTGGTCCGTTCGACTCAGTTCCCGACGGGCGAACGCCGGGTGGCCGCCGGGTGTGGACAGGTGCGACGATGTGGCGTGGCGACGCGACTTCCCCCGATGCTGGATCCGGCCCTTCTTTTCGCCCACCGCGGCGGCCGAACGGCCACGCGGGCCCACGCGCTCGATGCGGTCGACCACGCCCTCGGCCAGGGGGCCACCGGACTCCACGTCGACGTGTGGAGCACGCGGGACGGTCAACCGGTGGTCAGCCGCGACGGCAGGATCCGTCGGTTCCCGCGACGTCATCTCGCGTCGGTCGACGCAGCCGACCTGCCCGAGCCGATCGTGACGCTCGAGGCCCTCTACGCCAGGATCGGCTCGGACGCCGACGTGAGCGTCCGCGTCGGCGATGCGGCGACGGGTTCGGCGGTGATGGGCGTCGCTCGCGATCACGACGCCGAGGCGTCACTGTGGCTCTGCCATCACGACCTCGAGGTGTTGGCGCGATGGCGCGACGCCACGTCTGCCGTCAAGCTGGTCAATGTCGCGAGGCTCCACGGGTTGCCGCTCGGTCCCGAACGCCGGGCCGCGGAGTTGGCCGCCGCCCGGGTCGATGCCGTCTCGATGCCCGAACCGGACTGGTCCGGGGGGCTGTCAACCTTGTTCCACCGATTCGAGGTCCTCACCTTCGCGACCGAGGCCCACTACGAACGCCAGATCGCCCGCGTCATCGACTTGGGCATCGATGCGGTGGTGGGCGACCAGGTCGAACGCATGGCCGCGGTGGCGGCGACCTTCGCCTGAACCGGGCGGCGACGTCAGAGAAAGCCGATGTCGCCCAGCGGCCAGACCTTCAGGAACGCCCGCCCGATGACAGAGCTCTGGTCGATCGGTCCGAATCGACGGGAATCGAAGCTCGACTCGCGATTGTCGCCCATGACGAAGAGCGTGTCCGCGGGGATCCGGCAGGTGTCGGCGACCGCGGGGGTGGTGTCGCAGCCCGGGATGAGCTGCTGGGTGGTGGTCGGGACACCCCGGACGTAGTCCTCGGTGAGCGAGCGGCCGTCGATGAACACCGTTCCGTCGCTGAACGAGATGGTCTCACCGGGCAGCCCGATCACCCGCTTGATGAAATCCTCGATGTCGCCGGGCGCCCCGTCGGGTTTTCGGAAGACAATGATGTCGCCTCGTTGCACGTCGCCGACCCGGTAGCTCAGCTTGTTGACGAGAACTCGATCGTCCTCCCGCAGCGTCGGATCCATCGACGCGGTCGGGATGTAGAAGGCCTGGAGCAGGAACGCCTTGATCAACAAGGCGACGGCGAGGGCGCCGACCGCCACTGCCACCCACTCGATCAGCGTGCGGAGCTGTGACTGCACGCGGTTGGGCCGCGGCGCTACGGGATCGGGTCCGTCGGCCCAGAACCGTTCGTCGGGTGGCCCCCCGTCGCCACCCCCCGCGCCGTTGGCGCCGCCCGGCTGGGCCATGGGGACGCCGGGAACCGCATGGACGTCGCCCGCCCCGACCCGAGGAGGCGGTCCGGTCGAGGTCGATGCGGGGCCATCGGGAAACGATGGGGGAACGCCGGAGTCGGTCACGAAAGACGAGGGTACCGCTCCGTTCGGCGGGTGCCGCCGACCCCTCGGTTCACTGTCGGTAGCGCGACAGGATCCGGTCGGCCGCCTCGGAGACGAGATCGGGGCTGAGCGGCTCGTCGGCCGCCACGATCTCCGCGGTCGGGCCGAGGCGGAGCAGGAGCCGTTCGAGCCACGGAACGGCGGTCACCGCCATCGTGACCGCCAAGGTGCCGTCGTCGCGGATCTCCGTCGACTCGGTCGGATACTGCTCGACCACCCATGCCGCGTCGGCCGGGAGGCGCAGCTCGACCCGAGGGTCGTCGCCGTCGGCGGCGAACGCGACGCCGCCGCCGGCCAACTCGTGTTCGACCGGTTCGCCCGTCGAACGGACCTCTCGGATCCGGTCGACGCGAAACACGCGCTCCGCCCCGGCCCGGTGACACCAGCCGTGGAGGTACCAGTGGCCGTGATCGCTGAACACCCGGGCCGGGTCGATCGTCCTCGTCGTCAGCTCGTCGCGGCCGTAGGTGTAGTAGGCGAGCTCGACCTGGGTCCGGTCGGCCACCGCGGTCCGCAACGTCTGCAGGGTGGCTTCCGGTGCGTCACCGAGGCGAACCTCGACCGCGTGGTCGGCGCCGTCACCGAGCGCCATGCCCAGCTTCGTGAGGGCCCGCAGCAACGGGCCGGCCGCATCGCGGCCGTCGTCGATCTCTGCGTCGGTCGGGTGGTCGCTGATCGTGTCGGAGTCGCTGAGCGACAAGACCGAACGCCCCGCGGTCAACAGCCGGGCGCCTTCCTCGGGGGTGAGCCGGAGAGGCCGGGAGAACCAGTCGGCGTAGTGGATCTGGACACGATCATCGGTGATGTCGACCTCGATCAACGAATCGGGCGTGAAAGGGTGCACCCCGACGAACAAGACGACCTCGGTCAGGTCGGCGACGAGCTGGGATCGGGGGTAGTCGAACCGGCGGGCGATCTCGTCGATCGGTGCGCCGCCGCGTTCGACCACCCAGGGGATCACCGCGAGCAACCGGGCCATCCTCTGCGGGGCGGTCAGTCGCGGGTTCATCGAAACGACTCCAGCCACTCGATCATCGAGTCGCGCAACTCCGGCGGTTCGAGGATCTCCGCATGGTCGAGGAAGCTGAGCACGAACGAGCGAAACGCCTCGCGGTTGCGCACCTCGAGCTCGGCCACCACTCCCCCGTCGGGCGCCTCGACGACATCGCCGAGAAGGTGTCGGGCATGAGCGGCCTGCACGGCGTCGATGGCCACCCGGGCCACGAGCGGGTCGCCGTCGCCGAGTTGCCAACCGCGCAGGTCGACGGGATCGCTCACCGAGCCGATCTCGTGGATCGCGGCGTCGCCCGGCTCGACCGTGCCGGAGATGCGGTCGACGCGGTAGAGGCGCCCGTCGTCGCGGGTTCGGTCCCAGCCGGCGAGGTACCAGTGGCCGCGGGAGAACGACAGACGCCACGGCTCGACGGTGCGCCGCGTCTCTTTGTAGGTGAACGTGACGGCCCGACGGTCGGCGGCCGCGGCGATCAGCACCGCGAGGGCGTCGTCGAACGGGACCCGACCGACCTCGTCGGCGTGATCGCCGGCTCGGCCGCCCAGCTTCAGCAGCCCGGAGTCGTCGCCGTCGAGTCGCACGAGGTTGGTCGCGAGATGCAGGGCTGCGAGCTCGTCGGGTTCGAGCCGGAGCTCGGTTCCCGAGTAGTCGGACCGGCGCATTCGGTAGCCGTCGATCGGGGGGTCGGTGCCGGCGACCGGCTCGACCCGGATGGGAAGCCCCATGGCCCGCAGGTCGTCCTTGTCGCGTTCGAACGAACGGCGAAAGGCCGCCTTGGCGTCGGGGTAACCACCGACTCGGTCGCGCAGCTCGTCGGCGGTCAGCGCCCGCTCGGCGTCGAGCAGGGCGGCGGCGAGGTTGAGGAGGCGTTCGAGCTTTTCCATCAGAGGCTGGCGATGAGCTTTTCCACACGTTCGTCGTGGGCCTTGAACGGGTCCTTGCACAGCACCGTGCGCTGGGCCTGGTCGTTGAGCTTCAGGTGGACCCAGTCGACGGTGTAGTCACGCTTTTGTTCCTTGGCCCGACGGATGAACTCACCCCGCAGGCGAGCACGAGTCGTCTGCGGTGGGTTCTCCACGGCGTGGGAGATCTCCTCGTCGGTGACCATCCTCTCGACCATTCCCCGCTTCTGCATCCGGTAGAACAGGCCACGATCGCGGTTGACGTCGTGATATTGCAGATCGACGAGGGCGACCCTCGCGTCGCTCAGCTCGAGGCCGTGGCGTTCCCGGTAGCTCTCCATGAGCCGGTACTTGATCACCCAGTCGATCTCGCGATCGAGCTTCATCGGATCGTTGGCCAGGGCGGTCAGGCAGTGTTCCCACATCTCGAGGGCGAGTTGCTCCTGCTCGGTCAGATCGTGGTGTTCGGCGAAGCGCAATGCCCGGCCCAGGTACTCGCCTTGGATGTCGAGGGCCGAAACCTCTCTCCCGTTGGCGAGCCGGACCCGTCGGGTGCAGGTCATGTCGTGACTGATCTCGCGAATCGCCCGAATCGGGTTCTCCAGGGTCATGTCGCGCAGCACGACCTGGGGTTCCTCGAGCATCCGCAGCATCAGGGCACACGCCCCGACCTTCAAGAAGTTGGTGTACTCGCTCATGTTGGAGTCGCCCACGATCACGTGGAGTCGTCGGTACCGTTCGGCGTCGGCGTGGGGCTCGTCGCGGGTGTTGATGATCGGCCGGGAGCGGGTCGTCGCGGAGGAGACGCCCTCCCAGATGTGTTCGGCCCGCTGGCTCACGCAGTACATCGCGCCCCGCGCGGTCTGGAGCACCTTCCCGGCGCCCGCGTAGATCTGACGACTGACGAGAAACGGGATCAGCACCTCGCTGTAGGAGCTGAACTCGTCGCGGCGGGTGGTGCAGTAGTTCTCGTGACAGCCGTAGCTGTTGCCGGCCGAGTCGGTGTTGTTCTTGAACAGGTAGATGTCGCCGTGGATTCCCTCGTCGCCGAGGCGTTCCTCCGCGCTGGTCAGCAACTGCTCGAGGATGCGTTCGCCGGCCTTGTCGTGCACGACGAGGTCGTGGACGCTGTCGCACTCCGGGGTGGCGTACTCGGGGTGGCTGCCGACATCGAGATAGAGCCGGGCGCCGTTGCCGAGAAAGACGTTGCTGGAACGGCCCCATGACACGACCCGACGAAACAGGTAGCGGGCGACCTCGTCGGGACTCAGGCGCCGCTGGCCGCGCAGTGTGCAGGTGACTCCGTACTCATTTTCGATTCCGAAGATCCGACGCTGCACGTCGCACAACCTAACTGCCGTTCAGTCGGCCAGGTGACCGGCGATCTCGTCGTCACGGAGACGACGGAAGGCCCGCCGGCCGACATCTCGTTCGAGCACGGCCACCTCGAGGTCTTCGGCGGTCAGTTCCCGGTCGGGGCCACCGAGCGCGTCGGTGGCCCGTCTCAGCCCCTGCGCGAGCGGGAGATCCGGTTCGATCTCGCCGAAACGGTCGGCGATCGTGTCGGCGTCGCCACCCAGCACGACCGAGACGTCCTCGTCCATCACGGTGCCGTCGTAGAGGATGTGGAAGAGCTGGTCGCCGGAGCCGTCGTCGGCGTGCCCGATCTCGGCGACGAGAATCTCCACCTCCATCGGCTTCATCTCGTGGGTGAAGACCTGGCCGAGACTCTGGGCGTACTGATTGGCGAGGCTGCGAGCGTCGACATCCTCGCGGCTGAACGCGTAGCCCTTCAGGTCGGCATGGCGAACGCCCGCGATGCGCAGCTGGTCGAACTCGTTGTATTTCCCCACCCCCGCGAACGCGATGCGATCGTAGATCTCGCTGACCTTGCGCAGGGTCGACGAGGTGTTCTCGGCACAGATCGCGATTCCGTTGTCGAAGCGGAACGCGATGAGGCTGCGGCCCCGGGCGATGCCCTTGCGGGCGTAGTCGGCCCGGTCCTTCATGACCTGTTCGGGAGCGACGTAGAACGGCATGTTCATGACAGACCCCTAGCGGTTCCGGCGACGCTCGATGAGCGTCTGGGTTCGATCGGCGAGCTCTTCGTCGTCGATGCGGCGGTAGCCTTCGGCGGTGATCAGGGCCATCACGGGATAGATGCCGCGCACCGGGTCGGGTCCACCGGTGGCGGAGTCCTCGTCGGCCGCCTCGAACAGCGCCTCGATCGCGAGGTCGATGACGGCGCCGGCATCGAGGCCCTCCCGGAAACCGAGCTTCATGACGGTGCCGGCGTGGAGGCTGCCCGAGCCGGTGCTCGCCGTCTGCGACTCCTCGTAGCGGCCACCGGTGACGTCGTACTCGAACAGGCGGCCCTCGTCGCGGCCGAGGTCGAAGCCGGCGAAGATGGGGACGACGACAAGGCCCTGCATCGCCGCGGGAAGGTTGCTGCGCACCATCTGGCCGAGCTGGTTCGCCTTGCCCTCGAGGCTGAGTGAGCCGCCCTCGACCTTCTCGTAGTGTTCGAGCTGGAGTTGGAACAACCGGACCATCTCGATGGCCGGGCCGGCGGCACCGGCGATGGCGACGCCGCTGTGCCGGTCGGCCGGAAACACCTTTTCGAGGGTTCGATGGCTGATCAGGTTTCCCGACGTGGCCCGGCGGTCACCGGCGAGCAGCACGCCGTCGGCGTAGCGCACGGCGACGCAGGTCGTGCCGTGACGGAACTCGTCGGCCGGCACCTGCCGGTCGAGGGAGACCGGGTCATCGAAGCCGGTCCGGCGCAGGAGTTCGGCAAAGCTCGGCCCGGGGTCGTCGTGGGTGTCGAACCGCGGCAGATTCACTCCTACTGTCCGCCTTTTTGGATGTAGCTCTTCACGAAATCCTCCGCGTTGGTCTCGAGGACCTCGTCGATCTCGTCGAGAAGGTCGTCGAGCTCGGCCTTGAGCTCCTCGCCCCGTTCCGACGTCGATGGCGCGGCGGCGGTCTCCGCCTCTCGTTCGGCGGGGGCGGGCTTGCGGATCTGTTCACGCTCGGCCATTGCTGCACTCCGTTCGTGTGGTCTGCGGTGATTGGCTCAGTTCCCCAGTCGGCGAAGAAGCTCTGCCGCTGAGGTGCACTCGTCGAACAACGTACCCACGTGGGCCTCGGTACCGCGCAATGGTTCCATCATCGGCACCCGCCGGAGGGCATCGGTGCCGATGTCGAAGACGAGCGAATCCCAGTTGGCGGCCACCACCGACTCGGGAAAACGTTGGAGACAGCGGCCCCGGAAAAAGGCCCGGGTGTCGTTGGGTGGCTCGGTCATGGCCTCGATCGCGTCGGCGTCGTCGACGAGGGTGACGAGGCCGACTCGGGCGGACAACGACTTGTCGGGTCGAAGATCGCTGTATTGGATGTCCATCGCCCGCAGGCGGGCGTCGCCCCAGTCGAGATCGTGGCGCTCGCGGTAGCCGTCGATCAGGCGGTACTTGGCGACCCAGTCGATCTGATCGGCGAGCGTGCCCGGGTCGTCGGCGAGGCCACTGAGCACCTGTTCCCAGCGGGCCAGCACGTCGAGGGCGACGTCGCCGCCGACATTGTCGGTTCCGTGGGCTTCCACGTACTTCTTCGAGTGGTCGAGCAGCTCCCATTGCACTTCGAGGGCCGTGATGGTGGTGCCGTCGGTCAGCTCCAGTGGCTGGGTCAGCGTCATGTCGTGGGAGACCTGACGAAGCGACGCGACCGGCGCGGCGAACGTGAAGTCGCGGCTGAGCGCGTCGTCCTCGGTCAGTGCGAGCACCAACGCCGTCGTGCCGACCTTCAGGAAGGTCGCGACCTGCGAACAATTGGCGTCGCCGACGATCACGTGGAGCCGGCGGTACTTGCGGGCGTCGGCGTGGGGTTCGTCGCGGGTGTTGATGATCGGACGTTTGAGGGTGGTCTCGAGCCCGACCTCCTCTTCGAAGAAGTCGGCTCGTTGGGTGATCTGGAAGGCGACGTCGTCGGTGCGCATCCCCGGCACCTCGGAGCCGACCTTGCCGGCGCCGGTGTAGATCTGGCGGGTGATGAAGTGGGCGGTGCAATGGGTGATGATCCGGCCGAACGGGGTGGCCCGGTCGACGAGATAGTTCTCGTGGCATCCGTAGCTGTTGCCCTTGCCGTCGCTGTTGTTCTTGTAGAGGACCAGCTCCTCGCCGGCGGGAAGGAGCGCGATCGCGGCTCGCATCGACTGGGCGGCGATCATCTCGGCCGCCCGGTCGTAGAGGACGATGGCGCGGGCGTCGAGACACTCGGGCGTGCTGAGCTCGGGGTGGGCGTGGTCGACGTAGTAGCGGGCACCGTTGGTGAGCACCGCGTTGACGAGGTGGGTCTCGACGTCGGGCGGCATCGCCCCGGTGGGGGCATAGCCCCGGGCGTCCATTCCCGGCGTCTCGTCGATGAAGTCCCAGTGCACCGTGTCGTGGCCGTTGTCAGTGCGGTAGCCGGCATCGTGGAGGTAGGCGTTGATGAGCACCGACGACGCGGCGATCGGGTTGGGGTCGTCGGTTCCCTTGTGGACGATGCCGTACTCGGTTTCGATTCCGAGGGTCTTGGGGATTGCCATTGGCGCGACCCTACTCCGAGGCCAGGGCCCACCAGCGCCGCACCAGCTCCTCCGCGACGAGTTCGGTCACGTCGATCAGCCGATGTCCGGGGACGGGCCGGGCGATGAGGGGGAGCTCAGTGCAGGCCAGCAGCAGGTCGGCGGAGTCGAATCGGGTCGCGAGCGCGACGAAGCGGTCCCCGAGCGCCCCGGTGCCCTCACCGGCGGCCTTGACCTCGGTGATGAGGGCATGCAGCGAGTCGATGTCGGGCGGGGGCTCCACGTCGATCTTCTCGGCCAATCGCCGGTAGGGGGAGGTCGGTCCGAGGGATGCGACAGGCCGCGCGGCGAGGAGTCCGATGCGGTCGATTCCCGCACGGGTCGCCCATGCCACGACGGCGCCCGGGTACGAGATCAACTCGGCGTCGAGCCCGAGGGCGTCGAGGCGGGACTCGTAGATGTTGAGGGTGTTGCAGGCGATGGCGTACACGTCGCAGCGGGTCGTGATCGCCTGGGCGATCTCCGACAGGGCCGTCCAGGTCGCGGCGTCGGTCGTGGGCAGGTCCATGGAGACACCCAGGGCCGGTTCCGAGACGATCTCGACGCGGGGCGCGTCGCCGTCTCCGCGGTACCGGTCCCCCAGTCGCCACCGGGTCTGGCCGAGCACCTTTCGCCACAGGTCGACGCCGGCGTCGGGGCCGGAGCCCGCGATGATCCCGATCGTCGGCGGACGGGTCAGAGGATCTGCGACAAGAAGAGCTTCGTCCGCTCTTCTTGGGGGTTGGTGAAGAAGTGTTCGGGCGAGCCGACCTCGACGATCTCGCCGTCGGCCATGAAGACGACGCGGTCGGCGACCTCGCGGGCGAAGCCCATCTCGTGGGTGACACAGATCATCGTCATGCCCTCCTCGGCGAGGTCCTTCATCGTGTCGAGCACCTCTTTGATCATCTCCGGGTCGAGCGCCGAGGTCGGCTCGTCGAACAGAATGACCTTCGGCTTCATGGCGAGCGATCGGGCGATGGCGACCCGCTGTTGCTGGCCACCGGACAACTGACCCGGGAACTTCTGGGCCTGATCGGGGATCTTCACCCGTTCGAGCAACTCCATCGCCGTGGCCTCGGCCTCGGCCTTGGGGATGTTGCGGACGTTGCGGGGCGCGAGGGTGATGTTCTCGAGCACGGTGAGGTGGGGGAAGAGATTGAAGCTCTGGAACACCATGCCCGTCTCGCGCCGGATCTCCTGGATGTTGCGGATGTCGTCGGACAGCTCCACGCCGTCGACCACGATGCTGCCGCGGTCGTGGCGTTCGAGGCGGTTGATGCAGCGGATCAGGGTCGACTTGCCGGACCCGGATGGGCCGATGACCACGAGGACCTCTTGCTCCCCGACCTTCATGTTGATGTCGCTGAGCGCCTGGAAGTCGCCGAAGAACTTGTCGACGCCGGTCAACTCGATCATGACCTTGCCGGTTCCGGCGACCTCGGTCGCATCGGTATTGACGGTGATGTCGCTCATCGGACTCCGACCCCCAGTTTGGTTTCGAGCCTACGGCTCTCTTTGGACATGGTGTACGC
>JAJRXC010000079.1 GCA_024276495.1 Actinomycetes bacterium
CAGCCATCGGACGCGATCAGCACCACCGATCCGCGAAGGGCGTTGGACCACACCGGGCTGGTGACGAGCTCGCCGATGCTGCCGGCGATCCGGGTGCCGCTGAACCGATCGGCGACCTCGTCGGACAGGCGATCGATCGCCTTCTGGGGATCGCCCTCGCGCAACGCGACGGTGACGCGCCGAACCGAGGTGGCGAACATGAAGACCTCCGCGTCGCCGTGGGCGACCAGGGTGCGCATGAGATGGAGGTAGATCCGAGTGAAGGACTCCATCGAACCGCTGACGTCGGCGAGCACGACGATGCCTCGTGGCCGGCGCCGGTGGTGGCGGCGGCGGATCCGGATCGGTTCGCCGCCGGTGGCTCGGGCCGCGAGCATGGTGGCCCGCAGGTCGATCCGCCCGGTCGACCTCTACGGGCGGAGTCGGCGGCTGCGCCGTTGCGGGAAGGTGACCAGTGCCTGCTCGAGCCAGGCACCGAGAACCGTCAGGTCTTCGGAGCGGAGCCGGTCGAACGGCGTGTCGGCCAACGCGGCGACCGCCGCGGGAAGCAGTTCGGGAAGCACCGTCGTCTCGGCCGACGGGGGCTCTTCGTCGGCGACGATCTCGGGGCTTCGCGTCGACGTCCGTCCGACCATGACCTCGCCGGGATCCGTCGCGGCGGCGCGGCGGAGAAGGGTACCGGTGGACTTCACCGTCACCCGGCCACCGCGGGGCCGAGGCCCAGCCCGATCGAAGCCGGCCTCGTCGAAGACTCGGGCGAACACCGAGTCGAACGCGGCGAAGTCGTCCTTGTCCCGAGCGAGGCAGGTCTTGGCGACCCAGTACAGCGTGGTCGTGTCGGTCGGCGGGCACGATGCGAGGGCTTGGCTGAAGCGGTCGGTCGAGGACATCCCCACCTCGACCCCGGCGGATCGGAGCCGGTCGGTCAGTGCCGCGGCGAACCCGCCGATGTCGACCGATCGGAACAGCACCGCCGGGTTCGTCGGTGGCCTCGCCCCGGGCACCGCTCAGCGCAAGATGATGTAGAGGACGATGGCGACGATGATCGCCACGACCACCGGAACGAGGCGTTTGGCGACGGCACCACCCGCGTACTCCATGAGATCGAGGGCCTCGACCTCCTCGACCTCGGCGCCTTCGGCGGCCTCGGCGGGCCCGCGATCGGCCGGGGCGGCCGCGGGGTCGTCGCCCATGTCTCGCATCTTCTCCTCGAGACATTCGACGAACTGGCCGATGAGCTTCGTCGACACGTCGACCATGACGCCCCGTCCGAACTGGGCGACCTTGCCGCTCACCTTCAGGTCGGTGTCGATGTTCACGACGGTGGCGTCACCATCGGCGGCGAGCTGGGCCACGATGACGGCCTCGGCGTTGCCCGAACCCCGAGAGTCCCGGCCCTTGGCGGAGAGCTCGGCGCGATGCCCGGCATCGTCTTTGGACAGGAAGTGCGCGGTTCCCGCGTACTCGGCGGTGATCGGGCCGACCTTGATCTTGACGGTGCCGGAGTAGGTGTCGTCCTCGACGGAGGTCAGTTTCGCCCCCGGCATGCACGGTGCGATCGTCGGGATGTCGGTGAGGATCTCCCAGGCGGTTTCCAATGGGGCGTTCACTCGGAACTCGTTCTCGATCTTCATCTGGCGGTGGACTCCTGGGTGGGACGGTCGAGGTGGGGTGCGCTCATGACGCCTCGTCGACGGTCAGCACCCGAGACTCGATGGCCTCGGTGACCCGGACGAGATCATCGGGGGTCTTCACGACCGCGGTGAGCGTGCCGCGGAGGTTCTCGTCGTTCAACGCGGTCATTCCCAGCGCGTGGAGGGCAGCCACCCAGTCGATCGCCTCGGCGATGCCGGGGGGCTTGTCGAGCTCGAGGTCGCGGGCCCCGACGACGAACGCGGTCGCCGCGGTCACGAGGGGTTCGGCGGCGACGGCGACGTTCCGGCGCACGATCCGGGCCGCCCGTGCGACGGACGGGAACTCGATCCAGTGGTAGAGGCAGCGGCGCTTGAGCGCGTCGTGGAGCTCGCGGCTGCGGTTCGATGTGAGGATCACGATCGGGTCGGTGATGGCTCGGAACGTTCCGAGCTCGGGAACCGTCACCGAGCGTTCGCCGAGGAACTCGAACAGCAGTGCCTCGAACTCGTCGTCGGCCCGGTCGATCTCGTCGATGAGCAACACGGCCGGAATCGGGTTCGGGTTTCGGACCGCCTTCAGAAGCGGCCGGTCGAGAAGGAAGTCCTCGGTGAACAGATCCGTCGCCCCGACGTCGTTCCCGGAGACCTCCGCGAGGCGGATCTCGAGGAGCTGGCGGGAGTAGTTCCACTCGTACAGCGCCTCCGACGCGTTGATCCCCTCGTAGCACTGGAGCCGGATGAACGGTCCCCCGGTCGCCTCGGCCATCGCCTTCGCCGCCGTGGTCTTGCCGACGCCGGGTTCGCCTTCGAGCAGGAGCGGTTGGCGGATCGACTGGGCGAGGAACAGTGCCGTGGCGAGGCCCTCGTCGACGAGATAGTCGGCCTCGTCGAGCGCGGCGACCACGGCGGCGCGAGTGTCGAACATCGTCATCGTCCCGACTCGGCGGCCAGCAGGCGCTCGTAGTCGTCCCATGTGTCGACGTCGAGAGGGATGGTGCCGTCGATCTCGACTTCCCGCACCGGGTGGCGACCGGATTCGAGGAGCTTCCACACGGCCTTGTCGCCTTGGAGGTCCCGCAGCTCGTCGAACCGCGGGCGGGCGAACCAGAACGGGTGACCCCGGCCGTCGGCATACCGGCAGACCGCCAGCTCGGCATCGACCGTCGCGGCGATGAGACGGTCGATCGTGTCGACCCCGACCCCCGGCTGGTCGCCGAGGGTCAACACGAGGCCCTCGGCCCGGTCGTCGACGGCCTCGAGGGCCGCGACGATCGACGACGAACATCCGGTGGTGAACGCCACGTTCTCGACGACCGTGCATCCGTCGAAGTCGACGTTGGTGCGGACTTCGGGCGCGGCGCCGCCGATGGCGACGACGACCTGGCGGCACCGCGACGCCAGCATCGTGTTCACCGCGGTCTGCAGCAGCGGCGAACCGCGATAGTCGAGCAGTTGCTTCGGCTGTCCGAGGCGGCGGGATGCGCCGGCGCCGAGCACCAGGCCGGTGACGAACCCGCTCACGACGCGACTCCGGCCTCTTCGGCGAAGCGGGTGCGACAGCCGGAGTTGCAGAACCAGTGGTCGACCCCGTCGACGACGAGATGGGGCGTGTCGGGCGACAGCATCACGGTCATGCCACAGACCGGGTCGATCGCGGATTCGGGCCTGGGCGGCGCGTCGACCCGGGGTGGCTTCAGGCCGTCGACGCGCACCGAGCGCACCAGGTCGGCGAGGATGGACAGGGCGATCTCCTCGGCGGTGGTGGCACCGATGTCGAGGCCGACGGGGGTCTTGACGACCGCCCGTTCGGCCGGGGTCAACGCGAGCTCGTCGAGCACCGCCTGGCCCCTCGTGACACTGGCGACGAGGCCGATGAACCCCACTCCCGCGTCGAGGGCGGCCCGAATCGTCTCGGGTTCGTGCCGGCCGTGGCTGGAGATCAGGACCGCGAGGCGGCCGTCGACGGCGGGCACGCCACCCGCGGCGCGTTGCGCACCGAAACCGAGGCGCTCGGCGAAGATCTCGAGCGCCTCCGCGATCGGGGTGTTGCCGACGATCGCGATCGTCGGGGCGGGCAGCTTCGGTTCGAGGAAGACCTCGATCGCACCGCCGGACAGGCAGGGGTTGACGACGGTCATGGCGCCGTCGTGGTCGGGTACGTCATCGTCGCCCTCCGGCAGAACGCGCAACAGTAGGGGCTCGCCGGACTGCAGCAGCGGCACGGCCGCCATCCGGACCGACCCCTCGACGCACTGTCCCCCCACGAATCCCTCGATCGAACCGTCTCCGAGCACGACCGCGGCGTCGCCGGGCCGGGCCGACGTCGGACATTGGGCCCGAACGACGGTGGCCTGGACGAACGGGACACCGCCGCTGATCAACTCGGCGACCCGGGCCGCGTGGCGGCGCTGTGCGGACATCGGATCAGATCGGCGGCGTGTGGTTCCCCTGCATCGCCTCCCACACGCGAGACGGCGTCAACGGCATGTCGGCATGGCGGATGCCGTAGGGCTTCAGGGCGTCGACGATCGCGTTCACCACCGCCGGCGGCGAACCGACCGTGGCGGACTCGCCGATGCCCTTGGCCCCGATCGGGTGATGTGGCGACGGGGTGACGGTGTGACCGGTCTCCCAGTCGGGCGTCTCCAAGGCGGTGGGGATGAGATAGTCCATGAGCGAACCTCCGAGACAGTTGCCGTCCTCGTCGAACGCGATCATCTCCATCATGGCCATCCCGACGCCGTCGGCCAATCCTCCGTGAACCTGCCCCTCGATGATCATGGGGTTGATCTGGGTTCCGCAGTCGTCGACGGCGATGAAGCGCCGAACCTTGACCACCGCGGTGTCGGGGTCGATGTCGACCACGCAGATGTAGGCGCCGAACGGATACGTGAGGTTCTCGGGGTTGTAGCAGATCTGTGCTTCGAGGCCGCCTTCGAGCCCGTCGGGAAGATCACCGGCGCCGTGGGCGCGCATCGCGATGTCCTGGATCGTGACGGACTTCGTCGGGTCGCCCTTGACGGAGAACGCACCCTTGTCCCATTGCAGGTCGGCGACGGACACCTCGAGCATTCCCGAGGCGATGATCTGGGCCTTGTCGCGCACCTTGCGGGTGACGAGCGCGGCCGCCGCGCCCGACACCGGCGTGGACCGGCTGCCGTAGGTGCCGAGCCCGAACGGGGTGTTGTCGGTGTCGCCGTGCACGACCTCGATGTCCTCGGGCGGGATGCCGATCTCCTCGGCGACGATCTGGGCGAAGGTGGTCTCGTGGCCCTGGCCCTGGGTCTTGACCGAGAGACGGACCACGGCCTTGCCGGTCGGGTGGATCCGGAGCTCGCAGCCGTCGGCCATGCCCAACCCGAGGATGTCCATGTCCTTGCGGGGCCCGGCTCCGACGGCTTCGGTGAAGAACGACACGCCGATGCCCATGAGCTCGCCGCGTTCGCGTTTCTCGGCCTGTTCGCGACGAAGCTCGTCGTAGCCGGCCATCTCCATCGCCTTGCGCATCGCCGGTTCGTAGTCGCCGGAGTCGTAGACCCAGCCGGTCTTGGTCTCGTAGGGGAACTGGTCGGGTTTGATGAAGTTCTTCAACCGCAGCTCGGCCGGGTCCATGTCGAGCTCGTGGGCCAGACAGTCGACGATGCGTTCGACGAGGTAGACCGCTTCGGTGATGCGGAACGAGCACGCGTAGGCGACGCCGCCGGGTGCCTTGTTGGTGTAGACGGCGGTCATCTTGGCGTAGGCCGCTTCGAGGTCGTAGCTGCCCGTGAACACCCCGAAGAACCCCGCGGGGTACTTCGTCGGGGCGGCGACACCGTTGAACGCGCCGTGGTCGGCGAGGACGTTGGTTCGCACGGCGAGGATCTTGCCCTCCTTGGTCGCCGCGATGTCGGCGTTCATCACGTAGTCACGGGCGAACCCGGTGCTCACGAGGTTCTCGGTGCGGTCCTCCATCCACTTCACCGGTTTGCCGATGACGAGCGATGCGACGATGGCGCAGACATAGCCGGGGTAGATCGGCACCTTGTTGCCGAATCCGCCGCCGATGTCGGGGGCGATGACCCGGATCTTGTGTTCGGGCAGGCCGGCGACGAGAGCGTAGACGGTGCGGTGGGCGTGCGGGGCCTGCGAGGTGCACCACAAGGTGAGCTGGCCCGAGACCCGTTCGACATCGGCGACACAACCGCACGTCTCCATCGGGGCCGGGTGGACCCTCGGGTAGATGATCTCCTCGCTGACCACGACGTCGGCCGAGTCGAACACGGCGTTCGTGGCGGCCTCGTCGCCGGTCTCCCAGTCGAAGATGTGGTTGTCGGTCTTGCCGTCGAGGTCGTCGCGGATAACGGGAACGTCGGCGTCGAGCGCGGTGCGCACGTCGACGACCGGATCGAGCCAGTCGTATTCGACGTCGATCAGCTCGAGGGCGTCGCGGGCCGAGTAGCGGTCCTCCGCGACGACGAACGCGACTTCTTGGTGCTGGAAGCGGACCTTGTCGGTGGCCAGCACCGCCTGGGTGTCGTTGGACAGCGTCGGCATCCAGGCGAGACCCTGGGCGGCGAGGTCCTCGCCGGTGATGACCGCGACGACCTTCGGGTGGGCCTCGGCCGCAGATGTGTCGATGCTGACGATGCGGGCGTGGGCGACCGGCGATCGCAGGATCGCCAGGTGGAGCATGCCATCGAGCGAGATGTCGTCGACGAAGTTGCCCATGCCCCGGATGAGGCGGGGGTCTTCCTTGCGCAGGAGGCGGCCGAAACCGATGGGGCGTTCCTCTTCGGTGGTGTCGGGGGCCGGTTCGGTCGTCGTCATGATGCACTCCCTACGGAGACGTCGGTTTCGTGGTCGGCGGCCCACTGGATGGACCGGACGATGGTGGAGTATCCGGTGCAGCGGCAGATCTGTCCGGAGATCGCTTCGCGGATGACCTCTTCGCTCGGATCGGGATCGGCGTTGAGCAGGGCCCGGGCGGTGAGCATCATGCCGGGGGTGCAGAACCCGCACTGCAGGCCGTGGCACTGCATGAACCCCTCCTGGACCGGATCGAGCTCGCCGTCGACCTCGAGGCCTTCGACGGTGGTGATGTCGTGGCCGCTCGCCATCGCCGCGAGCTGGGTGCAGGACTTCACCGGTTCGCCGTCGATCAGGACCACGCAGGTGCCGCAGTTGCTGGTGTCACATCCCCAGTGGGTTCCGGTGAGACCCAGCTGGTCGCGGATGAAGTGCACGAGGAGGAGCCGGGGCTCGATCTCCTCGCTGACCTCTTGGCCGTTGATCGTCATCGTCACCTGCATCTCAGGCCTCCTGTCCTTGGGCCCGGGCGACGGCCCGGCGCAGCGAACGCCGGGTCAGTTCCTTGGCCAGATGGGTCTTGTACGCCGCGGTTCCCCGCTGGTCGGTCTGGGGCGAGCAGTTGGCGGCCGCGATCTCGCCGACCTGTTCGTAGAACTCTTCGCTCGGGGCGGCGCCCCGCAGCGCCTCGGCGACCGGACCGATCGACGTGGTGTTCGGCCCGACCGCGGCGAGCCCGACGCGACCGTCGTCGATCGTGCCGTTGCTCATCCACACCGCGACACCCGAGGAGACGACGGCCCAGTCTCCGGCCCGCCGCTCGACCTTCTCGTAGGCGCTGCCGCCACCGGCCTTCAACGGGATGCGGATCTCGGTGAGCATCTCGGTGTCGCCGACCGCCGTCTCGTAGGGGCCGACGTGGAAGTCCTGCATCGACACGATGCGTTCGCCGTCGGTCGACTTGATGACGCAGCTGGCGTCGAGGGTGGTGCACACGGCCGAGAGATCCTCCGACGGGTCGGCTTGGCAGAGCGAGCCGCCGAGGGTGCCCCGGTTTCGTACGACCGGATCGGCGATGACCTTCTCGGCGTCTCGAAAGATCGGGAAGTGCTCGGCGAGGAGGTCGGAGTCGAGGAGCTCACGATGTCGGGTCATCGCCCCGATGCGAATCTCGTCGTCGGC
Organism: Actinomycetes bacterium; assembly: GCA_024276495.1. Lineage (GTDB taxonomy): Bacteria > Actinomycetota > Acidimicrobiia > Acidimicrobiales > Aldehydirespiratoraceae > JAJRXC01. The sequence continues at coordinate 7,605 of JAJRXC010000079.1, forward strand.
CCGGGTGATGTAGAAGAGCTCGTCGAGATCGTTGATGTCGATCAGGTATTCCGGGTTGGCGAGCCGCAGCTTCATCATCGGCAGGAGGCTGTGGCCGCCGGCGATGAAGCGCGCCTCCTCTCCGAGTTGTGTGCGGAGCGCGATGGCGTGCTCGACGCTTGTGGCCCGTTCGTACTCGAACGGCGCTGGCACCTGCATTTTGACCCCCCTGGTCGTTCCCGCAGTCACCATGCGGGTTGTGGACTCCCGGCGGCAAGCGCGACTTAAGGGATCGCTTAAGTCCTCTTGCGGACGACGCGTCGGGTCCGCGATGGTTGGTCGGTGACTCCGACCCAGCTCCGAGCGTTCGCCGCGATCGCCCGCCACGGTTCGGCGCGGGCAGCCGCCGACGAGCTCGGCGTGAGCGAGGCCGCGATCGCGTCACACACCGCGGCGTTGCGAAAGGAGCTCGACGATCCGCTCTACCAGCGGGCCGCGAGCGGCTTGTCGTTCACCCCCGGCGGGCTTCGGCTGGCGACCCGGGCAGTGGAGCTCCTCGGTCTCCAGGACCAGACCCGCCAGGAGGTGTTCGCCGCGAATCGTGGGCAGCGGATCCTTCGGCTGGCGACGACGAGCCTGTTCGCCGAGTACGCGGCCCCGGGCCTGATCGAGCTGTTCAAGACACGGGCCGCCGATCTCGAGGTCGAGATGAGCGTCCACCAAAGCGACCGGCTCTGGGATCTGCTGGCGGCCCGGGGTGCCGATGTCGCCATCGCCCCCGCCAAGCCGCATCGCGACGGGCTGCGCACCCACGAGTTCCTGAAGTATCAGCTCATCCTCGTCGTCGGTGGGCGTCACCGGCTCGCCGGCAGCTGGTGTGAGCCCGCGGCGCTGCGGTCCGAGACCTGGATGCTCGGCCCGTCGGCGCTCGACCCCCGGGGGGCCACCGCGAAGCTGCTGGCCCGCTTCGAGGTCCCCGAGGCGCGCCAGCGCATCTTCCAGAGCCACGGGGCCGCGATCAGCGAGGTGAAGGCCGGCCGGGGGGTCGCCGTCGTCCCCGAGTTCCGGGTGCGCAGCGAGATCGCCGACGGTGGCCTCTTTCGGATCTCCACGAACGGCGATTCCGCGGCCGGGCTGTGGGCGGCGACGACACTGTTGCCGAGTCAGACCTCGGCGGTGGGGGCCGAGTTGATGCGCTTCATCACCACCCCCCGGGCGACCCAGGCGATGCTGGCCGGGTCTGGCGCGAACATCGCCCATTTCCGGCCGAGCGTGCACGTCACCCTCTGGAACTGACGCGTCTCCCCCATCGAAGGGCCGCGGCCGGCCGGTTGCGACGAGCGTCGCGACGGCCGCGTGATTACGGTGACGCATCGGACGAGGGGGAGACGACACGATGGCAGTGCGACGAGTGGTGACGGGTCACGACGATGACGGCAAGGCTGTCTTCGCGAGCGACGAGGAGGTCGAACCGGTCACGATCGACCTCGCGCCCGGGATGGAGTTCTACCGGCTGTGGTCGCTCGACGAGACCGCCCATTTCCCCGACGACGGCTCCCCGGCACCGGCCGGCACCTACTTTCCACCGGTCGGCGGGTTGCGGTTCGGTCTGTTCTCGGTGCCGCCGCAGTCGACCGCGGCGCCGGCCGACGACCTCGATGTCGAAGCCGCGTTCGCCCAGGCGGAGGAGCGTGTCCCCGGCTTGGCCGGCCACATGGAGCCGGACCATCCGGGAATGCACACCACCGCGACCGTCGACTACGAGATCATAATCTCCGGGCGGGTGGTGCTCGAGCTCGACGACGGGGCGACCCGTGAGCTCGGACCGGGCGACACGGTGATCCAGAACGGCACCCGCCACGCGTGGCACAACCCGTTCGACGAGCCGTGCCTGTTGGCGGTCGTGCTGGTCGGCGCCCATCACGACAACGTGGCGAGCTGACCCCGGTCGTTCAGGGGCGAAGCTTGCGGCCGGCCCGTTCGAGGCGTGCGTCGTTGAGGCGCTGGAGGGGTTCTCGGACCCGATCGGGGAGGCGGCTGAGCACACCGACGACCGCCGCGTCGGGGCCGACCAGGTAGCGGGGCTTGGGCCGCCGGGCGGTCAGGGCGTGTTCCACCGCCTTGGCCACCTTGTCGGCGTCGACGCCGCGGGCGGCCCCTTCGGCGGCGAAGGCCCGTTGCCCGTCGAGCAGGAACTGGTAGCGGTCGAGGAGGTCGGCGTCGCGCAGCTGCGTGTCGATGTCGGCGATGAGGGCGTCGGCTTTGTCCCAGATCGCCGTCTTGATCTCCCCCGGCTCGACCACCGACGAGCTCATCCCGGTGCGACGCAACTCGCCGCGCAGCGCCAGGCTGAACGCCCCCACCGCGTGCTTGCCCGCGCAGTACGGGGCGAGCCCGGCACTGGCGACCCGCCCGGCGATCGAACCGATGTGCACGAACCGGCCACCGGCGGCGTCGACGAGCGGCATCGCTTCTCGCGTCAGCCTGACCAGGCTGAAGAAGTTGACGTCGAAGTGTCGGCGCCACTGCTCGTCGGTGAGCAGTTCGATCGCGCCGCCCGCGGCAACGCCGGCGTTGTTGACGAGACCGTCGAGGGCGCCGGTCTCGTCGCGGATCTGCGAAAGGACCGAGTCGATGTGGTCGTGGTTGGTGACGTCGAGCAGCACCGGGGTGACATCTCCCGACACGACCTCGACCAGGCGCTCGCCGTCCTCGGGTCGGCGCACACCCGCGTAGACCTTCCATCCGGCTGCGGCCTGGCGGGCGACACAGGCTGCGCCGATGCCGGTGGAGGTGCCGGTGATGAGAACCGTCTTTCGAGTCATGAACGTCCTTGGGTCGCGGGCCCCGCCGGCGCGGGCCTGCAGTTCACCACAGCCGGCGCGAGTCCGCTCAGCGAACGTCAAGACCGACAAAGCCGAGAAGGTGGCGTTCGATGGCGGCCTGGTCGAGGGCTTCTAGCGCGACGGTGGCGGCCAGCATGTTCAGTTCCTGGGTGGCCCTGAGCTTCTCGTCGTCGGAGCGACCGGCGAGAACCCGCACGCACGCCCGGGCGGTCGGCCGGTGGGCCCCGAGATCACGCTCGAACACCGTGGCGAAGAGGTTCTGGTCGTCGAGCACGAGATCGACCAGATCGGGATCATCGAGGGCATCGACCACCCGCCAGAGCCGCCCGATCGCGTTGCGACTGAAGCCCTGGTTCGACTGGCTGCCGAGGAAGCGTTGCGCCTGGGCCGAGGTGAGCGCACCCACGTCGGGGTTCCACTCCGGCATCCAGCGGGCGAGGACATGGGAGCGAAGGGGGACGACGGCGAGAAACCGCCAACAGCGGATGTCGACGAGCACCCGTCGGGGCACCTTGGCGATGGCCTCCCTCAGCGGCACGACGACGGCCCGGTCCCGGTCGCGACGCCGGGTGTCGGGGCCGAGCTCGCCGATGACACGGAGGGTGTCGGTGAGATCGACGGTGACACCGGTGGGTTCGGTTCGCGGCCGCTCCCGACCCATCAACACCGACTTCAAGCCGGCGACATCGGTGGGCTCGAGCAGCCGTTGCAGGTCGACGAGCATCAGCTCTCGGCCCCTTGGAGCATCGCGTCGCGCATGATGCCGGCGAAGCGGTCGGCGGTTCGGACCTTCGCCTGGACGGCGTTCGGCACGCGCCGCATCAAGAGCTCATTCGCAATTGGGCTGCGCACGTCGTCGAGAAGCTGATCGGCCGCGGCGGCCAGGTCGGTCCCCGGGTAGAGATCGGGCAGCCAGTCGAGCAGCGCGGCCCGGTTCCATCCGCCGAGCTCGTCGATGAGGTCCAGTCCGGCCTCGTCGCCCAACCCGTTTTGTTGGAGATCGCCGAGCTGCGTGAACGCCGAGGTGAGAAGTTGCGACCAGATCTGATGGGCGATCTGCACGAAGGTGAGGTCGCGAACCCGGGCCCGGATCCCGGCGCGGCCCCTGGCGCTCAGGAGGCGGTAGGCGCCGGCGATGTCGGTGTTGAGCCACAACACGGGCGGGTCGACAGGTTCGAGGGCGAACAGCTGGTCCCGGTGGGCCCGCAGCCAATCGTCACCCTCGGCGAAGGATCGCCACTCGATCGTGAGGTTGCGACCCCGAGTTCGTTCCTCGACGACTCCGAACGAGACGCCGAGCCAGTCGGACCAGGCGAGAACGGCACCGGCATCGACCGCGTAACCGGGCACCGGGGCGAGATCGCCGGCGAGGACGACGACGACGTCGATGCCGACCCGCCCGAACCAGTCCTCGACGGGCAGGGTCACTTCACCGGTCCACGGATCGGTGAGTGCGTCACCGGATGGGCGCAGGTCGACCGCCGCGCGGTGCTGGCTCGACCGGCTGCGCATGCGGGCGATTACGCGGAACATGTCGTCACCGCCTCGGGGCATCGCGTCGGCGAGATCACCGGGCAGCGTGGCGGTGAGAGCGAGGGTGCAGTCCTTCCCGCCGACATCGACGATCGTCGGGGCCTCGAATCGCCTGGCGTCGTGGTCGGCGGCGACGAGTTGGACCGGTCCCGCGGTCCGATAGGGGTAGAGGCGGACGACGGCCATCAGCTCGGCGTCTCCCGCAGGCTCGGTCGTGCGTCGATCCGCAAACGGCTGCGGACGGCGCGCGCCGAACGGCCATTGAGGGGGACGGTGAGGGTCAGCGCAGCCTCGTCGTCGCCCATGCCGAGGTCGACATTGAGATGATGGGGCGCGAGACGGGCGATCTCGGCGGGGACGTCGGCGGTGAGATCCCGCACGGTCATCGGCTCGCCTCGGCCGCTCTCGGCGTCGAGCCAAACCGAGAGATCGAGTCGCCACGCCCTGGCGGATCGCATGCGACGGGCCCTCAGCTCGATGGTCCATGTGTCATCGGTCAACTGGTGGGTGAGGGGACGAACGTCGAAGTGATGGTCGTTGCCGGCCGCGGGGCCGGTGGATCCGATGGCGAAGAGCTTGGCGAGCTCCGGAGGACCGGGCTCGCTGGCGGGGACCTCCGGGTCGGCGATCTCGACCAACGCGTCGTCGACGGCCCGCCACAGCGCCTCGAGCTGTTTGCGGGATCCGGCGAGATAGTTGGCCCGGACCATGTCGGTGTCGTGGACCCAGCGGTTGTGGGCCGGCGGTTCGGCGGCCCGCAGGAACGCCTCGACCGCGGCATCCTCCGGGCGGCCCCCACGGGCGAGCCCGCAGAGCAGCACGGCGTGGTAGCTGCCACCGTCGGTCGGAGCCCGTCGGGGTCGCCGATGGTCGACGACCATTCCCGCGCCTCGCACCAGCGCCACCCGGTTGGCTCCGAACTGCTCCTCGTCGTCTTCGCCGGCGCGGCGAACCCGGAGCTCGACGGTTGCCTCGATCTGTCGGCTTCGCTTGTCGCGTCGGGCGGGGACGACGAGGCGGAGCTGCCGGCGGGCCGTCTCGCCGGGCACCACCGCGTGCTCGGCGAACCCGGTCGCGGCCGCGGTCTCGACGAGGGCCCGGTTCGCCCCCTCGAACGGGGCGATCGCCAGTCGTTCGACCTCCTCGCCGTCGCGCTCGATCCCGACGGTCACGGCGATGCTCGCGGGATCACGGGTCATCGCCGGCCAGAACCATTGATCGGCGGCCGCGGCCAGGTCGGCGGCGACCTCGGCCGCGTCCCGCACCGTTTCGGAGCCCGGCTCCGAGAACGCGAGCACCGCAACCGTGCTACCGGTGCGGGTCGATCCGGGCCGGTGACCACCCAGAGCGGCGGCAAGCTCGGCCGCGTCACCGTCCCACAGGGATTCGGCTCGGCGGCCACCGCGGCGAACCGAGCCGACGCCGAACCATCCGGGACCGGCCCAATCACCGGAGGGCGTCGTGTGATGGGCGAGGTCGGCCCTGCCGAAGGCTCGCAGCCGGGTCCCACCCGGCTGATCACGATCGTCGGCGATGATGGTGGAGGTGAACAGCACCGTCGACAAGGCGGAGAAGCGCCACAGCACCGCCTTGCCGAGCCCGTAGCTGCCTCCCTTCCCGGCGCTCGAGTCGGTGTTGACGAGCACGTCGCGGCACAGCCCGTTGAAGTTGGTTCCCTTTTCGTCCTCGCCACCACTCAGACCCACCGTGTCACGGTCGGTGACGCGCAGGATCCGAAGGAAGGTGGCGGGATCCTCGAGCCGAGCGAGGGCGTCGCGGACCTGTGAGCCGAGCTTGTAGCCCTCCCGCGCGGTGCCCTCGAGATGGACGCCGAGTTGTTCGAACGCGACGGCGTCGAGCAGCCGGCGGCGGTGGGCGCCGGTGAGGTCGACGACATCGATGTCGACCTCGGCCCGCCCCGGTCGTGGGAGCCGTTGATCGTGAGCGTTCTGGAGCACTTCGCGCACGAAGATGTCGAGCGTCGGGGCGAACACGTAGTTGGCCGCGGTGCCACCGACGATCGCGCCCGACGGTGGCAGCGGATCGAATACCCACTCGCGTCCGGTCACTCCGGCACCGTAGCGCCGCGACTGTTGGGACGAAAGGCGCTGCCGGGGATGCCCGCGGCCGGCAGTGTCGAATCGAGGTGCGCCTCGAAGCGGCGGTGCCGGTCAGTCCAACCAGCCGGCGGGTCCGCCGCGTTGGACCTTGTTGAAGCGGCTGGCGAACGACGGGGTGGCGAACATGTCGTTGTGGGCCGCGGCGCCGCCGAACCCGAACAGGTACTGGCCGACGCGCCGCATCTGCATCTCTTCGGAGCCCTCGGTGATCCGGTAGCGGCGGTGGTGCCGGAAGATGTGCTCGAACGGCAGATGGCGGCTGTAACCGATGCCGCCGTGGACCTGGATGGCCCGATCCGCGGCCTCGCCGACGAGCCGGTTGGCCCGATAGTTGCACATGGCGACCTTGTCGGAGATCGCGGTGGCGTCGTCGAGCCGGTCGAGTTGCCACGCCGTTTTGCGGATGAGCTCACGCACCATGGCGGCTTCGGTGTGGAGCTCGACGAGGGGGAACTGGATGCCCTGGTTCGCCGACAACGGCTTGTCGTGGATGATGCGTTCTCGCGAGTACTTGACCGCTTCGTTGATGCAGTACTGGGCGGCGCCGAGGCTGGAGGCGGCCTGGCGGATTCGGTTCTCGTGCACGAAGAGCTGGGCGGTGGCGAGGCCGTGTCCCTCGGGTCCGAGCATGTCGGCGTCTTTCACCCGCACGTCGGTGAGGGTGACCTCGGCGTGATCGGTGGGCATGTTGTAGGTCCACCACATGAACTCGATGGTGAAACCGGGTGTGTCGACCGGGACGATGAAGTTGGAGATGCCGGTGGCCTCGCCGGGTTCCCCGGAGGTGCGGGCGAAGACGTAGTCGTGGGTCGCGGCGTGCATGCCGGTGTTCCACCGTTTGGCCCCGTTGATGACCCATTCGTCGCCGTCGCGGTAGGCCGTGGTCTCCATGCGGGTGGCGTCGGTGCCGAACATCGGCTCGGTCAACCCGAAGCCGATGCGGGCCTCGCCGGCCAACATCTTCGGGATCCATTCCTGTTGTTGGGCCGGTGAGCCGTACTTCTCCATCATCAACACGGTGGGGAAGTTGCCGACGACCGACGACTCGTTCTGCAGGTCGTTGTGGAGGCCCAGTCCCTTGGCGGCCAGATGCTCGCGGATGATCGCCATCGCCAGGTTGGTGCCGTTTTGGCCTCCGAACCGTTCGGGGAGGTGGTAGCGCAGGAATCCGGCCTCGTCGGCTCGTCGCCGCATCTCGCCGAGCAGCGCCTCCCATTCGGCGTTGGGCCATCCGTCGCGGTCCCAGTCGGTGCGACTGTCCTCCCGGCGATGGTCGAAGAAACGAATGTTGTCGTGCTCGCGTTCGAGCGGCTTGATCTCGTCGTCGATGAACCGGTCGAGGCGTTCGAGGAAGTCCTCGATGTCGGTCGGGATGTCGAAGTCCATGGCCCGAACCTACGAGAGCGGCAGCAGTCCGGACGAGTCCACTCGGGGATCCGCGCGCTACGGCCTCGCGAACACCGATCCACGGTTGGAGACACAATGACGATGTTCACTTGCCAGCGCAGGGTAGCAGTGGCGTTGGTCGCGCTGATGACCGCCGCTCTGGTGGCGCCTGCATTGGCCGCCGCCCCGGTCAATGACGACTTCGCCGACGCCGTCCCGATCTCGGAGGGTGTCGAAGTGAGGTTCGACAACCTGGAAGCCACGTTGGAGACCGGCGAGGTCGTCTGTGATGAGGGTCCGACCGGCTATTGGGAGTTCACTGCCCCGGCCGCAGGCGACTATGTCGCGTACGCCACCGGCTCGAATGTCGACACCGAGATCGGCTGGAGCGAGTCCCTCACCTCGTCGACCGGAGACTGCCCCGACGACGCCGACGACAGCTACGACGCGGTGGAGACCGCGATGACGCTGGCGCCGGGCGAGAAGGAGTACGTGCAACTCGGTTTCAATTCCGCCGACGAGCGCGGCACCAGCGGGGTGGGCGTCGCCAGGGTCTATCCGGGCGATGATGCGTTCGCCGATCGCGGCCCACTCACGTTCCGTTCCGCCGCACCAAGCGCGGTGAGAGGGGTGTCGTTCGCAGGGACCGAAGGTGTGCAGGCGAACGAGTCCGTGGCCTGCGGCTCCAGCACCTTCACCGAAACGGTCTGGCTCACGTTCACACCCCCGACCACCCAGGCGTGGTACATCGAGGCAAAGTTTCCGGACCAGGTGAACGTCAGCATCTACTCCGGAAACTCGCTGTCGGGTCTCACCCAACTCAGCTGCTCCACCGGCCAGCGGAATGCGGTGGTGGTCGAACTGACGGCGGGCACTGCCTACGCCATCCAGATCGACAACGGGTTCGGCGCCGCTCAGGCCGGCGTGGTCCGCGCCGAGGCCGCCGGGAAGATCCGGTCCCGGCCGATGGTCGTGGACCTCGATGGCGACGGCACCAGCACATTCGTCGGCGGCACCTCGGCAGTGGCGCTTCTCGCCGACAACCGGCCCGCCATCGCGTACTACGACGACACCAACCGGGAGCTCCGCTACGCCGAACGCAGCGCCAGTGGCGTGTGGTCCGACGTGCTGATCGACGCCGACGGAAACGGCACCAGCACTGATGTCGGCAGCGAAGTCGACCTCGCCGTCCTCGACGACGGCCGCCCCGCGGTCGCCTACTTCGACCGCATCAACCGCGAGCTCCGCTACGCCGAACGCAGCGCCAGTGGCGTGTGGTCCGATGTGCTGATCGACGCCGACGGCGACGGCACCAGCATCAACGTTGGGGTAGAATTGTCGCTCCTGATCCTGCCGAATGGGCGCCCCGCGGTCGCGTACTACGACGCCACCAACCGGGAGCTCCGCTACGCCGAACGCAGCGCCGGTGGCGTGTGGTCCGACGTGCTGATCGACGCCGACGGCGACGGCACCAGCATCAGCGTCGGCCGCTACCTGGACATGATCCTGTACGAAGGTGGGCCGGTGATCGCCTACGCCGACAACTCCAATGACCAGCAGCGGCTGGCAACACGAAACGGCGGGTGGAGCGACAGCCTGATCCAGGGGACGAGCCCCCTGACCGACGGGGAGATCTACAACGGGGCCGACGGACAACCGAGCCTCGCGGTCGGACCCGACGCCAAGCTGCACATCGCGATCCAGGGTGACGACACCGGGCACACCACCTACGGCACGATGTCGAGCGCCGGGGCCTGGTCGATGGAGGAGATCCTCACCGATCGCATCCTCGCCGAGCTCGGATGGAGCACTTCGGTGGAGCTGAACTTCGATCGCGCCGGGAACCCGGTGGTGATCTGGGCCGACGGCAACTACGCCGGTCACATCGGCGCCTCAGTGCGATCCGGCGGCACGTGGAGCGAGTATGTGACCACGCCGTACCTCCTCGAGCCGACCGACCCGTCGAGCATCGGTGAAGTCGAGATGTTCAACGACCAGATCGACAGTGTGGTGTTGCCCGACGGCCGTATCGGGTTCACCGCGCGCGACAGCGAGCACGGCGGTCTCTACTGGGTGGAGGACATCTATCGAGTCTGCCCGACCGGTGCCACACCGTTCACCGACGTCAGCACCACCTCGTTCGCCAAGGACGACATCCCGTGCATCTACGGCCTCGAGGTGACCACCGGCACCACCGGCACCACCTACTCGCCGGGCGACTTCGTCACCCGCGAACAAATGGCCGCCTTCCTCGCCCGCCTCTACCGCGAGATGACGGGTGAGGCCTGCACCGGGGGGACGACGCCGTTCACCGACGTCAGCACCACCTCGTTCGCCAAGGACGACATCCCGTGCATCTACGGCCTCGGCATCACCACCGGCACCACCGCCACCACCTACTCGCCGGGCGACTTCGTCACCCGCGAACAGATGGCCGCCTTCCTCGGTCGGCTGTGGCGCACGCCGGCAGTGTTGGCGTAGCAAGGGCCCAGCGCGCCTACTGGCGCTCGCCGGCGAGGGCGACGGGAACGACCGCGTCGCAGCCTGCTCGCCGGAGCAGGCGGGCGATGACGGTCATGGTCCAACGGCTGTCGACGAGGTCGTCGATGAGCAGGCACGAACCGACCGGGGTCGACTCGACCTCGAACGCGCCCCAGATGTTGGCCAGTTGGGTATTGGAGTTGTGCATGTCGCGTTGAGGCTGGGTCGGCCGGACCTGGCTGACCGTGTCGACGACGGGGAGGGCAAGCCGGTCGCCGAGGGCCCGAGCCATGGCCTGTACGAGGTGGGGACGACGCCTCGACGGGATGAAGGTGATCCACTCGGCCGGGGTGTCGAGCTTGGTGGCACACAGCTCGGCCAGCGCGTCGATGAGGTCGTCGGCGAAACGGCCCTCGAGCCGGCCCTCGCGGACGAGGGGGCCCCAGCCGGATTCTCCGGTGCGGGTGAGGCACCAGCCCGGTTCGGCCTGTTCTTCCGCCGGGATGCGACCCGTGGCTTCGGCGAAGCCGGTGGGCCACATCAGGCGGGGCACGATCTCGACCGGGTCGTGGCGCAGCCGATCACCGGCCTGCGCGACGGTGGCGACATCGGCGTCGGCGCCGAACCGCACGCCACGACAGTTGTCGCAGATGCCGCACGATTCCGGCTCGGGGTCGTCGAGCTGACGGCGCAGGTACTGCATGCGACACGAATCGATCCGCTGGTAGGCCTCCATCGCCGCCTGTTCCTCGCGTCGCCAGGCGTTGACCTGATCGACCCGTTCGCGGGGAAAGCTCCACGGGGTCGGGGTCCGCACCCAGCCGGATCCGACCTTGTCGACCACGCCCTCCACTTCGAGTTGCACCATCACGTTGCCGAGCCGACCGGTGCCGATGTTGACCCGGGATGCCAGCTGGGCGAGCCGCACGGGTTTCTCGGAGGCCTCGACGGCCTCGATGATGACGTCGGTGTCGTCCTCGTCGGGGAACGCCTGGGAGATGAACCAGTCCTGGATGTCGCGGTCTTCGCTGCCGGTGAGAAGGATGCCGTAGCTCTCCCCCAGGGCCCGTCCGGCCCGGCCCACCTGTTGGTAGTAGGCGATGGCGCTCTGGGGCATCTGGTAGTGGATGACGAAGCCGACGTCGGGCTTGTCGTATCCCATGCCCAGCGCGGAGGTGGCCACCATGCACTTCATCTCGTTGCGCAGGAACGCGTCGAGCGCGGCGTTCTTCGCGTCGGCATCCTCGACCGTCCCACCGCCAACGTAGGTGGCGCAGGTGATGCCGTGGGCTCGGAGGAAGTCGGCGACCACCTCGACGTCTCGGCGGGTCAGGCAGTAGACGATCCCGGTGCCGGGCAGGTCACCGATGTTGCGGGCGAGCCAGGCGAGGCGGGCATCAGGACGGCGCTTGTCGGTGTGGACCTCGAGCCGCAACCCGGCGCGGCCGAGCTCGCCGCGGATGGTGAGGATTCCGTCGCCGAGTTGATCCTCGACATCGGCGACGACACGGTCGTTGGCCGTGGCGGTGCAACCGATGACCGGCACCCCGACCGGCAGGCGCTGGAGGAACCGGCCGATGCGGCGATAGTGGGGACGGAAGTCGTGTCCCCAGTCGCTGATGCAGTGGACCTCGTCGACCACGACCAGACCGACCCGGGCTCCGACCTGGGGCAGCCAGTCCTGACGAAACGCCGGGTTGGCGAGGCGTTGCTCGGAGATCAGGACCAGGTCGATCTCGTCGTTCTCGAACTGCTCGCGGATCGTGTCCCAGTCGTCGCGATTCGTCGAGTTGACGACCGCGGCCCGCAGCCCCATCCGGTCGGCGGCTCGGACCTGGTTGTCCATCAAGGCGATCAGCGGCGACACGAGCAGGGTCGGTCCGGCGCCGCGGTCGCGCCGCATCCGTGTGGCGATGAAGTACACGGCCGACTTGCCCCAGCCGGTTCGCTGGACCACCAGCACCCGACGCCGTTGCTCCACGAGGGCCCGGATCGCCTTGATCTGGCCGTCACGAAAGCTCGCGTCGCGTCGCCCGGTCAACGCCCGGAGGTGGTCGAGGGCCTCGCGGCCGAAGTCGTCCATGGGCACCGGTCTACTCGCGCCGTGTGACATCGCTGCCGATGCGATCATGGCTGATGTCACACCCGGTCCGTAGGGTCGAACCCTCGACTTCCCCTCGATGCGACCTACCGGGGAGAGCCGTGCCCACCGATGAGAACACCCGCCTCCGTATCCGCCAGTATCTGATCGAGCTGATGGACGAAGACGCCGCAGATGCCATGATGGAGCCCATGCCCCCTATCCCGTGGACCGAGCTCGCCACCAAGGACGACATCTCGGACCTGCGCGGCGACATGGCCCGCATCGAGACCGGCCTCCGGCGGGACATGGCCGGCCTCGAATCCAACCTCCGCACCGAGATCACGGCACTCGAATCCAACCTCCGCACCGAGATCAGCGGGCTCGCGACCAATGTCCACACCGAGCTCGGCGGGCTCGAGACGGGGTTCGGCCACGAGATGGTCGGCCTCGAGGGTCGCCTGTCGAAACAGATCGCCGAATCGACCCGAATGGTCGTCTTGTCAATGATGTTCCTCATGGTCGGCGTGATCGGCGCGATCGCGGCGTTCGTCAACCTCGGTTGAACGGCGACGACCCTGCCCCCGCCGAGCGGGTCGACCGGGGCCGCCGGCTGGGGCATCACGTCCGAGACGGGCGGTCGGCCCCATCCACTACGCTCCTGCCGATGTCCCGACTCACGCGCGTCCTCGGCCCTCTCTTCGTCATGGCCCTGGTGGCCGCCGCGTGCGCCGACGACCGCGACGAGGCACCCGGCGACCCCGGAGACGGCGCGGCCGACATCGATGCCGACCCCGACATCGAGCCGGACGAGGTCGCCGCCCCCGAACCACAACCAGAGCCGGAGCCAGAGCCGGAGCCGTCGGTGCCGGCCGATCCGCTGCTGGTGGAGACCAGTCTCGGACCGGTCAGGGGTGCGGCCGGCGAGACCGGCATCAACCGTTGGAGCGCCATCCCGTTCGCCGCGCCGCCCCTGGGTGAGAACCGTTGGGTCGCTCCCCGACCACACGCCGGCTGGACCGAGGAGTTCGACGCCACCGGCGAGGGGCTGATGTGTCCCCAGCCGGGCGGCGACGTCACCTCGGAGTTCCTCGTCTCCCCGGGGCAGAACGAGGACTGTCTCACGTTGACCGTGTGGGCGCCCGACGGTGCCGCCGACCTTCCCACGATGGTCTGGATCCACGGCGGCGGGCTCACATCGGGGTCCGCCCATCAGGCGTTGTACGAGTCGACCGATCTCGCGGCGCAGGGAGTCGTCGTCGTGGCCATCAACTATCGACTCGGGACCCTCGGGTTCCTCGCCCATCCCGACGCACCCGATGGCGCCGCGAACTTCGGTCTCATGGATCAGCAGGCCGCCCTGCGGTGGGTGCAGGACAACATCGAGGGTTTCGGCGGCGACCCGGGCAACGTCACGCTCTTCGGCGAGTCGGCCGGGGGGTTCTCGATCTGTGGCCACCTCGCCTCCGACGGTTCGGAGGGGCTGTTCCAGCGGGCGATCATCCAAAGCGGTGGCGGTTGCCTGACCCACCAGGACCTGAACGACGCCTACGCGGACGGCGCCGCGTTCATCGCGACCACGAGTTGTGCCGGTGCCGCCGACGAGCTTGGTTGTTTGCGTGACCTCCCGGTCGAGGAGCTCGCCGTTGCGAACAGCCCGAGCAACCTCGTCGCCGACGGCGTAGTGCTGGGCGAGCCGGCGATCGATCGCGCCGCCGCCGGCCGACTCAACGACATCTCGATCATCACCGGCTCCAACCAGGACGAGTTCACACTCTTCACGATCGGTGCGGCCGAGCCGAGCGAGGACGACCTGCGGGCGACGGTGGCCAGTCGGTTCGGCCCTGATGCGGTCGACAACATCATGGGGCTCTATCCGGCCGCCGACTACGAGACCAACCTGGCCCGACTCCAGGCGATGCTCAACGACGTCACGTTCACGTGCACGGCCGAGACGTTCGCGCAGACCGTCGCCGACGCCGGCGGCTCGGCCCACCGCTACTACTTCTCCTACGTGTCGGACCAGGACCCGTTCGGCCTGGGGGCGACCCACGGGGCGGAGCTGATCTTCGTCTTCGACAATCCGAGCGGGATCGTCGGGCTACCGCCCGAGCTCGATCCGGTCGGTGCCGGGCTCAGCGCCGAGATGCAGCGGGCGTGGACGACCTTCGCGGCGACGGGCGTTCCGGAAAGTCCGACCCCGTGGCGGCCGACCGGCGCCGACGCGCCGGTGATCATGCAGATCGACACCGACTGGACGCCGCAGACCGAGATCCGGGGTGGCCGCTGCGGTCCCGTCGTCGAGGCCCTGACCGCGAGCTGACGCCCCGGTCTTCGATGCGCAAGCCGGGTCGGCCTTGCGGGCCGGCCCCGCCGGGGCCTTCCGGTCAGCGGCGGGTGACCGTGACGGGCAACGTGGTGTAGCCGTTGACGAACGACGAGAAGGTCCGTTCCGGCTCGCCCTGGATCTCGATGCGTTCGAAGCGTTGGAGGATCTCCTCCCACAGCACGCGGAGCTGCAGCTCGGCGAGACGGCTGCCCATGCAGTAGTGGATGCCGTAGCCGAACGAGAGTTGGCGGTCGGCGTTGTGGCGTTCGATGTCGATGACGTCGCCGTTGTCGAAGACGTCTTCGTCGCGGTTGGCCGACACGTACCACATGAGGACCTGGTCGCCTTCGAGGATCTGCTTGTCGCGGATCTCGCAGTCCTTGGTGGCGGTGCGGCGCATGTACGACAGCGGTGTCTGCCAGCGGATGATCTCGGGGACCATCTTCGGCACGAGACCGGGGTCGGCGATGAGCTTGTCGTACTGGTCGGGGAAGGTGTTGAGGCCGTAGACGCTGCCCGTCATGGTGTTGCGGGTCGTGTCGTTGCCGCCGACGATCAACAGCAACAGGTTGCCGAGGTGGGCGATCGTCGGCATGTCCTTGGTGGCGTCGCCGTGGACGAGCATGGAGACGAGGTCGAAGCCGGGGTTCTCCCGGCGCTCTTCCCACAGGCCTTCGAAGTAGCCGACGCACTCCATCAGCTCGTCGATCTTCTGCTGTTGGGTCTCGACCACCCCGCCGGGTTCGGGCACGGCGAAGACGATGTCGGACCAGCGGGTGAGCATGCGGCGGTCGTCCAACGGGAAGTCGAACAGCGACGCGAGCAGCAGCGTGGTGAGCTCAATGGACACCGTGTCGACCCAGTCGAACGTCTCGCCCTCGGGCAGCGAGTCGAGGACCTTGGCGGTGCGTTCGCGGATCACCGGTTCGAGGTTGCGGAGGTTGCTCGGCGCCGACACGGCCCGCACCGTCTTGCGCTGTTCGGTGTGCGTCGGGGGGTCCATCGAGATGAACGACGTGATGCGTTGCAGCTGGGCGTCGGTCTCGGGGCTGGGGCGGGGGCCGAGGGTCATGCCCCGAGCCGAGGAGAACGTCTGCCAGTCGCCGTCGACGGCTCGGACATCGTCGTACTTGGTGACCGACCAGTAGCGGCCGGCCGTGTCGATCTCGTTGAGATGCACGGGGTCCTCGGCCCGCAGGCGGGCGAAGTGGTCGTGCCACCGGTGGTCCTTGAAGAGGTGGGGGTTGGCCGGGTTGATGTCGCCGAGTGTGAGTGCGGCGGCATCGGGCACGTCGGCGCCGATCTCGGCCATCTCCATCTCGGGTGTGCGGATGTTGGCGTCCAGGAATGCGGCGTTCTCACGGGTCGCGTCGCTCATCACAGGTTCTCCTCGGTCGGCGACAAGTGTGCCCCGTCGAGGTGCTCCGGCGACAGTCGGCCGTCTCGTCGGCGCGGTCGGAGGGTCGACCTCACGAGGCGTGGTCGTCAGGTCAGTCGGCTGAGCTGCCACACGAGCACGCTCGAACCGAGCAGCCGGCGCCACGGATTGACCCCGCGCCGCGCTTCGTCGACGCCCCAATAGAGCCACAGTGCGGTCGCCGCGATGGCGGCGAGGTCGTGAAGGCGCGAGCCGTCGTCGGCGATTCGGCCGACGATCCACGCACCGCCGATCGCGAACAACGGCCAGTTCGGAAACTGGGCCACGGTGATCTTCCCGGTCTCCCGGTTCTCGAACCACCAGCGCGGCGTGAACCGTTTCACGGTCGGGCTTCGGACTGGCGGCACCCTGTCGTCAATGCCACCCCCGGAGCGTAGTGCCGCGGCGTGGCACGAGACCCCTTGGCGGAGGTGGCTGACCGGCGCCCTCAGCCGCGCGGCGCGGCGGCGATCAAGGGGTGACGCTAGTTTGCCGACCGTGACGCGACGCGGAGATGCAGGAGACGACGACCTCGGCGCCGTCGTTGAACGACTCAGCGACGACGAGGCGCGACGGCTGCTCTTGGAGTCGGCGGCCCGACACGAAGACGTGGCCCGAACGATCCGCGGGGCAACAGCCGAGCCGCCCGATCGCGTCGCGTACCTGCGCATGGAGTTGGATTCGCTACGAACCCGACGACACCTGGGCTATCGCGAATCCATGGGGTGGGCCCGAGACGCCGGTCACGTCGTCGACGAGATCGCGGCCGAGGCGCGGCGCGCCCCATCGCGGGAGTTGCTCAAGCTGGTCGAGATGGCGATCAACCGGGTGGTGAAGGTCATCTTCCACGCGGACGACTCGGCGGGCACGATCGGCGATCTCGCCCGGCGACTTCTGGAGACGCACGAGCAGATCTGTGATGCGGGTGTGGCCGATCCCGGGGCGCTGGCGAGGTGGATGGTGCGGTTCGGGTTCGACGACCAGGACTTCTTCACCGTCGACCCCGTCCGCTACTCGGCCGCCCTGGGCGAGAAGGGTCTCCGTGCTTTGCGCCGTGCGGTCGAAGAACGTTCCGCCGGTCCTGATCGAGAGTTCGCGGTGCGATACACCGAGGAGCGGTTGGCTGTGCTCGATGGCGACGTCGATCGGATCGTCTCGCTGCTCGGCGGCTATCTCACGGCGCCCCACCAGTTCATCCGCGTGGCCGAGGCGATGCTCGAGCTCGACCGCGGCGACGATGCACTGGCGTGGGCCATGCGGGGCGTCGGGTCGACGAGCGGCTGGCAGGTCGCGAAGCTCTACGACATCGCAGCCGGGGTGCTCGCTGCTCGGGGCGACGAGGCCGGAGTGCTCGATCTCCGTCGTGAACAGCACCGGCGGATGGCGAGCTCGACGACCTACGCCACATTGCGGAAGACGGCTGCGGCGATGGGTGTCTGGGCGACCGAACAAGCCGATGCCCGCGGCGTGCTTGCAGCTCGCGACGTCGGAGGCTTTGTCGATGCGCTCCTCGCCGAGGGCGACATCGACGCGGCATGGAACGCGGCGACGGCGACCGGTGCAGCCGATCTCGATGACGCCCGGTGGGCGCAACTCGCCGAGGCCCGCGAGCCGAGCGATCCAGCCGCCGCGTTCGAGGTCTGCCTCCGCCTTGCCGACTCGACCCTTCGCACCGCTGACCGGAGGGCGTACCGCACCGCGACGAAACAGCTCTCTCAGGCGCGGCGAGCTGCGGACAGTGCCGGCCGGTCGGAGGAGTTCGCCGCACATCTCGCCGCCCTGCGTGCGCAGCATCGCCGTCGTCCGACCCTGATCGCCATTCTCGACAAGGCCGGGCTGGGGTAGGACCTGGCTGGGATTCGATCTCCGCCGCGCTCGGTTGCATCTGCGGGCCACCGTCGACGTGGCCGGCTCGGCGTCCGACACTCGGGTCGCTGTCACGGCGTTCTCGTACTGTCTCTGTAGGCGAGCGAGGGGATCGAACATGAGGCGTGTTTCTCTGGTGGCGGTGGTCGTCGTGCTGGCGTTGGCGACCGGCGACATCGCCGGTGCCGCGGTGGCTGGGTTCACCGATGTCGACGAGGGTCGGTTCTATGCCGATGCAGTCGCGTGGGCGAAGGCGAACGACATCACGACCGGCAAGACGCCGACGACGTTCGCTCCGGACGATCCGGTGACCCGCGGTGAGGTCGTGACGTTCCTGAAGCGGTTCTACGACGCCTATGTCGTCGGGCCGAGCCCGATGCCCAGCGGTGGGGTCATCCCGGGTGACGGTGTGTGGCTCGTCGGCACCGAGATCACACCGGGCCCGTATCGAACGGTGGTTCCGAGCGGTTCGTTCAACTGCTACAACGCCCGCCTGTCGGGCCTCGGCAACACGCTCGGCGACATCATCGCCAACGACAACTGGGATGCCGGCGCCACGGTGACGATCGCGATCGATGCCGGTGACGTGGCCTTCGAATCCAGAGGGTGCGGAGCATGGACCAGGATCTGAGTTCACCCGCCCGAACAGGCAGGGTCCCGCAGGAACACGGCGGGAGATCCGCCATCCACCACGAATCGGCGTCGTCTCGTCGTTTCAATTGCCACGGCGTGATCGGCGGGGATCGTCCCCTCCACGCCGAGATCGGAGCCGAATGACCGAAGATCGGGTGACCGCCGATGAACTGATGACCATGACGAAGGAGATCACCCTTGGTGCGTCGCCGAGCGAGTCATCGTTGGAGATGACACCGGCCCGGCGTCGGGCCTGGGACCGACTCAAGGTTCAGATCAACGAGATCAAGGCCAGTGGGAGAATCGTCCAGATCTACGAGTAGCGGCGGCGGCCTTCTCCGAGCACGGCGGAGCTGTCCCTGTCGCGAAGCTCGCGGGGAGCGACGTCGCGAGACCGGCGGAGAACGACGCTCGGTTCGAACGACGTTGTCAGATGATCCGGCGGTGGCCGGCGCCCCCCGTCTGGCTGGCGAGTGCCGGTGCCGCCGACGAAGCGTTCATGGAGTCGGTCGGCGAGCTCTCGGCAGCGGGAATGCTCGAACACGCGCCTGAGCCGGCCCTTCATCAGCGCGCGGCCGCCGTGATACGCACCCACTAATCCCCCGGTCAGTGCGGCGACCTTCGCCGCGTTGTGCTCGGCGTCGCACGCAGCGGCGACCGCGGCGAGCGGGTCTTCCGCGTGGTCGAAGAAGACCACGAGCGCGTCTGTCAGCACCGAGATCCCGCTGGAACGAGTCTCCGGATCGTCGGCAACCCATCGTTCGTCGGGCGGCCCGGCGGTCCGCTCGATGGCGTCGATCATCTCCCGAGAGGCGAAGTTCTCCAGGACAGCCGCGAGCTCGGTAGCGAACACCCGTCGGTCCAGCCCGCGAGCCGGCGTGCGGGTCAGACGCGCGACGGCGTAGGCCTGCGCGATACCGCATGCGATCGCATCTCGGTGGGTGTGGGAGACCACGGCACTACGGGCGACCTCGCGGCGCAGCTTCTCCAAGTCGCGACCAAAAGCGAGACCGAGCGGCGCGGCGCGCAACGCGACGCCGGCATCGGCACGCGCTTCGCGAGGCCGGACCTGCACCGGTAAGGCCATCCACAGGTCCGGAAGCCATATTCGGGCGTCCGGATCGGACACGGCGAGCTGAAGCGAGGAGGCGGGGGCACGGGCGATCACGTGAAAATAATCCGGGTGACGGTCGCCACCGATGAGCAGCGCGATCGCGACCCTCTCGCCGCCCAGGGTCGAAAAGTCGAACAAGCTCCTTGGCTTCCAGCGCGTCTCGGAAAGCTCGATGCCTGCCTGCTCGGCGATCGTCCAGGCGACACTGGCACGGCAATGCGCCCCGAGCATGGCGCCACGGTATCGATCGACCTCGGGCGCGTGGGCCATGTCGATGAACAGCTCCGCGGCTGGTCCGGCGGGTCCTTCGGGCATCAGATCTCGCTCGATCAGTTCCCGGTCGATCTGCTCGTCGTCCACCGATCCGGTCCTCCTCGCCAGCCAAACGCCTCCGGTGATGTTCAAGTCGCCGGGTGCCGTGACATCGGGCCGATCTACAGGGACTCGCCGTTCTCCACACTGCCTCTGCCGCGGGCCGAGAGGCTTGGCAGGAATGCGGGGTCCGGCGGCGGCACCGTCCGGCCGCCGCCGACTCGAGCCTTGGTGGGCGCAATCGGGACTGAGGCCACGGGTGCGCGCCGGCCCGCTTCAGTCGGGCGACTCGCCGAGAAACTGGCATCTGGACGACGACCGGGGTCTCACCTCGGGCCTGTCAGGAAGATGACTCGGTCGAGGTTGATTCAGATGCCGAGGCCGAGCTGAGCCGTGGTTTCGGGGCGGGTGGGCTGCACCGCCTCGAGCGGTTGCCAGGTCGCGAGGTCGCTGACCGCTTCGGCTCCTTTCTCCACCAGCGCCGGGTTTCCCGGTCCCGCTCCGGGGCCGGTCCAGACGGCAACGGAACCGAACCGCCGCCGAAGCGCTTCGGAGGCGCCGGCCCAGGTGCCGCCGCTGTTGATGCCGCTCGCGACGACGAGGGTTGCGACTGCGAGCGCGTAGATCAGCTTGTTGCGACCCATGGCGCTGCCGACGCTGAACCGTTCGCCTGGGGCGAACGCCGACACGAGCAGTAGGCGCTCCTCGGCAACAGCACCGCGGAGCTCCTTTCGACGCCCGGCCCGTTCCAGGCCTTCGGCAGTCACGCCGACACTCGGGATCTCGGCGCGGTAGGCAGCGTCCATCGAAAGGATGTCGACGCCTTTGGCCCCGCCAGACACGATGCCCGCGCCGACGCGAGATGCGACGACGGCGACCCCCTTCGCGCGCGGCCACGCCCTTTGCGGAGTGATCACCACATGTTCGGGAACTCGCAACCCAAGCTGCGAGATCGCAGATAGCGACCTGCCAACCGTGTCCGAGACCGCTTCTGCGTCGGCGACCGCACCGCGACGCGCCACCCGACCATGCGACTTGTTCGGATCTCTAGCCGGGGGCAGGATCCTTCACTGGGGGAGGAGAGAAGCAATGGCGGTCGAGACCACGAAACGAGACTGGCAACCGGTATTCCCAGGATGGGCATTGGAGCCGGCCGGATGGCGCGACCGCAACAGACGCCCGGGGTGGATCAGTCGCTACACGACGGTTGGGGCGATGCCGGCCGGCTACCGATTTCCAAGCCACGATCCTCGTCTTGCCTACGGGCTCGCCTCCGTACTCATCGCTCGCCCCTTGCACCAGCCGGAGCTTGGTTCAGACACCAAGTTCTGGGTGACAATCGCGCGGCGTCTGCTCCAGCGCGGCACACTGCCACCGATCGGAGGGACCGGTGCCGCTGAAGTCACCGAGGCAGTGCTCTGGGCTCTCTTCCCGCCCAAAGACCACGAAGTCGATCCGGCTTTAGACCTTCATCCCACGTTCGAAGTCCCCTTCTTTCGAGTCGCGACCGAGTCACATTCGGCGCAAGCCCAGTTCCTGTTTCCGCAGGCTCCGCTCGAAGCAGCAGGCGGCTCGTCGAGCCGTCAGACAACGCGGTGGATCGACTTTCTGCTCTCCTGCCCTGGAGGGGCGACGGCGGCCCTCAAAATCGACGGTGACCATCGAAGCCGACTCGCCGAGGACGCCCAGCGCGACAGCGCACTCGCCGACAACGGCATTGTCGTCTGCCGCGCCGATGGCCCGTCCTCGCTCGCTCCCGGCGGCGACCTGCTCTCAGCGGTCGCTTCGTGTCAGCCAGAACCTTGTGACGCAGACGAAGCGAGGACCTGGCGCGAGACGCTGCGAGCCGCACGTTTCGTCTATGGGATCATCGAGGCCGTCGCCGCGGGACTCCTGACTCCGGGAGCCGCCGCGTGGCACGTTGCCGCTCCGTACGGAGTCGGTGACCGCGACTTCTTGGGATCGGTGCTCGAGGCAATCGCCGCGTTGGACGTGCTTTGGACGACAGGCGTAATGCCCACTGAGATCAGGCTCGATGGCGATACGACACCCCTTTGGAGTCGCCCATCCTCGCTTTCAGAGTCGTCGCGCGAGTCCACCGCATCCATCAGCGTCGACTTTGCACCGACGTGGGCCTCCCTCCCTCGGCCGAACGGAACGAATACCGAGGTTGTGATCAGAGGGGTGCCACTCCCCTCCCACGCGAGATGGGACTCACCGTTGTCCCTCGAACGAAGAGCACTCGCAGCCGATTCCGGCGAACGCGACGCCGGCCGCCAATCGAAGCGACGGCCCGCGATCATCGTCGAGATCGACACCGACAGCGCGGCCGTCCTCGCCATCCACGGCACCGGTTCGGCCGTTGCCCACGGCGGAGGACGCCGCCTGGCATCGTGGCGGACACTGAAGCTGCGCAAGCCATCGGTGGTCTCCCCCCGAACCGTGTGGGTCCCGCTTCGCACCCTCGGCCCATTCATCTCCGAGCTCGACCACGACGACCGCCAGCGATTCGGCATCGGCCGCTGAGCGACCGAACGCCGTCACCGGGGTTCGGTAGAGTCGTGCCATGCCCGACAACAGCAGGATCCTCACCGCCGAAGAGCTCGACGCGATGACCCCGGATCAACGCGCCGCGGCATTCGACGAACGCGTTGTCCATGACCTCGATGAGCTTCCCGCGAAGTTTCGGGCTCGCATCATGGAAACGGGGAAGCGTCTCGCCGACGAGCTTCCGTCCACCACTCCCGAGTGACGGACCGGCGCGAAGTCCGCGTCGCTCAGCGATTCTTCGATCGACTCGACGAGCTACTCCCCGAGCACCGCTCTGCCGCGGGAACACCGTCGACAACAGACTTCCTCCTTCACGACATGCCCCGGATCATCGACATGCTCGCCGAGGACTACGAGGGCGCCACGTTGCCGGTCGACAACGAGCCCCGAATCCGCATGCTGATCGCCGGCGGCTCCCTCGTTCGTTTCATCGTCATCTACGCGATCCTCGCACCGGATGGTTCGGTTGACATCGTGGAGCTGGAACTCGACCGCTGACGGTGCGCCCGCAGGCCGGCGCCGCGTGTGCGTCGTGGCTCTGTCGGCCGTCGTGCTTACTCGGACCCGGGCCTGGCCGGAATCATTGATCGACCAACGCAAACTTTGCTTTCGATTCAGCAACGTTCCCGTCGACGTGTTCTGGGAGAGAACGAGTCATCTCGCATGTCTGGCCAAGTGGTCGTGCTCCCGGACTCAGCCGTCGATGTCGAGCAACGTGGGCGAGCACCTCTCGGATCCGGCGGAGGTCGACAGCCCCCACGTTGCCGCGCACCTGGTCCGTTCGAACCGTCGAGACGGCTCGAACATGTTGGCATTACGCCGCAGATCGGGCCTGCAGCCCGTTGGCGGGGGTCCGGTTCGAGCACCACCTCGGATGCGAACGCCCGGACGGTCGTCGTCAACGGCACCATCGGGAGAACGCTCGGTCCGGCGTGGAGAACCCACTGGGCAGTGACCACTACCGCCGGTTGCCGGAAGCCGGCCTCGCGACCGGTTGGCGGGCCCAGGTCGAGGTCGACGACGTCACCCGAGATCGCCGGCCGGCCGCTTCAAGAGCACGTGGGTGTCGGTATCGATCCGCACGCTGGTACTTCCCATGCACCCGGGCAGACACAGCTGAATTCGAATATGCATGCAGCCTTGCCATCGACAGCCGTGCTCAACCCGAGAACGAGCTGCGCGATCTACGCCTTACCGGCGGCAGTGAACGCCTCGTCGAGCGACTCGGTGACGCCGAGCTCTGCGGCCCAGTGCCAAAGGTAGGCCACGTCGAGCTCTTGCGCCACGAGCACCGCTACCACGTCGCGGAACTGGCGCTCGGAGTCCGAAAGAGCCCGCCACTCCAGCTTCGCCAGAACCGTATCCTCCGCCGTGGCGATGAACAGCTCCACCCCGCCGATGACTGCCGGCTCGCGGCGACCGAACTCCTCGCGACTGAACGCACGGTCTTTGCGCACGATCAGATCGACCTTCCACCCCGTGTCGGTGTCGATCACGTTGCACATGCCGCGTCGGCGAACCGCCTCGACGGCATCGTCCACGTAGTACCGAGACCGGTCGAGGGCAGCAACGAAGCGACCGATCGACTCGAGCGTCGGGTCGATGACCATGTCGACATCACGGGTCATTCTCGGCTCACCGTGGTAGGTGCTCGCCATCGAACCCGCCAGCATGTGCGGAATCTCGGCGCCGTCGAGAAGGGCGACGACCGCGCTCAGGAACTCGAACTGCATCGGGCCACACGATCAGCGATCTCGTCGCCGTGCAGGAGCCGCAACCATTCGACGGACACCTCGGCATCTGACCACTCGGGGTGTCGCGCCCGGATGCCCGCAACCGCGATGACCTTCGCTTCCTCCGCCATCTCGACTGCACAGGCCACCCGCTCCGCGCCGTCCATCGACGCGAAGATGCCCGACAGCCGGCGCCGCACGTGGGGTGGGGTGTCGGTCATGCCCATGCGACAACTGTAGACGCCCCCACCGACACCGCTCAGCCTGCAGTGACCGCCTTGCCGCCAGCCTGGCCGGTTGCCCCTATCGCACTACTCCGGGTAGGACCTGAGTACGAAAGGGAGTGTGAGCCTGCCCGACGAGGACGACGAGGACGTTGTCTTCCTCGATGCCTACGCCGAGACTCAGGGTTACGCGTCGAGATCCGCGGTTCTGCACAAGGCCGTCCGGCTCCTCCGGGCCAGCGAACTCGGACCCGTCTACGAGTCGGCCTGGGCCGAGTGGTCAAAAGCGGCGGTGACGAAGCCTGGGATGCCGCAGTCGCCGGCGGTGTGAGCTGATGCGCCGAGGCGAGATCTGCCTCGTCGATCTCGAACCGGCACGTGGCTCGGAGGCCGACAAGCGCCGGCCGGCGATCATCGTCAGCAACGACGGAGCCAACAGCACGGCCGAACGCCACCGGCGCGGCGTGGTGACCGTGGTGCCGGTCACCTCCAACACCGCCCGCGTCCATCCCTTCCAGGTCCTGCTCGAGGCCGCCCGCACCGAGCTCGAGCGAGACTCGAAAGCCCAAGCCGAGCAAGTCCGATTCATCGACGCGGAGCAAGTCGGCGAACGCGTCGGACGATTGCCGGCAGAACTCGTAGCGGAACTCGGCGAGGCCCTGCGTCTCCACCTCGCCCTCTGAACGGGTCGCGCAGATTCCTCGGCGGGAAACGGGTCACCATCGCCGAGCAGGAGCGGCAGCAGCCGCTAACTCGGCCGAGTGGCGCCCGACAGTGGGGAGATGAGGGTCTTCCCGGCGCTGGTGTTGGCGATGAGGTCCGGCAGGCGTTGCGCCGCATCGTCGAGACCTGCGATGTGTTGCACCCTGGTGCGGTGCCCGTGTGGTCCGTAGAGTCGGCGAGCACGATGGATCGCTCGGATGCGGCGGGCAGGTGACAGGTTGTCGAGCCAGGCATAGATGCTGAACCCGGTCATGTGCTGCTGGCGGTAGGTCAGGTTGGTGAGCGCGTCGATGGTGACGGGCTCACCCGACAGCCGGCCGATGCTGATGAGCTCGGCGCGGTCCGGTAGCGCGTCCAGGAGGCTCGCGGCCAGCGTTCCGCCGACGGAATCGATCGCCGCGGTGGCCCCGGTTCGTTCGATCCACGACCCGAGCTGAGCCGGGAAGTCGTCCGTTGAGGAGTTCAGGACGATCCGGGCACCGAGCCGATGGAGGATGTCCGCCTGCGTGTCGGAACGTACGACGTTGATGAGCGAGCGTCGACCACGGGTCACGCGGTTGAAGAGCTGACCGACTTCGCTCGCCGCGGCGGTGAACACGACGGACTCGTGTCTCGATCGATCGAGCAGGTCGGTCAGCCCGACCGCGGTCATGCCGTTGGCGAGCAGGTTGACCGCGTCGGAGTCGTTGAACCGGTCGCCGAGTGGCACACAGAGGCTCACACCCGTGCACGCGTACTCGGCCCACGTGCCAGGGGACCCCGGCGGCGCGGCGAAGACCACACGACGCCCAACGAGGACTCGACCGAGTCCACCGCCGTGTCCGACGACGGTTCCCACTCCGACAGCGCCGGGTATGAACGGCGCGGGGGGAAGCGCCGGATACGTCCCTCTCAGGATCATCACATCGATCGGATTGACGGGGGCACAGTGGACCTTGATGAGAACCTGGTGCCGTCGCGGGCTCGGCCGCGCGACGTCATGCACGGCCAGGGCTCCGAGCGAGGGGTCGTGGTCCGACGCGACGACGGCCCGCATTGTCATCGTGCCGGTCCGGCCAATTCGGTGAGCCAGGCTTCCAGGGCCCGCCCGATCGCTTCGGGCTGGTCCTCGGGGACGAAGTGCTTTCCCGCACCGATGTCGACACTCGTGAGGTTGGGGAGCACGGCCTCGAACTCGGCCACGACATGTCGTTTGATCGCGACGCCCGGCGTCGCGTGCAGAAGAAGCTTGGGCAGCGGGGTCGTCTCCAGCCATGCCCGGTAGTCGGAGACCACACGACGGACATCTTCGGGGCCGTCGCCGTCCACCGGGATCTCCCGGGGCCACTGGGCCACCGCTCGTCGAGACGCGGGGTCTCCGAAGGGCTCGCGGTAGGCGGCGCGTTCGGCGGGAGTCAGCCGCCGCCTGGTCATCATCGGCAGGACTCGCTCGACGAAGAAGTTCTTGTCGATGTTCATCCGGTCGCCCCTCTCGCGATGGCGCATCCGTCTCAAGAGGAACCTCTCGAGAACCGTGGCGTCGGACCACCGCATCGGCCGCACGATCGCTTCCATGAATGCGAGACCTCTGACGTTGTCCTCGTGATGACGCGCGTAGTGAAACCCCAGCGCCGACCCCCAGTCGTGGAGCACCAACGCGATGTTCGTGAGACCGAGCGTCTCGATGAATCCGTCGACGTATCGGGCGTGATCGAAGAAGCGATAGTCGAGGTCGGGATTGTCCGACTGCCCCATTCCGATCAGGTCGAACGCGATCGCTCGATTGTGCCGTGCCGCGAAGGGCACGATGTTACGCCACAAGTAGCTCGATGTCGGGTTGCCGTGCAGGAAGAGCACGGGGTTGCCATGGCCCTCCTCCACATAGCGCATCCTCGAACCGAGGACATCGACGAAGCGGGACTCGTAGGGGAACGCGGCAGAAGCTACCATCCGCCCTATTCTGGAACTAGTATTCCATATTTGCAACAGGGAGTGACATGCGACAAGTTGGGCGACCGCGAGAGTTCGACGAACGAGAGGTTCTCGGTCGCGCCCTCGTCGCGTTCTGGAGGCACGGGTACACGGGGACGACAACGTCGGTTCTGCTCGATGCCACCGACCTCAGTGCGTCGAGTCTCTACGGCACGTTCGGTTCGAAACGGCAGTTGTACCTCGCGGCTCTCGATGCGTATCTCGATGATCTCGACGAAGTGATGGCACCGCTGGAGATCGGCCGAGGAGGGCTCGACGACATCGAGAGGTATCTCGACAACCTCCTTCGCGCCGCGCGACCTCCAGGTGCGCGCGGCTGTCTTCTCATCAACGCGATGGCCGACGTCGACCTCCGCGACGCCGAGGTCTCACGACGAACAGGCGACTACTTCGAGCGACTACGCGCCGGTTTCGGTCGGGCGCTCGGCCAGGCAGCGAAGCTCGGCGAGATCGACGCCGAGGACTCCGAACGGCTGCTCGCGCTGCTCACAACCGCGCTCGTCGGGTCACTTGTCGCATCGAGCGCGTCGGGGAAGAGCATCGACGCGAACCTGATCGGCGCGATCCGATCGACTATCACGGAGATCCGCCGCTGACGCGTGCACATCATCGACCCCGGCACCAGGTCGATGTCACACCCCCGCCGTACTCTCGGCACCAGCAAGGACTTCCCCTCGACATTTCCCGAACCCACGAGGGAACCATGCCCGCCGACGAGAAGACCCGCCTCCGTATCCGCTGGCGACTTGTCGAACTGATGGACGAGCACGCCGCAGACGCCATGATGGAATCCATGCCACCGATCCCGTAGACCGAACTCGCCACCACCTCGATGCACAGTTCGGCAACCTGAGCACCAGCGTCGACACGCGGTCCGACACGGTCGGCACCCGATTGGACAGCCTCGGCATGCACGTGGACACCTCGGGTGTCCACATGAGCGAGTTCGGTCGCGCGGTGACCATCGTGGCCGCCACGATGGCCGTGATGCTCGTCGTGTTCATCGTGGGCACGATCGCCTCGTTGATCGCAGCCGGCGCCTCCGGCTGAACGCCTCGCAACTCACCGAGGTCTCCGACGCACCCCGACGCGCACCCAACCCGGCCGGTCGTCCAACCGAGCGACGACTCCGGTCTCTTCCTGCCAACTCGTTCCGGTGTCGAGCTCACAGTCGACGACATCCTCGATCCGTGGACACCCCCGCCGCCACCGTCGATCCTCCGGCCCGATCCGACCCGCGGGGACTCTGTGTCACCGTTTTGACCGCTCAGGGCGGTCTGCGTATCCTCGTAGCAACGTTTTGGGGGGAACGATGAGGCACCGGGCCGGCCGTACACGGCAATTCTTGGTCGTCGCGACGATCGTCGCGGGCGTCTTCTCGGCCATCAGCGGCGCCGAGGCATCGGTGGTCACCGCAGCCACGACGACGGCCCAGGAAGGGTCGTGTCACCCGGCCTACTCGCCGTGCCTCCCCATCGTCGACGACCTCAACTGCTCCGACCTCGCCGCGGAACAGAAACCGGTCACGATCCTCCAACCCGGCGTCGACCCCTACCTCCTGGACAACGACTGGACCACCGCGCTGGCCGCCGACGGGATCGGCTGCGAATCCCCCGTCGGCACCACGACAACGACGACGACGACCACCACCGCGCCGCCGACCACCACCACGACCGCGCCACCGACCACCACGAACCCGACACCGACGACCGCCCCCACGACCACCGTCGCGGCACCGGATCCGGGCCCGACCCGGCTCGCCAGCACCGGCGCCGACGTGGCCATGTTCGTCGTGGCCGGCATCGTCATGATCAACGTCGGCTACCTCACCGCGAGCGCCGGACCCGGGTCTCGCGACCGACGCGGCCGGCGCTGACGACGGCGACGAGCCGGCCCATCCGGCCAACCCTCGGCGACCCCTTTCGCTGCGGCCCACTCCGACGTAGGGTCTGACCCGAACAGGAGGTTCCCCCCATGAAACGACTCTTGCTCGGATCCGCGATCATCGGAACGGTGGCGCTCGCGCTCAAGCGGGCATCGCGACGGCGCGAAGAGTGGAGAGGTCTCAGCGAGACCGAAGTCCGCGAGAAGCTCGAATATCGGCTCCCGAAGCGACTGCCCGACGAACGGCGCAGCGCCGTCGCCGAGAAGATCGTCGAGAAGATGCGGGCACGTGGCGCGATCGTCGCCGACATCGACCTCGATGACGAAGACCGGGCCGACACCGACGACGACGAGAACACCGCGGCCGACGTCGACATCGACCTGACCGACCAGCCCGCGGAGCTCGACGACGACGTCACCACACCGACGAGCTGACGACCCGCGGCGCCGCGCCGCCTCAGCGCACCGGGGTGGCCACGAACACCGGGATCGTCCGGCCGTGTTCCGCCGCCGAGACTTCGTAGTCGGCATAGTCGGGGTAGACCGCCACCCCCCGGGCGTACCACTCGTCTCGTTCGTCGCCCGTCACCTCACGCACCGTGTAGTCGCGCGGCTCGGGGCCGTCTTGTATCGCGACTCGCGAATCGGCCAACAGGTTCCGATACCACGCCGGATTGTGCGGCATCCCCGCCTTCGACGCGATCAGCGCGTACTCCCCGTCGTGCTCCACCCGCATCAGGGGCACCTTGCGGAGCTTGCCCGTCTTGTGACCGACCGTCGTCATCACGATGATCGCGATCCCCGTGTCGAGCAACGTGTTGGCCCGCTCACCACCCGACGCCTCGAACTCGGCCACCTGGTCGGCGACCCAACCCCACGTGCTCGGCTCATAGTCGCGAATCTCGCTCATCGGCATGCCCCCGGGTCTCGTCGTCGGCTCACGACCACCATCTCACACCGGGGCGAGTCGCGATGTTCGCGATCGCACAGAAGTCGGCGGCGCCTACCCGTCGAGGCCGAGCAGGCCCCGGATGCGCCCCGGGTCCATGCCGAGATCGTCGTCGCGGACCACGAACGAAGCGAGGATCCGTTCGACGTCGCCGCGCCGGGTCGGGTCCTGCACCGCGTCACGCGGCGTCATCCCATCGAGTGCCGGCAGCGGCTCGTCGATCCAATTCTCCTCGAGCTCCCGCATGTACGCCCGCATCGCCTCTTGCACCTCCGGCGGCGCCTCGGCCGGATCGATCATCCCGGACCCCTCCTTCGGCCCGGCCGCCTCGAGCTCGGCAGCCGCCTCGTCGAACGGAGTGCGCTCGTCGACGACAACCCGCATCTCGGGCAACACCGCACCCAGCGCGCCCAGCACGTCATCGGCGCGTCGCTCACTGTTCGTGCTCGCCCGCACCTCCCCGTCGACCAGATCGACCCGGGCGACGACGAGCATCTCGGTGCTGCCCTCACGGGCCGGCTCGTTCCAGTGCCACGTGTCCCGCTCGTCGACGGGGCCGGGGGCACCCGCGCCCCACAAGGCGTCGAGGATGGCGCGCGTCGAGTCCTCGTCGACCCCCGGATCGATGGTGAGCTCGCAGAACACGAGCTCGTCCCCGTGACGATTGCGCAACGCCGGCGGCGCGGTCACCGCCGACCACCACCGCACCAGCGCGTACGGACCGGCGCCGTCGTCGATGACCGCCAGCAACGACTCCCGAGCCCGCATCGGCACCTTCGTGACCACGCCGATCGCCGCCGGACCCTCACCGGAACCGTCCTCCGGCCCGACGACCCGCAACAGCAGGTAGTCACCCACCTCGACCCCGGCCGAACCCGAGCGCTCCACCACATGATGGGTGTCCCCCGAGGTGACATCGAGCAGATCGAGCCACTCGCCGGCCTCCACCCCCACGACCTCGAACAGGCGGCGGGGGGTCTCGAGCCAACGACGGCCCTCGGCCACCTCGGCCGCCGGCAGCACCTCCGTGCGGGCAGCGAGGAAACGCTCGAACACGCCCGCCTCGAACAAGGCGATGTCACCGACCAAATCGTCGTACTCGAGACGTTCGATCGCGTCGTCGTCGAGCGCCCACAGCAGCTCCTCGTGCACCTGCGCCTCGCGGCGGTGCAGATGCGTCGTCGCCTTGTGCAACAACAACTTCGCCGCGCTCGTGTCGTCGCCGACATCGAGCGGCCTGCCGCGATGACACACCTTGAACTTGCGGCCCGACCCACACGGACACGGCTCGTTGCGGCCGACCTCCACCACCGGCGGCGACAGGTACTCGAGCATCTCGATCATCGGGTGCGGGCGCCCCGGCGGCGACGCCCGGCCCAGCAGCGAGATCGCCCGGGCGAGATCGCCGCGCTCGAAGGCCAACACACCCAACGACTCGAGCGGCGGCGAGAAATCGGAATCGGCCAACAACGCCCTCTCGAACCACTCCTCGGCCGCCACGATCCGGCCGGCCCGTTCGAGCGCCCGCCCGAGCAGGTACAGGGCAGGGGCGGCATCGCGGCGAACCGTGTCGGTCAACGGTGTCAGCCACGACTCCCACCGCTCGATGTCGACCCCTGGGCCGACGAACTCGAACAGCGCGAGCGACACCGCCCCGTGGGCGAGGGCGCGCCGAACCTCGCCGACCTCATGGGAAGACGGCGTGGCCGTGGCATGTCCGGACCACGACTCGCAGGCGACCTCGAACGCCTCCTCGCAACACGGGTCGAAGCTCCACCGCCGAAAGAGATCCGCCTTCATCTGGCGGGCGAACCGGGCCCCCGGCAACTCCCAGTCGACATCGGCCGGCCCGAAGAAATCACCCTTGCGATCGGCCCCCGCCGCGTCGAGCAGCTCCGTCAGGGGAATGGTCGGGGCCCGCAACAAGTCGGGATGATCGGCGAGGACCCCCATGACGATCTGGGTGGCCTCCAGACCGATCCCCCGGGCCCCGACCTCGGCCAGCGTCTCCTCGAGCGCGGCGAGCAGCGCCGGCTCGGGCCCGCCGCCGGCCGCGACCGCGGCCTCGAGCTCGGGACCGTGCTCGAGCACGATGCCGGCGCCACGGCGGCGCAGACCGATCAGATCGCCGGCCGCGACCTCGGACGGAAGCCCGCCGGGCAGGGACCACGCGT
Organism: Actinomycetes bacterium; assembly: GCA_024276495.1. Classification (GTDB taxonomy): domain Bacteria; phylum Actinomycetota; class Acidimicrobiia; order Acidimicrobiales; family Aldehydirespiratoraceae; genus JAJRXC01. The sequence continues at coordinate 39,909 of JAJRXC010000079.1, forward strand.
GCCATCGGTCGGCGAGGTCGAGCTCGAGCGCCACGACCCGACCGTCGATGAGCAGGTCCTCGTCGTGGTCGATGTCGAAGTCGATCATCTCGGTGTCGGGGCAGATCTCGATGGCCCCATCGACGACCTCTCGCCCGCCGAGCCGGTGGGTCAGCACCACCCCGTCGAGCAACACATCGGCCCGCCAGATCACCTCCGCGGGGGTGACCCAGAACCGGTCGGTTCTGGTGAGGATGTCGATCAGATCGTCGACCAGCTCGTCGGCACCGATGTCGGCGAGGTGGGCGAGCTCTGCAGACCCGGTACGGATCTCGTCGGCCAGTTCGACGGCGTCCATCGGACCCGACGCCAGCCGGGCGAACGCGAGATCGAACACGAGGCGATCCTCGTCGGTGAGGGAATCTTCGAGCATGTGTCACTCTCGCCGCTCCCGGGGCCGCCGGCAACGCGGCGGATCCGAGATCTCGCCGCTCGATTCCCCCCGGGTCGGCGAACCCGGACCGCGACCCTGTGACAGGATCACCCGATGCCACCGACCCCACCGACCGGGCCGACACCGACGATGCGGCACCGGGCCCTGGCGACCTGCCAGGACGTGTTCGAGAGCTGGCGGGGCCTCGACGTCGACGACTTCGCGTTCGCCGACCCGAAAGGGTTCTCGTCGTTCACGATGGCCATCCGGGCCAAAGATCCGACACTGACCCCGCCCGCCGTGCTCTACCGGCACCTCGACGGGAAAGAGAACGCCATTCTCGACTTCGAGGCGGAGAAGTCGGTCTTCCTCCTCCTCGGCGAACACCAGCTCGCGGCCCGCTGCCATCACTACGGCGACGACTGCCGCATCGAAGCGTTCTACGACGGTCGCACCCTCACTGCCGACGACGTGTTCGACCCGGCCATCCAAAAGGGCATCGCCGACGAGCTCTGGCGCCTCCACCACCTCGACGTCGATCCGCCCCACACCACGAACCTCCCCCGCGGCACGTTCTTCGATCTGCTCCACGAGAAGTGGGGGGCCATGGCCACCACGATCCTGACCGAGCGCCGCCACGAGTTCCCCGTCGAGGAGCAGGCCCTTTGCGACGATCTCGCCGCACCCGGCGGCCTCGTCGACGACGCCACCATCGAAATGGTCCGCCGTTGCCTGCCCGACTCCGAACCGGTGTTCTGCCACAACGACACCTACCACGGCAACGTCATGCAGCTCACCGACGGCACCATCAAGCTGCTCGACTTCGAGTTCTCGTGCCGCAACCACATCGCCTTCGACTTCGCCAACCTCTTCGCGGAGACCGTGATGGCGCACGGCCTCGTCGACCCGCCCCATTTCCGGATCAACCCGCCCCGCTTCGACGATCGCGACCTCGCCTCGCTCATCGGCTTCTATCTCGACAACGATCCTCGCTTCGGACCCGGCGGCGACCGGGCCGGCCGGGACGCGACGCTCGCCCGGCTCGTGGCCGAGACCCGCCGGGCCGTCATGGTGTCCGACTACATGTACGCGATGGCCGCGCTCCCGCTCGCGCTCGAACCGATCCAGAAGATCCGGTTCCTGCCCTACGCCCACCAGCGGTTCCACAAGTTCCTCGCGACATGGAACGCCGAGTTCCCGACCGGCTGACCCCGTCGCTGTAACCACCCCGCCCACTCTCCGTCAGGTACCAACGTGTCACGAGAAACAGACATGGTCCGAGATGCGCTCCCCGGCTACGAGGTGGGCGCCGAGCTCGGCCGCGGCGCGTTCGGCGTCGTCTACGCCGGCCGTCACCGTCAGCTGGGCCGCGAGGTCGCGATCAAGCAGCTACCGCGGGCCTTCGCCGCCGACCCGGCCGTGCGGGAACGGTTCGTCGCCGAAGCCCAGATGGTGGCGTCGCTCGACCACCCCCACATCGTGCCGGTCTACGACTTCGTCGACCGTGACGACGGCATCTGCTTGTTGCTCATGGAACGCTGCACCGGTTCCCTCGGCGACCGCTTCACCGGCGACGGTCTCGCCACCGACGAAGCCTGCGCCGCGATCCTCGCGTGCTGCGCGGCCCTCGAGTTCGCCCACGACGCCGGCGTCTTGCACCGCGACATCAAACCCGAGAACCTTCTCTACGACGCCAAAGGGGTCGTGAAGCTCGGCGACTTCGGCATCGCCCGACTTCTCGACACCAGCGCCCGACGCACCGCAACGGGAATGGTCATCGGAACCCCCGCCTACATGAGCCCCGAGCAGGTCCGCGGCGAGGATCTGACCCCCGCCTCCGACGTGTACAGCACCGGCATCATGGCCTACGAGCTGCTGACGGGCGGCTTTCCCTTCGAGGGAGCGACGAGCGCGACCGGCCTGCTCGCCCATCACCTCGTCACCGTGCCGACCCCTCTCGTGTCGGCCCGCGCCGAGCTTCCTTCCGCCATCGGCGACGTCATCGACCGCTCGCTCTCGAAGGACCTCGCCGACCGCCAGAGCTCGGCGCAGGAGCTCGCGCTCGAGCTGACCCGGGCCTGCGTCGCCTCGTTCGGCACCGGCTGGATCCGGCGCCGCCGCTTCGTGCTGCACTGGCCCGAGATCATCGCCGAAAGCGAACGTCCTCGCGAAGACGGCGTGCGGACCGGCACGATCATGGTGAAGGCCGACGACCTGCGCGACGTGCTCGTCGGCGCCAAGGGGATCGGCGACGACGGCGACGATTCCGACGGTGCCCCGATCGGTCACACCGTCGCACCGCTGACGTCGCCCCCCGCACCGGCCGGCGAACCCCGAACCCGCCGACGGGGCCGACCCCCACCGCCGCGCCGATGAGCCCACCCCCGGCCGCGGCGCAGGCCGCGGCGACCCCGCCCGGACCGCCGCCGGATTCGGCGAGTCCGGCGCAGGACGCGCCCGACGGAAACCGCTCGCAGCTGATCTGGGTGGGCGCCGCGGTCGCGTTGTTGGCGGTGATCGGCTTCGTTC